>CAVBWT010000022.1:0-49930 GCA_963599235.1 Lawsonibacter asaccharolyticus | reverse complement strand
CTATATGGTCAAGGACGTTCCACAGGATTGTCCTTGTGACATTTGACCCAAAGTATGTAAAACTACGGATTTTTTCAACAGAAGTCCATGAAAAATGCAACATTCTCGTCGGGTCAAATTTGAGGTCAAAAAATGCGTCCGAATTTTGTCCATGTGACCATCCTTGTGACCGTCCATGTGACATTTGACCCAAAATATACGGAATTACAGATTTTTCGGCTGGTTCACTGCGTCCGCAGGACGTCACGCGGATTGTCCAGCGGACGCGGTTGACCCTGCCGTTTTGAGCATCACAAAATCAAAACAGGAGGAGCAAATTCATGGGGCAAACCAATATCAAGTACACCGATGAGAGCATCAACACAGCATTCAGTGCCTTTTACGTCATCCCGGAGTACCAGCGCGAGTACGTCTGGGAAAGCACCCAAGTCAAACAGCTTATGGAGGACCTGTTGGATGCCTACAACAGCGACAAGAGCAAAGCATACTTCCTCGGCACCATCGTAACGTGCAGTGCCAATGGCGATTTCGAGCTGGTGGACGGCCAGCAGCGGTTGACAACATTCTTCATTGCCCTCTGCATTATAAAGAAGCTGTACGCGGAGTACGGCGTTCCAACGGCCTTCATAGACCAGCTCATCTGCGGCACCAGTGTGAACAAGTACGGCATTCCTGTCACTCGGTACAGGCTGGAGCTTCAGCATCAGAATGTCACAAACTGCCTTGAACTGATTGCCAAAGGCGAGCCGCGTCCGAACGATGTCTCCAAAACCGGTGGTCGGCTCTTTGATGCCGCAGAGGTTGTGGAATGCTTCATGCGAGATAACTTCAGCGATATCGCATCCTTTGGGCCATTTGCAGCATTCATGCTGTACCAATCCAGCTTCGTGAGAATCGACACGCAGAATGTGGTCGATGCTCTCAAAATGTTCGAGACGATCAACGAGCGCGGCAAGAACCTCGACCCAATCGACCTGCTGAAGAATATGCTGTTCTCCAATGTGCAACCAAACCAGTTCGCCGCCCTCAACACCGAATGGAAGTCGGTCATCAATGAGCTGGAGCGGATTGATGAAAAGCCGCTGCGCTTCCTGCGCTACTTCATCATGGCAAAATACGACGTGTCCAAAGAGCCGAACGGCGTTCTGCGTGAAGACCGCATTTTCGCATGGCTGAAAGCCAACAAGAGCCAGTGTTCATACGCTTCTGCACCATTCAAATTTGTCCAAGGCATGAAGGATTCAGCCGTTTTCTACGCAAATTGCAAGAAGCCTGCAAATTCAGTCGGGGGGGGGGTAAGAAGCCTAAAAAACATTCCTCTGCTGGCCGGTTTGTCATATCGCTTACACTTGATGCTTCTGCTGGCAGCATCCAACATGGAGCCAGCGGTACTTGACCGATTCGAGATTCTTGTCGAGTCCATTGTTTACTATACGGTCATCAATAGAGTTACAACAAATGACATCGAACGCATTTTCGTAAAGTGGTGCGTACAGGTCAGGGACATCAAGACATCAGATGAGCTAGATGCGTTCATCAATACAGCTGTCCTGCCGGAAGTCAGCCGGTGGAAATCAGACAACGAGGCCAACTTCATGCGGCTGGGTCTGAACAGTATGCAGCAGTACCGTGTCAAGTTCATCATGGCGAAAATCTCTGCCTATGTGAATGGTCTCCGTACAGGTAGCGGCATGACAGATGAACCGACAAGCCAAGAATTGTCTCACCTAATTTCGTGGTCGTTCGAGATCGAACACATCATGCCGCAGACATGCGTAGATAAGGCGCAGTACGGCGTGGACGAGAACGAGTTCTCCATCATCGTAAACCACCTTGGCAACCTCACGTTGCTGGAGAACACCATCAACCGCTCGATTCATAACAGCACCTATCAGGACAAATGCGCGGAGTACAGGCAGTCCACGGTGTACCTTACCTCCTCCCTGCCGGAGCTGGTGGACGTTGGAAAGAACAACGCCATTACGAAGGCCAATGAAAAGCTGAAGGCGTGGCCGGAATGGAACAAGACCTCAATCATGGAGCGTCAGGCCATGCTGTATAGGCTGAGCGAAGAAATCTGGATGAGTGAGGCCATCTGGAGTCCGAAGAAACTCTCATAAACGAAAAAAAGACCCCCTCCGGCCATATAGGTCAGAGGGGGTCTTGCTATACCATTTTGTTGAGGTCAACAGAATGGCACATTACATGGTTTTCAGGTACAACAGTCGGAAAGTTTCACGACCTTTCGGGGTGATAAGAGTTTGGGTTCCAGCCCAGTCGTTATGACGGCCTTTGCCCTCCTTTACCTCGAACAAGCCATTATTTTTAGCAGCATACGGCATCAACTTATTCTTCTGGTCACGGTAGATGTACTTGTGGTCGAGCAGCCAGCCAATGAACTCCTTTTCTCGAACGCCAAGCTCCTTGGCGGTATCACGGAAGTTGGTAAGCAGATTCCGTGCAACGAGAGCGTCGAAATACTCGGCTTTAGGCTGTATGATCTGATTCTGCGCGGTCAGTTCCTTAATACGAGCATCCCGATCATTCAGAACCTTTTGAGCCATCAGCAATGCTTTCGCCATAAGTTCCTGTGGGCTGAGTTCTTCCTGCCCTGCGATGTAACCGCCGTTCTTACGGATGCTGGGGAGAACTTCGGAGGTCACCCAGTCGGTAAACTTCTCGGCGTTGGGGAGCTTGCTGCTGAAAATCAGCCGGTAGAGGTCGGATTCAGGGATGAAGCTCATCTCGATGGTTTTGTCAACGGCCTGAGGGTGGGGTACGTCGCGTTTTGCGACGCACCGGCAATGCTTTGCAATTGCATCGCGAGGGTTATTATAGCCAAGTGCCTGTGCTACATCTGTGGCGGCAAACATAACGGAGCCATTTTCGTCCAAAGTTCTGACGGTGCCAAAATCAGGGTTGCTGAAAATCTGAATGTCGCTCATTTTCTATTCCTTTCTGCATGTACGTTTTGTTGGTATCAACAAGTCATCAGAATCCGCTTTTCTTCATGCGGTCGTAGGTCTTGTCAGCCTCCAGCGCGGCCTGAGTAAAACTGTTGTTGTACCACCAGTTGATGAGGGCAGTAACGGTGGTGATGCCGGTGGTCACAAGCTGCTCCACGGTGCTGCTCTCGATGGGAAGCGGAGACTTGCCGAATGCACTGAGAATCTGGTTTGTCAGAGCCAGCAGCAGGGCGGCAGTGCGGGCGATTGTAGCGGTGGTGATTTTGTTGTTGTACTTCATGGAAAAGCCTTTCTCCCAGCTACGCTGGGGCGAAAATCAAACCGCCTACGGATTGTAGGCGGTTGCAGATAAGTGAATCAGTCAGCGTGAATCGGCAGAGCTTTGGCACGGTTGTATAATTCCGTACCAGTGCCGTTGCCACCGAGGGTATGGTAGCTTATATACAGGTATTCCAGATTTTTCATGCCGTCGTCGTCAATCCATCCCTGCGAGATATAGTACAGGCACGCCTGATACAGACGGTCATGCAGGATAGCAAGCAAACCCGTTTTGACTGCCTTCCTCTCATCCTCCTGCTCACGAATGCGTTTGGAGAGACGGCGATAGGCGGCTGCCAGAACGCCCGTGATGCCAGTAAACAGCAATTCTCCAATGTGCTGCAAAACAAACTGCCACATGGGTATCACCTCCCCTCTCACAGATACTTGTCTGCGCCGGACAGTGCAGTCCAGCTCTTAGGACCACAGATGCCGTCAGGGACGAGGCTGTGCTTACGTTGGGCTTCCATCAGAGCCTTGGTCGTATCTGTGCCGAAAACACCGTCGGCGTTGATGTTCAAGAGCTTCTGGAGCATGATTGTCGCACTGCGGTTCGCCGCACCGGTGCATCCCTGCTGGATCGTCGGCATGATGAAAGCATTGTAGCTGGTGCTGGGGTAGACACCGGGCGTGGTACAGAGCCATGTAGACTTGCCACCGCGCGTGTCGGTGTGGACGAATGCGCCGCCGCTGTGCCAGTATACACCGATGCCCCCAAAGCCGATTTTCTGGGCAATGATGGCAAGGGCAACAGGATTGACGCTCCTGTCCAGAGTTCTCCAGTCGGCGGCGATGCCGTACAGATGGCGGCTCTGTTTACTACCATCGACCTTGGCATTGTGCTTCACGCAGCGGTAGCCGGAAGTAACCTTCAGCTTCTTGTTGAGCTTGTCCCGAATGAGCTGGAGCTTATCGACAAGCTCCTGTTCGATCATCTGACTGCCGCAACCGCAGGGACACTGAAATTCGTACCGCTTGAAATTCGTTGTGAAAGCGGTCAAATCGCCGCTCTTGAATGTGACAATACTCACCTTGAGCCTCCTGTCTTTGGCTCACCGCAGAGCGAACGGCGGGCTTTCTTCGGATTCGGCCAGACGCTCTGCTTCGTCCATAATGGCATCGGTCACATCATCCTTGCCGCGCTCATACGACTTCCAGATGAGGTGATTATGGAGGTTCAGCACCTTCTCCTCGTTTTCCTCGGTGCGCTGAAGGCCGAGGACTCCGTAGGCCGCCATTTCGAGCAGGTCGTGGCTGTAATACTCGCCCTTACTCATCGGCATCGAGCATGGCTTTAACGGCGGCCTTATAACGCTCAGGCACGTCGTCAATCGTGATTTTGTGCATCTTGATCTGCATAGCATAGAACTTAGCCATTGAGAACTACCTCCACAAACTCCATGAACGCACCTTCCAGTGCATCAACACGCTCAGACAGCGTAGGCTCATCATTGCGCTCGGCCTCGCTGTCATCGGCCTCCTGCCGGGTCTTGCCGCTGGCAATGTCCCACCAGTAATCGAACTTGGCAGTCACCTCATCGGCAGTCACATCACCGTGATGGCGGTACTGTACTTCATCGCAGGAGAACGCCGGGGACTCCTGCTCAGTGGAGTTGCCATCGCCATCAGTCACGGTGTTGGTCAGGGTGCATTCCTCGATGTTCCGGCGCAGGATGATGTCCGTGCCGGTGTTGACAGGATGCACCTCAACAGCCAGAGGCTGCAACGAGTAGAATTCTTTGCTCATTTTTCACATACTCCTTTCGGCCATGTGTACTAACGCTCTGACGAGCGAGCTTCAATAACGGATAAAAGCAATATTGTGCGGCGAATTTCGCACTGTCGGAGAACTTCACCCAGCCCTTGTAGGCCGTGATACGGCAAGCTCTCCACCACGGCAGATAACCGAGCCGCCTGATGTCATCCCACGCCCGCAGGGTTTGTTTGCGGATGCGCAGGAAGACGCGGCCTCGGATGATGGTGTAGGTTCTGCGGATGACAAAGCCCATCATGTCCACGCCGTCGGTACGTCGGTGGCTGCCAGTGGCTCTCTCGCGGTGTACCTCTTTCTCCTCCTCGAACGTGCCGGGGCGATAAATCTGCCACGCCGGTTTGATGTTGATGCCAAGGCGGTCCTTGGCCCACTTGGTCGATTTCCGTATGACCTTGACGAGCTGCGAATAGAATCCGAACAAAGAAAAATCGTCCGCATAGCAGACGATGGCTTTGACGTATGCAGTTCGCACTCCACGGCGGCACTGGGCAAGGCTCAGGGCGTACCGCAGGACATAGGACATGACGTAGTTGAACAGCCATGTGGAGAGGTAGCTTCCGATGCAGAGATGGCCGCCCGGATAGTTCTCCATCAACGCGCCGACGAACCACAGCAGCGGCTTATTCTTGCCGATGTCGCGGTTCAGCAGGGTCATGGAGCATTCGACGGTGACGGAGGGGTATGCCTTCTTGACATCACCTTTCGCCACTGCAATCTTGCACTTCAGCTTGTTGCGGAGGATGCGCTCGATTTTCCGCTTGCCAAGGACTTGGCCGCGTCCGGGGATGCTGCCGTATTGCACCGGGAGCAGTTTGGCGCGGAACAGTGGCATCAACGCCTCGACAGCGATATACTCCAACACCTGCTGTTTCGGGCTTTCTTGGCAGATGTCGCGGAGCTTCTGCGTAAGACCGTCAACACGCTGGAAGCAGCGAATCGGCTTCAGACCAAGGCTTCGCTCGTTGATGCAGGATGTGAGGTAGCCGTTGTAGGCGGCGATGGCCGCGTTGGTTTTTGGCCGGTCATTGTGCTTGTCCAGCCGCTCAAAAGCGATCTCGCTTTTCTTTATCAGGTCAGTATGAATCAGTTCGCGCTGGAAGTCGTTCCGCTTCAACTTGCCCTTAAACGCCTTAATCGTAGCAGGCAGATTGAATGCAGCGGAGTCGATGTTTACCTCCGCTGGTTTGCATCTTGAAATCGTACTTGCTACTCCTTTCTGTCTATCATCTGGTTACTATCGGTGGTCTTCCCTTTCAGTACCAACCTCCGCCGGTTTCAAGCAATTTTCGCGCATAAGCGAGGATGCTGTGGTGCAATGATTTTCGGATATACATTCCGCTTGTAACCAGTTGCGCCAAGAGAGCCGTTCCAGTTCGCGTTCCCGACCGAATTGTTCGAGTTACGGCAAGCCACGCCGTCATTGCCACCGTCATTGAGGTTGCCGAAGCACCACCCAGCACGGAGTCCAGACGTGGACGGTTCGCAGTTGAAGCCGGCCTTCTTAATCACCACAGTACCCTTTTCGTTTCTTGTACAAAAAACGATGAGGGGCTTGCTGCCCCTCTTGTCCATAGGACAATTCACCCCGCCGTTACCCGGCAATGTCAGGTGCGCCAAGAGAGCCGCTCCAGTACGCGTACCCGACCGAAATGTGCGAGTAACGGCAAGCCACGCCGTCACCGCCACCGTCAAGGAGGGAGCCGAAGCACCACCCAGCACGGAGTCCAGACGGGGACGGGACGCAGTAGAAGCCGGCCTTACAGCCGACTCCACTGCCGCTCGCCTGAACGCCAGTGGGCCACTCAATGTCGCCGCAGTCGGTATCCTCGATATACTGCCAGTGCCAAGAGGTCATAATCTCTTTCGGCAGAGTCAGCGTCAGATTTTCCTGCTTGACATAATCCTCTGTGATGGCCGTGCCGCTGACCTTGCTCTGGTCCTTGCAGACGTAGCAGTCAAAGGTGTAGTCCTCGTTGGCATCCTTGCCCCACTGCCACAGCTCGTCGCTGATGATGAGGTAGGAGCCGGTCATAAACTCGATCTTCTGGAGCAGACCGGGTTCTTTGCCATTGGTGGCGTTGTACTTACTGCCGTCGTTACCCAGCACATCGTCGTTCCAGCCGGAGAAGTACGGCATAGTGCTGAGGAGGGTCTGGTCCTTCACGGTGTCAAAGGTGTTGGCAGCATCAACGTATACAGCGGAATACTGGACATCATCAATGGTCACAGGTTCGATTGCTGTAATGCGGATTTCGGTAGCAATATCATGCACATCGGCCACGTTGCGGTCGCTAGAGCCATCGGTATCAGTGCCGATGGACACTGCGCTGCCAACAAACAGATTTGCGGCCTGTGCTGTGGTCAGAATAAACCGCTTCACGCCGGTTTCAGCGACAGCGGCCTTGTACTGGAAGTTGTAGCTGGAGCATCCTTCAATTGTGCCGCTGTTGCCCTTGCGAGCGTACTTCAGGCGCATCATGCGGTCGAGAAACTTCATCAGAGAGCCGGAGCCTCCGGAATACTGCGTACCGCGAGTGCGCCACAGCGTCACGCCAGCGGTGTGGCTGGTGTAATTGATGGGAGCCAGCCCAGTTCCGCAGGTGGGCTGGCCATCCTTCTTGCCAGCGTAATACTTGGGATGGGCGATATATGCGTAGACATGGCCGGTACGGTCTTTGCCCTCACGCCACTGCTTGAAGCCGGTGGTCTGGTGGCACTTCATCTGGAGGTGCTGGTAGCCATCAGCCCGCCACTCGCGGACGTAGGTGTTCTTCTGCAAGACCCAGCACAGATGCTCGCCGGAGCGAACATCATCCAGATCGTCGATATGCTCGACGTAGTAGATTTCGTGGCTGCCATCGGCTTTCTTCTCGGCGGCCACTTCCAGACACCAGAACTGCGGCAGATGAGCGAAATCATCGCGGCCGGGGTCGGATGCGGTGGCGGGCTTGCAGACGAGGCCGGTGCTGTCATCGGTCAGCTCGCCGATGGCACTGGTGCTGGTGGCGTATAGCGGAACGGTGCAACCATGCACACGGTCGTCCTCCAGCACGTTCCCGAACCAGCGTTCGAGCATCTGCACTTTGGTGAACTTGGTGGCATCGTACTGGGCTTTCCACCACTCTACGAACAGGCTGTCCACCTCATCCTTGGTGGTGGCCTGAGCGACGAGGTGCTTATAGCACAGGTCTGCCGCGCCGGGAGTAGAACAGCCAGCGGCAGCGGCGCGCTGGATTGCGTTCAACTGCTGGAGCGTGGTATCGCGAGGAAAATTGATTACCTGATCTGCCATGAGTTAGTCCTCCTTGATGATAAAATTCAGGCCGCCATCCGTAGTATCGTAGACGGCCTGTACCTTACGGTTTTCGATAGCGATGATACGCCGGTGGTTTTCTGCCGTGTTTGCCATCAACTGCTTGGGAGCCTGATTGATGTTGTCGGCATGGTTGGTGTCGGTCGTTTCGGTAATCTCGATGGAATCCGAATAGGCCGCAGTCTTGGGGTCAACGGTGTATTTCTTCATCCTGTACTCCTTCCTGCCGGCTTAGAACACGTCGTCCAGCGTGTAGGTCATCTGGATGTCGTCGTCCTTACCCTTGGCGGTAAAGGTCTTGATACAGACCAAATCTCCAGAGGAGTCATACAAGCCGATTTCGCTAATGCTCTTACCCGCCAGCTCGCTCTCGCTCAGGGTACATTCATAGCGGATGGAGGTGTCAGACAAAACGCTGTAACCGTCGATTACCTTGCGGTACAGTTCGGCGGTCAGTGCAGTCTGATTGTCTGTGGGCGGTACGACTGCGCCCTTGCTGTCTACGCCGCCAGAACCGAAAGCCATGCCGACGATCTTAGGCAGGGCAATGATGCCCGCTCTCGCCTGCACGAGCTTCTTTCTGGCGGTCTTGGTGATGATGACATTTTTCGCCATTTAGATAGCCTCCTTGTGATATTCAGAATCAAGAATCCTCGTGCCATCCAGACGGAGAGAACCGTCCATGTACGCAAGGTCTTTTCGGGTGATAACAGTGACATCCTCGATTTCCTCGGAAATACGAGGGGTCGTGGATGCCACTGTGGTGGACACTAGCCACGGCTGCCGGGATTTATCCAACAGCTCGCTTCCGTCCAACTTGACGGAGCCATCGAGCTTCAGTGCGGTCCAGAAGTGAACCTCGCTGCTGTGCTTCAGGCGGCCTCCGGTGTATTCCTCGGCCAGCTCGGTCTTCAGCGAGATGCGGAGCCGCTGGATGACAGCCTCATTCTGCGTGAGGAACTGCCCCAGCCGGTACTTGATGGCCGTGAGCCAGTCCTGCCGCGACCAGTTAAGCGTTTCAGAACTATCCAGAAGCACAGAACCGTCGAGCCGCAGGGCAGGCCAGAAATACACGGCCATTTCCTGCCGCGCGCTCAGCCCGGTATACTGCTCGGTCACGCCGTACTGGAGATGGAGCCGCAGCCTGTTCAGGTCGATGCTCTGTGGGGTGTAGAACTCACCCTGCCGGTACATCAGGCCAAGAATAAGGTCATACTCACGCATGGAATCCAGCAGCATGGAGCCATCGAGGTGTCCGCTGCCATCAAGCAAGGCCGCCCTCCAGAACGGAACGGCGGCCTTGATGTTGATATTCCGCAGGAGCATCTGTTCCAGCGTGGTATTGTCGAGAACAGTGTCCATGCGGTCGATGATCGTGTAGGTCGTGTGGGACTGCTTGGCAGAATCCAGCAGCCGCTTCACAGCCTTGGTGTTCAATGAGCCATCACCAACGAACACCGCGATGAACGTGTTCGGGTGGCTGACTTTGTAGCCATACTTGCCGCCATCGTGGATGTCGCAGATATTGGCCCAGAAGCCGGTGACGTTCGCCAGCATGGACTCAATGCGGTACGGAGTCATCGGTGCGCGTTGGTCGCGCTTCTCATAGATGAGCTTCCTGCGCTCGTCATAGGAGAGGTAGTCGCGCACAGGCAGCCCCCACTTGATCTCGTGGTACATCAAGCCCCATGTGGCGGTTTCGGGGAAAAACTGGAGAGGAAGTTCATCAGCGATAAGCCGCTCGGCCTCGTCAAATTCAAGACCCATGACCTGATACAGCCACTTTCCAACGTAGGACTGGTCGTAGAATCCGGGGGTGACCGTGGCAAGCATATTCTGTGCGCTTTGACTGGTAGGAAAATTCTCAAGGTCAATTTTCTCAACCCTCATTTCGGTGTTACCTCCTAGCTGAACTTAACCGTGCCGGTGGCCGGGTATTCGATGTTCGCCAGCGTGATGTTGTTCATACTGCCGTTCATCAGGAAGGTCGAGAAGTCGGTCACGTCGGGGATGTCGGCCAGCAGTGGGCGAATGTCGTTGTACCGCAGGACATTGTTAGCCTTGGCTTCCTCGTATTTTGCCTTAACCAATTCATTGAACTGTGACGCGATTTCCTCAATGGAGGTGTGTTCGCTGTCATAGATGAGACCAGTACAGGTGTAGTCCACATTGACAGTCGTGGCTGCCACACAGGTCAATTCAGCGCAGCCAGTAGGCAGCAGACGAGCAGTTCTGTCTGTCGGGGATACAATGTGGTTTAACACGGCATTGATCAATTCCTTATTTGCAGGCTGGCCGTTACCATCCACCAGAACGAGCCGGACAGTGCCGGGGCCTTTCCATGCCGGGTCAACGATGCAATCCCCTGCCCCGGCTTCTTTCGCCCACCGCTTGTAGTCGGTGTCGTTGCCGAGGTAGGTCATACTGGTACTGTACTCAACGGCGATCCGGTCATAGAAGTCATCATCGGTTTCACGTTCCGTGCCGCCGGTGATGCTCTCCTTATTCGTGATAGAGGTAATGTTGTTGATGGGCTTCATCAGCAGGATAACAGTGTCGGCCTTGACGTTGGAACCGCTTCCAGCTTCCACAGCGGTCACGTTGATGTCGATGCTCCCACCTTCCGGGATGACTGCATCGGCATCCGACTGGAACTCAATCGAGGGGCTGTCGTTGGTCGCCGTGGTGCAGAAGACCGTTCCTGCGAGCAGCTCCGTGCCAGCGGAGCCGGTCACGGTAACAACACCAGTGGCGTGAACAGCGTCATGCCGTGTCAGGTGGACCTGCTGGCCGTGCAGGTCGAGCCATTCATCCCATGCGTACTGTGGATATGCAATCATCAACGCTCTCCGCAGATGGAAGTTGATGAGTTCGGACTTCTCAATGGCCGTTGGGCGAGTCATATCATATGGAAAGCCGCCGGGCATATCGTCAATATCATCGGGAAGCTCGGCCATCATCCTTCGGTGGATTTCATCGACTGACGCTCCTTCCATAAAGTCGGGTTGGGTAAATTCGGGCTGCATTTCATCACTTCCTTTACACTGAAATTTGGAACTCATTGTCCCATCCAATACCTTTTACCACACAGGAGCAGGTGCAGTGTATCGGCATCCCATGTGAACTCAAAGTCCCGTACATACTCGGTGCGAGGATTGACCTTCAGGGCTTCCGTAATAGTACGTTCGACCATAGACTGCGCCACATCGTGGTCGTCGTCCTTGATGGACTCCATCTCGGTGCCAATGGAGCGCGGGTAAGCAAGACACTGATACCGTTCGGTCTGTGCAACCTTGAAGCACCAGATCATAAACGCCTCGCGACCATCACACTCAAGAATACGATTTGAACCATCTCGCACAAAATCGCCCTTTTCTGGATTCCACTTCATGCTGCGGTGGTACTCTTTATCAAGCTGTTCTTCCTCGTTGATGACATCAGGTACGTCGAAGGTTGGATATAATTCTTGTGACATGATGCACCCCCTTACGAGCTGACAATGATGTCGATGACCACGGCTTCATTCTGTACCCATGCGACCAGAACTCTGTCGCCGGACTTCAGGCTGCGCATTTTTTCAGGAACAAGAACGTGGTGCTGATGTGCGCCTTCAGACCCACCGCTGCCAGCACTGCTCTCAGGTGGGTCGGGAGGGTTAGGCTGTCCAGCGGCAGGTATGCCGACCATACCAGAACATGGCAATCCACGAGAATCAAGCAGCGTTGTAACCTTTGTGTGGTTATGCTCGCCGCTGCCGGGACTTCCAATGTTCTGTGTCTTAGCGAGGATATCGCCAACCTTGCCGTAGGTGAGCTGCCGCAGAATGTGATAATCGCCTTTCGGAATTGGGATGGGAAACGTGTTCGTCAATAAGCTTTCGTCATCTTTGATCTCTCCAAAATCGAGAACAAGAGAGCTTTCCCCTTCCAAGTGCTTGACGATGCGGTTTGCGATGGTCTGCCCGAGCTTATTTGCGCCGGTGCTGGAATCCATATCCATAGGCGTTCACCTCCTAATCAAACGTGCCTTCATCGACCCAGCCGTAGACGTTGCTGGAGCTGTCAACGTGGATGAGATGCCACGGATGCGCCCCGCCGTTCTTACTGCATGATGGGTCTTTCGTGATCTTCGCCTTTCCTGCGGTGGCTTTATAGCCCTTGGCATCGGCATAGCTGCTGACGTAGTGCGTACCGCCGTGGAAGTTTACGATGTCCCCTACTGCATGACTTCCGCTGGAGTCGCTGGTCTCATCTGGAACCTTCTCAAGGTCGAGAGTCATCGTCACGGAATCGGCATTATGGACAACGCCATTTGCATAGTACATTCCCTGCGCAGTGCCAGCTTTCAAACAAACTATGTGACCTTTGCGGAGCCATGGGATGTCAGGAGCGTTCACGGAAACCTCCTCTACTACCCTACCGTCCTCATCGAGAATCGCTTGGGCGGCAGACTTGGCATCCGCAAGCGTTTCATCAGAACCTCGTCGATAAATACGCTGGCGTGTTCCGTACTCTGTAAGACCGGTCAGCGTGGCTTCTACGCTACTCTGACCTGATTTGTTCTCCTGACCTACCACTTTAACCTTTGTCACAAGGTCTTCCGTGCTGAGGCTGTTGCTGACGATCAGCGTGTTGTCCAGCTTGAACACATAGACAGAGGTGTTTCCACCGAGAGGCACGATGTCAGCCTTGCCTTTTGTGGCTCGGATAACGCATTTCTCGCCGCCCTTCTTTACGGCATCGTCCAGCAACTCCAGAATGATGTCGGAGAGGTACTTGTTCTTGAACGTCAGCTTACCGTGGGTGGCGTTCGGACCTTTGTACTCTCCGATGGGAACTTCCCACTCATCGAGGACACTTTGGATAGCGGATTTCGTGCCAGTGCCATCGGGCAGATATACGTTGTCCTGACTCTTTTGCAGCCTATACATCTCGTCATAACAGGTGCAGGAGAGGTCGCTGGCAGAGGAGCGGTCTTGCGGATTCCACTTCTCAACAAAGCCGCGAGCCACCTCATCATTGAAAGAACCGCCATCGCTGGCGGTTACAACAATAAGGCTTCCGAGCTTCACAAGGCTGGAAAGCTGCCCTTTCGAGGTATCATCGTTCCGTGCCTTGAATGTCAGCCGCATGGAAATTTCATTTTCGCTCTCCTCCCATCCAAGCCCCTGAATATAGTTCTTGATGTTATACTGCGTACCATCATCGCCGATAACGGACACACTGTATTTGACTTTCGAGATGTCTACCATTTCGAGCCTCCTACGGAATCATCAGTGTCACGCCGGGATAAATCCATTTGCCACTGTCACTGCTCTTTTTGCCGTACTTCTTGGCGGCAGACTCGATAGCATCCTTGTTGGCATCGTAGATTTTCTTCCATTGCGAACCATCGCCGTACTGCTTCTGCGCAATCTTCCACAGGCTATCGCCAGAAACTATAGTGTAGCTCTGACCGGAACCAGTGCTTGCAGCAGCAAGGTCGTTGCGCGGATTGGTCTTTTTCGCATAGGAATCAGTGTTCAACTCATCCGTGGTGTAGATTTCGAGGGGCTTTTTCTGCTCGAACGTGATGGAGTATTTGAGGTTGCCGAACGCGCCGTAGCCAGTAACCTCAAACGAGGACACAGTAACGTCGATGTTCAGCCAGATATCCGTGATGATGAGGGTCAGCACAGTCTCATTCTCGATGTACTCATCGATGATGCTCCTGCAAGCCGCAGGGGGTATCCAGAACAGCTGATTGATGATTGGCTCGTTTCGCCGCTTGAATCCGAAGAACTCGCTGCTCCATGAAACACTGGTCACGTCTGTACCACGCGGAACCTTGACTGTGCCGCGTGAGATGGTATCGAAGGTCTGGTACTTGGCTCCGTACTTGACCGCGACCTGTTCAGGCATCAGGGAAAAGAAGAACGGCGTTCCGTTCCCTCCCGGTATCAGGCAGATCATACGCTCACCCCCTTCAGTGGCATATTGGAAAAGACCTCTTCGAGCTTATTGGCAATCTTGCCGCACAGCTCATCGGTAACGTCTCCCATGTGCCGCCGGATGACAGCCACGATCTCATCATCGGACTGGTCGCTACCAGTGATGTTGAACTCCGGCTTGACCTCAACCTTAACGGTGATGCTTGGCTGAACGGTAGTCTGCTGGTTACCGGAGGAAACGTTTTGGGTGTTAGAATTGGTGAGAGGACTTGAGTAGTCATCTGAGAATGCTGGAGAGCCGATAGGAGCCTCATTTGCGTTCTGGGTGAGATAGTTTAGTGTTTCGGAGGAAAGCTCGCTGTAGGACGAGAGAGAGCTGCTAGAACCAATGCCGACTAGACCGCCGTTTGCATGAGCGGAGATGCCGAGGATTTCTCCTGCCTGCCGGTACAGCTCAACAGCTCGCTCCCTTCTGCTGGGAACGAGCGGAATAATCATCTCAGGTCCTTCCTCACCGACCCAAGACAGCTCGCGGCCATTGACCATGCCGCCGGACGCATGGCCGCTGATGCTCATGCTGTGGTTTCCAGCAGCATAGGGCGTGACGGTCTTGCCGGTAACAGGGCTGGTATAGCTGTAAGAGCTGCTTGTAGTGAGGCTGGAGGAAGATGCTCCAGAGGCAGCAGCGTAGGTCGATGCAACATTGACATGGGGCGTAACGTTGACATAGGCATCCTTCTCGAACGGCGTGTCGGAGATAGCATCCAACTCATCACTGGTGGCATCTCTGGCGGCATCGCCGAGTCCGCTACCACGAATGGAGTCAGCAAACGAAGCCGGCATGGAATCAGCAACGGACTTCAGCAGGTCGATGATGGCCGCCTGAGTTTCGGCATCCATGCCGTTCAGGTCAAACCACTCCACGACATCCGAGTTCGTCCACTCGGCCACGTTTGGATTCTCCTTCAGCGCGGCATCCATAGCCTGTTGCAGCTTTTCGGATGTCGTGCCTTTCAAATCGGGCAGAATGCCGTCGAGGGCATCGCTGTACGCTTCAGCAATGGAATCGAGCTGGAACGACTCGACCCGAACCTGAAGGTCGGAGATTTGAGCGTGGTAGCCATCGGTCAATGTCTGGATCTGACGATAAAACTCGTCTTGGTCAATCGCACCGGTGTCGAGCTGGAGCCGGAGGTTGGTCAGGCTGACCTCCAGTGCATCATCGTACTGGCTGGTCATGCTGCTAACCGCGCTCTTCAGCTCCTCCTGCAAGCTGGTAAAGGATTCTGCATCCAGAGCCGCGCCGCCGTACTTGATTTTGATGGCATCGAACTTGGCATTTTCCTCTGCTGTACTGACTTGGCTGGTGATGTCCTGAATCTGCTGTTGAAGACTGAGAATTTCACTATCGCTGTCGAGCTTCAGAACACCGCCGTTCATTTCGATGTTGGCATCAATGGCCGTGGAAAGCTTATCGCTCAGATCATCGAGCTGGCTCTTGAAGGATGTGTAGGTGCTGTCAAGCATGGTCGTGTCGGCATTGTCACCCATGATGAGCTTCAGAGCGAGATTTGCCTCGTAGTGCTTGTTCTGGAGGTAATCAGCCGTGCTGGACACCATAGTGGATACACTGGAGCGGTACTCCTTGATGTCAGCCTCAGATACAGTCGTGCCGAGGCTCATCTTCCAGTTTTCCTTGTCGAGATCGCTGACAGCAGACTTCAAGGAGGTCAATGCACTCTGGGCTTTCTGAACCTGAGATGTGTAGTTGTCGAATTTGCCATCCATGCCATTGAAGACGATGGTGGAGGCGGCCTCCTTGATTTCCTCCAGCGAAAGGTGCAAGCTGCCAAAATGTTCGATGACATCATTGGACACTGCTTCTTGCAGCATAGTACTGAACTGCTCGGTGCTTACATCTGCATCGTTCAGGGCATCCGTGAGAGCCTGAGTTTTGAAGTTTACGTTCTCCACGGAATACCCGGTGAGGTCGTAGACCTTCTGCATCTTCTCAGTGACAAGGGTGGATGCTTTCGCACTCTCCTCGTACTCCTTCTTGATGCGCTTGCTCTCGACAAAACCAGCGATACCACCAAGGCCAGCACCGATGAGGCCGCCAACAGCCGTGCCAACGCCGGGAACGATAGAGCCAAGCATCGCACCAGCAACAGCACCAGTGCCAACGCCGGTGGCCTTCCACGCCGCAGACTGCCCGTAGGCGGCCTGCTTTTCCTTGTCATCGGACTTCATGGCGGTGTAGGCATCAATACCGGCACTGATAAGGGTTGCGCCAGCAGTAACAGCACCGGCCACAACTCCAGCACCTTCCAGAGCGGCCATACCACCAGACAGGGCACCAGAGGTGCTGCCAAAGTACAGACCAGCCTTGCTGCCGCCGCCCACAGCATAGCCAACATTGGCAAGGCCACCGAGAAGGCCAGTACCGCCAACCATAGCGTTGCCAGTGGAACCAACCAGTGTGCCAGCCAGAGATGCGCCGCCGAGAGAAGCCTGTGCGCCGAAGATGCCCTTGCCAATATTCCAGACATCCTTGCCGACACTCACTGTGGGCGCAGCAGCTTTGGCGAGGACAGCAGCAGACACCACAGAACCGAGGTCTGCACTTTGCCCACCCGGAAGCAGCTTCCCTGCGCTGGAAAACAGATTGCCGATACCAGAGAACAGGTTGTCCTTGATGGTATCAAAGTCAAAACCTTCTGCAAAGCCCTGAGCAAAAGCCTTGCCTACGGATGCGCCCTCGTTTACGGAATCCGAAACGTCGATGCCGAGGAGTATCATCAGCCCTGCGCTGAGGCCGGAGCCAATGCCAGAGCCGATGTCGGATGCAACATCAGCAAGGAGAGCCTTTCCGGTCGTTCCCCACCATTCCTTGAAGGGGTCGGCTACGATCTCATTCCATGCGATGCTGACCTTGCCGCCGAAGTCTGCGTTCTGCCATTCCTCGGTAGCGGTCATGTCATTCACCTTGGCCTGAAGCCGGTCGTACTTGCGGTCTACGAAGTCCATAAAATCGTTCAAGGCAGACTCGATCTGAGGCATGGATGCTGTCAGTCCATCTGCGATGGAGCGAACATACGGATTCAGCCGTTTGCCGAAGCTGATCTTCACACCATCCACTGCGCTTTGCAGCAGGGTGATAGAACCGGACAAGTTGTCGAGCTGGGTTTCTGCCATGCGCTCTGACGCACCGTCAGCGTTTTCGATAGCAGCAGCCAGCTTATTATAATCAGCTTCGGAGGCGTTCAGAATCGCAAGCAAGCCTTTTTGTGAGCCAGTACCGGCAATAGTGTTTGCGATGCTGGTTTTCTGCTCATCATTCATGTTTGCGGTGGCTTGTCTCAGCTCAGACATGACATCGCCCAGTGCGCGCGCATTGCCTGCACTATCGTAGAATTGAATGCCGAGACTCTTTAACGTATCAAGGGCATTGCCAGTATTTGTGGACAGACGAGTCATAATCATGTTCAACGACGTACCAGCCATAGATGCCTTGATACCGCTGTTCGCCATCAGACCGGTCATCAGGGCTACATCCTGAATGGAGTAGCCGAGAGAACCAGCCATCGACGCAGCGTACTTGAAGGTTTCGCCCATCATGCTGACATTCGTGTTGGCGTTGGAGGATGCGGCGGCCAGCACATCGGAGAACATACCTGCGTCAGATGCTTTCAACCCAAAAGCGGTCAGTGCATCAGTCACGATGTCGGAGGTCGTACCGAGATCTTCGTTCGATGCAGCGGCATTGCTCATAAGGGAAACGCTTTTCTTAAAGTCAGCCATTTCAGTAATCTCCTTTGCATAAAACAAAATTGAGAGGAGGCTTCTTGCCTCCCCTCATGTGGGTCAAGTAGTGTGTTTCGGGTTAGCGGCCAGTGCCAAGCAGACTTGCCAGCTTGGGCGGGTTGTTGACCGTGCAGTTAAACTGCCGCTTGATGTTATCGCCGACGGACAGGTTGTGCAGGTCGATGTCGCCATCAGGAATGACATCGCGGTACATGATGCGCTCCTCGGAACCATTGCGGCCCTGAATTGCACCCTGAAAGTTCCAGCGAGGAGAATCGCCAGCCTCCATAGCATCCATGACGTCGGTGAAGAACTCATCGCTCTCGATGACCAGCTCGGTGAAGCTCAGGGACACCTTGTAGCTGCCGGGGGTGACGTGTTCCTGCATATCGCCCAGCACCTTATAGCTGGCGTTGGAGAAATTGACGGTGGACTTGTAGGTTTCAACGGAGGCCACCATAGTGCCGTTGTCGTTGTAGAACGCGCCGTCTTTGCCGGTTCTGGTGAAGCGGGAGTCGGCTGCGGACGAAGTATTGAGCATTTAGGTATCCTCCTTTACTCGCTGTCCGTGGTGTTGAAGCGGAACAGGAAATCGGTGTAGATGTGTTCAGCGGAATCCTTGTCGATGACATCGAGGCGGAACCATGCGCTGTCGCCATCTGGGGAGTATGCAGGATTCAGCTCTGCCGTACCAGCGGTCAGCTTGCTCTCTGCGATCATCTCATTGATGATGGACTGGAGTGCAGCAATGATGGCGGCACGTCCGGCATTATCGTTATCGACCTTGCCGACCATATCGTCGTTGGTAGTGTTGCAGCGACGAATCAACTCGTAGCGTGTCTTGGTACGGCGAATCTTCTTCCAACCTTCATCACGGTCTGCGGGCGGGGTGACAAAGGTGTTGATTGCCTTATCAATCCAGACCTGCCCGCTCTTGTTCATGGTGAGAACAATACAACCCTTCTGCTCGGCTTTGATGATTTTGGTGTTGGACAGCGGCTCTCCCAGACCAGAGAAACCGTTGATGACGGTGTGGGTCAGAGAGGAACTTGCAGCAGTCGCACCAATCAGACCGGCAAGACGGGCAGCGGTCTGATAGCCATCCAGCTCAGTGCTGCCGTACTGGACAGAGCCGTTCAGGACATACATCATCCGCTCATCGTTGAAAGCCGCAGCGTGGGTCATTCGGGTATCGAGGTCAACAGACTTTTTCTCGCCGACTACAGCGGTCATCAGGGAGCCGACATCCATCATGCGAGACATGAAGGACTGGATCAGCAGATGCACGGCGTTGTCCTCAGTGTCCACGCACAGCGTATTGATCTCGTAGGGCTCAACCTGCTCCATAGCGTCGGAGTATGCGGAGGTGTTGGTAGTCGGGTTCGTGCCGGCCGTGAACATGGTCTGAGAGGTGTCAGCCAGTTCCTTTGCAGACTGGCCGGTCTTGACGGTAGCGATGAAGTTGCTGGAGCTTGCAAAAGCCTCAGCCAGCGCACCAGCCTCGCCAGAGCCAGCGGTGAACTCGACCTTTTCGAGCTGCTTGGTGCCGGAGTAGATGATGCACTCCTTGACGGTTTCATCGGCCAGCGTCTTGCGCACGGTGCAGGTCAGGGCCTTTGCGCCGGGGTACTTGGCAGTCAGGGTGACTGCCGCAGACGTGCCGCCGCTGTCCTTCAGGTCCAGAGTAGCCGCCGTGCCGCCGGAGCCGACGCGGACTGCGATGATGGTCTTTGCGCCGCCAGCAATGGCCTGTGCGATGGCATCGGTGGTCAGGGCGTTGCCGAACACGTCCTCGTAATTCTCATCAGAGGACATCTCAACGGCGGTACACAGCGGGCCGAAGTCTGCACGGAACAGAACTGCGGTCACGCCATTCACAGCACCAGCGGTGGCATCAGTGCCTTTCTTGCCGATGTGGTAGTGCGCACCGGGGCGAATCTTCTTCTCACCGGGAGTATAAGAATCAGCCATATCAGTTGACCTCCTTGTTCAGGAATGCTGCCACGACCTCCTTGGCCTTGGAGATGGTGCAGCTCTTGATGTTTGCGGACTTCATGGCGGCCTCAACGCACTCCTTCCGTGCGCCGAACAGTGCCATGGCGTTCGCGGCGAACTCGCTCACGCTGTACTCGGCCGCAACAGGGGTCGGAGAAGCGTCAGCAGAAGCATTCTTGCTTGCCATGTGGTTTACCTCCTAGTAGGTGATGTTGGGGTGTCTAAGTAGGTAGCCGACGGCCTTGTAGCGGAGCAGACCGTACCGTGCGGTGACGAAAATCTGTCCGTCCTTCAGGTAGTCGGATTTGAGGTTTGCGGTCATGCCGTCGATGTACATGGGCGATTCATCCAGCATCTCGACCTCGCCATCCAGCGAAAGGCTGTTGCCAACAGCGGCGGCCATTTTCAGGCGCGTGGAGCTGTCAGGGCAAAGCAGGGACACTGCGATCTTGCCGTTCATCCAGACGACCGTGTTGGTTTCCTCCAGCTTGTCGATGGAGGTCAGGCGACAATAAAAGACCGGGGCTTCTTTCGATGCCTCGGTCTCGTCGTCCATGTGGTCGATGCCTACGACAATACTGTCGGGGTACATACCCTTGATGTACCGTGCCATTGCCATGATCGGGTCAGGGTCGGTGGTTTCCTGACAGGGGTATTCGATGATGTCAAACCTGATCTCGGAGCCGATGAGCAGTTCGTTCTTCTCCTCGGTCATGGAGAATCCATCCGTTCTGGCCCATGCGAACGCATACAGCGTGTTGCTGTCGTCCTTGAGCAGAACGTCCTTCAGGCACTCCCTGACTGCCGGCTCGATGAGTTCTGGAACGGCATCGGAGTCATTGCGGCAAATCAGGGAAACGGAGAGCGTTCCTGCGCTCTTGCGCTCGCCATCGGTCTGCATATCGAAGTTGAACACGATTCTGGGGTACTGCGTGGTCGTTCCCCATCCGGCGGCTCTATCACTGGGGGCTTCAGGAGTGAATACAGCGGGCTTGCCGCTGAACGTGGTCAAGTGCTTGGTGAGGTTCTTGGCCTCAGACAGCCGCTTGTAAATCAGGTTCTCAAGATTCATCCTGCGCCTCCGGCTTCAGCTCGTTTACGGTGGTGAGGTCTTTCGACCAACGAACGTCCCACTCCCCTTTTTCGACCTCGCCAATGGGGATGATGAAGTGGTTGACGACGTTGCCGATGCCGGGATGGAACTGGGCCACGATTGTGGTGTCTGTGACTGCGGTGACAATTCCTGTCTTGCCCTCATCCCACGAAGCGTGTTTGCCGTAGATGGCATACCCGGCCTTGATAACATTGGCATCAAACCGGGCGCGGTTCTCTTTGATGATAAGTTCCATTGTCTTTCTCCCTAGTCATATTTCTCGTGGTAAATCCGTTCGATCTCAGGCATGGCCTTCTCAGAAATCGGTTGCTTGAACGGACGCGGAGCCATGCGGCGGGTTCCGTTTTCGAGGTAGGTGGAGTACCGCTCCTGACTCTCAAGAACGGCAGTAACCCGCAAGCCTGAGCCGTGCTGGAGCTTTCGACGGTTCCATTCCAGTTCAGGCGCAGGTTGCCGGTTCTTCGTGCCGGGGGCTCTCCGGGTGCGGATGCAGTGTAGTGGGACTTGGTGTGCGGCTTGCGGTAGACACGGCCGGAACGCTTGCCGCGCAGGACTTCCAGTTCTGCATTACGGATGGCGTTGACAGCCCGCGTACCTCTCGATGCAGCTTCCCGATTGACCTTTTTGACTGTATCGTCAACGGCGATCTTGAGCCGCCCAGAGGCTTTCTTTGGCGTGGTCACTTCACATCCGTCCTTTCCTCAGCGTAGTACAGGGTCGCAATGCCGAGCGAGCCAGCATCATCAATATCGACGATGTAGAACACCCTGTTGCCGAGGATGAGCCTGTCGGTACGCTCAGCGCGTGGTTTGCCGCACTGTACGATGACATGAGTGACGATGTGGTCAGCCGTGCCGTGAGCCTCGTCCACCTCATTTGCCGATGCAAGGCATCCGCGCAGGAACTCTGTGCCATCGCCCTCATAACGCACAGAAGGGCGGCCACTTTTCAGGTCGCTCTCGCTATGTTCGATGATGAAGTCTTTGTACAGGTTTCCGGGGCGCAGATACATAAGCCGTCCATTAACCATGCCGATGCCTCCAATCGTCCTCTGCACGCTCGTTTGCCATCATGCCAGCATAGAAGTACGGTGGCTTCTTGCAGCAATCAGGGGGCTGTTCAATGGACACGGAGCTGAACGCGACCTCTTTCTTGAGGTCTTCGTACATCTCCTTCCAGAGCATTGCGCGAGCTTGCAGGGAGAGCGTAAGTGGGCCGGTCTTGGTATCGACCTCATAAGAGAATCTGTGAAACAGGCTCTCAAGGAGCATCAGTTTTGCCCTCTTCCACGCCTTCGGGTAAGCTGCAATGGCCGCTTCGATTTCCTCGTCGGTCAATGCAGTGGTATCAGAACCACCCTCGACCATCGTGTCGCCAAGCTCAAACCGCATCCTGTCCTTGCCGTATTCGGCAACGGCCGCAGGGTCATAGTTGTAACTCCTTGCCATACAGTGCGCTCCTTGTTAGATGGATTAGCGGGTTATTCTTTACCGCTCGTGGTGGGTCGCTTAGAAGCCGTATGAGCCTTATTTGACCCTTTGGTGGTATGAGTGGTTGATGCCGGGTCTTTTGCTTCGGTTTTGGGGCTTTTGTGACCTTCCGCATCAAAAGCTGTATCGCTCGTGGGTGCATCAGAGATATAGCCGTAGGTTCTAAGCGCACGAATACGATGGCTGAGAACGGCTTCAGCCGGGATGGTGTCTCCCGGCTGATACACATTCCCGAACAGCGTGACGGTCTTCTTGCAGAGATAGCTCATCGCTGCCTCCATTACACGCACTTGGACATATAGCAAGCCAGATCGTCACAGGTCTTGCGCATATCGGTTGACATCAAACCCTCAACGAACTCGCTGTGAGTGCCGCCCTCGCCATCGAACTGGTCGGTGGCCATATAGCTGCCATTGCCAAGCATATCCCAAGTGAAGATATAGCCAGCGGACGGCTCGTCGATCTGGGGGCTGTTGGTGACGTAGCACATCAGTGCGCCATCGCTCTCACAGATGAAGTCCATGTCATCAGGCTGGCCTTCATCTGCCTTATTGTAGGTTGCCATCAGGACAGTGACCTCATCGAAGCCGAGAAGCTGAGCCAGCACGTTCTCGTTGACGGTGGCAGGGTTAGGAGTGGAACCGCCGTACTTCACACGCTCCAGAATATCCGGGTGCTGCTTCAAGGCGAGGAAACTGTCATAGCCGAGGCACAGCTTATTCGGGGTGCGGCGGCCTTCCAGACGAATCTCGCGCTTGCGAGCATCGAAGAACGCGATGGGATCAAAGTTGGCATCAGTGAATTTCAGGAACTGGTTGCTGCCGGGAGTGCTTGCAACACCGGTGAACTCATTATCCCACACGCCGGTTTTGAAGAACTTATCGGCAAAGGTCAGATCCAGATGCAGGAGCATCTGGTCGTTGATGAAGCGGACACTGGAGCGACGAGGGTCGATAGATGCCGGAACGCCAGAACGGTTGTAGTCCAGTGCGTTGATATTGTCGATACCGGTGATAACCTGATCAACCTCGCACTTGTAGGTACTGTCGGTGTGGCCGCGCTTTGCAGGCTGGACTTTGCCGAATGCAGGCTTGCGCTGAACATTGTCGCGAGCCAAATCACCCTTCAGGAACTCGTAGTAGAAGCCAGTGGAGTTCTGCACAGGGCAGATGGGAAAAATCTTGGTGGCAACGTAGTCAGCGTTGTTGTTGAAGAACGCCATGCTCATGTTGGACAGATAGCGGTTGGGCTTCCAGCCTTTCGCAATGGCAGCCATGATTGCGGCGTTGCTATTCATGTTTCTCATGTAGTATTACCTTCCTTTCTCTGGTTATGCCTTGGGCTTGTAGCCAGACTTGGTGAGCTGGACAGAGATGACAGTGCCAGCCTTGGTTGCCGCGCCCAGTGCAGTGCCGACGATGAATGCACCCTCGGTGGCCTTGACAGCCTTGCCATCTGCATTGGTGGCCAGCTCATCGCCGACTGTAATCTCCTCGCCAGCAATCCACTTGCCGATGTCCTTCACCTGAACGGTCAGATAGCCGCCAGCTTCGACGTTCTCATCGTTGGTGAACAGGGACAAGCCAATTACGTTCGCGCCAGCAGAGGGCTTTGCCAGCTTGCCAGCGGTGATTGCCAGTGCAATGCCCTGAACATTTTCGAGCTTTGCTCCGGCTTCAAGGATGACGGTGGGGCTTTCATTGATAGAGGTTCCAAAGTAGGTTGCCATAGCTCTTAGTCCTCCTTTTCGCACTCAGCACGCAGGGCGGGGTCGTTCAGCAGAACCTCGTCGATGGCCTGAGCCTTGGTGATGTTCTTGGACTTCATGATTTCTGCGGCCTTCGCCTCGGCACGAGCCCAAGCGTCCGGGGCTTCGCCGCCGCGCTTGCCGATGTCGCTAAACGTGCCAGAGGTTTCTGCAAACTTCATGGCTTCGTCCAGAGCCGCAACGTAGGTGTCGTAGGCATTACCGCCAGCAGCCTTCATGGACTTCAGCACCGGGAACAGCTCGTCCTCCTTCTTACCGATGAGGGCGTACCGCTTGGCAACGTCATGCAGCTCACGGTCTTCCAGACCCTCGCGGAACTTGCGCAGGGAGTCCAGCTCGGCCTTAACACGAGGGTCGATAGGTTCCTCGTTGCTGGGCTTCAGGCTCTTGGTCACGTCAGCAGTGGGGGCAGGAGTGCCACCATCCGTGGGCGCAGTGGGTGCCGGAGGGTTGTCCGCCGGGGGCGGATTCTGACCGGTGGGAGTGCCGGGATTCTCTGTTTCGCCATAACGCTTCTCGATTTCCTCATAGAAAGCGCGCTCGGCAGGGGTCATCTTGGACTTGTCGATTTTCATATCGTCTTCTCCTTTCGACTTATCGTCATCTTTCTTGGCTGCGGTGTCCTTGGTTACGTCATCGTCCTTACAATGGCCATGCTTCTCAATCTGCTCGTTCAGGGCATCGACAGCCGCTTTTGCGAGAGCGCGAGTAGCATCATCCATGGGGACGTTTTTCAGCACGACATTGGCGGTCTTGCCAGCGGACCACTGTTCAATGGAGTCCTTTGCAACCGAATTGAACTCCTCAAGACTTTCCAGCATCGCGGTTCGGGCGACCTCCCCATCCAATGCCCCATCACCAAGGATGGAACAGAGGGACTGGTTCAGCGCGAGGCAGACATCCCAGACCTCATCGCAGACCCGACGTTCCTTGGCTTCGCCATAGGCTTCATCGAAACTGGCCGAGTTCTTCTGGACTTCCGCTTCCGCGCTCTCCGGCTCCTGCGCCAGACCAAACATCTTTGCCAAGCTGGAGGAAAGCCGCTTGAAGAATCCAGCACCGTCGGAGTGGGGGTCCTCAGTACCGGGTTCAGCAGCGGCTTCATCCTTGCGCTTGTACAGCCTGATATGGGCATCGGGGTTCGCGCCCTCATCTACAAAGTCAACGGATGTGACCTTGAGATGTTTTAACTTTGTTGCCACGTTCTTCCTCCTTTCTTTGGGGTTGATATAATTACAGCCGGGTGTGGGTACACTCGGCTGAATTACCATGATTAGATTTCGACGCGCTCAGCCTCTCCACCGATGGAGAACATACTGTACTCGCCGCTCTTGACCTTCTCCCATACGTCCGGGTCGGTGACGTGGAATCCAATCCACCAGCCGACCGGGAGTGTTCCGGGAGGAATGCCAATGGCCTCCTGCTTCTCCTCGGTGAAGACCACGCTTTCGATGAGAACGGCCACGTCCCCTTTTTCGTGCATCTCCCCACCTTCGCGGTACAGCTCAACAAAATTGTAGGCGGCCGATTCGAGTTCTTCGGGGTCGATGACATCCTTCTGCCAATCCTCGATCTGCTCACCGTCAACGCGGATGGCAACGCTGGCCCAGCCAAAGGCGAGCATACGTTCATCATCCATCTTGGCGATGCGGAGCTTTCGCTTCTCCACGCCAGCCGGGGGCGCAGGAGGTAGAGTAACCGGGGTAATCATATCTTTGAACGAGATCATCTGATTCCTTT
Source organism: Lawsonibacter asaccharolyticus (assembly GCA_963599235.1). Taxonomy (GTDB): domain Bacteria; phylum Bacillota; class Clostridia; order Oscillospirales; family Ruminococcaceae; genus Faecalibacterium. The sequence goes on along the minus strand of CAVBWT010000022.1, from coordinate 23,719 downwards.
CTGCCGGCTGTCAGGCGTACCTGAAGGCTGGCGATTCGATATACTCCACGGCGCAGGCGCAGAGTGGGTGTGCCGGTGGGAGCAGCTTTTGTTCCGGGAACAGAAGCTTTCCTGCATAGGCGAACGACTCGTCCATGCCGATCTCTGTTCCGTCAAGAGCAGCGCACATATCGCAGACAGCATCGTCGCCGGACGTTCGCCAGACTTTGAGCATAGGGCCGAGCAGTCCTTCATCCTGCGCCTGACGGATGCCTTCATCGGCTCCTTGGTTGTAGGCAGTGGCAAGCTCAGTCTGTGCAATAGTCATGGCCCGGTATCGGTGGGCTTTCTCTGCATAGCGAGATGCCGCGGTCAATGCCTTCTTCCGGGCGGTGTCGGCTTTCATGCGGGGGTGTTCCGATTTGAGGGCAGACAATACGCTGTCGTAGTATTTGACCGTAGCGGCCGACTGTGCGGCGGTCAGGCCGATGCAGGGACGAATGAGCCGCGCCAGCTCATCAACGGTGTGGCTTTCGACCACTTTGTTGGCGAGCAGGGCGCGGATGGCTTCTTTCTGCTGTTCGGTGCATCGGGTGACGAACTGTGCGCTGCGGTCGTTTATCCAGTTCGCCACACCGGGGCTTTGAGTTTCAAAATGGAATGCGGAGAGCTTTCCGATGGCGGGCTGAGCTTTCGCTCCTGCGCCGAGGGCTTTGCTCCAGACGGAGGCGAACCTGTCCGCGATGAAGATGGAGTAGTCCTGTGCGAACTCATCGTACAGGGCTTCCGTGAAGTCACCGGCAACGATGGCATCTCTGATCTCGCGGTAGGTCAGTGCGACCTTCTGGTCATCCCATAGGCCGCACAGCAGCTCAATGGGTTCGTCCTGTTCATCATGCAGATACCGCTCAAGCCGCTGGAGAACGATGCTTTTTGGCCTCACCTTTACTACCCTGCCGGGGTGCGGTACCTTTACCAGCATGGTCATTCCCTCCCAAGACGCTTGCGAGCTGCGCTCACATGGCTCCCATTGTCCTCAAAACCTTCTTCCCCATCGTGACCCTTTCCTGCGGCGGTTTCCGGCTCAGGCGGCTCGTTGCGCTGCTGCTGGGCGGCTCTCCGAGCTTCCATCGGAACGGTGTCCGTGGTGCGCTTGGGGAGCTTTCCGAGCTGGCGAACGTAATCCTCCAGAGATTCATCCGGGATGATGACGCCAATGCTGGTCATCTCCTTGATGTACGTTGCCATTGTGGCGAGGTCAACATCCTCGATGTCGCCATGGGTCAGCCGTGGGTAGTCGGTAACACCGGCGAAATGGTCGCCGTTGATGTCAATGAGGGCCGGGATGCCTTGGCTGTTGAAGGTCTGGCAGATGATGTCGAGGAACGCACATATCGCCATAGAAAAGAGGTTGGTTTTATCGCTGCTAAGAGCAAACGAACCAACGCTTTCGTGACCGAGCTGGATGAAATCTGCAAGAACAGTCTGGCTGATTTTGGTGTCGTACCGCTCGATGATGGAGTTGGTGTCGAACTGCCGGGAGCCGCCGGTGCTGGTCAGCTCAAACGTGTAGCCGAACGGCAGGACTAGACCTTCCGTGGAATCACGGCGAATGTTCTTGACCATGGCCTCCAGCCCGGTACGGATGGCAGTCATGTCTTCATCGTCCTTGTCCCAGATGTCCATGCCTTCGGGCGTGGTGATGACAGGAAGACCGGCGAGGTCACGCTCAATGCCAATGCCCTCGATTTCCTGTATACGGCGTTTGAAATACCATGAGCGGTACGCCGTGCGCAGGATGGAGCGGCCTTCCGGGTTGTCCTTGCGGCTCCGGGTGCGGAACAGCATAGCCTTGCTCATGGGAATCGTGATAAGACCAAAATCGGGCGGCGGCATCTGCGTCATCCCGATGAGGTTGTCTTGATCGTCGTACTCCCATTGATACAGGGTCTCCTGCGAACGGATGGGAAGTTTCATCCAGCCAATCAGACCATCATCATACTTGCTGGACGTTCGGGTATCCTTAGTGCGACCCATCCTGCGCTTGTACACAATTTCGTGGAAGCTCCAGCCATAGGTCAGGAAGGACAGAATTTCTGATATGGTGTCAATCCATGTCTGCTGCATATCGTCCATGCAGCTCTTGACGAACTCTGCGGCCTCCTTGTCCTTGGCCGTGCTGCCACCGGGTTCTACGTTCCAGCTTGCCTGACGCACTAGCATCTCGATGGCAAATAGGATAGCTCCGATGGTCTCATCGTTGTTCGACATTTCAGTGTAGACTTCCGCGCCTTTGCGTCCTCGCAATTCGGTAAGGAACTCCTCATAGAAAATGCCGCCGTATCTGCGTTGGCCGACACGACCGATTTCTTTTGACTCTTTACTCATGGCCGCTCACCTCCTTTTCTCATTTATTCCAGTAGCTCTCCTTCGACAGTCCGGTATCTGCCGGACGGCTGGTGGAGTAGCCGTTTTCGATTTCTGCAAAGGCAGAGGAGCTTGCATCAACCATATCCTTGAACTTGGACTCCGGGAACGATTCAAGCTCGGTGAAGTACATCTCATTCCAGTCTGCCAGCAGGACATCCACGTTGCCGTGCTGCCACTGGGCTGCGAACGGCTCAGCACGGGTCTCCTTACTGCCGGATTCGGCGATGGTCTTAACGACAAAACCAGCCAGCATTTTGACGAAGGACTGAGCCTGCGCCTTACCTGCTTGGCCGGGGTCTTTGGGCAGTCTTTCGACCACTCGCTTGTACTTCTTTTTGTCAATTTGAGCCGTCTGCTTGATGTGGGTGCGCACATCATCGGCAGACAGGCGTTGGTTCGTGACATTGGCGACGATGTAGCGGCCATTGCGCCGCTTGCCAATGAGGACGCTGGCCGTGTATGCCGGGTCGCCGTTCTCGTCTTCCGAGGTTGCGGCCAAGTCCCATCCACGCGCCCATGTGATGACATCATTCGGCAGCTCCTCCAGAAGCGTGACCTGACTGCGTTTGAAGAACATACCGGCTGCCGGCTTGATCTTCCAGTTGCCGTTGAGCAGACGCTCACGTTCGACCTCTAACAAGGCGTTCAGGTTGGCAATGTATCCGGGGTCGCTCTCCATCAGCACCTTGTTGTCCTGAAGGCGAGATGCGATGAACGTGACACTCTTGCACTGCTCGATAGGAATATCGTGTTCCTCAGCCAGCTTTTCAGCAGTGTCTGCAAAGTAGATAGTATCGTTTAGGACGCACATATACCGCACGAGGCCGCTGCGCTCAGGAATCGGGTAGCCGGTCTCTTGGTCAATCCACCATGAGATGAAGTCGGCCACCCAGCTATCCGCATCGGGGTTGCAGGTGGCGCGGACGTATGGCCGGATGCCGCAGGTAGTACGGTTTCGGGACAGCATATACAAGAACTGCTTCCGGCTGAAATGGGTCAGCTCGTCGAAGCCCAGATAACAAATTTCTGTACCCTGCCAACTGCTCAGATCATCATCACAGCTGATGTGGGCGAAGTTCAATCGCCCACCACCGCCGAACGTCCAGTGCAGTTTCGGGGTCTTGCCGGGAACAGCATCGGGAACGAGGTCATAGATTTTATGGCTCGCGTCCCACAGGCCGCCCTCAGCAGTGATCTGGTTGTAGTTGTGACGGAAGATAACACCGCCCCATCCTTTCACATTGCGATGCCGCAGTCCTTCCAGCAGGAGCGCGTAGGTCTTGCCGCCACCAGCAGCTCCACCGTATATCACGATGTCTGCTTTCGAGGCCATGAACGCCGTCTGCGGTCCGGCCTGTGGCGAGAGGGAGCGTTCGGTGCGCTTGTCGCGGCCATTGTCGGGGATGCAGATGGGAGGATATTCGACCTCGAATACCGTATCATCGCCAGCTCCGACACCAACGCCAAAGTCACCGGTCAATTCTCCGAGAAGTCTGATAGCTCCAGTGTCGCCTTCGATCAACGCCTTCTGCATAAGCCGGACAACGATGGCGGTGTTGTAGTTCTGATCTTCGGTCTTGACACCGAAGTTCTTAAGGTTCTGCTTATTGGTTTCGCCAGCAACAGGCATCTCCATGAGCGTCTTTGCCATCTGCTTCATGTTCTTCTTAGCCCGTCGTGCCTCACCAGAAGCAATTCCGCCCTTTCGACCGTTCTCGCTGGCCTGTTCAGACGTAGGCACTATCAGGTTGCTCGGATTTGACACATCTATCTCACCCCTATTCTCCGGCAGCAATAGAAAAAGCCGAGGCGGTCAAGCCCCGGCTTATCAGCGGTTACTTCTTGTACTTTTCGTAGGTTTCGGGTGTCCATTCGGTTCCACCGTTGGTCGGGTCAACCGGCCCTCGGTCTGCTTGGAACTTCTGGAGGCGGCGTTCATCGTTCGGCTTCATGTAGCCTTGGCTGCGCTGGTGGTCGTACCAACCATCGTAGTTGCCGTAGTCGAACAGATTCATCTGCCGGGGTTCCAGAGCTTCGTTCTCCTCTTTGAAGAAGTCCATCTGCGTTGCACCGTTCCTGCGGCCGCGCCGGGTGTGGACATCAAAGACATAATCAGGAACATCGAACTGGGAAACAGCCTTCAGCCGCTCAACTTCGTGGTAATCGACGAACGCCTCATACTCAGCATCACTGAGCGGCTGGTCGCCCCACATGAAGTTACAGGCAACGTAGTCGGCATCGCGGTTCTTCTTGGCCATGCACAGCAGGACAACAGCCTTTGCGATGAACAGATCATTGGTTTCACCGGGCTTGTTCCGCTGGTTCACATAGTCATCAGCTTCTTTCAGAGCGATGATTTCCTTGGTCATAATGCCGTAGCAGTCCTCAGCAGAAACGGTCAGCAACCGCTTCCACAGGTACGCCCGGTATTTGACGGACATCTCATTCGCCGCATATGCGGCATGAGGGATGTCGCACCGGCGAATCGCCTTCTGAATCATCGAGGACATTTCAAACAGGTTGTACCCATTTTTCGTTAACGCTTCAAATGCCATGAACAAAAACCTCCAATTTTTTTGTTTGTTTATAGTATAATTCTACCAAAGGAGGTCTGCGTCCGTCAAGCGTTTTTACTGCGATATTCCGATGTTTTTTGCAGATATCGGCCAAACATATCGGTGAATCCCTCGGCCTCACGAAGCACCTCGCCGGTGACCTCAGAAACGACCTTGGGACGCGGTACGATGAACTGGCGGGACGAGCTGATGGAGTATGCGCCCACGTTGTCGAAGACCAGCCTGTCACCGATGGAGAACTCGCCGGAGATGCCTTTGACGAGGTAGTCATATTCGAGGCAGGTGTCACCTCCAACGATGACATCGGTAAACGTGCAGGCGTTGTCGTTCATGTGGACGACTTCAGGTACGAGCTGCTTCATGTCGGCAATGACACCCATGTGGTTGGATGCAGCGTTCGCAGTGAGGTAAATCTGTCCGCGCACGAATTTGATGTTGGTGATGGTGGCCGCCAGCTTCATGGTGTTGCCGACCAGCGCAGTGCCGGGTTCGATCATCAGCACCACGCTCTCATCAGGGAACGCTTTCTTCATCGCGCCAGCAATGATTTTGGCGTATTCTTCATAGCCGCCGTAGGCATAGCCATTGAACTGCTCCGCCAGCTCAGGAGCCATAGGGCCAAACATACCGCCGCCGAGGTCGATGTACTTCGCACCGTAGGTCTTTGCCAGTTCAATCATGCGAGCAATCTTGTTCATCCAGTATTTCGGTTGGCGAGCAGACCCGATATGGCACTGGAAGCCACGGAACTCAAGGTGCGTGTTATGCTGGAACATAGCCATCGCGCTACTGAAATCATCGCTGTCGATATCAATGCCAAAGCGAGATTTCAGGTCGTTTCCTGCATCGAACGTAACGCGGATGCCGATGGGAATGGTGATGTCCTGCTCCTTGGCCATGAAGTAGATGTCTCGCAGCTCATCGTAGTTGTCTACGTTGACAAAGCCGCCGCAGGAGGCCAGCTTGACCTTCTCTGCGAGGTTCGGAATGACACCGTTGTAGATGATGCGGTCCGGCGTGAAGCCAAGCTCCATTGCATACAGCCGCTCATACGGAGAAACAACCTCAGCCAGCAGGCCTGCCTCATTTGCGATCTGGCAGATGTCAGCGAGGTAGTTGGTCTTGAAACTGTATGCGGCGTAGGTGTTTCCGTAGTAGCGATGGAACGCCTTTCCCATGTTCACGATGTTCTCATAGAGCGTGTTCTCGTTGAATAGGTACATGGGTGAATCATCTTTTGACCATAATTCGCGCAAAATTTCGTTTGTAGTTGTAGTCATAATACTTTCCCCATTTGTTCTTCATGGCCTCGACGAGAATCATGTGGCCTTCTCTGGTGCGGCTCGCGCCTTCGTTCAGGTCCATGCCTGCCTTGGCGCACAGGTAGCGTGGCTGGAGGATGATACGGTTGTGCAGAAGCTCCTGCATCATCATGTCAACGTCGGAAGCCGCAGGGTCATCCGGGTCGTAGGTAGCTTTCAGAGCCTTCTTGTTTATCCAGCGGATGTGACCGGGCATCCCAACGAACTTGAATTCGCTGTCATACGCATAGGGAGCCATCGTGGGCTGGTCAAATGCGTAGCCGATACCGAGGTCGTAGATGAGCTGTGCAACGCGCTCGATCTCAGCCGTCACGCGCTCCTTGTCGGGGCGTTTATCGGGCAGTTCGAGGTAGGTCGTATCGCTCATGCGGTAGACGAACTTTTCGATGTCATCATCAGCAATGAATATCACATCTTCCGGTGTGTTCTTGATTATCCAGTAAAGAGTAGACATAAAGCTGCGCACAGCTCCATCAGGGATGACGAGGAGGTCATCGACACCGGCGGCTCTGTACGCAGCTTCTTCTTCCTGTCTTACGACGTATGTGCAATATTCAAACTGATGCTTCGTCAAAATCTTGTCCGGTCGTCGGTACGACATACAGTAGATGTTAAACGAAGTATTCCGACTCATAGTTTTTGCTCATACGTAGCTTGTAATTGATTTCGGGATGGACGTTCTCGACATCATAGCCGAGGAGCTGGCGGCACCGCAGATACGGCAGGTTCAGGCCAGCCTTGGCGATGAACGGCAGGGATGCGCTCAGACGCGGATTGGTTTCCAACAGCTTCACGCTGCCATCTTCCTTCAGGATGAAGTCAAAGCACACGTTACCGTCCAGCCCGGTGTCAGCAACGATCTGCTTGGCGATAGCGAGGGCCTGTTCGTTCTGCTTGATGCCAGCGAACATCGCGCTGCCAAAGGCCATCAGGTAGCCTTCAAAGCCGAGGGCGTGGAGAACGCGGCCATGGTCTGCAAGTACGCACATACTGTAATCCAGACCCTCCTCGTACTCCTGCATGATGATGTCCTCGTGGCAGTTCTTTGCCAGCTCCAGCAGCATATCGAACGTGATATAGCGGTTCATGCCAAACTTGTTGTAGATGGTCAGGTCGCGGCCCTTCACCTCATCAACGATGCAGAAGCCGAGGCCGCCGCAGCGGTTCGGGAGCTTGCAGCACATGGGCTTCTCCGGGTAACCGATACTCTCGGCAAACTGGAAGAAGTCGAGAGGTTTCTTGCAAATCATCTGCTTCGGCATCAGGTCGGGGTAACGCTTTGCCAGCTCGATCTTGTTGCCGGAGGCCAGAATAGACTCCATGGAGGAGATGGACACCTTAACGCCGTGGCTCTCCAGCAGTTCACGGTTCTCTGCCATGATCGGCAGCTCTGCTGTGATGAACGGCAGAATGACATTAACTTTTTCCTTCTCGCAGATGTCGATGACGGTCGGGATGTAGCTGTCCTCGGTGATGCGAGGAACCACATAGCCAGCGTCAACACCCTTGCGGAGCAGCGCAGTGTCATCGCAGTTGATGCCGACGACGTAGATTTCCTTGCCGTCGTAGTTGTCTCTCAGCGCACGGATGAGGTCATACGAGTGCATCGAGCAGCCAGTAATCAAGACTCTAATCATTTTCTTCCTCTTTCTCCGGGTCTTCCGGGTCTGTTTGTGGAGCATCTTCCTTGGGTACAATTTGGGCTTTCATATCGTCATACCAGACGGCTCTTGCCTTTATCCTCCGCTGCTTGGCAACCAGCACTTTTGCGCCGTCGATACCGAGCGCACGGGTAAGATTCAGGTAGTCAACCTCATTCCGGCAAACAATCATAACATAGTCATATTTCTCATAGCGAATCGGCTCGATGTCCTTGATCTTCCGCTCGTCAGGATTCTTTTCGAGCATATCAAGGCCGAGGTCCACTGTGAGGTCGGCAGTCCAGTCGGCGAGCAGGTCGAGATCCCATTCACCAGCGTGGGTGTTGTCCTTGATGTTGATAGCTCGCAGCTCTGCATCGGTGTAGCCGATGAGCCGCTTGCAGTCAACCATTATGTCAGGGTCTTTCTTTGCGAGGATGACGCTTCGCTGGTTGCCAGCGATCACATTGTCATTCTCGTCGATGAGGAAAATGCCGAAGTCTCCGAACATCTCAAGCGAGCGTTCCAAATCCTCGGCCTTTTTCTTCGTGATCTTCCGTGGGTTTCCAAAGCCGTGCTTCAGGTCACCAACACGCATTTTCTCACATCTGATGCACCGTTCTTTACGTTCTTCCATAACTTTCTCCTAAAATAAAAAGACAGCTCGTGATGAGCTGTCTTGGGGTTTCTGCGAGGGTGCGCACCCGGTCATGCCTGCTGTTACCGGGTGCGCTGCTCACAAACAGATGGAGGAATCATTGAGCATCCGGCAGCCTCGTTACTGCCATTTACTATTCTAAGGCGTGTCAACTGAAATTACAATGACAGCGTTTTGACACTACTGCTCAGAAAATTTCACTCCGTCGATTCCAAAAAACAAAACAGCGAGTTCTTCGTATGCGGTTTTGATGTCCCGGAACACCGTGCGGACAACCACATTCTCCATCTCGGCAATGTCCTCTGTGGTCTTGGATTCATCCTCAGACAGGTACATCCAGTAGATGACCCTGTACCGCCGCTGGCCTTCCGGGGACCTGTTGCAGTCCTTCTTGTAGACCTCCAGCATCGCGTCGATGTGTTCGATCATCAGCTCGGTGCGAGCCACCCGGTCTTTGATGCTGACGACCTCCAGCTCACCGCTGCGGTAGATGCCCTGCATCAGCTCCAGCAGCTCAACGAGGGTTTCATTGGTGCTGGTTTCCTTGCCGTACACACTGCTGACGGTCATTTTCTTGAACCGCCGGTAATTCTTCAGTAGCATCTTCGCGCTGTTCACAACGCGGCGATGCCGCTCTCTGCGGGCCTTGCCGTCCGCCTCCTGCTGCCGCTCCAATTCCTTTCGGTACGATTCGACAGCAGTTTCAGAGGCCAGCCGGACGATGGCTTCCAGCTCAGGCGTGAGCTGCCGGTCATTGGTTTCAGGCTCCATGGGAACCACCTCCTTTTTTTATAACAAGAACTTACTCTACCTTTCCATACTTGATGTGGTTATCTTTCATATACTGCCTGAGGGCCATGAGCTGTTCTTTCGTGCCGATGGCGCGGAAGCTCATGACGTACAGCTTTTCAGGGGATTCTACGGGTGTAGAGGCAGGAGTGGGAGTATCTGCGGCAGCCTTCTCTGCGGCCGCAACGAACGAGTTGGGCTGCGGTGCGGGCTGAACAGGCGCAGCAGGTTTGGGCGGCTCAACAGTGGGAGCTAGTGCAGGGACGGCGGCCTTGGCATTCTCAGCTTCAGCGGCCAGTTCTGCCTTGCGGCGGTTTTCCTGCTCCATGCGCTGCGCCAACTTCATCGACCCGGCCAGCTTCATGGTCTGGAGGTAGTTGGCGACAGCAAAGGAACGATACGGCTCACTGACGACAGTGTTGATGGTGTCGATATTCGCCCTGATCTGCTGGACGCCATCGGCGATACCTTCTTTAGCCTTTTTCATAGAGGCCGAGGCGTTCAGCATCTTGGGGTCAAACACACGCTCAAATGTGACGGACTCAGCCAAATCGCCGATGATACTGTTAAAGTATGTAATGAGCTGTTTCTTCTTGTCAGCTTTCTGAGCCTCATCGTGGGTTTTGATAGCCTCATCAATGGGCTTTACAGCTTCAAGGATGAGATTCGTCACCTCAGCGACTTCGACCTCAAACTTATCATACGGAGTCATCACGAGCTTCTTGACCTGAATACGACTGTCAGAGATAGCATTCTTGATAGAGTTCAACTCGGCTCGGTCTACCCGGGCATTGGTAATGTCATCTTCGGTATAAACACGACCTTTGTACTTTTCTGTCGTGGTGCGGACTCGCTCGATGAGTTCGTCCTTATTCCAGTCGATGTGTATGTCTTCGGCGATGACCTGTCTGTTCTTGATGACAAGACCCAATTCTTCACTCATGCTCATTTTCCTCCATTGGCTCTATTCTTACTTCCACTCGCGGATTGTCGGAATACCGCTTCGCAACGTACAAATCGCTTATCTGTGCATCATCGTAAAATGCCAGATGGTTCATTGCATCAAGAACTGCCTTGGCGAGATTGTCGCAGTCAACCTTGTTTGTGTGCGGCTTCCCAGCAAGTTCGGCGTGTTTCTTTTTAGAGATGCTTTTGGCTATCGGGAAGAATCCGAAAATAGAAACCTTGAGCGGCACTCCAGCTTCAAAGGAAACACAACACTGCGATTTCCAACTCCAGCGCACCAGTTCCTCATAGTTTGCCGTGCTGTCGGGAGTGTAGGTCATCACATGGCCGTTCGCCCTTGAAAATCTAGGTCTGCCCTTCCCTTTCGGCGGCCCCGGAATGGTAAAACGAATTTGTTTCATATTTACCTCCCGGCTGTATCATCATCGGCATACAGCTTCAGCGTGTAGTCCACGCTCTTGCCGTTCGGAGTTTTCTGACGCTTGCCGGAGCCAACGGTGTAGCCGTTGTCAACGAGGATGCCAGCAACAGTCTTGCGGTCTTCCTTCGAGAAAATCTTGATCTCTGCAATAAGTTCCATATCACTCACCTAGCAATTTCTTCATCTCATCGAACTGCCGCACCGCGCTGCGCTTGCGCCACGACAGCCCGGTCAGCTCGACCGGGTAGCACATCTCAAACAGGCGGTCGAAGATGCGGCTGTACCGAATGTCGGTGCATTTCTTCATGTGGTCGAGGGACAAATTCGTTGTAAGGATGACGGGACGCTTGCTGCGGTAGCGGTCGTCGATGACCTTGTACATCTGCTCAAGGGCAAAATCGGTGCTGCGCTCTGCGCCGAGGTCGTCAATGACAAGCAGTTCGGCGCGGCTGGCAAAATCGAGGCTGTTATCGTCAAAGTTAAGGGCGCGTTCGAGAATGTTCGGAAACGAGGTCATCACTACGGTGTGCAGTTCTGCCATCAGCTCATTGGCAATGGCGGCCGCGATATACGACTTTCCTGTCCCGACATCACCATAAAACATAACGCCCTGCCCGATGGCCTTGAGGTCGTTGAACTTCTCAACGTACCGGGCGGCAATCTTTAAGGCTCGCGCATTGCCATCTGTCTGTTCGCAGTTCGCAAACGTGACATTCTGAGCCTTGGCATCTATTAGGCTCAGGCTGCGGAGTCGTTCGACATCACGCTGACGGTTGTACAGTTCCATCTGCCGCTTAAGTTCTTCGTCTTTTTTCAGTGAACAGGCGCACCGCTTGGGAACGATGCGTTTTACGGTCTTTTCTGTTCCGTCAAAAGTCGGAAAGTCTACCTCAAACTCCACGGTATCTCCGCATATGGGACATTTTTTCAGTTCAGGCATAGATTATTTACCTCCATTCTGCAAATGGGTCATTGTTTGCTGTGGTGGGAACAGTCGGCTCGGCGTGTTTTAGGTAGTCAGTAAACGGCGTAGCATCAGAGAGAAACGTCTTTGGGTGCTTGATGAATTGCTTGTCGGTTTTGCTCTGCTCAACGCTTATGGCGTAAGCGACGGCAGCTTCAATCAGTTCCTTTTCGCTCCAGCCATCATTGACTCGCGCACAGTATTTTTTATACGCCTCCCCTTTTCCGACCTTTTTGGGGTAGGCATCCCAGAATTTTTCAAAGCCTTCCGGGTAGGATGCCTTAGGAATGGCCTTTGCAGGGGCAGACGACTCGCCCTGTGTGACAGGAGCAGGAGCTTTCTTCTTAGCGCGTTCTTCACGTTTTCGTTCAGCATCCTTTTCTTTCCGGGCAATGTCCTTATACCACTGTGCCTGCCAATAATCCCAGTCATGTAGGTAGACATGCTCATCTTTTATATCAAGCCAGCCGGAATCCCTCATCACACGAACAACGGTTTTTGTTGAATACCTACTGTCAAGGCCAGTCTGAATGACAGCTTCAATATCGGCCTCGCTTCCACCGATGATTTCACCAGTAGAATTGACATTTCGGATGCCCCAAAGCCATAATCGAACGAGGATACCGAGAGCTTCATTCTGTGAACAGCCGATGCCGTTTGCAAACGTTCGGAGCTTTGGGCCGATAACAGCTTCATACACCTTGACCCAAGCCATAGATACCATCCCCTTTCTGGCAGTAAAAATCAGATAGAAGCATTCAACATACTCAGGCTGATAGGGGCGGTCAGGACACGGTGATGACGGCAGCAGTCGCACATCTCACAACGGTCAGGTTCCACTTCACCATTACGGAGCTGGATGATACGCGGCATATTTGCTTCCACAGCGGCCAGAGCTTCATCAAGGAAGTTCTGCTCGATCTGGATGACGCGGATGTCAGGTTCTTCTTCCTTGGAAACGCCGGAGATATAGAACGGCAGCTTCAGGCCGGTGTTCTGGCGAACGATTTCCTGATAGACTGCTCCCTGAATGTCGTAGTTCCAGTAGCGGATGAAGTCAAGGTAACCGAGGTCCTTGACCCACTTGTGTTCGGTCAGGGAGGCCATGACCTTAAGGTCAACGATAGCTGTACCGGGCAAATAACTGTCCATCTTAATCTTCCACTTGGCTCCAAAAAGCTCGCCAGTCATAATGACCTGCTTCTCGCCGGACAGCGTGGACATGAAGAAGGGGTCGCGCTCAATGCGAGCGATGACCTGCTCTGCCTTGGCGAAGTCCGCCTTCAGGCTGCCGTCCCTTTTGAAGATTTCGGGGTTGTCATGTTTAAACTTGTCCAGCGTCCCCTCAACATAGCTGTCAACGTAGCTGCCGATCATCATGCCAGAGTTCTTCTTCTGCTGCCAGTGGCCATTCAGTTCCTCCAGCGCAGTGAACTCGCATCCACGCCGGCCATACGTTCCAACGAACTGCTTGTACTGGCTCACGCTCATGTATTCCTTGTTGGCTTCCTGCGTGTAGTAGGTATCCGAGGTCAACACAAATGCTCCCATGTTCCTTATTCCTCCATGATATCGAGTTCTTCCAGCGTTTCAGCTTCAGGCGCAGGCTGGAGTTCTTTTTTCGGTGCTTCGATGGCAGACGGCATAAAGGGATTCTCGGCCTCAGCGACATCAGGCTGGTTGTCGCTGTACTGCTCGGTGCTGTCAGCCTCATATACCTTCTGGTCGTCCTCGATGGCCTTCTGCATCTCGACGGACAGGATGCCCCACTTGCTCAGCAGGAGCTTGATGACGGTTTTCTTCGCCATCGCGTCAAAATCAGTAGACCACCGGCTTGACTGCTTGCCGTCGTTGATGTCGTAGCGGTACGACTGGCTGTATTTCTGCGCATGGTTGTTGATTTCGGCCTTACTCATGTACAGTTCTTTGGTAAATCCAGAGCGGAGCCGGAACCATGCGTAGTAACCAATAATCTTGTCGGTCTTGCCCTCGTTGCGGAACTTGCAGGCGGAGAAGTCGTCCACGAACTGGCACTCGCCGGTAATGGGATTGTAGCTGACCAGCTCATCGGCATAGACCTCAGCGCAGTTCATCTTCTCATATTCGCCGGACCTGATGGCAAGTTGGATATAGCCCTTGTACATCATCTGGAACTGTGCAAGACTCTGCTTTACCCACTGGCCATTGATACAGGTCTTTTTATTGAACGGAACGATGGCACTGAAGCCGAGATTGCTGTCAATCGGCAAGTCAAATGAAGCAGCAACAAACGCGGCGGCCATAATCGAGTTCGGGTCGGATGATTTGAGCTGCGGCGAAGCGGCAACGACGTTCACGAGTGAGGCCATGAACTGACTGGATTTCTTACCAAGGATGTCGTTGAATCGCGTTTTGATGTCATCCCGTGCCAGCATTCCTTTGATGCTGGAAACGGTGGCGATCTGGTTGTTTTTCGTTACAGGCATTGTGGGTTCCTTTCTGTTTGATGGGTGTCGTGAATAGGCCAATATCGAGAGGTTTCATCTTGGCAACGGCATCATACAGTTCCTCATCAGAGCGGATACCATATTCAAGACGAAGGATTTCTCTCAGCTTATCGGCGTTCATTCGGCTACCCCAATTCTTTTTCGCAGACGAGACGAGCTTCGCTCATCGCAAGTGCAATCTCGTCAACGTCCTTCAAAATATCAGCGAGTTCAGGCTTCTCGCTGGAATCAACTTGTCCATCTGCGGCCACGTCAACAATTCTGCGGCGCAGGCTGTCGATTTTCGAGTCATCCAGCCCCTTCAGCACTTTCAGGGCGGCCATTGCGATGCTGCTGGTCTTGGTGCAGAACGGCATACACGCTCCAATAGGACACTCGTGCTTACAGTATCCGGTTTTCAACTCAGGCTGATGATACAGGTCGGCCATTAGAACAACCTTGTCGACCGGAACGAATTTGGTATTGCCGTTTTCGTAATCAGCGAGGGTGGAAATGCTTATGCCAAGAAGTTCGGCAGCCTTTTCACGACTATAAAGCCTATCGTCGTATTCTGCGGCGGTTTTTCTAGCCTCAAAGTACACATTTCCGCTCGCTTTTGAGCAGTCTCTTCCCATTTTCTTTGAGTTCCTCCTGTGATACGATATAATCACTGATACGGGCTGTCAGGGATGTCCAAAGCGTCACTGATGTTTTTGACAGCGGCTTCGGAATAATTACGGCCATTGACAATGCCAGCTGTATATTCCCTTGACAGATTTGTAAGCTTTGCAAGATCGGAAATGCTCATGTCTCGCTGGATGAGTTCAATCTTCACTCTCTTGCACCACTGTGGCAGAGGTCTTGCCATCCTTATGCGCCTCCTTCTCATGTTTTTTAATTTACTTTTCGCAAGTAAAATGGTACAATCAAATTACATCCACTTGGTCGGTTGGATATTTGTGTAAATGATTGTAACTTAATTATAGCTGGATTCTTCCAGTTAGTCAATACAATTATTGGATTTTTCCAGTTATTTTTAAGGAGGTTTTTATGAGTACAATTTTGGAACGTCTTATCATGCTTCAGGAACAATCTGGAATGAACCAGAAACAACTCCAGAAAGAGCTTGGCCTCTCGAACTCTGCGTTTTCCGACTGGAAGAAGGGCAAGGGTCGCCCATCGGTAGATGCTCTTGCTCGCTTTTCAGAGTTCTTCGGTGTCTCAATGGACTGGCTCGCATTTGGCAGCGTAGAAACGTCAGAAAACAACGCGATTGCGGCCAATCCGCAGGAGGCTGCAATTCTGATGAAATACAGGGCTCTTTCGCGTGAGCAGAGAATCAGGCTAGAGGCATATCTTGATGGCATGGTCGATTCAAGTGCAGCTCAGGAGGTCGAAGCAAAAGATGTCGGGTAATCAGGCTGAGCGATTTCATCGGTTGATCTCGGAGGGCAAAATCGTCTTTAAGGCTGCATCCTACACGCAGTCGGAAGATGGCGAACACCCTGAGCGCATCACATTCAAGCTGGATTTTTCCAGTCATAACAGCGTGGTCGTCTTCGGCGTGTGGCGTGGGATGTCGCCGGAAGAAAGCATCCATAATATGCTGCTCTGGGACTTCTACGTCACAGATATGAAAACCATCGAGCCATTCGCACATGATGGCATCCTGACATTGCCGATGTTAAAAGAATCCCATGCACAGAAATGCTCATATGCAGAACTTGGCAAAATCCTGTATATGAAAATGGCCGCCTGACGGAATCAGACGGTCATTTTTGTGTTGGAATATGATTTTCCAGCAAGTCGGTCAAATCCACGCAAGAGAGCCACATGGAGGGCATTGGAGTTCCGAATGTGGGAAAAGTTGTTGAATCGGTTGAAACTAGCCTTGAAAGGCCTTATTTTAGCTTTAGATGGAGTGTGACTTGAAACATGGCAAAAATAAAGCTGCCGGATAAATCCCGTGTGGCAATTTATACTCGCGTATCGACTCTGCATCAAATCGACAAGGACTCCCTGCCCATGCAGAGGCAAGACCTTATCAACTATGCGCGGCTCATACTGAATACAGAGGACTATGTTATCTACGAGGATGCAGGCTATTCGGGCAAGAACACAGACCGTCCAAAATTTCAGGAGATGATGCAGCAGGTCAGGCTGGGAATGTTCACGCACATCCTTGTCTGGAAGATTGACCGTATCAGCCGCAATCTGCTCGACTTTGCTACGATGTATAGTGAATTGAAGCAGCTTGGCGTGATCTTTGTCAGCAAGAACGAACAGTTCGACACCAGTTCTGCAATGGGTGAGGCCATGCTCAAAATCATCTTGGTCTTCGCGGAGCTGGAGCGCAACATGACATCGGAGCGCGTAACGGCGGCAATGCTGTCCAGAGCCGCAAACGGCCAGTGGAACGGTGGCCGTGTTCCTCTCGGCTACGATTACGACCCGGAGACAAAAACGTTCACCATCAACGAGAGTGAGGCTGCGGTAGTCAAGATCGTCCATGACAAGTATGAGCAAGAGCGGTCACTGATCTCGCTCGCAAGATACCTCAACGGCCACGGCTACCGCACAAGGACTGGCTGTACCTACTCTCCCTCTACCCTGCTCATCATCTTGCGGAACGTTTTCTATTGCGGCGACTATCGCTATAACGTCCTGAAAGATGGTGACAGGCAAAAGCGTAAGAAAGAGTCCGAGTGGATAACAGTCAAAGACCATCACCCTGCAATCATCAGCAGAGAGCAGAAAGAAAGCATCATTAGAATTCTGGAGGAAAATAGAAGGCTGGAATGTGAACGGCGTGGCATGTACTCAAGAAACAAAAACGTCCATGTCTTTGGGGGACTGGTTATCTGCGGCAACTGCGGCCATGCGATGACTTCTACCATCAGGCCGGCAGACCCAGAAGGCATCCGTTGGTCGGTCTATGTCTGTCCCACAAAGCGCAGAAGCGACTCGCAGTGCGACGGCAAAACCACATCTGAGGTCGTCTTGGGCGAATTCGTCTTCAACTACATCCTCAATATGATGAACGTTCAGAAAAACTTCAACAGCATCAAATCAGAGGAAGATATGGAAAAGATGCTGCTCTCAGGCAGCACCTTCAAAGATATCAAGGGCATTGAGTCTGCCGGTCTGGACGATCTCTACAATATGCTTGCCTCAGGGCTTACTGAAAAGGCTCCCTTTGACAGCAGTGTAGAAGTCAGAAAGAAGCCAGTCGTGTCTGACATTGAACTGGAAAATCTTAATACGGAGAAGACAAAAATCGAGCGAGCTGTGGAACGTCTTCAGAATCTCTACTTGTACTCCGATGATGCAATCTCGCAAAAGGACTATATCATGCAGCGAGAGAAGCTGATGAGTCAGCTTGCCGAGGTCAACGAGCAAATCGGTGTGGTCATGTCCAACGCAGACGAAAAAGATGTGTCGGATGAACAATTCGTTCATGCGGCCTCGCAGTTTATTCTAACGCAGAAGCTCGCAGGCAGAACATACATCTACTATAAACGGTTGGCGACAACAGTATCGCGAGAGGTTCTACGCTCATTCGTAATGAACATCATCGAGAATATTACAATCTACGATGGCCGGGTGCAAACCATTGTGTTCAAGAACGGCCTCTCACACACTTTCATCCTGAAATGACAAAAGACCCGACGGCATCATCGCCATCGGGTCTTTTACTATGACTAAATTACGGAAGCATTTCTTCGATTTTCAAAATGTCAACAGGGTCAAGTGAGCCAATCTTCACAATAAAATCAGCTTCTACGACATTTAATCGTTTTCCAATCCGAACAGTTGTTTCCTTATGCAGTCCAGCCTCTCGCCATTTAACAAGAGTGTATTCCCCGTCTCTACGAGGCTGACCAGTCATTTTTAAGCAAGAGATCGGATATGCTGTATTGTCATCATCAACTACCAAAACCGGGCGTTTCTTCCCGCCCGGAATGTCCTCGTACCGAACATAAGCCAGATAGATGTCCCACTTTTTCACTGGTATGCCTCCCATTCAGCATCTTCTTCAGGGTCATACCAGTCAGACGGCAGCTTATCAACTGCTGGAATTTGCTCGAACATCTTGTTGGCACGAGGAACAGGATGCGCCTCGAAGAACTCTTTCATTGAGTCTTGTGTGATTTCTTTTTCGTTTGCAATACACGCTTTGCTCCACGGCGTTCCTGCCTTGTGGGTCATGCTAACGAGCGCGCTTCCGGTGTACTTACCGAACTCGCGCATCACATCAGTCAAAGTGTCCTTTTCTTCGGAAGAAAAATTGCATCCGTTGTAGTCTTCATCGACGTTTTGAATGAGACCTTTTCCGCAGACCTTGTACCGCTGATAAACATTAGGCGTTACAGGGCCAAACGTCCACGCTTCGATCTTGTCATCGAACAACGGCTTCCCAGTTCTTGCGAGATGACAACCCTGCGCATAATATATCAGCTTGTTCAGCTTCAAATTTGTCATCTGGTCATCAGTGCTATTATTGCAGGCATCAATGAAAAAGTTAGCAACATCATAGACATTTGCCATTTTGCGTCCCTCCTTCTATCTATAGTTTAACAGATTTTTTTGCGTTGGTCAATCGGTCGATGCTAACATCTTTTTCCAGAATCAACATCGACTCATTACTTTTCTCTACATACAATTATCGCAAAAAGCGCGAATCTTGTATCAAATTAACAGCATCGCGTCGCCAAAGGAAAAGAATCGATACTTCTGTTCGACGGCAACCCTATAAGCAGCCATCGTCTTCTCATAGCCATAGAACGCCGACACCAGCATGATGAGGGTGCTTTCGGGCAGATGGAAGTTCGTGATAAGACCGTCGATGCAGTTGAACTTCACACCGGGGTACAGGAAGATAGACGTATTGCCGCTGCAGGCCTTGATCTCACCATATTTTGCGGCAACAGCTTCCAGAGTGCGGCAGCTAGTCGTACCGACTGCAATGACACGATGCCCGGCGGCTTTGGTATCCCGGATGAGCTGCGCTGTCTCCTCGCTGACGGAGTACCACTCACTGTGCATCTTATGGTCGGTGATCTCATCTTCCATAACCGGACGGAAAGTTCCAAGACCGACGTGCAAAGTAACTTCAGTGATGTTAATACCCTTTGCGCAGATGGTATCCATCAGTTCCTCGGTAAAGTGCAGACCGGCAGTCGGAGCGGCAGCACTGCCAAGCTCCTTGGCATAAACGGTCTGATACTGGCTCTGATCCTCAAGCTGCTTTGTAATATACGGAGGAAGAGGCATTTTGCCAAACTCATCCAGCTTTTCATAAAGCGTCTCGGTATCATAATAGAATGTAACATACTTGTTGCCATCTTCCAGCGTCTCGTCCACGATAGCAGTCAGAGAGCCATCGCCAAAACTGACCTTGGTGCCCGGCTGCATCCGCTTGCCGGGTTTTGCAAGGCACTCCCACTGGTCTCCCTTGACCTGACGCAGGAGCAACAGCTCACAGACTGCACCGGTCGGCTGTTTGATGCCGACGATACGGGCAGGAAGAACCTTCGAGTTATTGACGACCAGCAGGTCGCCCGGCTCGAGATAATCCGGCAGATCGTGGAAGATCTTATGCTCAATGCTATCGTCGTTCCGGTTCAAAACCATCAGCCGAGCCGAGTCGCGAGGGTCGGCTGGCTCCTGTGCGATGAGTTCTTTGGGTAAATCGTACCAAAAATCTTTTTTTAACATGCTCTGCATTTGCCTTTCCGATGATTGACACGAGTGACGTATCAATGATATTATAGAATCTGTATAAGCAAGGTCTATTATATTGCATCTTGTCCTGCTTTGCAAGCGGTGAATGATGCAAATTTGGCTTTTTGAAAGGAAAGGTGCTGGAAATGGAAAAACAGTATAAAGTTGGTATCGTTGGCGCTACCGGCATGGTCGGTCAGCGTTTTGTCACACTGCTGGAGAATCATCCCTGGTTCAAGCTGACGACTCTCGCTGCTTCTGGCCGCAGCGCAGGCAAGACTTATGAAGATGCTGTCGGCTCTCGCTGGGCTATGACGACCCCGATGCCCGAGAGTGTCAAGAAGATGGTCGTACTGGATGCTGCTAAGGTTGAAGAGGTCGCTTCTCAGGTCGATTTCATCTTCTGTGCAGTCAATATGCCGAAGGTTGAGATCAAGGCTCTGGAAGAGGCTTACGCAAAGGCTGAGTGCCCGGTCGTTTCCAACAACAGCGCAAACCGCTTTACCCCGGATGTTCCGATGGTCGTGCCTGAGATCAACGCTGACCACATCGAGATCATTCCTGCTCAGCGCAAGCGTCTCGGTACCAAGCGCGGTTTTATTGCCGTCAAGTCTAACTGCAGCCTGCAGAGCTATGTTCCTGCCCTGCATCCCCTGATGAAGGATTTCGGTGTAAACAAGGCACTGGTCTGCACCTATCAGGCTATCTCCGGCGCAGGTAAGACCTTTGACCGGATGCCTGAGATCATCGACAACGTGATCCCCTACATCGGCGGCGAGGAAGAAAAGAGCGAGCGTGAGCCGCTGAAGCTCTGGGGTCACATCGAGGGCAACGAGATCGTCAATGCCGAGAAGCCGACCATCACCGCACAGTGCTTCCGCGTTCCCGTTTCCGACGGTCATACTGCGGCGGTCTTTGTAAGCTTTGACAAGAAGCCGACCAAGGAGCAGATCCTTGAGGCTTGGGCAAACTTCCGCGGCCCGGCTCAGGAACTGAACCTGCCCAGCGCACCCAAACAGTTCCTCCACTATTTTGAGGAAGCCGATCGTCCGCAGCCCAAGCTTGACCGCAACACCGAAAATGGTATGGCTGTCTGCATTGGCCGTCTGCGTGAGGACACCCTGTTCGATTATAAGTTTGCCTGCATGAGCCACAACACCCTGCGCGGTGCAGCAGGCGGCGCAGTCCTGCTGGCAGAGCTGCTGGCAGCAAAGGGCTATTTTGACTGATTTGTGTTTTGATAAAAACACAGCAAAGGAGTTTTTATACTATGAAGAATCCTGTCTTTACGGGTGCAGGCGTTGCCATTATCACCCCGATGTATGAGGACGGCAGCGTAAATTTTGATGAGCTGGGCCGTATTCTGGAAGACCAGATTGCACGCGGCACGGATGCTATCGTTATCTGCGGTACTACCGGCGAGTGTGCTACCATGACCGATGAGGAGCAGCTTGCGACCATCAAGTTCACTGTCGACACTGTCAACCATCGTATTCCGGTCATTGCAGGAGCAGGCTCTAACGATACCGACCACGGCTGCGCTTTGGCTGCAAAGTCGGCAGCCTGCGGTGCAGATGCCCTGCTGATGGTGACTCCGTACTATAACAAGACCTCTCAGGCTGGTCTGATTGCTCACTTTACCGCAATGGCAGAAGCTGGCGGTATCCCGGTCATCCTGTATAATGTGCCTTCCCGTACTGGTGTGAACATCGCTCCTGAGACGGCATATGAGCTGAGCAAGCATCCGCTCATCAATGGCATCAAGGAAGCTTCCGGTAACATTTCGCAGGTCGCAAAAATTGCGGCTCTCTGCGGCGATGAGCTGAACATCTACTCCGGCAATGATGATCAGGTCGTTCCCCTGCTGTCTCTGGGCGGCAAGGGCGTTATCAGTGTCGTTTCTAATGTCAAGCCGGAATTGGTTCACAATTGCTGTAAGGCATGGTTTGAGGGTGATACCGCAAAAGCTCGTGATCTCCAGCTGGAGATTCTGCCGCTTTGCGATGCAATGTTCTGCGAAGTCAACCCCATCCCGGTCAAGTATGCAATGAATATTCTGGGCTGGAATGCTGGTGAGTGCCGCCTGCCGCTGGTCGAGCCGAGCGATGCACATAAGGAGCAGATTGAGAACACGCTCAAGGCAGAAGGTCTTATCAAAGAGTAATTGAAACAGGTGCAAATGCCCGGCGGAAGACTCTCCCGGGCATTTGCCGTATCTAAAAAACGGCAAATAGAAGGGGTAAAAACAATGACGGATATTATCATTCAGGGAATTGGCGGTCGAATGGGTCATGTTCTTGTCGATATGATTGCACAGCGTGAGGACTGTCGTGTGGTCGCCGGCATCGACCTGAAGGATGGCGAAGTGAACGGCATCCCGGTGTACGATAGTCTGGACAAGCTGAATGGCAAAGGCGATGTTATCATCGACTTCAGCTCTCCTGCTGCGGTCGAAAAGGCTCTGCCCTACTGCGAAGCGCACAAACTTCCCATCGTAGTCTGCACCACCGGCCTGTCTGAAGAGCTTCAGCTGAAAGTTGTTCAGCTCTCCCGTGAGATTCCGGTCTTCAAGAGTGCAAATATGTCAATGGGCATCAATGTTCTGTCTGAGCTGTGCAAGCGTGCTTCGGCGATCCTCGGCGTGAACTATGATGTTGAAATTGTAGAACAGCATCATCATAACAAGCTGGATGCTCCCAGCGGAACCGCTTTGATGCTGGCTGATGCAATCAACGAAGAGAACAATAACGAGTATCACTATGTTTACGACCGTTCTTCGGTTCGTCAGAAGCGTGACCCGAAGGAAATCGGCATCAGCTCGGTGCGTGGCGGCAGCATCGTCGGCGACCACGAAGTTTTGTTCTGTGGCCCGGACGAGGTCATCACTCTCAAGCACACCGCATATTCCCGGAACATCTTTGCAAACGGTGCAATCAACGCCGCTGTCTATCTGGCAAAGAAAGAGCCGGGTCTGTACAACATGGGTAATATGATCGCAGAAATGTGAGTTGTTCCTTTTCACGCCCGTTCGGGCAGAATGGAGTGTTATTATGTACGGTGTATCAAAAATCAATATTGCTCCCAGCCAGATGATGATCAGTGTTCAGGATGTTGCTTTCAAGGGCAACAGTCTTGCACGCTATTTGCAGATTTTTGCGGATACCGGCGTTGTTGTGGACATGATCAGTCAGAGCGCACCGCATGGCACCAGCATTGATTTCAGCTTTACCGCTGCCAGCAGCGACCTGCCGCTGGTGATGAAGGCTATTTCTGCGGCAAACCTTGATAAGGATGCAAAGGCCTCTCCCCTCATCAGTGTCGGCTACTCTAAGTTGAATCTTTTCGGCGAAGAGATGGTGACGAGCTGTGGTGTTGCAGCTCGAGCTTTGAATGCACTGGCAATTGCAGGCATTGAAGTCTTGCTCATTACCACCAGCGATTTGGATATCTCCCTGCTGGTTCGTTCAGAGAACGAAGATGCAGCCTACGATGTCCTGAAAAAGGCATTTGAGTTATAACTGCATTTCAATCCTACTCAATTTCAATAATAGTGCCCTGCTGTTCAGATTTGAGCAGCAGGGCACTATTATTATATGGATTTTAACTTGGGAATGCTCTCGCGTATTTAGCAATTTTTTAGTTCTGTTAATTTATATAATCAAATATTTCGTATAATATTTTTTACAAACGAAATTGCCGGATTTGCTTTTCATTACTTGCTGCGCATAAATTTATGACTTTTCTTCTTTATAGCATGAGTTTATACTTATGGATTTCATTTCGAG
>CAVBWT010000021.1:0-50157 GCA_963599235.1 Lawsonibacter asaccharolyticus | reverse complement strand
GTCTTTCTTTTTTTCTAAACTTTTGTTTTGTCTCCTTTCTACCCTTGATTCACATTTTATAGAGAAAGCTCTTCTAAGGAGCGGAGACAATACTGATCCCGTCCATGCTGTTTGGAAGAATACAAAGCCTGATTCGCTTTTTGGAGCAGAGGGGTGAACTCCCCTACCGGAGCATCGCAGAAGATCGCACCGATGCTGACAGTAGTGGTGACACTTGCCTTGTCGAGGGAGATGGTGCGCGTCAGGCTCTGCCGAATCTCTTCCAGCTTTTCGGTCAGGCTTTCGAAGGTGCAGTCCGGGAAGTAAATGGAGAAATCATCTGGAACGCTCGAGCAGGGTCGCGTTCTCCTGCTTGGCGAGAGCAATGCGCTCTTTGTAGGCGTGTTCCCGGCTGATGTCCATACCGTAAAGAATAGCTTCCAGATGGCCGTTGTTCGGGTTCGTGATAAGACGGGCGGTCATCCGGATCCAGCGGATGCTCTGATCGGCGTAGTAAGAGAGCAGCTTCTGCTGAAGCTCTGTTTTGCCGGCAGCGTAGGCATTCGTCATGGCTTCCCGGCAGAAACGTGCAAGAAACTCCGCTTTCATCTTTTCTTCCGGAATGAAGCTGGCGATCTGCTCAACGGTCGGGTCGACGGCGGCAGGATTCTGGAACTGGTCGAGATTGGAGGAAACGCCATAATTATACCATAAAAAGGGCTGAACTTCTATATACAGTTGAAGAACGATGCAAAGGGCTGATCTGCTTTCGGACAAAGAGAGAAGATTCGGCGAAAGGAAAAACAGCTGGAAGAAAGAAGCATAAATCTCCTGATTTTCCACATACTACCCATAAGACCCGTGATATGGAAAACGAGAGTTTCAGGAGGTAAGAGGTTATGAAAGCGACAGGCATTGTGCGCCGTATCGACGAGTTGGGGCGAGTGGTGATACCAAAGGAGATCCGACGCACCCAGCGCATCCGGAGGGGCGACCCACTGGAAATTTTTACGACCGGTGACGGCGAGGTCATCTTTAAAAAGTATTCGCCGGTAGGGGAGATGAGCAGCATAGCGGCGCAGTACGTCGATGTGCTGAGCAAGAGTTTTGCACTGACGGCGTTCGTTTCCGACCGTGACCGAATTTTGGTGGCATCGGGCAGCGGAAAGCGTGACCTGACCGACCGAAGCGTGAGCCAGCCGCTCGAAAAGCTGATGGAGAGCCGAAAACCTTATCAGAGCGAGGGTGTGCCGGAGCAGGCAGTCCTTCCGTGCGAAAACTCGACACGGTTACTGCTCTGCGTCAGTCCTATCATCGCTGCAGGGGATGTGACCGGTGCGGTCGGACTGCTGAGCGAGGACAGAACGGCAAAACCGGATCCGGCTCAACAGAAGGCGGTGGCAGTGGCAGCGGCGTTTCTGGCAAAGCAGATGGAAGAGTAAGATCCCTATTATATAAGGAAGGGGCTGTTGTCGGCAACGGCCCTCTTTCTGCGTCTATTACCAATTTATGAATCTTTTAAAACATTTTCGCAAAGGGCTTGACAGGTCAGAAAAATTGATTATAATGGTCTTAGCACTCAGGAAGAAGGAGTGCTAAAGAAATCAAAAACCAATCGAAAGAATCCAAAAGGAGGCAGGTGCTATGACGATGGATGCACGCAAGCAGCGAGTCTTGCAGGCAATCGTGGCACTGTATGGCCTCGAGGGAGAACCGGTCGGCAGCAGCGTGCTTGCGAACTACTTTGATATGGCAGTTTCGAGCGCGACGCTCCGCAACGAGATGGCTGCGCTGACAAAGCTTGGGCTGCTGGAACAGCCCCACACCAGCGCAGGCCGGGTTCCCAGTGCAAAAGGCTATCGTTACTATCTTGATAATCTGCTGACCGATGATCAGCCGCTGGATCGTGTGACACGGGCTCGTGTGGATGCTGTATTTGCAAGCCTCGACCACGAACCGGAAAAGCTCGCACAGGGAGCGGCCAGAGCGTTGGCTCAGATCAGCGGCTGTACCGCCGCCATCAGCACACCTTGCGCAGAAGACCTCTGCATTGCCCACTATGAAGTGGTGCAGGTTGGCCGGAGCGCAGCGGCGGTGTTGGCTGTGACGACAGCCGGTTATGTCCGTACCCGGGTCGCCCGGGTGCGAACCGGTCTTTCACGGGAGCACGCCGCAGCACTGGCTGCGCTGCTCAACCGCAATTTGACCTTCGTTGCCCCCATTGATCTGTCGGCTCGATTGCTCGGTGAACTGTGCAGCCAGATCGACCCGGAACTGGTTCCGGTCATCAGCGCGGCGGCGGCGATCTTACAGGATTCGACAACACCGCATGTGTTCCTTGGCGGTGAGCAGTACCTGCTCAACTGGCCGCAGCTGGAAGGCAAGGTCGGCACCATCCTCTCTCTCCTCAACGATGAGGAAGAGGCGGCGCACATCATTGCACCTCCGGCAGAACGGAACGAAAGCGTTCTTCTGGGCGAGGATCTTGAGCCGCAGATCCCCGGCCTGTGCATCGTCAGCGACCGGTATCTGGTCGGCGGCGGATTGTGGGGTTCGATCGCACTGATCGGCCCGACCCGGATGCCGTTCCAGAAGCTGATGCCGCTGCTTCACACCTTTGCCGATCAGCTCGGCGAGGGAATGAGCGGCAAACGAAAAGATACCCCGCAGGCAGCCGCACCCCGGCGGACTGTGATCTATAAGGAGGATCTGGAATGACCGAAGAGACTAAGAAGACTGCGCAGACCGAAGAAGCTCCCGTCGAGGAGAAGAAGGCTGCGGAGCAGGCCGAACCGCAGGCAGAAGCTGCCGCTGCCCCTGAAAAGGACGACGACAAGGCAGATGCCAAGAAGAAGGACGGCTGGTTCAACAAGAAAGCCCGTGAGATGGACGCTGTCAAAGCAAAGCTGGATGCCGCTGAAAAGAATGCAGCACAGGCAAAAGACCAGCTGCTCCGGATGGCTGCTGAGTATGAAAACTACCGCAAGCGTTCCACCCGTGAGGCAGACCAGAAGTTCAACGATGGCGTGTCCTTTGCCGTGAATCAGATCATCCCGATTCTGGATACCCTCGAGATGGCCGCCAATGCGCCGACCACCGATGAGAACTACAAGAAGGGTGTGACGATGACGCTGGATAAGGCTGCGAAAGCACTGAATGCCCTCCATGTGGAGGAGATCGAGGTGCTGGGCAAGCCGTTCGATCCCAACATGATGAACGCCGTTCAGCAGATCCCGGCACAGGAAGGTCAGGAGAGCGGCACAGTCGTTACCGTCTACCAGAAGGGTTACAAACTGGGCGAGAAGATCGTCCGCCACGCCACTGTCGTGGTCGCCGAGTAATCGGCTCACCGTCCGAGAGGGCGTTCAAATAAACATCCGCTTTTCACTCGAAGCATGAGATAAACAAGACATTTTGAGAGGAGTCTTCATTTATGAGTAAGATTATTGGTATCGACCTTGGTACTACGAACAGCTGCGTTGCTGTTATGGAGGGCGGCGAACCCGTCGTCATCGCAAACTCTGAGGGTGCGCGTACCACACCGTCTGTCGTCGGCTTCACCAAGACCGGTGACCGTCTGGTCGGTCAGGTCGCAAAGCGTCAGGCAATCACCAACCCGGAGAACACGGTTTCTTCCATCAAGCGTCAGATGGGTACCGATCATAAGGTCACTCTGAACGGCAAGGAGTACACTCCCCAGCAGATCAGCGCAATGATCCTGCAGAAGCTGAAGGCAGATGCCGAGGCTTATCTGGGCGAGCCGGTCACTGAGGCTGTTATTACCGTTCCTGCATACTTCAACGACAGCCAGCGTCAGGCAACCAAGGACGCAGGCACCATCGCGGGCCTGAACGTCAAGCGTATCATCAACGAGCCTACCGCTGCTTCTCTGGCATACGGTATTGATAAAGAGGAAGACCAGAAGATCATGGTCTACGATCTGGGTGGCGGCACCTTCGATGTCTCCATCATCGAGATGGGCGACGGCGTTACCGAAGTTCTGGCAACCAACGGTGATACCCATCTGGGCGGCGATGACTTCGACCAGCGTATCATCGACTGGATGGCAGACGCATTCCAGACTGAGAACGGCATTGACCTGCGCAAGGACAAGATGGCTGCTCAGCGTTTGAAGGAAGCTGCTGAGAAGGCAAAGATCGAGCTGTCCAGCGCAATGAGCAGCCAGATCAACCTGCCCTTCATCACCGCCGACGCTACCGGCCCCAAGCATCTGGATATGACCCTGACCCGTGCAAAGTTCAATGAACTGACTGCAGATCTGATCGACCGTACCCTGATCCCTGTCCGCAAGGCTCTGCAGGATGCAGGCCTGCGTGCTTCTGACCTGAAGAAGGTCCTGATGGTCGGTGGTTCTACCCGTATTCCGGCTGTCTACGATGCAGTCAAGAAAGAGCTGAACTGCGAGCCGTTCAAGGGCATCAACCCCGATGAGTGCGTTGCTGTTGGTGCTGCTATTCAGGGCGGTGTCCTGCAGGGCGACGTCAAGGGTCTGCTGCTGCTGGATGTCACTCCGCTGAGTCTGGGCATTGAGACTCTGGGCGGCGTCTGCACCAAGATCATTGAGCGCAACACCACCATCCCGACTCACAAGAGTCAGGTCTTCTCCACCGCTGCAGATAACCAGCCTTCTGTTGAGATCAATGTCCTGCAGGGCGAGCGTGAGTTCGCACGCGACAATAAGAGTCTGGGTGTCTTCCATCTGGATGGCATCGCTCCGGCTCCCCGTGGTGTGCCTCAGATCGAAGTTACCTTCGATATCGATGCAAACGGCATCGTGAAGGTCAGCGCAAAGGATCTGGGTACCGGCAAGGAGCAGAACATCACCATCACCGCTTCTACCAACATGTCCAAGGACGATATCGACAAGGCTGTCAAGGAAGCTGAGCAGTTCGCTGCAGACGACAAGAAGAAGCGTGAAGAGGTCGATATCCGCAACGGTGCTGACCAGATGGTCTTCCAGACTGAGAAGATGCTGAAGGAGAACGGCGACAAGATGCCTGCTGACGTCAAGAGTGAGGCTGAGGCAAAGCTGGCCGACCTGAAGACCGCTGTCCAGTCCGGTTCTATCGACGACATCAAAGCAAAGCAGGATGAACTGAGCCACGTCTTTGAGAAGATGTATCAGGCAGCTGCTGCCGCACAGCAGGCCGCAGGCGCACAGCCGGGTGCTGACACTGGTGCAAACAACCAGCAGAAGCCCAACGACGACGGTGTTGTGGATGCTGACTTCAAGGAAGTCTAAGGTTTGACACAAGCGGCGTGAGATCCGACCAACCGGCGGATACACGCGCATAGAGCAAAAGCCGCTCCGGTTTTTACCGGGGCGGCCTTTGCTGGTTTTATAGAGGTATGGATATGGCACAGGAAAAGCGTGATTATTACGAAGTGCTGGGGGTATCCAAGACGGCCACCGATGCGGAGATCAAAAAGGCGTACCGCAAACTGGCCATGAAATACCACCCGGACTATAACCCCGGCGACAAGGATGCCGAGGAAAAGTTCAAGGAGATCAACGAGGCGAACGAGGTCTTGTCTGACCCGAAAAAGCGTCAGCTCTACGATCAGTATGGATTCGCAGGCGTTGATCCCAGCTATGCAGCTCAGAATGGTGGCGGCGCAGGCGGCTTCAGCGGCTTTGGCGGCGAGGGTATGGACTTTGGCGACATCTTTGGCGATATCTTCGGAGGCGGTTTCGGTGGGTTTGGCGGCTCTTCCCGTCAGGCAAACCCCAACGCACCCCGAAAGGGTCAGGATATCCGTGTCCGCATCACCCTGTCCTTTGACGAGGCGGTGCATGGCTGCAAGAAGAACATCACTATCACTCGTCAGCAGGAATGCTCTGAGTGCCACGGCAGCGGCTGTGCCGCCGGCACCAGCCCGGAGACCTGCCCGGACTGCGGCGGACGTGGTTATGTCATCAAGCAGCAGCGCACGCCCTTCGGCGTGATGCAGACCCAGCAGCCCTGCTCTCGCTGCAGCGGTAAGGGTAAGCTGGTCAAGAACCCCTGCAAGGTCTGCCACGGCAGCGGCAAGACCGCGACCAAGAAGACGCTGGAGGTGTCCATCCCGATGGGCATCGACGACGATCAGAGCTTTGCACTCCGCGGCATGGGCGATGCAGGCAGCAATGGCGGCCCTGCTGGCGACGTCATCGTCATGGTGACTGTCCGCCCGGATCCGCTCTTCCAGCGCGACGGCTATGATGTCTGGGTCACGGTTCCTATTACCTATAGTCAGGCTGTTCTGGGCGACGACATCACAGTTCCGTCCATTGACGGCAAGGTGGAGTACACCGTGCCCGAAGGAACGCAGAGCGGTACGACCTTCCGTCTGCGCGGCAAGGGTATCCAGTACCTGAATGGCCGTGGACGCGGCGATATGTACGTCAAATGCGAGGTCGAGATCCCCAAGAAGCTAAACAAGGCGCAGCGTGACGCCCTGAAGAAGTTTGAGGGTACCCTCAAGGACGAAAACTATGAGCAGCGCAAAGGCTTTTTCAAGAAGCTGAAGGATATGTTCAATAGTTAAAAACGGTCGTTTAATGAACCGGGTATAGATGAGACCGGCAAGCAGATTTTTGCTCTGTTTGCCGGTCTCGTTTTTTGTGTAAAAAAAGCGATGAAATTATGTATCGTATTGCGGCAGAATGTGAAATGTGGTATTATTTCTGTGAGTGACTTTTTTGGGATTGACGAGTTACTGCGGAATTATTATGACGAAAAAAAGCCCGATAGGGCGAAATAAACGGAAAGGAAAACGCAAAGGTGAAAGATGACGGACATGCGAAGCCGAGAAAGCCTGCTTTCTGGAAAAGAAGTCGGAAAAAAGAAAAAACAACAGAAGAAAAACATGCGGTAAACCGTAACGTTTCGACTGGAAGTGGAAAACATTCGGTGGCAGGGAAAAGCCCTGTCAGAAGTATCCTGGCGGTGATCGCTGTGCTGGCTATCCTGCTGGTGCTCTGGCTCGGCATCTCCTGCATAAGGAAGACCGGCCCATTCTCGGAAGAGCTGGAAACGGACTTTTTCCATATGTATTCGGGAAAAGTCATGGGCAATGATACGATCCGGCTGGTCGTCCTTTCGGATCTGCATAATGCGGAATTTGGAGAGAACAATTGCGAACTGGTCGAGAAAGTGCGCAAATTATCTCCGGATCTGATCCTGCTGGCAGGTGATATGGTCGACAAAAAAAGCTCGAACACCGATATCGTGGTCTCCCTCTGCGCACAGCTGAAAGAGATCGCGCCGGTCTATTACGGCTTGGGAAATCATGAAGGTACGATGATGTACGTCAATGGCCTTCGTGTCGATGGTCTGCTGCGAGATGAAGGCATCAATGTGCTGATCAACGAGTCGTCGGATGTGACCGTAAAGGGCACGACCATTTCCATTGGCAGCGTAGCGACCGGTATTTATAATTTTGACGAATATTCAGCTCCCTTTATGGAGGAGTTTGAGAAAAAGGACACGCTGAAAATTCTGATCGCGCACTTCCCGGATCTGTTCTATGAGCGGCTGGCGGATGTGAATGTCGATCTGGCGGTGTCCGGCCATTATCACGGCGGACAGGTTCGACTGCCCTTTTTGGGCGGTCTTTATTCTGCCGATCATGGTCTGTTTCCAAAATATTGCGATGGAATGTTCTCGCTGACAAATGCGAAATTGTTCGTAACGAGAGGACTGGGTAACAGTCATCTGTTCCCACGCATCAATAACCGGCCGCAGATCGCCGTTATTGACGTGAATGGGCGGAAAGATGGGACGATGACTGGCAGTGTGGAGTAAACTGCGGCAGAAGAGGGATAAAATACGCAGAGAGGAGCGCGGGAATGATTGCATTTGCAAGTCCTCTCAAGCAGCTTTTGAAGATGGCTTTTATGGGAAGCGGTTTATGGCTGCTTTGGAATTTGCTGCAAATCCATAGAACAACGGAGATCGCGGTGTTGAAACGGTCTGTCCGAAAAGTGCTGAACCATAAGGTTCTGGCGGTTTTGATCATGTTCGTATATCTGATCGCATATTCGATGTGTTCTTATGTATATAACGCGAATCAGGCAACAGAAGTCATCAAGCTGAACTATGAAGAAGCATCCAAAAACCAGAACCCGAACAAGACCCGGTTCAACGCTTCGCAGATCTTGTCGGAAGAGATCTTGCAAAAAGTCATTGAACGAGGAGCATATGAAGACGTGACCGTATCTCAGCTGGCGGCATGTCTGCACTTCAGCTCAACATTCGACAACAGCGGTCTGGGCGATGTGGATAGCCTGAAAGTGGCGACGGAATACAGTATCCACTGCTCGGCGGATGTGGTGAAGTACGGTATCAGACCCAAAGAACTTCTGAGCCTGCTGGCAGATGTATATTATGAATATTTCTTGCAGCATTACGCAGAAAATGACCAGATCCTGAACATTGATATCAGCGATGTCGATACGATGGATTATATGGATGTGGACGATTATCTGGATATGAAAGCCTCAGAACTGAGCAACTATATCAAAAACTTTGGTTACGAGGATTCCAGTTTTCGGACTTCCAGTGGCGAGACTTTTGCGTCTCTGGGCGAAAAAATCGACAATTTCAGCAATGTGGAGCTGGAACGCTACCGCTCTTTTGTGCTGCAGAACGGCCTGAGCAACGATAAGGTGGATTACAGCACCCGGATGAACTATGAGAACCGTCTGCTGCAGGTCAAGTATGAAAAGAACATGGCAGCGTATAATGTTCGTCTGGAAGGCATTGACCTCTACGACAGCCAGATGGCGCGGATCGTTTTGGTCCCGACCAGTGATCTGGGCGATGAATTTTATATGTCCCGTACGAAGATCGAGGTGGATAATTTCGCGAATGAGGCGGATGACTACCTGAAAAAAGCGACTGAACTGCGTGTTCAGATGGAACACAAGCAGTACGCCGATTCCCAGATTCAGACCTCGACGGCAAGTGGAAATGCGTATCAGCAGGCAAATGCCATGATCTCGGCGATGAAGCAGGAACTGGAAAATCTGGCAGCACAGTCGAAGACCCTGAGCGATGCCTATCTACAGGAAAAACGAAACGGATATCTCTACATCGCACTGGTGGAAAGCTCACTTCAGTCGATGCTTGCCCTGAAAAAAGGTCTGATCTATAGCGTAGGATTCGTCCTGATGCTGGGAGCCGGTCTCGTACTGAAAGACATGCGGAGACAGGAGAAGGAAGAAGGCGAGACGGAATGAAAGACTTTCAAATCTTACGCTATCTGAAGCAGTTTAAATTTTTGATCGCGATTGGTTCGATTCTGGCTGGTCTGCTGTTCTACTATGTTGCAAACAACCGCCTGCAAAGCTACACCTCCTCTACCGTCATCGAGTATACCAATGCGGAAGCATCAGATGGTTTTGCTCCGGATGGCAGTAAAATCGACACGTCAGAGATCTATGGCTCTTATATTATCTCGAAAGTGATCCAGAACCTTGGCATCGATCCATCGACCGCCAACATGGATAACATCCGGAGCAGCATCTCCATCACATCCATCATTACCGATGAACAGCAGCAGATCTTTGATGGAAAAGTGGCGCAGGGCGAAGACGCCAATCTGATCGCAACTCGTTACATGGTGACGTTCAGCTCGGGCGTGGATCATGATAAGGACTACCCACGCACGATGCTGAACGAGATTTTGGATGTTTATTCGGCGTGGTACGGTGAAACACATGTCAACTCTTCCCGTGCGGCGAATGGAGTCAATGATATTTACAGCAAAGGCTATGACTACATTGAGATGATGGACGTCATCGACGACTCACTGGGTGCAACGCTGGAAGTGCTGGACGGTAAGGTTTCGGGCAACAGCTCGTTCCGTTCCAGCGAGACGGGATACTCCTTCTCAGATTTGTTCTGGGAGTATGACCTGCTCCAGAAGATCGAAGTTCCCAAAATCACCGCAAAAATTCTCGCAAATAAGATCACCAAAAACCGGGATGTGCTGCTGAACAAGTACCGCAACCGGAACAATGACCTTTCGATTGAAAACACTGCTTCGGATGAAGAAATCCAGAAGATCAAGGGCGTCATTGATTCTTACGTCGGGATGATGAGCAGCTCGGGCAACACCAACATCACCTCGGAGTATATTTTACAGGATATCTATGATAATGTACGGGATGGCGATAGCTCTAAGACCGACCAGACCACCTCGTATGATAAGCTGTTGATCCGGTATGTCGAAGACCGAACTCAGAGTACGGCAAATGTCATCGACGCGGCGTATAATGATTATATTCTGGATACCTTCAGCACAGCTCCGGATCAGAGTCCGCAGGGGCAGCAGGACGAAATTGCATCAGAGATCCAGACGCTGGTCAACCAGATCAACACGCTGTATACAAATCTGGAAGAAACGACCGACGAATACAATGAATATCTGGGTGCAGCGAATATTTCCGTCCTGTCCAGTGTCGGTGTAACGGAGAAGATCTCGGTTAACAAGTTCACCATGATGATCATTGTGGTGTTCGGTGTCTTCGGCTGTCTGGGTGCCATTGCGCTGGGCCGTCTGTGGGATATCGTCGAATACTACATGTTTACGAACAAAGTTGTCAATCTGCCGAACCGTGCAAGGTGCGACCGCTTTATCGCAGATACGGAGAGCAAGATGCTTTCTAACAGCTATCTCTGCGTTGCTTTGAAGATCACCAACCTGCAGGATGAGAACAAGAGACTTGGCAGAAGCACCGGCAACCAGATGATGAAGATGTTCGCCCGTGTTCTGACCAGCGTCTTTACCCCCTCGAAGAATGTCTTTGTGGCCTACAATGACGCCGGTCAGTATCTGATTTTTGCAGACGACTTCAATCCGGAGCGTGCGGAAGCATCTCTGGCGCAGGTGCGTACCGTTTTGGCGCAGAAGTGCGAGAGCGAGGTCTATGACATCGAGTACTGCGAGGGCTGGGCCTGCTCGGGTGCGGAACAGAGCTTCTATATCCGGAAGCTGCTGTCCATTGCTCTGCGCCGTCTGGGTGAAGCACAGCGCAATCTACAGAAAAAAGACGCGGAACCGGTAAAACCGGAAGAAGCAAAACCGGCAGTTCTGCCCGAAGCGGCGGCAGAGGCTGACGGAAAAACAGAAGCGAAAAAATAAACTGGATATTGGATCATGAATGTGGTTGGAATGGGTGATGCGGAAATGAAAGTGATTGTTGTAGGGCCGGACGGCCACAAGACAAGGGGCGGTATCGCCTCAGTCTTACAGGGAATGAGAGAAAACACCTGGCTGACAGAGAAAACCGGAATGGATTTTTTCTCATCTTACTATGAGGGAAATATCGTTCTGAAAATTCTGTACGGCATCTGGCGGATTCTGTTATTCAATTTTGTGGTGGACCGGTATGATTTGGTGCATATTCATATGTCCATCAAGGGCAGCGCACAGCGGAAAATGCGGTACGCAAAAATCGCGAAGCGGCACGGAAAAAAGCTGGTACTGCATATCCACAGCGGAAATTTTGTCGTCTACTATAAAAATCTTCCGCCCGAAAAACAGAAGGAAGTCAAAGACTGCCTCGAGAGCGCAGATTGTGTGTTCGCGCTTTCGGAGTGTTGGAAAACGGCATTTGAACAGGAGCTTGGCCTGACTAACTGCGAAGTCATGCCGAACGGAATTTCGGTCAAAAACTTTCCGCTGTCAGAAAAGCCGTTTGCAGAGCGGAAAATCGACTTCCTCTTTCTGGGACGTCTTGGCGAACAGAAGGGAACCGACGATACTCTGGATGCTCTCGAGCGGCTCCACAACGAGGGCCGGGAGTTTCGCTGTGTGATGGCCGGAGACGGGCCGCTGGAGGAATATTCGGCGAAAATAAAACAAAAAGGGCTGACCGGACAGGTCGAACTTGCCGGCTGGGTCGATGGAAAGAAAAAATTTGATCTGCTGCAGGACTCGAAAATTCTATTGCTGCCGTCCTATCATGAGGGCCTGCCGATGTCGATCCTGGAAGCGATGGCTTCGGAGGAAGCGGTCGTCAGCACGCCGGTCGGAGGGATCCCGGAAGCGGTAAAGGCTGGCGAAAGCGGCATTCTTATCAGGCCAGGCGATACCGAGGCTCTCTATAATGCGCTCCGTGAGCTGCTGGAGGATACCCAAAGAGCAGAACAGATGGGCAGATGCGGCCGGAAGATCGTAGAGGAAAAATATGATCTGGAAAAGCTTCATCGGCAATTGTACGCAGAATATTGCAAGATCCTCGGAGTATAACGATGGAAAAGGTATTACAGTCGCTGGGTTCCCTGAATATGGGCGGTGCAGAAACGATGGTCGTCAATGTGCTGGACGCGCTTGACCGTGAGAAGCTGAGTTTTGATTTCGTGATCCCCGGAGCGGAACCCGGTTATTACGAGGAACGGGTCAAAAAACTGGGCGCAAAAGTGATCCACATCCCGAAACGGAGTGAGTCGTTCTGGAAGTTCCATCGGGAATTTTACCGTGCGGTGAAAAAGGGTGGATACAAAATCGTCCATATCCATACGCAGAACGCATTCTTTACCAGTTTGCAGGTCTTTTTAGCACGGCGTGCCGGTGCAGAGTGCATTCTTGTACACAGCCACAATACGATGGACTGGCGGAAAGGAATGGCATTCCGGCTCCATGCAAGCTGCCGGAAATGGCTCTACCAACATACCGATGTTCGGCTTGCATGCGGAAAAGAAGCGGCCGAGTGGCTGTTTGGAACAGCGCAGGGTGTGGAGATCTTACCGCTGCCGGTAAAATGCGATGCTTTGAGATTCGACGCAGAGCGGCAGAAAAAACTGAAAGCAGAGGCAGGATTGACCGGGAAAACGGTCTACCTGCATGTCGGACGGTTCATGGATGTCAAAAACCACATCTTTCTGATTCGGATTTTTGAGGAACTGCATCGCCGTCAGCCGGACAGCATGTTGCTGCTGGTCGGTGACGGTGAGCTGCGTCCGCAAATCGAAGAGCAGGTCAAGGCGGCCGGGCTGAGGGATTCCGTCCGCTTTCTGGGAAATGTCTCAGATGTGCCGGACAAGATGAACCTTGCAGATACGTTGATTTTCCCCTCAAAATATGAGGGATTCCCGACCGTTCTGCTGGAAGCGCAGGCGGCAGGGTTGGACTGTTTTGCGTCGGACAGTATTACACCGGAGATCAAGCTGACAGGCCGGATACACTGGCTTTCTTTGGAGCAGAGCCCGGAAGCATGGGCGGAAGAAATCCTTGCGACAAAGCGAAAGCCGGATCGTGCGGCGGACAATGAACCGGTAAAAGCAAAATATGATGTTTCGGCAGTGACCCGGCGGCTGACGGAACTGTATATAAAACCATAAAACTATGATCAATAAAGCGGCAAAACGGAAGGAAAATAAACATTGCTGATAAAAATCATCTATCTGGTACTTGCGTCGCCGATGTTCTACTTTGTGCAGGGCGCGATCTCCGCCGGCGGATTCGGTTTTATGTACCGATATCTGTTCGGCATGGCGATCATTGGATTGGCAGCGGCGTCATTCATCATCAAACCGAATATGGATCGGGCAAAGCGTCTTGCAAAAGGCGTTCTCGTCATGTCAACGCCCTATGCCGTGACGGTGCTGTGGTCGGCGGTCATCTGGATCGCAGACTTTGCACCGCTTAAAACGATGACACGAGGATTTTTCTTTCCATTTTATCAAGTCATTGCGGCAATGGCGGCGGCAGCGACCTTGTATCTGTTTGGCAAAAACGGTATCTGGTATAACCTGCTGGCGATGTGTCTGGGAAACACTGTCATTGTTGTTCTGGCCATCAAGGATGGCGGCGGTGTGGGTGTGTTTATTCAGGAACTGATCGCACTGCTGACAAGTTTTGGCGAAGTGACCGGCTATATCATGCACGCAATGGAAGTGCATGATCTGACCTTCTCTTTTGGCCCGTATGCGGTCATGCTGGCCTTGTGGATACAGCCGAAAAAAAAGATCTGGTGGATCGCTTCGGCAGCCGTACTGTTTTATATGACAGTTGGTCTGAAGCGAATCGAGGTCGGCGCGATCGGCATCGTGGTCATCATCTGCTGGGGCCTGAAGCTGATGAAAAATGAGACGGCAAAACACATTGCGAATATCATCTGTGTCGTCACATTGGCGGCAAGCTTTGCCTATATTATTGCGATTCACAACGGTCTGTTTGACTTGTTGGAAGATATGGGTATGGATACGAAGGGTCGTGATATGCTCTACCGTTATGTCAGCCTGAAATATGAGATCTCGCCGACGTTTCTGGGGCGTGGATTGGGCTTCAGCAGTGTGGCATGGGACTTGAAGGGTCTTATCGGCCCGGAGTGGAAAGGTGTGCATC
Organism: Lawsonibacter asaccharolyticus; assembly: GCA_963599235.1. Taxonomy (GTDB): domain Bacteria; phylum Bacillota; class Clostridia; order Oscillospirales; family Ruminococcaceae; genus Faecalibacterium. Next base: position 35,820 of record CAVBWT010000021.1, on the reverse strand, counting down.
AGGATGCCTACCACAATGAATTTGTCCGAATGTACGTTGAAGTCGGATTTATCGGCTATTTTGGCTGGTTCCTCTGCTATCTGCCGCTGCGGTTGAAGTATGTGTGGAAGCATGGTGGTCAGAAGGCCGGCGTCCTTGCGCTGGCGTACTTCCTTTACTGCATGATAACCTATGCGACCGATAACACGCTGTATTACTATTATACCAACCTGAGTACCTTTATCTTGATGATGTATGAGCTTCTGGCGGACGAGGAAACGGAGAACGACCGATATGAAATGGAGCATTTCCAGATTGAAGATTAGTGTGAAAAATATGACTGCATATACAGCTGTAAAAAAACTTTACACGAAACTGCGTTGGACATGGAAAAGCAGGACATGCAGACTGGTGCTGGAAGAAAGTTTCGAGGATGCACAGAAAAAAGTTGAAAAACAGTGGCCAGATCCGGATCGCGCTGTTTTACAACATCTGATGAAGAATGAAAATGGAACGGTTCTTTCTGTTATTATTCCGGTTTATAATATGGAAAAATATTTGAAAGAGTGTCTGGATTCCGTTTTGAGCCAGACGTGTTTGTGGCCTGTGGAAATCATCGCAGTGGACGATGGCTCAAAAGATGGTAGTACGGAGATCCTAAGCCAGTATGAGAAAAAATCGGGGATCACGGTGATTCGGAAGGAAAATGGAGGACTGTCAAGCGCACGAAATGTTGGCATTGAGGCGGCACAGGGAAGATATCTGACCTTTTTAGATTCGGACGATTTGCTGACGGAAGGCTGCATTGAGCGTGCTTTGCAAAAAGCAATCGAAGAGGAGTGTGACATCGTCCAGATGCAGTATATCCGGCTGGCGGATCAGGAGAAATATCCTTCGCGAGTTGCTCTTCCGAAAGAGAACCTGACACAATATGCAGAGATGTGCAGAATTCCGGGTCATGCCTGTATGAAAATCTACAAACGAGAGTTGTTTGAGGGCGTTCGTTTTCCGGAAGGATATTGGTTTGAGGATACGATCGTACATCTGATCCTTTTTCAGGGATGTAAAAAAATGGGGTTTGTACAGGAACCGGGTTATATCTATCGGTATAATACGCAGGGCATTTCCTATAAAAAGCATGAATCACTTAAATGTCTGGAAGCATACTGGATCGTTCCACATGTCCTCCGGATGCGAGAAGACCTGAAAATGATACCAGACCAAACAGTCTATCAGGAAGTTCTGTATCACTTTGCAGGATTGCTGTATCATCGAATCAAAAGCGTTGATGAGGAAACAAGGCAGGCGGTGTTTATTCTCTGCTGTCATGATGTTGGTCAGCTGCGAAAAAAGCTTTTAATAGACCCTGCTTTACCGGAACCACTCAGGAACCTCGAAAATGCTTTTCTGAAAAAAGACTATGGAACGTGGAAACTCTATTGCCAATGTTTTTGAGTGAGGAAATGTCATGATTAGTTTTATTATTCCGGTCTATAACGGAGAAAAATATCTGCGGCCCTGTTTGGACTCCATCCTTTCGCAGTCGATGCAGGATTTTGAGTTGGTTTGCGTTAATGACGGCTCCAAGGATTCTTCCCAGAGGATTCTGGAGGAATATGCGGCAAAAGACCCACGGATACGGCTCGTTGTGCAGGAAAATCAGGGCGTTTCCGCTGCCCGGAATCATGGTATGGAGCTTGCAAAAGGGGAGTATCTCTGGTTCTTTGACTGCGATGACTTGATGCAGCCGGATGCAGCTGAAAAGATGTTAAAGAGCGCAAAGGAAACGGATGCGGATATCGTTAGCGCGGGATACCGGTACTATCATCAGGCAAGTGGTGAATTGGAACCGGCAGACGTTGGAGAAAAGATAAAAGTTTACACTGGAAAAGACCGGCTGGAACTGGCACATATTTCGGCTTCTGCCTGCTGCAAATTGTGGAAACACGATTTTTTGAAGAAGAATCAGTTGTGCTACTGGCCTTTTCGGGTTGGAGAAGATGTGGCTTTCTTCCTGAGCGCGCTTGTTTGCAGTGAGAAGGTTGTAGAAGTAGACTGTATTGCATATTACTACCGCATTTATGAAGGCAGCAGCATCCAGTCCTACTCAATGAAAGAACTTGATGTCATTGCTGCGTTTGACCGGTTGGATGCGTTTTACTTAAAACGAAAAGAAGAGGACTTCCGAAAGGAACTGCTGTTTGATCGGATGTTCCATTATAACCTGATGCTGAAACGTCTTCCGCGTCACGCATCCTATGAAAATCGGCGTGAGATTTTTGACGCATTGCTTCGGTCAAGAGAAAAAATTGATTTTTCGCAAGCCGCAGACAGACCGGATATTATGCAGCAGGTGGAGATGTTTGACAAAAGAGCGAAAAAAATTGATTTTTATATTTCTGATTTATATGCGGAAATGTATAAAGTGGGGAGAAATATAAAGCAAACATGTAAAAAAATCGGGAAAAACAGGGGATGAGTGAAAATGGGACAGATACAGAGAAACCCCAAAATAAGTATTATTGTTCCTATTTATAAGGTTGAAAAATATCTGAACGAGTGTGTCGACAGCATCCTGAATCAGACATTTACGGATTTTGAACTGATTCTGGTGGACGATGGCTCACCGGACAATTGTCCGAAAATGTGCGATGCGTATGCGCGGCAGGATGACCGGATACGGGTCATCCATCAGAAAAACAAGGGCCTTTCGGCAGCGCGGAACGCAGGTATTGAAATGGCTCGCGGCCAGTGGCTGGGCTTTATTGATTCGGATGATTTTGTGGCGCCGGACTTTTATGAAAAGCTGTTGTCCGCAGCAGAAGCTGCAGCGGCTGACTGCGCAATATGCAGCATTCAGTTAACACAAGAAGATGGGCGGCTCCTTCAGACACCAGCCGAAATGTGCATCAAGGATGGCGTCTGCACCGGAAAAGACGTTTTGAATACGATCGCGAGACGCGTCAACACGCCGTATGCTGTGGCATGGAATAAAATTTATCGGCGTGATGTTTTTAAAACAATGCGCTATCCGGAAGGTCGTATCAATGAAGATCAGTTTGTTTTTGGAGAGCTGTTCAGTACAGTGAAAACAGTGGCTCAGGTAAAGGAACAGCTCTATTATTACCGTCAGCGAGAAGGAAGCATCATGCGTTCTCGGTGTACGGTGCGGAATCTGGATTCTATGTGGTGCTTTGTGTCCTGTTATGAATATTTTGAGGCGCATGGAGAATCCGACCTGCTCGCAGAAACAGAAAAGAAAATTTTTGCCAAGCTGACGAATGTTTATTATCAGCTGTCCCGGGAAGAACGGCGGAGCGAAGCGGTAAAAGAAGCGAAGCGCAAACAGTTTGAAGTGGCAAAAACACTCCATCGGCAGCGGATACTGAGCGCAAGGGCGATGCTCCGGACGGTGCTGTTTCAGTTCTTTCCGGATATTTACGGAATACGAAAGCGGCATTTTAAATAACAGGTACCCAATATGAAAGATATCAAGTGGATGCTCCGGCGGATGCGAGCAATGAGTCTGTCGGAGCTGTTTTGGCGCGTCCGGGAGAAACGGACGACCCGGCAGGAAAAAACAGAATATTACGCAAAGAATCTGCCCGTGACGGAAATTCCGCTCCCGGAAGAGCTGAAAAAGCTGCGGCCGGATAGCAGCCGCTTGAAGATCAACTGGGAGAATAAGGACGGGATCCTGTTTGAGGGAATGCGTCTGTTTGACTGCTACGAGGAGCGAGAATACCGCACCTGGTGGAATGCAGGATTTCAAACAGAAAACTGCTGGCCGGAGGATGTCTACTCGCCGGAGCTGAAGATTGGACAGCGGACTGATATCGGCGATATCCGGACGAACTGGGAGCTGAACCGGCATTATCAGCTGGCAATGCTGGCAAAAAGCTATTACCAGAGCGGTGACGAAGTCTTTTTGAGAGAATTCCGGACGCTCTTTGAGGATTGGAACCAGCACAACCTCTTTTTGCACGGTGCCGAGTGGACAAGCGCGATGGAACTGGCGATTCGTGTCAACTCGTGGGTGTACAGCTGGTGCTTCCTCGAAAAGGCATTTGCAGAGTGGCAGCACCCAAAAGAGGAAAAGCTGCTGAATGAACTGTCGCAGGGTATCTTAAATATGACGGCTTATATCGTCCGTCATCGGGCGCATGGTTCGTCAGCGAACAACCATCTGGTCTTGGAGCTGTATGCGGTTGGTCTGGCTGGAATCCTCTTTGACTTTTCCACGTGGAAAGAACTTTCGGTGGAAAATCTGACCCAAGAACTGCCCCGTCAGAATACCTCCGACGGTGTGAACCGGGAGATGTCGACCCATTATCAGGCATTCGTAATGGAGGCATATGGACTTCTGGTGTGGCATCTGGAAAAGATACCTGACGGCTGGGAGAAGCCGCTGGAACAGATGAGCCGTTTTCTCTGCGACTGCTGCGGCAAACAGGGCGAAACGATTATTTTCGGTGATGACGACAGCGGAAAAATTCTGGATCTAAGCGGATGCAAGATGAATTACTATCAATATGTCCTGCAGCTGATGGGGCTTCTGCTGCCGCAGCGGTATACAAATGCACCGCTGGGTGAGACGCTCTGTTGGCTGGCGGCGGCACAGGAACAGAAAGCGTACTCTCAAAAAACAATGTATCACAGCCCATTGGTGAGCATCCGTGCCGAGGGCGGATACAGTATCCTCCGCAGCCGGAATCAGGAGCTGCTGATCGCAATGGATCACGCACCGCTGGGATTTGGCAGCATTGCAGCGCACGGACATGCGGATGCGCTGAGCGTTCAGGTCTTCTGGAAGGGAAACACCGTCTTGACAGACCCGGGCACATGGAATTATCATTTATCGGGGAAGCTGCGCGACGCTTTCCGCTCGACTGCATGGCATAATACGGTCTGTGTCGGTGGAAATAATCAGTCAGAGCTTCTCGGCCCGTTTTTATGGGGAAAACGTGCAGACACCCAACTGCTGGACTGGAAAGAGCAGGACGGCTGGATAACGGTGAAAGCACAGACAAAATATGGACGCATCGTCCATACCCGGGTGCTGCGCTTTGATCAGGAGAAGACGCTCTGGATCGAGGATCTCCTGACGGGAGTCGGCGGCATGGAGGGAAAACAGAGTTTTGATCTGGTACCGGAGACGGAATGGAAGATAGAGGAAAATCGTTGTATCGTTTCCTGTAAGTCTGGAACGCTTACTCTAACGGCAGAGCAGGGCGGGTGGGAAACGGCGGAGTACACGTATTCACCGGAGTACGATCATAGACAGCAGGCAGTGCAGCTTTGCTGTGTGCAGCAGGAAGCGAAACAGCTCCGGTATCGGACAAAGATTGCCTTTTCAAGGAAGTAAAAGTTTTCAGGAGGGATATTATGATCGTAAATGTGAAGGGTCTGGGTTATATCGGCCTGCCCACGGCGTTGATGCTCGCTTCCCACGGCGTGCAGGTGGTGGGTACCGATCGCAGCGAAGAACTTGTTAAGTCGCTGAATGAAGGCAGGCTGACTTTTGAGGAAAAGGGACTGGATGAGCTGTTCCAGAGCGCACGGGATGCAGGCGTCCGGTTCCAGACCGAAGATATCAAGGCGGATCTATATATCGTTGCGGTTCCCACACCCTACGACCACCGCACCAAGAAGACGGACGCAAAATATGTTGTTTCGGCTGTCAACGAGGTGCTGGATATCTGCCCCAAAGGTGCTATCATCGTTGTGGAGTCGACCATCTCACCTTCCACCATCGACAAGAATGTTCGTCCTCTGGTTGCAGCGCACGGACTGACCCTCGGCGAGGATGTCCATCTGGCACATGCGCCGGAGCGCATCATTCCTGGCAATATGCTGTACGAACTGAAACATAATTCCCGTACCATCGGCGCGGACTCGCCTGAAATTGCAGAAAAAGTCAAGCAGGTGTACGGCAGCTTCTGCGAGGGCGAAATCGTCCTGACCGATATCCGGACGGCGGAGATGACGAAGGTCGTCGAGAATACGTTCCGGGATATCAACATTGCCTTTGCGAACGAGCTGGCAAAGATCTGCCGTGCGGACGGCATGGATGTCTATGAAGTCATCCGCATCGCGAATAAGCATCCGCGCGTTAACATCCTGACTCCCGGCCCGGGCGTCGGCGGTCACTGCATCTCGGTCGACCCGTGGTTCCTTGTGGGCGATTACCCTGATATTGCGGATATCATTCGTGCGGCTCGCCGGGTCAATGACGGGATGCCGGAGTTCGTGCTGAAACGCATTTACAGCGTCATGAAGGAAAATGGTATCACCGATACGGAACGGGTCGGTCTGTATGGCCTGACTTATAAAGAAAATGTGGACGATACCCGTGAAAGCCCGACGCTCCAGCTGCTCCACAGCATGGATGAGCATCTGGCTGGAGGCCGCATCAAGGTCTATGACCCGTATGTGAAGCGTGAGCTGGTGCCGAACCAGTATCATGACTTTGATAAGTTCCTTGCCGATGTGGATATGGTCGTTATTCTGATTGGCCATAATGAGATCCGGGAGAATATGGATAAGCTGAAGGGCAAAGTCGTTCTGGATACCCGGAACATCTGCTCTCTGGATGGAGTGTACAAGCTATGAAAAAGGTCATGCTTGTTTTCGGCACCCGTCCGGAAGCTATCAAAATGTGTCCGCTCATCAAAGAGCTGCGTACCCGAAAGGATATCCAGACGCTCTGCTGCGTGACCGGTCAGCATCGGCAGATGCTGGATCAGGTTCTGGAAGCGTTCCATGTAGAGCCGGATTATGACCTCTCCATCATGAAGGCCGGTCAGACTCTGTTCGACATCACGGAACGAGTCCTCGAAAATCTGAAAACTGTGCTGGAAGAGGCAAAGCCAGATATCGTTCTGGTGCATGGCGACACTACGACTACGTTTGCCGCAGCACTGGCCTGCTTCTATCTGCAGATCTCGGTGGGTCATGTCGAGGCCGGTCTGCGCACTTATAATTTGGATTCCCCCTACCCGGAGGAGTTCAACCGTCAGGCGGTCGGCGTGATGGCACGGCTGAATTTTGCTCCGACGGAACAGGCAAAAGAGAACCTGCTCCGTGAGGGCAAAGACCCGGCAGGTATTTATGTGACCGGCAATACGGCCATTGACGCTTTAAAGACCACCGTCCGGGATGATTATCAGAACCCGAACCTCGAGTGGGCGAAGGGCAGCCGCCTGATTCTGCTCACGGCACACCGTCGGGAGAATCTGGGTGAGCCGATGCGTGAGATCTTCCACGCGGTGCGGCGGATCGCTGATGAGATGCCGGATGTCAAAGTGTTATATCCTATCCATATGAACCCGGTCATCCGTGCGCTGGCGAGTGAGATTTTGGGCGGTGATGAGCGCATCCGCCTTATCGAGCCGCTGGAAGTCATGGACTTCCACAACATTCTGGCACGGAGCTATCTGGTGCTGACCGACAGCGGCGGAATTCAGGAAGAAGCTCCCTCGCTGGGAAAACCCGTCCTCGTGCTGCGAGATACCACTGAGCGTCCGGAAGGCGTCGCCGCCGGAACGCTGAAGCTCATCGGCACAAAAGAAGAGACGATCTATCAGGAAACGAAACGCCTGCTGCAGGATGCGGACGAATACCACAAGATGAGTGTTGCGTCTAATCCCTACGGCGATGGCTTTGCCTGCAGGCGCATCGCAGACGTTCTGGAACACTGGGAGGGGGTACATCGTGGAAACAGCTGAGAATCGGTATCCTATCCTGAATACCTATGTCAACGCACTTTCAATGGATGAGACGGTGGATTACGTCAAAAAGGTCATTGCCCGGCGGAATCCTCCGGTGCAGCATGTTGTCATCAATGCGTTGAAAGTCAACCTGATGGAGGAAGACCCGAAACTTCGGGAGATCGTCAACGCCTGTCCGCTCATCAATGCAGATGGTTCGTCGATTTTGTGGGCAGCGAAAAAACTGGGTGTCCCAATCAAAGAGCGAGTGACCGGCATCGACCTGTTTCAGCGGCTGGTAAAAGAAGCTGCGGAGAATGGGTACAAGATCTATCTTTTCGGCGCGAAGGAAGAGGTCGTGACGAAAGTCCGGGATATCTTTCAAAAGGAGTACCCGACGCTGGAAATCGCAGGATACCGCAATGGCTACTTTACGCCGGAAGAGGAACCTCAGATCGTGGCGGATATGGCGGCATCGGGCGCGGATATGATGTTCGTTGCGTTCTCGTCGCCGAAAAAAGAATACTGGATCCACAAATATCTCGACCAGCTGAACATTCCCTTTGTGATGGGTGTGGGCGGCAGTTTTGATGTCGTGGCCGGTGTGACCAAGCGTGCGCCGGAGTTCTGGCAGAAGATCGGCATGGAGTGGTTTTATCGCTTCATTCAGGAGCCGCGCCGTCTCTGGAAGCGGTACGTCGTTGGCAACGCGGTCTTTATCCGTCATGTTCAGCGTGCGATCCGGGAGCAGAAAAAGGGCTGAATTTTTAAACGATCACGAAGGGAGATGAGAAGGTGAGGACCAAATACTCCATCATCAATATGATGGTCGGCGTTGGCGGACATGTTTTTAATATGGTTCTGGCATTCGTGAGCCGATTGATTTTCATCCATTATCTGTCGGCGGCCTATCTGGGTGTCAATGGCCTGTTCTCGGATATTCTGGGGATGCTGAACCTCGCGGAGTTGGGTATCGGTACGGCAATGATCTACAGCATGTACCGTCCGGCAGCAGAGGAAGACCACGAGATGCTGGCAAGGCTGATGAACCTTTACCGCATCCTCTACCGTGCGGTTGCGGCCTTTGTGCTGGTGGTGGGCCTCTGTCTGCTGCCCTTTCTGAACGTCCTGATCAAGGGTGATTCTGGCATCGAGCATCTGCGTATCATCTATCTGATGTATTTGATGAACTCGGTCTGTTCCTATCTGCTTTACTATAAAAACTCCATCCTTCTGGCCTATCAGCGTGCATATGTCCGGACGGTCGTAGAGCAGGTCATGAAGTTTGCGCAGACCGTCGCACAGGTCGTGGTGCTGGTTCTGACCCGAAACTTCCTGCTCTATCTGGGCATCCAGATCGGAGCGCAGATTTTGACGAACTTTATCGTCTCCCGGAAAGTCGACAATGAATTCCCCTATCTGAAATGGGAAAAGCGTCTGCCGCCCAAGGAGCAGCGAGATGATATCGTAAAAAACATCTGGGCGATGAGTATGCACCGCTTCGGCACGGTATTTGTCAACGGTACGGATAACCTCATCATGTCGGCGTTCATCGGCCTGTCGACGGTCGGAATCTGCTCCAATTACAAACTTGTTACCAAAAACCTGAACGATCTGCTGGGCAAGGTCTACACTGCGTTTACCGGCAGCATCGGCAATCTGGGAGCGACAGAGGACAGCGCGTATATCTATAAGATCTATAAACAGCTGGATTTCTTCCTGTTTTTGCTGTACGGATATTTTGCGGCAGGCATGGCAGTGTTGTTCAACCCATTCATGCGGCTGATGTTTGGCGAGCAGTATCTTTTTTCGCAGACAGTTGTCTGGATCATCGTGGCGCAGTTCTACGTCTCCGGAATGAGACAGATCAACTTACAGTTCCGGGAAGCAATGGGCCTGTTCTGGTATGACCGCTATAAGGCGGTCGTAGAAGCCATCATCAATCTGGTGGTGTCCATCGCTCTGGTGAAGAACTACGGCGTTGCAGGCGTCTTTCTGGGAACCATCATCAGCACCATGACGACCTGTTTCTGGGTGGAGCCTTACGTTTTGATGCGGCACGGTATCAAAGACAATTGGCAGGAAAAGCTCCGGGACTACTTTATCGAGTACGGAAAGCGCGTTATGACCGTTGTTGCCGGAAGCGTTCTGGGGATGCTTTTGACCGGCGGAGCGTGCAGGAACTTCGGCTTTTTCATCCTGAAAGGTATCCTGTTTACGGCAGAGTACGGCGTACTGATCTTGCTGGTCTTTGGCCGAACGGAAGAGTTCCAGCTGCTCTGGAAAAAAGGGCAGGCGTTTCTGAAACGCCGGATGGCAAAAAACTAATAAAACAAAAGCAGAACCCTCTGCAGTGGATTCATTCCATCGCAGAGGGCTCTTATCATACACAGATTTAATCGTCGTCGCTGTCGAGCTTGAGGACTGCGGTAAAGGCCTCGCTGGGGAGGGAAACGCTGCCGAGCTGGCGCATCTTCTTTTTGCCTTCCTTCTGCTTTTCGAGCAGCTTCTTCTTACGGGTGATATCGCCGCCGTAGCACTTCGCCAGAACGTCCTTGCGCATGGCCTTGACGGTCTCACGGGCGATGATTTTGCCGCCGATGGCAGCCTGAACGGGGATCTCGAACAGGGTGCGCGGAATGTTATCCCGGAGCTTCTCACAGATGCGGCGGCCCTTGGCGTAGGCGTTATCCCGGAATACGATCATGGACAGAGCGTCAACGGGGTCGCTGTTCAGCAGGAAGTCTAGTTTAACGAGGTCGCTCTCGCGGTACTCCTTGAACTCGTAGTCATAGCTGGCGTAGCCGCGGCTGCGGCTCTTGATGGCGTCGAAGAAGTCATAGACGATCTCGCCCAGCGGCAGAGCATAGTGCAGGTCAACACGGACATCATCGAGATATTTCATGTCGATGAGGACGCCGCGCTTCTGCTGGCAGAGATCCATCAGGCTGCCAACGTAGTCGTTCGGGGTGTACAGATGGACGTCGACGAACGGCTCCTCCTGCTTGACAATGTTGGACGGGTCGGGGTAGCTGGACGGGTTGTCGATCATCTCGACGGTGCCGTCGGTCAGGGTCAGGCGGTAGCGGACGCTGGGCGTGGTGGTGATGATGTCGAGGTCGAATTCACGCTCGAGACGCTCGGTGATGATCTCCATGTGGAGCAGGCCGAGGAAGCCGCAGCGGAAGCCGAAGCCCAGAGCCGCGCTTGTTTCCAGCTCAAAGGTCAGGGAAGCGTCGTTCAGCTGTAGCTTTTCCAGCGCGTCCTTCAGGTCGGGATACTTTGCACCGTCGGCCGGGTAGATACCGCAGAAGACCATCGGTTTGACCTGACGGTAGCCGGGCAGAGCCTCGGCGGTCGGATTGTTGGCGAGGGTGACGGTGTCGCCGACACGGGTATCCTGCACCGTCTTGATGCTGGCGGTCAGATAGCCGACCTCACCGGCGGACAGCTGGTCGCAGGGGGTCAGGCTGGTTGCACCCATATGGCCGACTTCGACCAGCGTGAACTGTGCGCCGGTCGCCATCATCCGGATGGTATCGCCAGGCTTGACCGTGCCTTCAAAGACGCGGATGTAGACGATAACGCCCTTGTAACTGTCGTAGATGCTGTCGAAGATCAGAGCCTTGAGCGGTGCATCCGGGTCGCCGGTAGGAGCCGGGATATCGGTGACGACGCGCTCCAGCACCTGATCGACATTCAGGCCGGTCTTTGCTGAGACACGGGGAGCGTCGAGGCAGGGCAGACCAATGACGTCCTCGACTTCCTGAGCGACCTCGTCCGGGTGCGCGCTGGGCAGGTCGATCTTGTTCAGGATGGGAACCAGCTCGAGGTTATGCTCAAGTGCCATGTAGGTATTGGCGAGGGTCTGTGCCTCGACGCCCTGCGTTGCGTCCACGACGAGGATGGCACCTTCGCAGGCTGCCAGACTGCGCGAGACTTCGTAGGCAAAGTCGACGTGACCCGGCGTGTCGATGAGGTTGAACTCGTAGGTCTTGCCGTCCTTGGCGGTGTAGTTCATGGTGACGGCACGGGCCTTGATAGTGATACCACGCTCCCGTTCGATGTCCATGTTGTCGAGGATCTGGTCTTCCATCGTGCGCTCATCGACACTTTTGGTCAGCTCGAGGATGCGGTCGGACAGGGTCGACTTGCCGTGGTCGATGTGAGCGATGATGCAAAAATTGCGGATATTATCTCTTGCCATCTGTTCCTCCGTTCAGAGAGTTGAATTTTGTAAAGCTTAATCGTTTAAGATCCAGTTTTCAATGGCGACGATCTCGCCGTGTTCCAGATAGACGCGCGGCACCCGGCGCGAAACGCCGCAGAGGACTTCATAAGAAATGGTGTCGGTCTTCCGGGCAATGTCCTCGGCACTGTCGCTGACGGCACCGCCCCAGAGGATAGCCTCGTCGCCTTCCTGCACCTGCGGTACGTCGGTCACATCGACCATCAGCTGATCCATGCAGACCCGGCCCAGAACCGGGCAGGGCTTGCCGTGGACTTCCACGATGCCGTTGCCGCAGCTCAGCAGACGGGGATAGCCGTCTGCGTAGCCGGTGCAGAGGGTCGCGACCTTGGTCGGCTTTTCGGCGGTGAAGCAGCGGCCATAACTGGTGGACTGGCCGGGCTGCATGACCTTTACCATGCTGACGACAGTCTTCAGCTTCATCACCGGGCGGAACAGGCCAAAGCGGACTTCATCGCTGGGGTCGAAGCCGTACAGGATGATGCCCGGCCGTGCCATACAATGGGCGGAAGGCAGACCTTCCGGCCATTCCGGATGGAGCATGACACCGGCGGAGTTGTCGCAGTGGAGGAGCGGCGGCTCAAAACCGGCTTTTTTCAAAGCCTGATATGCTCGGATGAAGTAGTCGTATTGTTCGGCGGTGTAAGCAATATTTTCCTCACTGGTATCGTCTGCCACAGCGAAATGCTGGAACATGCCGGTCATCTCGAGGCCGGGCAGCTTGCAGACCGCGACCATCTCTTCGATGGCCTTGTCAAAATCAGTGCGGAGGGCGAAACCGATGCGTCCCATGCCGGTGTCGGCAGCGAGATGTACTTTGACTTTGCTGCCTGCGAGGATGGCGGCCTTGCTCATGGCAAGAGCCTGCTCGGTCGAATAGCAGGCGGCGGTCAGGTCGTTCTCGATGAGTTCCGCCGTGTAGGTGGACTGGACATGACCGAGGATGAGGATGGGCTGCTGGATGCCGGAACGCCGGAGCTGCTTGGCCTCGGCCAGACAGCTGACGGCAAACCATGTCGCACCTTCCTCAGAGAGGACACGGGCGCATTGAATGGCACCGTGGCCGTAGCTGTCGGCTTTTACGACAGCGCAGAGCGGCAGGTCGCCGACATGGTTCTGAACGGTCCGAAAGTTTGAGCGAAGGGCATCCAAATCAATTTCGGCCCAGACGTGTTTTTCAAATGTATGATTCTGCATGAAATGATTCTTCTCTCCCAGTAAGAATAAGGGGCGGTCAGGACAGGCTGACGCTCTCGACGAGGTTGACGATATCGCTGATGGACGCAAGTTTGGTAAGACCGGAGACATAGATGATGTCGCCGCTGTCGTACTCGATGGTGGCGAGGACAGCATAATAGGCCTGAATGTCACAGCGGACGGCGGTGACGGTCGCACCGTCGATGCTGATGTTGACTTTGCGCGGACTGATGACGCCGTAAGCCGATTTCAGGTCGGACTCCGACTGACCGATGAAGTCTTCGTAGGTGGAAGCATCGCCGCGCTGGAATAGGACGACCTGATAATTTGCGTCATCACTGTCGGCGGCAGAAGCGAGTTCAAGGGCATGACCCAGAGTTGCGTCCTCGGTCATCTCACAGACTGGCCAGAGGGCACTTTCGTAATAGACCGAAATGCCATTATCGGCAGTGTAGTGGGTGTCGGGGTTGGACGGCGTACGGCGGTTGACGACGAGGGTGAGGATGAAGTAGGCCAGAATGCCAAGCACAACGATGATGCCCATCGCCATCAGAAGTCTGGAACTGCGCTGCTGAGCGGAATCCTGTGGGTTGATATCCTTCGACATGAGGAATCTCCTTTTTTGACGTTTTAACACTGGCCGGACTCCCGGAGAACCGCGCCGGAGGGGAAAACGGCCATATCCTATATAGTATAGCACATCAGCCGGAAAAATTGTAGCGGTGCAGGGCAGAAAATCTTATCTCGCAGACAAAAGAAAACCAGAAAATACGTCTTGTGAAATCGTGAGATTTCAAGAGAAAACAAGAGATTTCAGGAGATTCTAAAAAATACACTGAAAAAATCAAAAAATTGTGTTGACAGGCGGCTTTTTGTGATGTATACTGACACTCGCGCTCCAAAAGAGTGCCTGAATTATAAAAACACTTATCAGGAGGAAATAGATATGAGCACTACTCTCGTAAAGCCCGCTGAAGTCGAGCGTAAGTGGTATCTGCTCGACGCTGCCGGCAAGAGCCTGGGTCACGTCGCTGCTGAGGCTGCTGTTCTGCTGCGCGGCAAGCAGAAGGTTGATTACACCCCCAATGTTGACTGCGGTGACTATGTTGTCGTCATCAACTGCGATCAGGCTGTCCTGACCGGCAAGAAGGCTGAGCAGAAGTTCCACATCACCCACAGCAAGTACATCGGCGGCCTGAAGAAGGTCCAGTACAGCAAGCTGATGGCTGAGAACAGCGATCTGGCTATGACCTACGCTGTCAAGGGCATGATCCCTTCCAACACCATCGGTGCTAAGGCTCTGACCCGTCTGCACTGCTACAAGGGTGCTGAGCATGCTCAGGCAGCTCAGAAGCCCGAGAAGATCGAGTTCTAAGAAGGAGGCAATTGAATATGTACGAAACCAAACCTTATTTTTACGGCACTGGTCGTCGTAAGAATTCCGTTGCCCGCGTTCGCGTTTACACCGGCACCGGCAAGATCACTGTCAACGACCGTGATATCGACAACTACTTCGGTCTGGAGACCCTGAAGCTGATCGTCCGCTCTCCGCTGGTTCTGCTGGGTCTCGAGGGTAAGTATGACGTCGTCGTCCGCGTTTCCGGCGGCGGTGTTTCCGGTCAGGCTGGCGCAATCCGCCACGGCCTGAGCCGCGCTCTCCTGCAGCAGAGCGATGAGAACCGTGCGGTCCTGAAGAAGGCTGGCTTCCTGACTCGCGATCCTCGTATGAAGGAGCGTAAGAAGTACGGTCTGAAGGCCGCTCGTCGCGCACCTCAGTTCTCCAAGCGTTGATTTTTCCATACGGAATTTCTGGCAGTCCTGTTTCGGCAGGGCTGCTTTTTTGTTTGCGTTTCTATCAATCATTGACAGTTGCTGATATCAGATTTTCCACAGAGTGACTGTTACTCTGTGGAAAAACTCGTGCAATGGGTCTTTGAGCTGAAAAATGCTCAACATGCTTGACTTTCGGCGCGACGCAAACTATAATGAACCCGACACAGGCAATGAAGCCCAGAGCAGGAGATGCTCTGGGCTTTTTTCAATATAAAACCGGAATGTGCCGGGAGCCGTCACCTGCGCGGCTGTGTTTGGATAGGGAAAAGAGGAATCGCTATGAGCCACTATTCTAAGAATTCCACGATGCTTCAACTGGTCAGCTGCGCACTGGCATTGCTGCTGCTGGCAGGCGTCATGATCTATCAGAGACTGGAAGCAAAGAAAGTCCATTCGTATTACGAGACGATCAACAGTGTGGTTTATCGTGTGGAAGAGGACAATGTGCAGGGCAATCAGGTGTCCTATCGGGTGTAAAGCAAAACAGGGGTGCTTTGATACTGGCAAAGAAGCCTGGAACGACAGAGGGGTCGTTCCGGGCTTTTTTATATCCCGGTGCTTTTTTTGCGGCACTGGGGTGGGAAAGCTCTGCGGCATCGGGCAGATGAGTGCCTGAGCCGCGGAAAACAAAAGCGAAGGGAGAATCGATCATGAAAGGAAGTCAAACCCACTCGGCAAATCAAAGGCTTGTCAGCTTTGTGCTGGCGTTGCTGATGCTGACCGTCTTTTCCATTCCTGCGTTTGCGGCAGAGGATGAGAACGGCGTCAGTCCCAGCAAAAAAGTTGAATCGGCGATCTTGTACACCATTGACGAGGACAATGAGCTGGAATACAATGTGGTCTATCAGGCCGCTGTTACCAGCGAAACGGTCGTTAAGGACAAGACTTTCAGCGGCATCAACACTGTGGATAAGCTGAAAGACGTCATGGGCGAAGCGGATAAGCCTGCGCTGGAATTCGGCACCGAGACCGGTGACCGCACTCTTGGCAAGGCCGTTACCGCAGACCTCGTCATCGACGGCAATGGTGCAGTCTCTTCTGTGACCGTCACCAAGGTCAGCGAACGTCCCGTCGTCGGCATCTCGTGGAAGAAGGATACCATCGGCAATGACTATCAGGGCTTTGCCGAGGCATTTGAGCGGAACGGCGCGTATGCCGTTTACCTGCCCAAGATCACCGATGCGGATTCTGCAAAAGCAGTTCTTTCCGGCGTGGATGGCATCTTCGTGACCGGCGGTGAGGACTGGAACCCGTCCCTCTACAATGAGACGACCTTCCCTCATGGTTCCTCCGGCTGGAACGACACCCGTGATACCTCCGACCTGAACCTTATGCAGCAGGCCATCGCAATGGATGTTCCTCTGCTGGCAGTCTGCCGTGGTGAGCAGGGCTTTAATATCTCGCTGGGCGGCGGTCTGATTCAGGATATCCCCACCTATCTGGGCGAGAAAGTTAAGAGTGGCGAGATCGACGCAAGCCGCGCAACGGTTCTGGCCGACACCGGCACGGGCTGGGGCGCAAACCATAAGGACTGCGATACGCCCCACTACCGCGTTGTCATTGATGGCATCATCCACAGCGGCGGTACCGGCTACCATGTCCTCGCAGGCGGCACCAACAACGACAGCATCGCCATCGACAAGAGCAAGTCCAAGTGGCTATATCAGATTCTGGGAACAGACACTCTGAATCTGGTCGCAACGGCACATCATCAGGCCATTGACCCCGACAATCTGGGCAACGGTCTGACCGTAGTCGCACGCTCTTCGGACGGCATTATTGAGGCTGTGGAGCATCAGGACAGCCTGTTTGCGCTGGCATTGCAGTTCCACCCGGAGCGCGACGCTTTGGGCGACAGCCGCAAGGATGCTGACGGCAACCCCATCGACATCAATCAGGATCAGTGCAACGCTTTGCTGGGCGCACTGGTAAAGTATGCTGGCGTTTATCAGAGCCGTCAGGCTTCGATCTTCAGCAAGCTTTTCTGAGAAATCTGAACCTGTAACGAAAGGCTGGAACCGCGAAAGTTCCAGCCTTTTGTAAATTTACTTCTTATGCTTGAGCTGCTGCATGAAGTCGTCGGCTTCGATGGCTTCCCGGGTGAAACTGTTGTTGTTCCACCAGCTCGTCAGCGATGCGCCGATAGTGATGCCAGCCGTCACCAGCTGTTCCAGCTGCGCTGACTCGATGGGGAGTACGGCGTGACCGGTCGCACTCAAGATCTGGTTGGTGAGGGCCAATGCCAGCACTGCGGTACGGGTAATGGTTGCGGTCGTGATCTTGCGGTCTTTCATGGAAATACCTCCTGTTCTGCGTGATGTGGATAAAAGTTGAAAGGCCGGCTCAGCCGACCCAGCGGCTTTTTGTGGGACGGATATCGAGATGCACCCATCCTTTACGGCCTGCGTTGGATGGGTAATGTCCGATGCCGCCGCTGTTCGGGAGCAGTGTCTCTGCGTAGGCAGCGACAGCTTCCACAGGAACATTGTCGACCCGGATATCGGCGGCTCTGCCGTAGAGATGCTGACTATACCGGGCGGCGTTTTTGAGGGTGCTGTTGTAGGCTGCGGTGCGGTATCCGCTAGTGAGACGCACCGGCTGACCGAAATGGTCCCGGATAGATTGGAGCAGCCCGACCAGATCGCTGTCGACGAAGACCGGGTCAGAATGATCGGAGCAGGCGAACTCCCGGACACGAAAGTTCTCGCTCAGTTTCTTTTCGCCATCCTTTGCGAGAGAGTACGACAAAAGTGCCAATTCATTTCTCCTTTCTGCTGTTAGAATTTCTGGGATTTTGAACGTGCTTGAGTCAGTTGTTTCCGGGATGATGCTTCTTGATTTCTTTCTCGATGGACTGCAGGACTTCGCCCAGTGAAGAACCGTTTTCCGAAAGAAATGAACAGCTGCAGAGCCGTTTGGACAGAGTAGGCTGTTTCAGTGTTGCAGAGCTGTCGGCGGCGGTAAACAGGAACAGGATCTCCATCGGTTTTGTCAGGTCGATGTCGGTGTTGGCGGCATACCATCCAAAGTCGAGCAGGATGTCAAAATCCTTTTTAGCTACCAGGGTCAGCAGGGGATAATACTCTGTCTCCTTGGGGTTGCTTTTGGTAACAGCGTTCAGGACGATCTTTATGCCGCCGTAAAGGGCGGTGCAGCTGCCGGAGATGCGGAAAGCGTCATCTGCGGTCAGGCCGGATAGCAGGCTCCACGAAGCGTATGCGCTGATGCCGCCGGTCAGGGATACGGAACTTCCCAGACGGGTGAGTGTTGCGCCGGTAGCAGTCAGAGCATCTACGCCGGAAAGCTGTGCATAAGGTTGGAGAATAAGGTTTTGAAGAGGGTCGTTCAGGGTGCTGCGCAGCTGTCCGACAGCGTTCTCAGCCCGGGCTGCGGCGTTCTCCGCTTTGGTGCAGCTGGAGGCTGCCGCTTTCGCGCTTTCGACGACCTGCGCAACGAATGCCTCATACACAGAAGGCTCAGGCTCAGCTACATTGCCGTCGATGGGAAGGACGCTGTAAACGTCATAGCTGCCCGGTCGGGTAAAGGCCGTACAGCCGGAACCATCGGTCGCACAGAGCATCCACTGACCGCTTTCCCAGCCGGTGAAGCTTCGTCCGACGGGAACCGACGCTGCGTTATCCAGAGGGATGGGAGTGCTGACAGAACCGTCACAATGACGGATGTGCAGAGTGACCGCAAGCTGTTTCCAACGGTCAGGCAGATGAAATGTCAGGCGGTCAATGCCCTGTGCATTTTGTCCGCCCAGATGCAGCCGGTGAGGTTCGGCGAGGAACTCGGTTCCGCCGAACTCTTTGGGGAGGATTTGGATCTCCATCGTGTCTCCTTTCGTTTTACAGAGAGTGGTTGAAATCGGTGGTGCGGCGGCTGTGACTCGATTGTAGCGCAGGTGGAACATGAGCGGAAGCGCGGTCAAATTTATTGTGATTTTAAAGCTTTCAGCATTTTGCCGGACGAGATTTTTTCAGAGAAATTCGGGGGATTTCAAGGCGAAAAAACAGACCTGAATTAAGTACGAAATTTGCGGAAAAACAGCCGATTGCAGATGGTTTGTTCGTGTTAAATTGTTCCAAAAGATACAGACGAAAACCCGGAGAAATGATTTTTAAATGTTAAAAAAATATGAATAAAAATCGCCCGATTTCGGGCAAAAAATCGGAAAGAAATGACCGAAATGGAGATATTTCGCTGCAAACACTGTGCAAAATCAACAAAAAACTATGACAAGAATATATCAAACGATTTACCTCAAATTTGACAAATCGGCCTTCGTCTGCTAAAATAACCTCCGCTCAACGAACCAACAGACGTTGCAGCGTTTGAATTTTGTCAGAACGAAGTGAAAAGCCGTCCTGAACGGCACCTGTGCGCAGGCAGGAAAACCTGCGCAGAGAGCGGACTGTGGAAGATGTCCGCCGCGTATTCCAAACTGTAAAAAGAGAGGAGTTGTCTCGTATCGCTTCCGTCAAATTGAAAAAAGCGTTGTCTGACTGCGCTCGTGCAGTCTCTCCCCGTGTGCTGGCGTTCTGCGTCATGGTCGTGTGCCTTGTGTTCACGCTGACTGTGACCGCCGCAAATCTGCGGCTGACTTACGTCACTGACTCCACCAACACGATCCGCACATCCTCCCTCATAGCTGAGGGCGGAAAGATCCGTGCGGCAAATCTGTCGGCCTCCGATGGAGAGCAGGACAAGATCTACTACACCGCGTTCAGCGGCAGCCTTGCATCCCTGAACATCGACCGCCTCTTCTCCGTTACTATTCAGGCGGACGGAAAAGAGTATCCGGTCAAGATGGTCTACGGTACCGTAGCCGATGCCCTTGAGCGTGCCGGAATCACTCTGGACGCCGAGGACTACACCGAGCCTGCACTCGACCAGCCTATTTCGATGGGCGAGGAGATCATCGTCCACCGGGTCGATTACTATGACCGTGTGGAAACGCAGGCCATCCCCTATGAAACATCCTATGTTTACACCAGTCTCTACTTCCGCAACAAGAAACATGCGATTACTCTGCAGCACGGCTCGGAAGGTCAGCAGACTATCACGACCCGTGACCGCTATGTGGACGGTGAACTGGAAAACAGCACCGTCGTCGATGTGACGACCACTGTTGAGCCGACCGACCGCGTCATCAAGACCTATGGCGCAGGCGCACCGGTCTCTCCGCTAACAGGTCCGGACGGCACCACAAACGCTCCCAGCTCTTACAAGAAAGTCCTGACCGGCAAGGCGACTGGCTACTATGCCGAGAGCGGTAAGGGTTCTTCGGGTCTGGGTCTGGGCTACGGCACCGTTGCTGTTGACCCCAGCGTGATCCCCTACGGCACACTGCTGTATATCACTTCTACGGACGGCAGCTTTGTCTACGGCTATGCTCTGGCGACCGATACCGGCATCGCCCTGCAGAATGGCCAGATCTTGGTCGACCTGTTCTATGAGACTTATGCGGAGTCTGTTCTGAATGGAGCCATTCAGGTCAATGTCTACGTTGTGAGCTGAACGTCCGTTCCCTGTAAAAACTGAGAAAAGAATACGCAAAGAGCATCCGCTCCCGATTTCGCAATTGCGGCGAAAAAGGGGCGGATGTTTCTTTTTTGACAAGAAATTGTCAGGATTCACGATTTTTCTTGTTAAAAATTGGGTATGTTGTATATATCGGAAAAATATCGACGAAAACTTTATAGTACATTTTCCGGAAAAAGCCTTGAAAAATCCGTAGAAAATCTTTAATATAAGAGAGTAAAAGGTACAGACTGCTCGCAGTCTGTACGGGGAGGAGCTGTTTATGAAACCGACTGAAGAAAAAATCAACGGAAATCCTTCCGATCTTCCGGTATACCTGTTCAAGCAGGGCAACAACTGCGAGGCATACCGCTATTTTGGCGCACACATTGAGCAGCGTGGTGGAGAGACGGGCGTGGTGTTCCGCGTTTGGGCTCCTCATGCCACGGCCATCAGCGTGGTGGGCGACTTCAATAGCTGGAAGCCGGGCAGTCACCCGATGCGCAAGGTAGACGGGGATTCGGTCTGGGAGCTGTTTATCCCGGGTATGAAGGAATACGATGTTTACAAATACTGTGTCACGACCCGTGCCGGGGAACTGGTCTTCAAGGCCGACCCCTATGCGTTCCACGCAGAAACACGGCCGTCCAACGGCAGCAAGGTCTTTGACCTGAACGGCTTTGTCTGGCATGACGAAGCATGGCAGGCAGCACAGAAGAAGGCCGACGTCATCAACGGCCCGATGAACATCTATGAGATGCACGCTGGCAGCTGGAAGATGAAGGAGGGCGATGTGCCCCACAACTATTCCGAACTGGCTGACCAGCTGATCCCATACATCACTGAGATGGGCTACACCCATGTCGAGCTGCTGCCGGTCATGGAGTATCCCTTCGACGGAAGCTGGGGCTATCAGGTCACGGGCTATTTTGCACCCACCAGCCGCTACGGTACCCCGAAGGATTTTATGGCTTTTGTGGATAAGCTGCATGCCGCCGGCATCGGCGTCATCATGGACTGGGTCCCGGCTCATTTCCCGAAAGACCAGTTCGGCCTGTATATGTTCGATGGCGAGCCCTGCTATGAGGACCCGAATCCGAAACGCGGCGAACACAAAGAGTGGGGTACGATGGTATTCGACTTTGGCCGCAACGAGGTGCAGAGCTTCCTCATCTCCAGCGCACTTTACTGGCTGGAGCAGTACCACATCGACGGCCTGCGTGTTGACGCTGTGGCTTCGATGCTGTATCTGGACTACAACCGCAAACAGGGCGAATGGGAGCCCAATAAGGACGGCGGCAAGGAAAACCTCGAGGCCGTCGCGTTCCTGCGCAAACTGAACAATACCGTTCTGGGCCGTCATCCCCACAAGTATATGATCGCAGAGGAATCGACCGCATGGCCGATGGTAACCAAACCGGCCTCTGACGGCGGTCTGGGCTTCAACTTCAAGTGGAACATGGGCTGGATGAACGACATGCTCAGCTACATGAAGACCGACCCTCTCTTCCGTGCCGGCAACCACAATAAGGTCACCTTCAGTTTCTTCTATGCGTTCAGTGAGAACTTTGTTCTGCCCATCAGCCATGACGAAGTCGTTCACGGAAAGGGCAGCCTGATCAATAAGATGCCCGGCGATTACGAAGCTAAGTTCGCAAACCTGCGCACTTTCTTCGGCTACATGATGGCACATCCCGGTAAGAAGCTGCTCTTCATGGGTCAGGAATTCGGCCAATTCACCGAGTGGAATGAAGCAAAGCCGATGGACTGGATGCTGCTGGGCTATGAGAAGCACACCGAGCTTCAGAATTATGTCAAGACCCTGAATAAGTTCTACAAAGAGCATCCGACATTCTGGCAGATCGATTACAGCTGGGAAGGCTTCCAGTGGATCGTCCCGGATGACTCGCAGCAGAGCGTCGTCGCTTTCCTGCGCAAGGATGTCGCAGGCAAGCAGGTTCTGGTCGTCTGCAACTTCAACCCGGTCCTGCGTGAGGGCTATACCCTTGGCGCACCGGTTTCCGGTACTTACAAAGAGGTGCTGAACAGCGATGACGTCGAATTCGGCGGCTCTGGCACCGCACATAATAAGTCTGTCCGTACCAAGAAAAAGCCGCTCCACGGCTTTGAGCAGAGCATTACCATTACTCTGCCGCCGATGAGTACCCTGTACTTCGAGGTGCCGACCAAGCGCACGACGAAAAAGACTGCGGACGATAAGGCAGCCGAGAAGAAGACAACGGGAAAGAAGACTACGGCCAAGACGGCAAAGGCAGAAAAAGTCGAAAAGCCTGTAAAGGCCGAGAAGACCGAAAAAGCAGAAAAGCCCAAAAAGGCTCCTGCGAAGCGTGCTGCAAAACCGAAGGCTGAAACAGCGGAAAAAGCCGCCGAGACGGTGAAGACTGAAAAGGCAGAAGAACCTAAGAAAGCGCCTGCAAAACGAACCGCAAAACCCAAGGCTGAGAAACCGGCCAAAGCGGAGGAGACTCCGGCTAAGACCCCTCGCAAGCCCCGCGCCAAAAAGACCACGGAGCCGAAAGAGTGAGCCTGTAACAAACATTGTTGAACCATTTCCACCCAAATCAGGAAATGTTTAAAGGGGAGAATAAAGCTATGGCAAAAGAAATTGTGGCAATGATCCTTGCCGGCGGACGTGGCTCGCGCTTGTACGCGCTGACACAGAAAACGGCAAAACCTGCAGTGTCCTTCGGCGGTAAGTACCGCATTGTGGACTTCCCTCTGTCCAACTGTGTCAACTCCAACATTGACACCGTCGGTATCGCAACTCAGTATCAGCCCCAGAAGCTGAATGAGTATATCGGCAATGGCCAGCCTTGGGATCTCGACCGTCTGTATGGCGGCGTTCACACTCTGCCCCCGTATGAGCAGGCAAAGGGTACGGATTGGTATAAGGGCACCGCAAATGCGATCTACCAGAATATCAGCTTCATCGACAATTATGACCCGGAGTATGTCATCATCCTGTCCGGCGACCAGATCTGCAAGCAGGATTACGCAGACTTCCTTCGCTTCCACAAGGAGAAGGGCGCAGAGTTCTCTGTCGCTGTCATGGAAGTCGACTGGAAGGAAGCTTCTCGCTTCGGCCTGATGGTCGCTGACGAGGACGACAAGATCACCGAGTTTCAGGAGAAGCCTCCGGTACCCAAATCCAATCTGGCTTCGATGGGCATTTACATCTTTAACTGGGATGTCCTGAAGAAGTATCTGGAAGAGGACGAGGCAGACCCCAACTCCAAGAACGACTTTGGTATGAACATCATCCCGGCTCTGCTGCGTGATGGCCGCAAGATGTACGCTTACCACTTCTCCGGCTACTGGCGTGATGTCGGTACCATCGACAGCCTGTGGGAAGCAAACATGGAAGTCCTCGACCCCGAGAACTCCGGCATCGACATCTTCGACGAGAAGTGGAAGATCTACAGCCGCAACCCGGTCCTGCCTGCGCAGAAGATCGGCCCCCGTGCGGTCGTTCAGGATTCCCTCGTCACCGAAGGTTGTAAGATCTACGGCAATGTCAAGCACTCTGTCCTGAGCGCAGGTGTCGTGGTCGAAGAGGGTGCGACCGTTGAGGATGCTGTCCTGATGGATGGCGTCGTTGTCAAGGCTGGCGCAGTCGTCAAACGCTGCATTCTGGCTGAGGATGTCACGATCGGTGCAGGCGCAACGGTGGGCGGCGACGGCTCCATTGCTCATGTGGGTACTGGTTTGACCATCGGCGCAGGTGCTACCGTCAAAGAGGGTGCCAAAGTATTTGATTCCGTCAAGGAGGGCGAGGAAGTATGCTGAGCCAGAACAACAATGCGTTGGGTATCATTTTCCCCAACAGCTATGATAATACCGTACCGGAGCTTGTCACCGAGCGTGCGATGGCTTCGATCCCGTTTGCAGGCCGTTACCGCATGGTCGATTTCATGCTGTCCAGCATGGCAAACTGCGGCATCTCCAATGTTTCCATCGTGGTGCGCAAGAATTACCACTCTCTGATGGACCATCTGGGCACCGGTCGTGAATGGGATATGGCACGTCGTCACGGCGGCCTGAACATCGTTCCTCCTTTCGCTGAGAAGGGTGTCCGCATCTACTCCGGTCGTGTCGAGGCTCTCGGCTCTATCCTGAGCTTCCTCGAGCATCAGAAGGAGCGTTATGTTGTCATGAGCGATGCAAACATCGCCATCAACTACGACTTCAACGCTCTGCTGGCAGCACATCAGGCAAGCGGCGCAGATGTCACCATCGCATATCAGAAGACCGAGATCCCCGAAGGACTCAAGAACGACAACTATACCCTGACCGTCGACGAGGACGGTCGTGTGACCGAGCTGCTGTTCAACGATTACCGCCCCGGCATCCAGAACCTCGACCTGAACATCTATGTCCTCGAGCGCGAGACCCTCATCAAGCTGGTGAAGGATGCGACCGCTCGCGGTCTGATTTACTTCGAGCGTGATATTCTGGCACACAATGTCAACATCCTGAATGTCCATGCTGTCGAGTACAAGGGTTATGTGGCTCATGTCTGCGACATGAAGAGCTATTTCGACGAGAACCTGAAGCTGATCGACGAGAAGAATCTGGACGCTCTGTTCCCCAAGAAGAGCCCCATTTATACCAAGATCCGTGACGATAACCCGACCCGTTATGTTGCTGGCTCCAATGTCAGCAAGTCTCTGCTGGCCGATGGCTGCATCATCGAGGGTACGGTCGAGAACTGTGTCCTGTTCCGCGGCGTCAAGGTCAAGAAGGGTGCTGTCGTCAAGAACTGCGTCCTGATGCAGGATACCGTTGTGGAAGCAGACGCTCAGCTGGATTGCGTTGTGACTGATAAGAATGTTCGGATCACCGCAGGCAAGAAGCTGTCCGGCACCGAGAGCTTCCCGGTCTACGTTCAGAAGAACCACACGGTCTGAACCGGCTTTATTCTCTGATTTATTCACAGGGGCGGCTCCCTCCCCGGTAGCCCCTCTTAAAGAGGGGCGGAGGCATTTTGTGCCTCCGCCTGCTCTTTCTGTGTTTTTCTTTTAGAAAGGAGCGATCCCATGAAAATCCTGTATGCTGCTTCGGAAGCGACTCCCTTTGCGAAATCCGGCGGTCTGGCAGACGTGGCAGGCTCTCTGCCGAAAGCCCTGGTAAAAGACGGCGTGGATGCCCGTGTTATCATGCCGCTGTACGGTGACCTGAAGTTCCGGGATAAGCTGGAATATGTTACCAACTACTCCGTCCCGGTCGGCTGGCGCAGCCAGTACTGCGGTCTATTCAAGGCTGAGGTCAACGGCGTCACCTATTACTTCCTCGACAACGAGTATTACTTCAAGCGTCGTGGTCTGTACGGCTTCTATGATGACGGTGAGCGTTTTGCTTTCTTCTCCCGTGCTATTCTGGAGACGCTGTTCTACATTGACTTCACGCCCGACATTATCAACTGCAATGACTGGCAGACTGCGCTGGTTCCCGTCTATCTGAACCTGTACTATCGCCACCTCGATAAGTTCAACCGCATCAAGACCATCTTCACCATCCACAACATCGCCTATCAGGGCAAGTACGGCACCGACATTTTGGAGGATACCTGCGGCATCGGCCATCGCGACCAGCACATCCTCGAATATGACGGCTGCGCAAACTTTATGAAGGGTGCCATCGAGACGGCAGACAAGATCACGACCGTCAGCCCGACCTACGCACAGGAAATTTTGGATCCGTGGTTCAGCTATGGTCTGGATGCTCTGCTGCGTGAGAAGCAGTATAAGCTGTGCGGTATCCTGAATGGTATCGATGTGGATGCCAACAACCCGGCGACCGACCCCAACATTGCGTTCAATTACAGTGTTGAGAACTTTGAAGAGGGTAAGGCAGCCTGCAAGAAAGCTCTGCAGGAGCGTTTCGGTCTGGATCAGGACGGCAGCCCTGTCTTCGGCATGGTCAGCCGTATGGTCGGCATGAAGGGCTTTGACCTCGTTCAGAGCGTCGCCGATGGTCTGGTCGACCGTGGTATCGAGCTGGTCATCCTCGGCAGCGGCGAGAACCAGTATGAGAGCTTCTTCTCTGACTTGGCAGCTCGTCACCCGGGTCGCGTCGGTACTTATATCGGCTTCGAGCCGGCTCTGTCTCAGCAGATCTACGCTGGCGCAGATTCCTTCATCATGCCCTCCAAGAGCGAACCCTGTGGTCTGGCACAGATGGTCGCCTGCCGTTACGGTACGCCTCCCATCATCCGTGAGACGGGCGGTCTGCGTGACTCCATCCATGACTCCACGATGGGCGACGGCAACGGCTTTACCTTCGCTGGTTTCAGCTCCCACGAACTGTACGACGCATGCTGCCGCGCACAGGATGCTTACAACAATAAGAAAAACTGGGACAATCTCGTCAAGCACGTCATGGAGTGCGACTTCGGCTGGGATGTCTCCGCAAAGAGCTACGAAGGTCTTTACAACGAGACTGCAAACCTCTGGTGATTTCTCTCTGAATTGAATCGGCTTCCTCAGAAACGCCGTCCGGTCGAAAAAGCCGGGCGGCTTTTCTGTGCCCGTCTTTTTGCACAAGGATAAAACGGAATTTTTGGCAATATGATAGAGATGATGTCCTCACAGGAATACAAGGTGCGTCTGGTACGGACAGTTATTTGGTAAGTTTTAACAAACTGTTAACATTCGCTATATTTTGGTGAAAAAATTGTTGCGTTTCATTGTGTTTTGAATTAAAAATGATTATAATGGACGTATAAGATTTTTAACCGGAAAAATTCTTTGCCGCAGGCAGAAGGGGGCAGCAGTCGTGAAGGGGATGTACAAAGTGCTGGAAGACATCGTCTGGCTAACTCAGTTGGGTCTGAACATGCTGCTGCCGCTGGTGCTTTGTCTGCTGGGGTGCTGGTGGGCGGTCAACCACTGGAACTGGCCGATGTGGGTCTATCTCCCGGCCATCGGGCTGGGGCTGGCCTCCGGCGCACAGAATTTCTGGGTCTTTGCCAAAGAACGTTTGAATCGGGCCAAAACGGACAAAAACCATCGTGTCGGGTTCAATACGCATCAATAATTTTCGGGAGGTTTGCTTATGAAATTGCAGCCGGAATCCAAGAAGGAACTGACTCGCATCTCCTGCGGAACCGCCATCTGTACGGCGGCCATGTGGGTGATCTTTGCCGCATTGCATCTGGTGGGCTGGGTTCGGTTCGATTCCACGGTCATTCTGGGCAGCATCCTCGGTGCAGCCGTCGCCATCGCAAACTTTGCAGGCATCTGCCTTCTTGTTCAGAAGATCATCGACGAGCAGGACGAAAAACGCCGCAAAGCCAAATTACAGCTTTCCCACAACGCGCGGATGCTGATGCAGGCGGTCTGGGTGATCGTGGCGATCGCCGCGCCCTGCTTCCAGCCGTTTGCCAGTGTCCTGCCGCTGTTTTTCCCTCGTATCACCATTTATTACCTGCAAATAACCGGAAAGTACAAACCCCTGACGCCGAAACCGGAGCAGGCGGAAGTCTCAGTGGAAGACGCCGCAGCCCCGATTGCAGCGCAGGAGGAAGACTCCGGAACCAAAGGGGGTGAAACATAACAAATGGAACTGAACGGCGCAAAGATCCTGTATACCATCCATACCAACATCCCGGTGCTGAGCGATTTTAAGATCACCCAGACGCTGGTGAGTACCTGGATCGTGATGGCACTGCTTTCGGGTCTGGCCTTCTGGCTGGGACATGACCTCAAACTGGAAAATGTCTCCAAGCGGCAGGCCGCAGCCGAGTTCATCGTCGAGCGGCTCGACCAGTTCGTTCATGAGAATATGGGCTATCACTTCGACAAGTATATCCCACTGGTCGGAGCCATCTTCGCCCTGAGCATCGGGTGCAACCTCATCAGTGTCATCGGTCTGTGGAGCCCGACGGCGGATCTGAACACCGAGGCGGCGTGGGCCATTGTGGTCTTTGTCATCATTATGTATTACAAGATCACCACCAACGGCATCCTTTCTTATCTGAAGGGCTTGCTCGACCCCATCTTCCTGATGGCACCTATCAATGTGCTGTCGGAGATCTCCACCCCGGTCAGTATGGCGTTCCGTCACTTCGGCAACATCCTGTCCGGTACAGTTATCTCCACTTTGCTGTACTGGGCGTTGGCGAGCCTCAGCCATGTCGTCTTCGGCTGGCTGCCCGGCTTCCTGAGCCAGCTCCAGCTGTTCCAGATCGGTATCCCGGCCTTTACCGGCTTGTACTTTGACTGGTTCGGCGGCTGCATTCAGGCTTTCATTTTCTGTACCCTGACGACCATCTTCATCAAACGCGCTGCCGGTGAAGAGTGACCTGCTCTGTTCCGGCATCCCCCAAAACGACTAATTTTTAGGAGGACAACTAAAATGACTGACTTTCAACTTCTTGCTCGTGGTATCGCTCTGGCTGGCTGCGGCATCGGCGCAGGTCTTGCACTGATTGCAGGTATCGGCCCTGGTATCGGCGAAGGCAACGCTGCCGCTGCTGCCTGTGAAGCCGTTGGCCGTCAGCCTGAGTGCAAGAGCGACGTTACCAGTACCCTGATCCTGGGCGTTGCATTGTCTGAGACCACCGGTATTTACGGTTTCGTTACCGGTCTGCTGCTGATTTTCCTCGCTCCCGGCATGTTCATGAACTATCTGGGCTGAGCCGCCTTCTGAGTTGAAGAACACGAAAGAAGGGAGACGCTTATGCAACTTTATCAGGCGTTGATCACGCTGGATGGCTGGACGTTCATCGCCCAGATCTGCAACCTGATGATCCAGCTGTTCATCTTTAAAAAGCTGCTGCTGAACCCGGTCAAAAAGGTGATCGCTGAGCGCAAGGCCAAGGCCGACAGCCAGATCGTAAATGCGGAGAAGCTCCGCACCGAGGCGGAGGCGATGAAGGCGGAGTATGAGCAGAATCTGCAGAATGCCCGTGCCGAAGCGAACCAGATCGTCGCCGCTGCTCAGAAGACGGCAACCGCTCGCGGCGAGGAACTGCTGGGCGAGGCTCGTGCGCAGGCCGCTGCCCTCAAGCAGAAGGCAGAAGCCGACATTGCGCAGGAGCGCAAGAAAGCTGTCAACGAGGTCAAGGACGAGATCGGCGGTATGGCGATGGAGATCGCCTCCAAGGTGGTCGAGCGTGAGATCAAAGAAAAAGACCATCAGGATCTGATCGACGAATTCATCAAGAACGTGGGTGAAGCATCATGACCGAGATCGCAAAGATGTACGGCGGAAGCCTGTACGATCTGGCGGCAGAGGAAGGGCTGGAAACACGGATCTTAGAGGAGCTGGACAGTGTCACGGCGAAATTGAAGGAGAATCCGGAATATCTGCATCTGCTGAGCATCCCCAGCATCCCGAAAAAGGAACGCTGCGCCCTGCTGGACAAGGCGTTTCGGGATGAGATTCATCTGTATCTGCTCAACTTCCTGAAGATCCTCTGCGAAAAGAGCTATCTGCGTGAGCTGAGCGGCTGTGCCCGGGCCTACCGTGTCCGGTATAATGCAGCGCATGGCATCCTTGAGGCAACAGCCATTTCCGCAGTTGCCATGACAAAGGAGCAGACTGCTCGCCTGCACGAGAAACTTGAGGCTGTGACCGGTAAGAAGATCGACCTGAAAACGAAAGTCGACCCCTCTGTTCTGGGCGGAATCCGTCTGGATATCGAGGGTACCGAACTGGACGGCACTGTCCAGAACCGCCTCGCAAATCTCCGCAAGAATATCGCTGCAGCTACTCTGTAAAAAGCAATTGATGAAACTTGGCGTATGAGAATTTTAGTCACCCTTTTTGCCAAGGGCTCTCCCTCTGGGAGAGCTGGCACGAAGTGCCTGAGAGGGCTATTCCACCCGAACTGAAATAGAAAATAGAATTGAGTGGTGAAGACACAACAATGCAACTGAAACCTGAAGAGATCTCAAAGATCATCCGTGCGCAGATCAAGCACTATGAGAACGTGATCGAACAGAGCGAAGTCGGCACGGTCATCATGGTCGGCGACGGCATCGCCCGTGCCAGCGGTCTGGAAAAGTGCATGGCTGGTGAGCTGCTTCAGTTTGATAACGGCGAATACGGCATGGCGCAGAACCTCGAGGAGAACACCGTTTCTATCGTTCTGCTGGGTTCCGATGTCGGTATCAAGGAAGGCAGCACTGTCAAGCGCACCGGCAAGGTCGTGTCCGTTCCGGTCGGTGAAGCGATAATCGGCCGTGTCGTTAATGCACTGGGTCAGCCCATCGACGGTGCAGGCCCTATCGAGACGACCGAGTTCCGTGCCATCGAGAGCCGGGCTCCCGGCATCATCGAGCGTCAGCCCGTCAAGGAGCCGCTTCAGACTGGTATCAAGGCCATCGACTCCATGATCCCCATTGGCCGTGGACAGCGTGAGCTGATCATCGGCGACCGTCAGACCGGTAAAACGACCATCGCCGCTGATACCATCATCAACCAGAAGGGCAAAGATGTCATCTGCATCTATGTTGCTATCGGTCAGAAGCGTTCTACCGTTGCGAACCTCGTTCAGAGCCTGACCGAGGCCGGTGCGATGGATTACACCATCGTCGTCTCTGCGACGGCATCCGAGCTGTCGCCTTTGCAGTATATTGCACCGTATTCCGGCTGTGCAATGGGCGAGTACTTCATGTATAAGGGCAAGCATGTCCTGATCATCTACGATGACCTGTCCAAGCACGCTGTCGCTTACCGTGCGCTATCGCTGCTGATCCGCCGTCCTCCGGGACGTGAAGCATACCCCGGCGACGTTTTCTATCTGCATTCCCGTCTGCTGGAACGTGCCGCAAAGCTGTCCAAAGAGCTGGGCGGCGGCAGTCTGACCGCTCTGCCCATCATCGAGACGCAGGCAGGCGATGTTTCGGCCTATATCCCGACCAACGTCATTTCTATCACCGACGGTCAGATCTTTCTGGAAACGGAGCTGTTCCACTCGGGCGTTATGCCGGCGGTCAACCCCGGTATCTCGGTCTCCCGTGTCGGCGGCAACGCCCAAATCAAGGCCATGAAGAAGGTCGCCGGTACTCTGAAACTGATCTACTCCCAGTACCGTGAGCTGCAGTCCTTCGCACAGTTCGGCTCTGACCTTGACGCCGATACCAAGGCGCGTCTGGCACAGGGCGAGCGCATCGTCGAGGTGCTGAAGCAGAACCGTTCGGCTCCCGTCCCGGTCGAGAAGCAGGTCGCTATCCTGTATGCCACCATCCACGATTACCTCGTGAAAGTCAAGGTCAGCGATGTTGCCGAGTACGAGAAGGGGCTGTATGAATACCTCGATAACAATGCCGAGGGTGCAGCTGTGATGGATACCATCCGCACCACCGGAAATCTGGACAAGGATACTGAAGAAGCTCTCAAGAGTGTCCTGTCCGCCTATACCGAGAGCTTTCTCAAGGCACACTGACAGGAAGGAGGCGTGTAACGCATGGCAGGTTCTATGAAGGACATCAAGCTGCGCATCAAAAGCGTAGAAAGTACCATGCAGATCACCAAAGCCATGGAGCTGGTGGCGTCCTCCAAGATGCGGCGTGCCAAGGAGCGTGTTGAACACAGCCGCCCCTATTTTGAGACCCTGCACGAATCGCTGATGAAGATCGCAGCGGCAGACCCTCGCGCCCGGAACCCGTATCTCCGGCGTTCCGAGATCAAAAAGACCCTGCTCATCGTCATTGCAGGCGACCGCGGACTGGCCGGCGGCTACAATGCGAACGTCTTCAAACAGGCGGACGCACAGTCCGGCTCGGTCACGGTGCTGCCCATCGGCAAGCGTTCGGCTGAGTATTTTCTCCATCATGAGGCTGACCTCTTTACGGAGGAGATCCTGATGGCGGCGGACATCTCGGTGGGCGAGTGCTTCCAGCTGTCACGGCAGATCACCGCAGGTTTCCTGAAAGGTGACTACGACGCTGTAAAGATCTGCTATACCCGGTTCGACTCCATGATGACCCAGACCGCCACCACGATGGAGGTTCTGCCACTGTCCATTGAACCGACCGAGGAGCAGAAAGCCGAGGCTCGCCGCAGTCAGATCTTGTACAAGCCCAGCAGCGAGGAAGTGTTCAAGGCCATCATCCCGGAGTATGTGGCTGGTATCGTCTATGGTGCGGTCTGCGAGAGCGTTGCCAGTGAGCTGGCCGCTCGCCGTACCGCAATGGACGCCGCCACCAAGAACGCCGGTGAGATGATCGACCATCTGAATCTGTATTACAACCGTGCCCGTCAGGCTGCAATCACGCAGGAAATTACCGAGATCGTGGCAGGCGCGGAGATTTAACAACCTCTCAGTCTCGCAGTTGCTCGACAGCTCCCCTGACAGGGGAGCTTGAGCAGAGAGGTTTATTTGAAAAAAGGAGTTGTAGCCTATGTCCGAAAAACATATCGGCAAGGTGATCCAGGTCATCGGCCCGGTGTTGGACATCCAGTTCAAGGATGGCGAACTGCCGGAGCTGCTCAACGCCATTGAAATCGACAACCACGGCCAGAAGCTGGTCGTCGAGGTCGCTCAGCTGACCGGCGACAATGTAGCACGCTGCATTGCCATGAGCAGCACCGATGGTCTGGTGCGCGGCACCGACGCAGTGGACACCGGTGAAGCCATCAAGGTTCCGGTCGGCGACCAGTGTCTGGGCCGTGTCTTCAACCTGCTGGGTGAGCCGGTCGATAACAAACCGGCACCGACCCCGGATGCCTACTGGCCCATTCACCGTCCTGCTCCCAGCTATGAGGAGCAGCAGTCCACCACCGAAATTCTCGAGACCGGCATCAAGGTCGTTGACCTGATCTGCCCCTACGCAAAGGGCGGTAAAATTGGTCTGTTCGGCGGTGCAGGCGTTGGCAAGACCGTTTTGATCCAGGAACTGATTTACAACATCGCCACCGAGCATAACGGTTATTCCGTTTTTACCGGTGTCGGCGAGCGTACCCGTGAGGGTAACGACTTGTACGGCGAAATGACCGAGAGCGGTGTTATCAACAAGACTGCTCTGGTCTACGGCCAGATGAACGAGCCGCCGGGAGCCCGTATGCGAGTGGCTCTGTCCGGTCTGACGATGGCGGAGTATTTCCGTGATGTCAAGAATCAGGATGTTCTGCTCTTCATCGACAACATCTTCCGCTTCACGCAGGCAGGTTCCGAGGTCTCGGCTCTGCTGGGTCGTATGCCCTCCGCCGTCGGTTATCAGCCTACGCTGGCGACCGAAATGGGTGCGTTGCAGGAGCGTATCACTTCGACCCGGAAGGGTTCCATCACCTCGGTTCAGGCCGTCTACGTTCCTGCGGATGACCTGACCGACCCGGCTCCGGCAACCACCTTCACTCATCTGGATGCGACCACCGTTCTGAGCCGTGATATTGCATCGCAGGGCATCTACCCGGCTGTCGACCCGTTGGATTCGACCAGCCGTATCCTCAGTCCGGAAGTCGTGGGTCAGGAGCATTACGAAATTGCTCGTGCCGTCCAGAAGGTGCTGCAGCGTTATAAGGAGCTGCAGGATATCATCGCCATCATGGGTATGGACGAGCTGAGCGAGGAAGATAAGCGCACGGTCAGCCGCGCTCGTAAGGTGCAGCGTTTCCTGTCGCAGAGCTTCCATGTTGCAGAACAGTTCACCGGTATGCCCGGCCAGTATGTGCCGCTGAAGGAGACCCTGCGCGGTTTCAAGATGATCCTGAACGGCGAGTGCGACGACCTGCCCGAGAGCGCGTTCCTGTTCGCAGGCACCATCGACGATGTATTCGCCAAGGCGAAGAAGGGGTAAACCATGACGACCTTTCATCTGACGGTGGTAACGCCGGACGGCTGTGCCTTTGATGGGCAGGCCGAGCGAGTGGTCTGCCGTGCCATCGACGGTGACCTTGCCATCCTTGCCAAGCACGGTGATTACTGCACTGCGCTGGGTATGGGCGAGGCGCATCTCGTGGATGCGGACGGCAACCGCCGCCGTGCAGCCTGCATGGGCGGTATGCTCAGCGTGCTGGATGGTGAAGTCCGTCTGGTGGCGACCACATGGGAATGGGCCGAGGATATCGACCAGGCTCGAGCAGAGGCGTCGAAGAAGCGTGCGGAAGAAATTCTCGCACAGAAAAACCTTGACCGCCGTGACTATGAGCTGGCACAGGCACGCCTCAAGCGTGCATTGGTAAGAACCTCGATTCACTGAATTTGTTAGAAATACCCTGAAGACTGAAAATCTTCGGGGTATTTCCTTTGGTACAGAAAAAATGTTTCCTTTACAAAGTGATAAAACATAGTATAATAAAAATATAAATACTTTTACTTTGTTGCAGAAAAGAGGAATTATGAAAAAACAAATTGTGGCATTGATGACAATGATTTGCCTGCTGGTTGCTCCGGTGAGAGCTATAGCGGTAGGTTCGTCTGCTTTAGAGACCGAAAAATTGATTTCACAAATTGGAACTGTAACACAAGAAAATAGAGAGGCCGTTGTTCGAGCGGTGGAGGCATATAATAGTCTTACGGAAGTTGAAAAAGCTAAGGTTTCAAATTTTAATGTATTGGAAGAGGCTCAACAAGTCTTAGGACTTGAAGATGCCTTGTGGAGACTATATATAAAATATGATGAGGTCCAGAATACGTATGTGATTACGGCACCAGTGTTTTTTCAGTCTATCGACCGAGGAGAAAGCTGCATTATGCCGATCGTTTATTTATATGAAGGTCAAGAACAACCAGAAATGGTTGTTGACTATATTAGTATGGCGGACAAATATATACAGATAAATAAAATTACAATTGATATGGATGGGAAGAAAACAATACTTGATGAAAAAGATTTTACGTACTTGGGAATGATGGTGAAACCCGTTGAGTATAATCATACATCGAAGTATTATGAAACTGTGAGAAAAAAGGCCACAAAAGAGGAAATTTCTTCTTTAAAGAGTATGGTTGAAGCAAATAAAGTAACTATTACATTTTGGGGAGGAACGGAGAAATTCTTTGGCAATGATGTAGTAAAACGTTCTGAATATCAGCTGGAAACCAACATTCGGTGGGCAATTGATGATGTTCTTCAGGCGTATGATATACTTGTAAGTGTAAGTCCAGAAGCTAGAACCAAAGCATTAGAGGTAAGTAGAAGTTAAAAAGGGGTTGTTGCAAAATGATGCAACATAGTCGTCCTAAGCAAAGCGAAAAACAATCGTAAAATCGAACAATACAAAAAGCAAGTGCATCACATCTCCATCAAAAATTTTTGGTTTTTGAGAAAAAGTGTTGCACTTGCTTTAATTTTAGAAAAATAGTAAGCGGTCAATAAGCCCCCGTCAAGCCTAAAAAGAGAGCACCTCGAAACCGAG
>CAVBWT010000020.1:0-51909 GCA_963599235.1 Lawsonibacter asaccharolyticus | reverse complement strand
TGGAAACATAATTATTCAATTTTGAGCCAGTGTCCAGAAAACTGGGTACATATCAGGCTTGGATGCTGTGCAGAGTCCTTTTTAGATTTTACAAAGCTTGATGTGCTTCACTGATCCTCTGGGTTGTTTCCCGGAGGTCATCACGGACTTCGGCAGGTGCAGTGACTTCAACTTTGCCGCCGAAACCGCAGACCCAGCCATAAAATTGGTCGCTGACACAGATGGGAACATCGAAATGGAAATGCTCGCCGCTCTCCTCGGTCAGGAAGATGGGCGTGGAGCCGAACCGCTCCCGCATGGCCTGTTCGAGGTCGGCAGTGCAGCGCAAAGTCACCCGGTGTTCCGGGCCGCCGAACATGTTGAAACGCTTTTTCAGGTAGGTCGGCAGGTCGAGATTCGCAAACTGCTCTCCGCCCCGGCGTGGTTCGTCAAGAACCTTTACGCCGGCCATCCGGTCGACCCGGTAATGCCGGATGCCAAAAGGCTCCTTTTCGTCCTGATAGGCGATAAGGTAATAGCAGCCGTTCTCCCACGCCATCTGCCACGGGCTGATGGTGCGCAGGTCGGGGTGACCCTTCTTTTTGTAGTGGAACTGCACCATCCGGCCCGAGTTGATCGCAGTGAACAGAGCATCGACTGCATAGGGCAGAGTGCGGACGGTGCTTTTGGGGCGTCCGTCGACGTAGACCTGACGCTGGAGCTGGCCGCCTTCATAATGAGAAGTCAGCCCTTCCAGCTTGGAGATGAGTTTGTCGCTGGTGGATTTCGAGATGACCCGGCTGGACTGAACGGCGTCAACCAGAAGTTTCAGCTCAGCGAGATCGAAAGTCCGGCTTGCCATCCAGTAACCGCCGTTTCGTCCGCGCCGCAGCTGGATGTCGTAGCCCAGATTGTTCAGGGCTTCGATGTCGCTGTACACGCTCTTGCGCTCGCACAGAATGCCCTGCTGTTCCAGCAATTGCACCAGCTGCGGAACATTCAGCAAGTGATTTTCGTCGGTCTGCTGCTCAAAGATCCGCAGCAGAGCTAAAAGCTTGGACTTCTGTCCTTCCTGTTTCGGCATAAGACACCTCATCGTTTATCAAAATCGGACAGACGGAAAAGGTCACGGCAGTTTCTTGTCGAATGCGGCGCGCCGCTGGGTCGAGAGACGGAACATCTCTTCCAGCTTGTCACGGTCGTCGGCAACGAGCGCGTTCCGCAGAGTATCCAGAGCGGCATCGAACTGGTCGATCTCCGAGATCAGGTTCTCTTTGTTCCAGAGGAACAATTCTGCCCACATTTTGTCGTTGATGCGTGCGATGCGAGTCAGATCGCGGAAGGAGTCGCCAGTGTACTCGCAGAGTGAAGTGTTGTCATTGGCGCACATCAGGCTGACGGCGATAGCATGGCAGAGCTGGCTGACATAGCCGATCATCCTGTCATGCTCCTGCACGGTCAAGGTGCAGATGTGTTTGAAGCCCAGCACTTCGGCCAGTTCTTTCGCCCACTCGATGGCTTCCGGTGTGTTCTTCTCAGTCGGGGTGATGATGAAGTTCGCAGGCGCAAAATTCACCTCGGCGGCGTGTTCGACGCTGGAAGTCTCACGGCCTGCCATCGGGTGGCTGGCGATGAACTCGACTCCTTCCGGACACATGCTCTGTATCGGCTCCACAAGGCCGGTCTTGACGCCTGAAACATCGGTGAAGATGCAGCCGGGTTTGATGAGATGGCCGTAGGTCTTGAACCACTCGATGAGGGCGGTGGGATACAGGCCGAAGATGATGTGGTCGGCCTGACTCACCAAGTCCTCAAAATCATGGGTCTTGCCGCTGCGGATGTAGCCGTGGTCGAGGGCGTATTGCAGATGCCCTTCGCTGCGGTTGATGCCGTCCACAAGAAAACCGGTTTTTGAGAGTTCCAGCGCATATTTGCCGCCCAGCAGACCCAGACCAACAACGAGATAACGTTTGGATTTATCCAGCATAGTCTACCTCCACGCCCAAAGGTTTGATGGCTTCAAAGAAATGGGGCCAGCTCTTTTCGATGGCCTCGGCACCGTCGATGCTCAGCCGCAGCCCGGCGGACAGGGCAAGCACGGTCAGGCTCATGACGACCCGGTGGTCGTTGTGGCCGGAGAGCGGCGCGGCAGGCTCGTGCAGCTTGTCGGCGCAGCCCTCGATGGTGATGGCGCCGCCTTCGCTTGAAAGGATGCCGCCGCAGGCATGCAGTTCGGACTCCATTGCGGCGATGCGGTCACTCTCCTTGATGCGGAGACGTTCGGCATTCCGGATGACGGTCTGCCCCTCGCAGAGCAGACCGAGAACCATCAGGACGGGGCCGAGGTCGGGGCAGTCGGCAAGATCGATGTCGATGCCGTGGAGCGGTGCTTTTTCAAACACGATGCCCTTTTCGGTATTACGGAATTTTGCGCCGCACCGGCGAAGGATATCGAGGATGACGGCGTCGCCCTGCAGCGTCTCAGCAGCAAGGCCGGAGATGGTCACACCGCCGCAGACGGCTCCCAGAACGGCCAGAAATGCCGCCTGACTGTAATCTCCCTCAACGGTATAATCGCAGGCAGAATAGCTCTGATTGCCGGGAATAAAGAGGGTGACGTCATCCGACCAGCGACTCTCGACGCCAAAGGTCTTCTGGACGCTCCGGGTCATCTCGATGTAGCTCCGGCTCTCGACCGGCGGCAGAAGATGCAGGGTGCTGTTGCCGGGCAGAAGTGGCAGAGCGAAGAGCAGGCCGCTGATGAACTGGCTGGAAACGTTGCCGGCCAGCGTGAAATCGCCGGGTTTGAGTGCGCCCTCGACGGTCAGGTTAGAATCCGTCTGCTCGAACCGGAGATTCTGTTCCCGGTAGAGGGTCTTATAGACCGACTGCGGACGCTCCATCAGCCGGCCATGACCAACGAAAGTGACAGCTTGTCCGGTGATACTTGCCAGCGGAATGAGAAAACGCAGGGTGCTGCCGCTCTCGCAGCAGTCCACCGGCTCTGTGACGGGCCGGAACACGCCCAGCCCTTTGATAACAGCGTTGTCCGCGCCTGTTTCAACGATAGCGCAGAGCTGTCCGGCGGCGGAAAGGGTCGCCGAGATGTCCTTGCTGAACTCGAGATTTTCGATATGGGAAACGCCTTTTGCAAGAGCCGCACAGAGGGCAGCCCGATGCGCCATGCTCTTGCTCGGTGGCGCAGTGACAGTGCCGTTTAAATCAGCAGTAGAAGAAATCGTTACTTGCATAATAGAACTTTCTGCCCTCGGACACAAGGCGCAGTGCGTGCAGGAGCCGAAGGCGATATGATTAAAATTGTCCGGCTTGCCAAAGGCTCTCCCTTTGGGAGAGCTGGCGAGCAAAGCGAGACTGAGAGGGCTATTACATCTCCCGGCCAATCGCCCAAGCGACCTGACGGCACTTTGCCATCGCCTGCGCGAAAGCATCCGGGGTCAGGCACTGTGCGCCGTCGCTCCATGCGTGACGGGGGTCATAGTGGACTTCGACTTCCAGACCGTCTGCACCGGCGGCGACTGCGGCGATCATCATCGGCTCAACGAGGTTTGCCTTGCCGGTGGCGTGGCTGGGGTCAACGATGACAGGCAGGTGGGTCTTCTCGTGGATGAGAGGGACCGCGGAGAGGTCGAGGGTGTTGCGAGTATATTTCTCAAAGGTGCGAATGCCGCGCTCGCAGAGGATGACCTGCTCGTTGCCGCCTGCCATGATGTATTCGGCACTCATGATCCACTCCTCGATGGTGTTGCAGAGACCGCGCTTGAGCAGGACGGGCTTGTGCATCTTGCCGACTGCCTTCAGCAGCTGGAAGTTCTGCATGTTGCGTGCGCCGATCTGAACGACATCAACGTACTCCTCGAACTCGGGGATGCGGTCTTCGCTCATCAGTTCGGAGACGATGGGCAGGCCGGTGGCCTCACGAGCCTTTACCATATCGAGGATGCCCTCGGTCTCAAGACCCTGGAAGGAATAGGGGGAAGTACGGGGCTTGTAAGCACCGCCGCGGAACAGAGCCGCACCGCCTGCCTTGACGCCCTGAGCGATGCGCAGAGCCTGCTCTTCGCCCTCGATGCTGCAGGGGCCGGCCATGACAGCAATCTTTTCCTTGCCGCCGATCTTGACGCCGCCGCAGTCGATGACGGAATCTGCCGGGTGGAACAGGCGGTTCGCACGCTTGTAGGGGGCAGAAACACGGGTCACGTTGTCGATCCAAGGATTTGCCAGAACGTCACGCTCGTCGATTTTGGTCGTGTCACCGACCAGACCAAAGACGTTGTAATCTTTGCCGGTGATGAGGGTCACGTCCAGACCCTGCTTCTCGAATTTGTCGACGATCTTCTCGAGTTCTTCTTTCGGGGTGCCTTTTTTGGTGGAGATGATCATGATAATATTTCCCTTCTGTAATTGGTTCGCTTCTTTTCTTATTGTACGATGTGCGCGTGAGAGCTGCCGTCCAGACGGAGCAGCTGGGCGAGATAGGCCGCAGCGTGCAGATAGCCGCTGATGCCCTCGCCGATAAAATGACCCTGACAGCCAAAGGATACGATGTCGGTCTGGCGGAACGGTTCGCGCTCATTCGGTTCGTTGAGCATCACTTCCACGGTCGGCAGGCCGCAGATGCGGAGTGCGTCCAGAATGGCAACGCTGTAATGTGCGTATCCGCCCGGATTGATGATAATGCCGTCGGCACGGCCAGCGGCAGACTGGATCTCGTCGATGATGTCGCCCTCATGGTTGGACTGGAAAAATTCCACTTCGATCTCCATCTGGTTGCAGCAGGCTTCGAGGTAATCCAGCAGGCCGTTGTAGTCGATGGTTCCGGCAATGCCCGGCTCCGAAAACTGAGTCAGATTGAGATTGGGGCCGTTAATGACTAAAAATTTCATCCAGAGCCTCCATTGCTGCGGCGACTGCATCTGTGACAGTGCTGTTGTTGGGAACAACGGCATCTGCCGCCGCAAGATAGAGCGGACGGCGTTCCGCCTCCATCGTCCGGAGTGCGTCAGTGCTGGACGAGAGCGGACGTCCGCCGCCGACCACCAGCGATTCCAGCGGACGGTCAAGGAAGAGGATAACGCCGTTCTGCCGTAAAGCACGCAGGTTTTCAGGCCGTTTGATGACACCGCCGCCGCAGGACAGCAGCTGGTGCCCCTCTTTCGAGAAGCGTTCGACCTGCTCTGTCTCTTTCTTGCGAAATCCGTCTTCGCCCTCGTCGGCGAAGATATCGGGGATGCTCTTGCTGTTGGCTTTGACGATCTCTTCATCAAGGTCGATGAAGGTCTTGCCCAGCTCTTTAGCCAGAGCCCGGCCAACGGTCGTTTTGCCGGAAGAAGGCATCCCGATCAAGGCGATGTTCAGGGTATCCCGGCGGAGAGCGTTGGTGATCTGAGAAATTTCCGCCGGTGCATCTGGGAACTTTCGGCTGAGAAAGTATTCCGCCGCATAGACCGCCTGCGCTACCAGCATTTCCAGACCGCCGACGGCCACCGGAACACCGGTTTCCTCAGCACGGAGGACGAGTTCAGTTTTATCAGGATTGTACACGACGTCCAGAACGGCTTCCAGACCGGACATGGCGGCAACGTCGAGGTTGCAGACGCCGACATTCGGGTACATGCCTGCCGGAGTGGTGTTGATAACGATCTGCGCACCAGAATGAACGGCTTCCTCATAGGAAAGTTCGCCCTTTTCCGGGTCGGGATGGCGGCTGACAGTCAGGATTTTCGCCGCGCCTTTATCACGGGCGACGGCACTAGTGGTGTTGTGGGTGCCGCCGGTGCCGAGGATGAGAACGGTCTTGCCGGTAAAATCGACGCCGTGCGCCTCGCACAGATGAGCAAAGCCCATATAGTCGGTATTGTAGCCGTAGAGCAGACCGTTTTTATTGACGACCGTATTCACGGCACCGATGACTTTCGCCCGAGGATCGATATAGGAACAGTATTCCATCACGAGCTTTTTGTAGGGGATGGTCACGTTGATGGCCTTGAACGCTCGCTTTTTCAGGAATGCCCGGGCTTCCTCCTCAGTCGGGAGAGGGCAGAGGTCATAGTGATAGCCGCAGAGCATCTCATGGATGGTCTTGGAGTAGGAGTGCCCGAGTTTCGAGCCGATGAGTCCGTATTCCATTCAGTTCTCCTCCTTCCGGAAATGGATGGGGTCTTCCATCCATGCCATGCCGTATTTCTGGGTCAGCAGGTCGCCGATGGCAAGGGCAGCAGCACAGGTCTGAACGATGGCTGCACGAGGCACGATGCAGGGGTCATGCCGACCCTGAATGGACAGTTCGGCATTTTTATGAGCGATGTAATCCACGGTGTCCTGCTGTTTGTAAATGCTGGGCGTCGGCTTGACGGCGGTGCGGAAGACTACCGGCATCCCGTTCGAGATGCCGCCGTTGATGCCGGCGTTGTGGTTGGTCTCGGTGACGATGTGACCGGTCGGGTCGACCCGGAAGGAGTCGTTCGCTTCGGAGCCGTGCAGGTCAGCAAAGCCGAAACCAGTACCGAACTCGATGCCCTTCACAGCAGGGATCGAGAACGCCGCATGGGAAAGAACGCTCTCCACACTGTCAAAATAAGGTTCACCTACACCGGCAGGTAGGCCGAGAATGGCCGTCTCGAGGATGCCGCCCACGCTGTCACCGTCCGCACCGGCGGCACGGATGGCCGCTTTCATCGGCTCTTCTACGGAAGTGTCCAGCAAGGCAAAGCCCTCTGCCTTGTTCAGGAGAGATTCTGCCTGTGCTGCGAGAGTGTCCGGGTCGTTCAGCGCAAAAGGCGTATCGGAGATCCCGGCGCACCTTGCGATATGGGTCGAGATGTCGATGCCTGCCCGGTTCAAGGCACCCAGAACGATGGAGCCGCCAGCCACCAGTGCGGCCGTGATGCGGCCGGAAAAGTGTCCGCCGCCGCGCGCATCCTGATAGCCGTGATATTTGGCATAGGCTGTATAGTCGGCGTGGCCGGGCCGGAGCAGGTCGGCAGTCTTGGCGTAGTCGCCGCTGCGCGTGTTCTGGTTCTCGATCATCAGGGCGATGGAGGTTCCGGTCGTGCGGTCGTTGAGGACGCCGGACAGGAACTGTACATTGTCTGCTTCGACCCGGGCTGTGGACAGGCCGTCGCCGCGCGCACGGCGTTTGTCCATGCAGGCGGCAAGAAGCGTTTCATCCACCGGAACACCGGCGGCCATGCCGTCCAGCACTGCGCCGATGGCCTTGCCGTGGCTCTCGCCGAAGATGGTCAGGGCGAGAGAGCTGCCAAAGGTGTTTTTCATGCCAGCTTACTCCTCCATGCCTAGCAGAGGTCGCAGACCCTCAACGGGGATCGTCTCAGCACGCCAGCAGCCCAGACCGGGAACTTTGATGATGGTGATCTGATTGCCCTGCGCCTTTTTGTCATGGAGCATCTCGGCCAGTACCTTTTCCTTGTCGTAGGAGATACGAGTCGGCAGACCCAGACGGCGGTAAACGGCACGGACACGCTTCTGCAATGCTTTCGACTCGATCATCGGCAGCATACCCAGTGCAACACATTCGCCGTGGAACAGGCCGACGGTGCGGCGACCCTTGATGCCCTTGACGGCTTCGATGCCGTGGCCGATGGTGTGGCCGAAGTTCAGAGCTTTTCGCATTCCGTGTTCCGTCTCGTCCTGCTCGACGATGTTTTTCTTGAATTTCAGGCTGCGGTAAATAATTTCACCGATCTGGATATCCACATCACCATTCTCAAAGATGGCGAAAAGCTCCGGGTCGGCCAGCAGGCTGGCCTTGACCGCCTCGGCCAGACCGTTGATGTAATGGCGGCGAGGCAGAGTGGACAGGGTGTCAGGGTCGACGATAACAAGCTTCGGCTGCCAGAAGGAGCCTGCGATGTTCTTGGTCTCGCCGAGGTCAACAGCCGTCTTGCCGCCGATGGAAGAGTCGATCATGGACAGGGTGGTAGTCGGGCAGTTGATGAAGTCGATGCCGCGCATGTAGATGGAAGCGGCAAAACCGGCAAGGTCGCCAACGACACCGCCGCCGACTGCGATGACAAGATCGCCGCGGCCCATGTTAAAATCGAGCATCTGGCGGAGAACCGTCTCAAGAGTTTTGAAGCTCTTGCTGGCCTCACCCTGCGGCACCGTGATGATCTTTGAGTCACGGCACTGGTCGGCGACTTTCTGGGCATACTCGGCCGGCACGCCGGTATCGGTCACGACGGCAACACGGCGGTCGAGCCGGGCGAACTGGTAGAGGTTTTCCAGTGCGCCGCGCTTCAGGATGATATCATAGCTCCGCTCACCGAGATTCATGGTGAGCTTGGTTCCGATAAATTCACTCATTTTGTGTACACTCCTAACAGCCGTACCGTGCGGCAGATCCGATCCAGTTCATGCAGCAGTGCGGCAGTTTCGTCACGGGTGGGGTCACCCACCAGCTCAACGTAAAAATAATATTCAAAAGGAACGTGGGGCATTGGGCGGCTTTTGATGGATTCCATATTGAAGCCGCTCGCGCCGATCATCTGGATGACCTCGCCCAGCTTTCCGGGTTTGTTGTCCACGGTGAACAGCAGAGAGAACCGGTTTCCGGTCGTGGGCTTTTCCCGGCTCAGGACGATGAAACGGGTCGTGTTGTCGCCGTCGGTGTTGATGTTCGGCACAAGGACTTCCAGTCCGTACAGAGCCGCCGTTTCGACGCTGGCAATGGCGGCTTTGGTCTTATCGCCGCTCTCAGCGACAAATTTCGCGGCCATTGCAGTGTTTGGCATGGCAGTCGCCGGGAGCTGGAACTGTTTCAGGAACGTCTCACTCTGGGCGATGGCCTGCTGGTGGCTGTAAACGCTCTTGATCTCGCTCAGCTGGGTGCCGGGCAGAACGAGCAGATTCTGGGAGATCGGCAGGTCGTAGACGTCCACCACCCAAAGCTCCGGGTGGTTGTAGCAGAGATCCAACACAGCGGAGACATCACCGGCGTGGCTGTTCTCAAACGGTACG
The DNA here is from genome assembly GCA_963599235.1 of Lawsonibacter asaccharolyticus. GTDB lineage: Bacteria > Bacillota > Clostridia > Oscillospirales > Ruminococcaceae > Faecalibacterium. Next base: position 42,933 of record CAVBWT010000020.1, on the reverse strand, counting down.
ACACCGTGAGCGGCATCACCGTTCGCTACGGCGTTGAAGACCTCGTCCCAGGTCGGGTAGCTGACAGCCTCGGCGTGAGGGAACAATGCTTTGAGCGCGATATGCGCGAACGCACCCTCAACACCCTGATAGGCGGCGCGGTTCTGCCCCAATACCTCGGCTTCGTATTGTTTGGCGATGTCCATCATGTGCTGAACATGGTCTTTATAATAGGGGCGCAGGACGGGGTTCTGGATCCGCGCGGCGGATTTTTCCAGCACGGCAGCCTCCCGGGAGGCATCGAAGATGGGCAGGCCGTTCGCCTGCTTGTATTGTGCAACGCTGAGTACCGCAGCCATCCGCCGTTCAAACAGGGCGGCAAGCTGTGCATCGACCGCGTCGATCTCGACACGGGCTTCTTCCAGAGCGTTCATGGGTTCCACATCCTTTCACGTTGTGGTTGGCTGATACCTGATTAGTATACCATAACCCGGATGGATAAACAACAACACGCAGACCCTTTCAAAGGGGAGAAAATTTCAAATGCAAGGGTGGTAAAACAAATAAAAGTATTATGAAAACAGATGAAAAGCGTCCGGAATGCCGCATCTGCGATATTCCGGACGCTTTTCTCAGGTTTTGGTTCGATTCCTCACCAGCTCTTCCCGGGTACGGGGTTTGCCGTAGTAACGGGAATACGGGTTGTCGAGGTCAGCGGCTTTCAGAGGAGCAAAGGGCTCTTTTATCGGTGCTGGAAGTTCGGGAATTTCCGGGCGGTCGAAGGTGAACCGTCTCACCGATAGCCCGGAACGGTTATAAAACCGCATGGCATCAGTCCTCCGCGCTGGCGGTGGAGACAGCACCGGCAGTCAGGGCCTGCCAGAGTTCTTCGCCGCCTGCAAGGTTGTCGGCGGTGCCGGAGTTCCATGCGCCGCGCATACCGACGTAAAACTGTGACATGTATTCCTGACTGTTGCCGCCCTGTGCGTGGGTGGTATCGGGGTTATAGTCGCCGAGGTCAAGACCGGTCAGAACCGGGCAGTCCGTCCACTTGTAGACCATGTTCCACCAATCGTCGTCGCTTTCGGGTGCAGGCAGGGAGCCGTCCAGATAGCGGAGAGTGCCGGTGCTTTCCTCAAACCCGGCAGGGTCGTACAGCAGGAAAACGGAACTCAGACCGCCCTGCACGTCGGTGGCAAGCTTGGTCGTACCGGCCATCGTCAGGTAAGCGGCACTCTCCGTCTCGGTATCCCCGGAGGAGTAGTCCAGCGTGTAGACGTTCAGAGTAACGACGACTTTTCCATCGCCGTTCAGGTCTTCGCCGTATTTGGCAAGTTCAGTCTGCAAGGCATTTACGGTATCTTCGGGCAGATAGTAAGGTGCGACCACCGCCACATTGTAATCCGCTTTGGTGGTAAAGAAATACTGTCCGATGAAGGAGTAGCCCACGAACGCAACGGCAATGCCGATGATGATGACCCACTTGAGATTGTAGTCCCACCAGTTCGCCCAGCGTTCCTTTCGGGTGTATTCCTTCTCGCGCCGGGGTTTGAGGTCTTTCGGGTCGATGTCGCGCTCGTAACGATAACTTGCCATGTAATGTGGTTCCTCCGATTAAAGTTGTGCGAGAATGGTCTGACGGACAGCGTCCGGCAGCTGTTTCTGTTCGGCCTTGTTCATGTCGGCAGTCTGGATAGGCGGCAGTACCTTGACGTGGACTACACCCGGAGTGCAGAGGTTGCCGTGACCCTCAAACAGAGCCCGTGCGCCCGAGATAGCGACCGGAACGACCGGTGCGCCGGTCTTGATGGCGATGCGGAACGCGCCGTTCTTGAACTCACCGGCACCGCCCTCCTCACCCTTGTAACGGGTGCCTTCCGGGAAGATGACAAAGCTTTTGCCGCTCTCCACGATGGCGGTCGCGTCGTTCAGGGCGCGGACGGAAGCGCGGACATCGTCACGCTGGACAAATACGCAGCCCAGCAGTTTCATCCAGCGATTGAGGAGAGGGATCTTCTCCAGCTCTTCCTTGGCGAGGATGCCGTGGGGCGCGTCAAGGCTCGCCAGCAGCAGCGGAATGTCGTAGTAGCTGCGGTGGTTGCCCACAAAGACGCAGGCGGTGTCCTTCGGGATATTTTCCAGACCGGTGACGGTCAGCTGGACGCCGGTGATCTTTAAAATTTTGCGGCTCCAGTGCGGAATATGTTTGCGGACGATCTGCTCGACCGTCTCGGTGTCGCCTGCGGCCAGTGCGCGCTCGCCGCGGCGAAGTACACCGTAATGGACGATCATATAACCGAACAGGTAGATGAACATCGCAATGGTGCGAAAGATATTCACAAGTTGTTTCCCCCTTCTGGCTTCAAAAAGCCGAGTTTATTGTAACACACTTTCCGGAAAAAGGGGAGAAAAAATACTTTTTTTACATTTAGAGGGCTTTACAGCTTGCAAAATTCACAAAATCCGGGTATAGTTATAACCAGAAAGACAGCACTATTGCGTTTCTTTCGGGAAACCGCCCGGAGGGTCGGAATGGGCTGTCGGTAACAATGGAGAGAGGTTTTAACACCCCATGAGCTTATTTCCTTCTGCGAATGATTTCAAATCCGGCCCGGGCGTCGAAAAGGATGCGCCGCGCAAGACCGGCGTAGGCCGCTTCTTTGAGCTGGTCGGCCGCGATATGAGCAGCATGTTCCTTGCGAACCTGCTGACCTGTCTGGGTTTTGTGCTGGTCATCTGTCTGGTCTATATCGGCTTTTTGATGAACAGTCTGCCGGTCATGATCATCAGTGCGGCGGTGGGCGGTATTCTGGCCGGCCCGGTGCTGGCCGGTATGTATGATACCGTCCTGCGTGCCCTGCGTGACGAGGCCGGTTACTGGTGGGTGACCTACCGCAAGGCATTCAAGCGGAACTTCAAGGCCAGCATCGTACCGGGCATTCTGTACTGTGTCGTTGTCACGGTGCAGATCTTCCTCGTGTATTTCTGCTTCAACATGCTGTATCACGGCACCAATGTCGGCATCGGCATGTGGGTGGCAACGGTGCTGAATCTGGTGCTGTTCCATATGCTGTTCTCCTACATGTGGCCGCAGGTCGTTCTGCTCGACCAGCCGTTTTTCCAGACCCTCAAGAACAGCGTCAACTGCATGATCGCTTTTCTGCCTCATGCGCTGGCGGCTTCGCTGGTGACGATCATTTTCTGGGGTCTTGTCATCCTCTGTATGCCGCTGGGTCTTCTGCTGATGATCGTTTTCGGCTTCTGGTTCTCCTGCGAGATCACGATGCAGATCGTCTATGGCGATTTGAACCGGGTCTTCCACATCGAGGAGAATATCCAGAAACTCCGTGACGCCGAGCTGGAAGAGGAACTCCGCAAAGAGTACGGCGACGACTCACAGTAAAAAGGAGTGGGTATGATGGAACAGCGGAACAATCTGGTGCTTCAGGGAACGGAAACGTTCTCCCGGGGCCAGCTGGATAATGTCGCGCTGGAAAGCGGCAGCGTGGTGCTGGACAGCGTGGCAGGGCGGTATCTGCCCTACGGCAGCTATACGACGCCGGAATTTGCCATGCCTGCCTTCTGCAATCTGAATGTGAGCTGGAACGCTCATGTGCCCCACAACACCATCGTCGAGGTCCGGTGTCGGGTCTATGCCGGAAACAGCTGGACCGGCTGGATGAGCTTCGGCAAATGGGCTCCGGATTATCCGCGGTGCAGCATCAATGCTCAGAGTGACGATGGGATGATCTTTCTGATGGGTGATACCCTCACGGTGGCAACACCGGGCGGCGGCACTGGCATCCAGTTGCAGGTCAACCTGTCGACCAACGACGACAAAGCGACGCCGGCTCTCCGGCTTCTGGCGGCGGCGGTGCGTCCGCTCGTCTGGGAAAAACAGGATGGACACCCCCTCAACCGGCGGCTGTATCTGCCGGAATACTGTCTGAATGCCCACGACCTGACTTTTGGCCGGGAGATGGACATGCCGCTCGTCATGGCGGCTCTGATGAACCGCTGGGGCGAGGACATCCTGCCCGAAGAGGTGGCCTATGTCATGGAAGACAACGCCACCAGCAGCACGGGCAATGCGGCATTTGCAGCCGCTGCCGCAGGCTGCTGCGGCTATCCCTGCTGGCAGGCGTGGATGGACCTGAAAGACCTCCGGCTTCAAATCCACGATGGCTGTTCGGTAGCCGTCCGGGTGGAACGCCGTGTCATGGGGCAGCGCGACCCGGTCGGGGTCTGGATGGGTCTTCGGGGTTTTGGCCACGATGACGCTGTTCATGCGGATTTCGTCCTTCTCAATGACCCCACTGCCGACGGTGATGGAGCCGTGAACTGCACGATGGCATTGACGGATTTTCTTCGGTACTTCACCGGCCGGGCTATTGCTCTCCGGCAGAAGCCCCGGGACATCGAGGCCGACCGCCCCAGACGCATCCTTTGCGAGCTGGAAAAGGGAAAAGAGGATGGCCGTTATTACTTCGCCCGGCGCGGTCAGCGTGATCCGCTGCCGGAAAATTTCTCCGGATGGATCGCGTGCAGTCCGCATGACGGCGTGGCACATGCCACGACAGCACACCGGACATTCCAGCGGATGCGTCGGACAGAAGACGGAGGAATCCAGTTCTCGCCGGAACAGCTGGCAGTCGGCGGACGACAGAGCGTCTATGCTGTCGACCAGACTGGCAGTATGCGTGTAGCCGAAGTCCGGCTGCCTGTACCACCGCCCACTCCGGCGGAATCGGTTGTTCACCAAAGCACCGGACCTGCTGCTTCAGCGCAGCAGAGTCTGTGACTTTTCGGGATAAATACATTCACATAGGAGGAACACATTATGGCAAAGACGATCATCACGATTGGCCGAGAGTACTGCACCGGCGGCAACTACATCGCAGAAGATGTGGCGAATGCTCTGGGTCTGAAACTGTACGACAAAGAGCTGATCACTATGGCAGCCAAGCACTCCGGGCTGTCGGAGGAGGCTGTTGCTGCCAGCGAGAAGCGTCATACCCACAGCCTGCTGTACAGCCTGTACACGATGGGCAATGAGCTGCCGCTGGGCGATCAGGTGTTCATTCTGCAGAGCCGCATCATCAAGCAGCTGGCGGACGAAGGCCCCTGCGTCATTCTGGGCCGCTGCGGTGACTATGTGCTGCGTGAGCGCAAGAATGTCCTGCGTGTCTTCATCTATGCTCCGGTCGAGTGGCGGCGTGAGCTGGCAAAGACCGATCCGCTGGTAAAGGCAAAGGATGAGAAGGGCATCAAGGAAGAGATCGAGAAGACCGACCGCAACCGTGCCGCTTACTACAACTACTACACCCAGAACCGCTGGGGTGATGCGCATAATTACGATCTGGCGATCAATGCGGCTCTTGGCCGTGAGACCTGCGTCAAGATGATCCTCGATGCAGTCGCTGCCAAGGAGAAGACTCTGAACGAGTAACGGTCACTCGGCAGGAGAGCCAAAAACAACGGTGCTTCGTGGGCAGAGTGCGTTCGCGCTCTGCCCACGTTTTGGGCATATAGAAAGAGAGTATTCAAACCATAAAGAAAAACAAAAGGAGAAATCGTGGAAAACAAGCAACCCCAAATTCAACAGAGTGCCCGTGAAAACATCATGGGTACGATGGACATCAATCCATTGCTCATCAAATTGAGCGTGCCGATGATGGTCTCGATGCTGGTGCAGGCGTTGTACAATGTCGTGGACTCGATTTTCGTCTCCCATGTGAGTGAAAACGCCCTGACCGCAGTTTCGCTGGCATTTTCATTGCAGAACGTCATGATCGCAGTGGGCGTTGGTACCGGCGTGGGCGTCAACGCTCTGCTGTCCAAAAGCCTCGGCGAAAAAAATCAGGAACGGGCGAACAAGACCGCTGAAAACGGCATCTTTCTTGCCCTGTGCAGCTTTGCTGTCTTTTTTATCATTGGCTTGACCTGCATGAAAACTTACTTCTATACACAAACCAGTGATGTGGAGATCGCAGAGCAGGGCATCCGGTATCTGACCGTGTGCAGTGTGTTCAGCCTTGGTCTGTTCCTGCAGACCATGAGCGAGAAGCTCTTAGCGGCAACGGGACGCACCAACCTGAGCATGATGAGCCAGCTGGTCGGCGCAGTGGTGAATATCATTCTGGACCCCATTTTCATCTTCGGATACTGCGGCGAGGCTCTGTCCGGCACTACCGGTGCTGCTGTTGCGACGGTCATCGGCCAGTTCTGCGGCGCAGGAATGGCAATTTTCTTTAACCTGAAGAAGAATCCGGACATTCAGATCAACTTCAAGGGCTTCCGCCCCAGCGCAAAGGCCATCCAGAGGATCTATGTCGTTGGTCTTCCCAGCATTGCCATGCAGTGTGTCGGCAGTGTCATGACCTTCTTCATGAACCAGATCCTGATGGCTTTCTCGGCAACGGCGGTTGCAGTCTTCGGCGTTTACTTCAAGCTTCAGAGCTTCGTATTTATGCCGATCTTCGGCATGAACAACGGCATGGTGCCAATCATCAGCTACAATTACGGCGCACGGAACCCCGAGCGTGTCAAGAAGACCATCAAGCTGGCAGTATTCTACGCCGAGTGCATCATGCTGATCGGCTTCTGCGTTTTCCAGTTCCTGCCGGATAAAGTTCTGGGAATCTTCGCGGCCAGCGATGCCATGCTTGCCATCGGCATCCCGGCACTCCGCATCATCTGTCCGCATTTTCTGCTGGCAGGTATCGGCATCATCCTCTCGTCGGTCTTTCAGGCGTTGGGCAACGGCGTGTTCAGCCTGATCGTTTCGGTCTGCCGTCAGCTGGTAGTTCTTATCCCGGCGGCATGGCTGCTGAGCAAGACCGGCAATGTCAACATGGTATGGTGGGCGTTCCTGATCGCTGAGGTCATCAGCCTTACGCTGAGCCTCGTGTTCATGGCGCGTATCAATAAAAAAGTCATCGCTCCGCTCTACGAGCAGCCTGCTCAGTGAGGAGCCGCAAGATGAAAGGAACGTGAACTCTATGGGTAAAAAGCTGAAATGGAATCTGATTCTGATGAGTCTGCTTTATCTGGGTCTCGGCATTTTTTTGCTGCTGGTGCCGGGTACGGCTCTCAACGTGGTCTGCTATGCGCTGGGCGCAGTGGTGCTGATTTGCGCCGTCGTCCAGCTGGTACGATATTTCGCTGTGGAACGTGGAATCTTCCAGAGTCAGCTTACCCTGATCTCAGGTCTGGTCTGTCTGGCTCTGGGTGCGTTCCTCATCATCCGCAGTGATATCGTGGTGCGCATCCTGCCCAGCGTGTTCGGCCTGTTCGTGATTTTTGACAGCCTTGGCCGCATCCAGAACGCTCTGGAACTCCGCCGATGCAACTATGAGAGCTGGAAGGGCTTTCTGGCATTGGCACTCCTGAGTGTGGTGCTGGGCGTCGTGATGATCATGAACCCCTTCGGCACGATGGAGACCCTCGTTATGGCGATCGGCGTCATCCTCATCGTGGAGGGTACACTGAACCTGCTGAGTGCGCTGTATACGGTCATTGCGGTCAAGCGGTTCATGAAGCTGCATCCCGAAACGCAGTCGGTGCTGGAAGCCATTACCGGACAGGATCTGAACGGTGACGGCGTCATTGCCCCGGATGTCGCCCTGGCGGATGCTGAGGCAACGGCAGTAGAACTCGACCATGTGGACGAGAGCGCAACGGTCGAGCAGGAAAGCGACGACGAAGAGTAATCAATCAAAAGAGAAAAGGATAAAAAAGATGGAAAAGTACGATCTGATCATTGTGGGTGCCGGCCCTGCCGGTATCTTTACCGCTGTTGAGCTGCTGCGCCACGGCAGCAAAAAGAAAATCCTGCTGGTCGAAAAAGGCAAGCCGGTCGAGAAGCGTCACTGCCCGAAGGCAGAGCTGGGTCACTGTGTCAACTGCCGCCCGACCTGCGCTATTACCACTGGTTTCTCCGGTGCAGGCGCATTCTCGGATGGCAAGCTGAGCTTGTCCTATGAGGTCGGCGGTGACCTGCCCTCTCTTATTGGTGAAGAGTTCGCACAGGAACTCATCGACTACACCGATAAGATTTATCTCGAGTTTGGTGCAGACCCCCATGTTGAGGGCATCTACACCGGCGAGGATATCAAGGAGATCCGCAAGAACGCCATCCATGCCGGCCTGAAACTGGTCGACTGCCCCATCCGCCACCTCGGTACTGAAAAGGCGCAGGAGTTGTACCTTGCTATCCAGAACTATCTGGCGGATAACGGCGTTGAGATGCTCTTCTCCACCGAGTGCGAGAACATCATTCTCGAGAACGAAGTCTGCAAAGGCGTTTATATCCGGAAGGGCGACGAGGAGCCTCGTGCCGTCTATGCGGATGAGGTCGTCATCGGTACCGGCCGCCGTGGTGCGGACTGGCTGGAGAAGATCTGCGCTGAGCATCACATCGCTCACAAGCCCGGCACTGTTGATATCGGTGTCCGTGTCGAGTGCCGCAACGAAGTCATGGAGAAGGTCAACAAAGTCCTCTACGAGTCCAAGCTCATCGGCTATCCGAAGCCGTGGAAGAACAAGGTTCGTACCTTCTGCCAGAACCCCGGCGGCTTTGTCGCACAGGAGAACTACGATAACGACCTCGCAGTTGTCAACGGCCACAGCTTCAAGGAAAAGAAGAGTGAGAACACCAACCTTGCAATTCTGGTCTCCCACAACTTTACCGAGCCGTTCAATCAGCCCATTGCCTACGCACAGAAGGTCGGCGAGCTGACGAATATGCTGGGCGCAGGCCATATCATGGTCCAGCGTTACGGCGACATTCTGGATGGCAAGCGCACATGGCAGAAGGAGCTGGCACAGTCCAACGTCAAACCGACCCTGAAAGACGCTGTTGCCGGTGATATCACCGCCGCCATGCCCTACCGTGCCATGACGAACATCATCGAGTTCATCAAGATGCTGGATATGGTCGTTCCCGGCTTTGCCGCCAACGAGACCCTGCTGTACAGTCCGGAGCTGAAGTTCTATTCCAATAAGGTCAAGATGGACGACAACCTTGATACGAACATCAAGGGTCTGCACTGCCTCGGCGACTCGTCGGGCTGGACGCGCGGCCTGATGATGGCATCCGTTATGGGTGTCCTGATGGGCCGGAAGCTGGCCGAAAAAGAGGGCTGCTGAGTCGATTTTAAAAGCTGATTCCATAAGATAAAACAAAATCCCGTATCCTGCACCTCGACCGTGCGGATATGGGATTTTTGTGTGTCAGGCTGTTCTTTTATTGGGGAGTATGGTATACTCGGCTTGAGAAAACGGGAGTTGTGGAGGTGCTGTTATGCGTACAGAGAAGAAATCTAAACGGTATGGACGGTCTGGAAAAGACCCAATCGTTGTTTTAACACTGATTTTTGTGGTACTGAGAGTAACAGGACGGATTTCGTGGTCTTGGCTGTGGGTATTAAGTCCGATCTGGCTCACACTCTTGTTTTTTGCTGCTGTTTTTTCTGCCATTTTGGTTGGCGGACGAGTTGCTAAAGGAAAATGGTGATTTCACATTTGTGGAACGCAGTGAAACAATGTTTTTCTTGATAACTTGTCACTTTTTCGCTATAATGAATTTGAAAGAGGGTGCGCACGATGATTTTGCAATACTATGTAACCGATTCTGTGACCGGAAAGCCTGCCTCTACAGTGGAACCCTTTCTTCGGCATCCACCATGCGGTCTGAATCTATGAAAATTTGATTTCCGTTTCACTTTCTGTAACATATCCACAGCAAAACGAATCCCCCAGAGCGAAGAAAGCTCCGGGGGATTTTCTTCTTATTTCCGTGTGAAAGGCTTCATCCCGTGTTCATCTGGGGTGTAGTATTCCATCAGGGCGATATAGTTTTCGACATGATGGCAGTAGGCGGAACGCAGGACGTTATCTGGGTCAGTGCGGACAGACAACAGGCCGATGACGTAGCTGGACACCAGCTTGATGACGTCCAGCTCAACGCCGTAGCACAAGCCGACGGCGATCATTGGGATGATGATCTGCTGGATCCGGATGGGGACATTGTTGCCGAACCGCTCGAGCAGTGGGCGGCTGATGGCAGATGCAGCCCAGACGTTCCGGATGACATCCCACCACGAAAACTTTTCCATGTTGCTCAAGCCGCGCAGCCGGTCGACGATCTCTTCATCCGTCAGGATCTTTCCCTCGGTGACCTCCTCTTCAGAGCGGAGAAAAGCACATTCGATCATGTCCATGAACGGCTCTTCGTACTTTTCGTGGAAGTTTTCTTTGGTGATAAGGTGATTCCGGAGAGAGTCGATGACGGCGGTCGTGTCCTCGGCGGTGGCAAGCTGAGAAAAATCCAGCGCGACCGGTCCGAACTGCTTTCCGATGGTATTCAGGTCGGCCAGCTCTTTCTTGTTTTTCGTTGAGGGGAGAAAACGGTCATTGCCGTTCCGGTGGTATCCCCAGCCCTCCGGCAGAACCCGGGTCACGAGGTCGCCGCTGGAAATAATGTTGAAGATGTTGCTGGTGTCCCATCTGGATTTCAGACTGCCATTGGGGAGATGGTTGTTATCGAAATCCTGCTGCAATTCGGGGCAGTCATTGGCCGTCAGCGCAATGGGCGGCGCAAAGGCGTAGACAAAAACATCCTCTTCAGCCAGCTGGGGCAGCTCGTTGTGGATGCGCGCGGCCAGCAGGTTTGCAATGATGCCGCTCCGGCTGTATCCAACGATCCAGAGCTTGACTTTGCCAAGATTCTCCTTGAGCATTGCGTGAGCCAGATAGGAGCAGAGCTTTTCAAATACTCCGTCGATGGGCGCGATAAAACCGGCGTGCGGACTACCCTCGCCGATGTGCAGATTGCTGACCCATTCGCCGCCGTATCCGCCGCCGCGCATGACCAGTGAGACGATAGTAGTGCGTGAACCCTTTTGGACGAGCGTTTTGCGTGCAAGGCCATAGCCGATGATGTCCAGCGGCGCGCCGACATCGACATCGTAGTTATAGTAGTCGGCATCGGCAAAACCCAGCTCCTCATAGGCGGCATCCAGATTGTTCTGACGGCCAACGTCGGCATTGACCCAGTATTGCTGGTCGCTGGCTGCGGTGTTGAAAGCGGAAAGTGCTACACCAAGGCTTGCCAGTGCGAGGGAGTGGTCGTATTCGGTGGCAGAGTGCGTGAAAAAAGAGTCACTGTAATAAAATTCGTGACAGATGTCCATCTGACTCAGTTCGGTGCGGAAGGTCAGCGAATAATTCCCGTCCGGCACAGAATGTCCGGTGACGGTGCTGTTTGCCGCTGCAGTCTGAGGAGCCAGCAGGCAGGAGCCGAGCAGAGCCGCGGCTCCTGCACAGAATGTCCGTCGTTTCATAGTCGGTTCCTCCGAGTTGGAAAAGGTCATACGCCCCGGGCCTGCCGGGTGATCTCACCATACCATTCCGGGCGGCGGTCGCGGAAGACGCCCCAGCTCATCCGATTGGCTTCGACGGCGTCAAGGTCGAAGGTAGCGGTCAGGACTTCTTCCTGATCACGGGAACCGTCTGTGACGATAGCACCCGTCTCGTCGGCGATGAAGGAAGAACCATAGAACCGCAGAGCGGATTTCTGTCCGCCGTTGGCCTCGCAAGGGGTCACCTCTTCCAGACCGATGCGGTTGGCGGCAACCACCGGGATGAGGTTACTGCCAGCGTGCCCCTGCATACAACGCCGCCAGTGGCTCGCGCTGTCGCAGTCGAGGATGGGTTCGCTGCCGATAGCAGTGGGGTAGAGCAGCAGCTCTGCGCCCAGCAGGGCGAGACTGCGTGCCGTCTCCGGGAACCACTGATCCCAGCAGATGCCGATGCCGATTTTTCCGAACCGGGTATCCCAGACTTTGAAGCCGGTATCGCCGGGTGTGAAGTAGAACTTCTCCTGATAATAGTGGTCGTCCGGAATGTGTGTCTTGCGGTAGACACCCAGCAGGGAGCCGTCTGCGTCCAGCACGGCAATGCTATTAAAGAGCTGAGTGTTGGCCTTCTCGTAGAAACTGATGGGCAGAACGACGCCCAGCTCTTTTGCAACCGCTTTGAAGTGATTCACAGCCGGATTTTCTGCGGTAGGAGTGGCGTAGGCGTAATATTCATACTGACATTCCTGACAGAAGTAGAGACGCTCGAACAGCTCAGGCAGCAGGATGACGTTTGCGCCCTTTGAAGCTGCTTCACGCACCATCTTGTCTGCCCTGGCGATATTTTCCTCCACCGAGGGGGAACACTGCATCTGGATCGCAGCAACGGTAATATTTCTCATGGTATCAATAACTCCTATTAAGTTTTATTTGGGGATCTGCTGGGTCACGCAGTGGATATTTCCGCCGCCGACAAGGATCGTCCGGGCAGGGATGGGGTAGACCTTCCGGGTCGGGAAAAGCTCGCCCAAGATCCGGACGGCCTCGGCGTCGTGTTCATCGCCGAACTGGGGCAGGATAATACCGCCGTTGGAGATGTAGAAATTGACATAGCTTGCGGCCAGCCGTTCTCCGGCTTCCCGGGTGTCTTCACCCTCTTCAAACTCGTAGCCGGACAGCTCATCCTCGGTCACGCGGACCGGATGCTTCGGAATGGGGAGCTTGTGGACGGTGAATTTCCGGCCTTTGGCGTCCGTGGCAGTTTCCAGAGCGTCAAGGCTGGCTTTGCTCAGCAGATACTGAAGGTCGCTTTCGTCATCGGTCCACGCCAGAACGACTTCGGCAGGCGCGACGTAGGCACATACGTTGTCGATGTGTTCGTTCGTTTCGTCGTTGTAAATGCCGCGCGGCAGCCAGACGATTTTTTCGGCACCGAGATACTGTTTGAGCTGACTTTCAATCTCTTCCCGGCTCATCTGGGGATTCCGTCCCGGGCTGAGCAGGCAGGCTTCGGTGGCGATGACGGTACCTTCGCCGTCGGTATGGATGGAACCACCTTCCAACACAAAATGCTGGGCGTCATAGCAGTCCATCCCGAGGGCATCACAGATGGCAGGTGCGGCGGCGTTGTCCTTTTCCCAATGAGCGTACAGGCCGTCGTAGGTGCCGCCCCATGCGTTGAACTTCCAGTCGACGCCACGGACTTGTCCATTGTCGTTGATGACACAGGTCGGGCCGACATCGCGCGCCCATGCGTCATTCGTCTCGATGGAAAGAACGTGGATGTTGGCATCCTGTGCAAATACGGCTTCCACAGCGGCGGTATCCGCCGGTGAAGACAGCGTCCAAACCGTCTCACTTTCGGCGATGGCACGGGCGACTTGTGCAAAGGTCTGCTGTGCGGCCTTGCCGCCGTGCGGCCACGAACCCGGGCGCACCGGCCAGATCATCACGCACCCACGATGGGGCTCATATTCGGCAGGCATCCGAAACCCGTCCGCTGCCGGAGTAGAAAAAAGCTGCATGGACTTCCTCCTGAAAGTAGCATTGATTTTGACCTAAGTATACCGTATCATCGGTGGAGATACAATTCTTTTTTATGAAAAACCCGGCCAACGCTGTACACGCTGGCCGGGTCATGATAAACTGTTTACTGTTCGACGTTCTGCTTGCAGTAGTCGATGATGTGATGGAACATCTGCTCGACGGCCGGAGCCATTGCGGTCGGACGCTGGACGGCCAGACCGACGGTGCGGTATTCCTCGGGGTCGATGGGGTAGATCTTCACGGCTGCGGAGCAGTTGCGAAGCAGCATCTGGGGCATGATGGAGATGCCAAGGCCGGCCTCGACCATTGCAATGTTGGACTGGTCGTCGATGACGTGGCAGCGGCGTTCGGTGGCGATGGAGTATTTCTTGAGGAACTGGCGCATCTCGGCGTCGGTGGCGTCGCACTGAACGACGAATGCCTGCTCGTTCATCAGGGTCGGGGTCATCACACCGCCCGGCGGAGTGGGCCAGTCCTGCGGCACGATGCAGAGCAGCGGCTCACGGAACAGCTCGGTCAGGGTGAACTCTTCCCGGCAGGTGGAGGACAGGAATGCCATGTCGACCTGACCGGTGCGCAGCCACTCTTTGACGTCATCGTAAGTACCCTGATAGACTTCAACTTCGATTTGAGGGTAATGTGCCATGAAACTCTTCAGGATGCCCGGCAACAGGCAGGCACAGACCGAGTTGAATGCGCCCAGCTTGACTTTGCCTTTTTCCAAGCCGTTCAGACGGGCAATGCTCTGCTGCAAGGCCTCGTCACTGTTCAGGACGGCACGGATGGACGGATAGAGCGATGCGCCGTAGCTCGTCATCGTCACACCGTTTTTGCCGCGGTTGAATAAGGTGAAGCCCAGCTCTGTCTCCATGACAGCGATGGCGTGGCTGATGGCCGAAGGCGTAAGATGCAGCTGCTGCGCAGCCTTGTTGAAACTGCCCTGCCGCGCAACAGCGTCGAAAATCTCATAAGAAAAAAGCGTCATAAAATCCCATGCCTCCCTCCGCTTTCTGGTTCGGAGACGCCCAATATTCTGTGAATCATTTTCATCTTTGATTTGAGATAGTTCAATTATCTTCTTGATTGTACTATTCCAGCCCCCTCCTGTCAAGCGTTTTCAACCGGATTTCTATCTTGCTTCTGGGGATTTTGGCAATCTTATGCAGGATTTCGGCGGCGAGACTCGTAGAAATAGGAAAGAGGTTCAAATTTTGAGCCGGTTCAGTAAGGAATGATATTATGAATGAAATACTTCTGACAACTCGCCGCTGCGGATTCAGCGGTACGACCCTTAAACTCATTGCCTGCATCACGATGCTCATCGACCACATTGGCGCGTCCTGTATCGAGGCGCGGTATGGAACAGCAGAACACTGTCCGGCTGGCCTGACCGAGTTTGATCTTGTTCTGCGGTTTATCGGGCGGCTGGCATTCCCCATCTTCTGCTTTCTGCTGGTGGAGGGCTTTCTACACACCCACGATGTGAAAAAATACATCCAGCGTCTGCTGCTGTTTGGGCTGGTGAGCGAGATCCCCTTTGATATGGCGTTTTTCCGGACGCCGTTCTACTGGGAGCATCAGAATGTCTACTGGACGCTGGCATTGGGCATCGTCGCAATGGCGGCCATGCAGTATTTTCAGGATGAAGAGGGGAACCTGACATGGAAGAGCGGTCTGGCCGCTGCGGTCTGCGCACTGGTGGCAGAATTGGCGAAGACGGACTATGGAGCCATCGGTGTGGCTCTCATCGTCGCACTCTACCTGACCCGGACTTCCCGGAAAAAGCAGTGCATCATTGGAGCCATCATGATGCTGTTTGAGCTGACTGCGCCGGTGGCGTTTTTGCTGGTGTGGTATTATAACGGTGAACGCGGCTACTGCCCCAAATGGGCGCAGAAAGCGTTTTACCTGTTCTATCCCGTCCATCTGGCGGTGCTGGGGATGATTACGAATATTGTATTATAAAACAGAAAGCTGGGCAGTCCACCCAGCTTTCTGTTTTGGCGATAAAAATGGAAAAAGCCCGGTGATTTCAAAGAATCATCGAGCTTTTTCTTGGCGGAGTAGGAGGGATTTGAACCCTCGCGCCGTTGTTTAGACGACCTACGCCCTTAGCAGGGGCGCCTCTTCGGCCTCTTGAGTACTACTCCAGAGCAAAGTGCGTTACACTTATTCAATAAAAATGGCGGAGAGAGTGGGATTCGAACCCACGGTACGTTGCCGTACGGCAGTTTTCAAGACTGCTTCCTTAAACCACTCGGACATCTCTCCATCTGTTTCCTCGTGGACATGAGATACAAACTGTACCGGATGCCTACTTAATTTACCAGATTTCCGGCGGTATGTCAACCCCTATTTTAAAATTTTTGCACGAATCGGGTGGAAAGTGAAAATGCAACAACCTTTCTTCGACGGAATTTCTGGATTTCTCTTTACACAAACACCTTTTCGTTGTATAATGAAAACACAAATTCAGGAGTCCCTGAGATAAAGGAGTGCAGAACGATGTCGTTTTCAGAACTTTTAAAAAAGTGCCGCAAGCAGCAGGGAATGAGCCAGGCTGAGCTTGCGTCCAAACTGGGAGTGACCCAGCAGGCAGTCGGAAAGTGGGAAAGCGGCAAATCCTCGCCCGATCCCACAACGGTCGCGCGCATTGCGGAATTGCTGAACACCACGGCCGATTATCTGCTGGGGCTGTACCGCCCACTTTCCAACGCCAGCAGCCCGGAGGAACGCTTCTTCGGCAACTATGCCGAAAGCCTGATCCCGGTCATTGGGACAGTCAAAGCAGGGTACGGCGCGCTGGCCTTTGAGGAAGATTACGGCCAGGAATATGCCCGTGTCAAAGATCCGGAAAACTATTTCTATCTCGTCGTCCGGGGCAACAGCATGGAACCCCGGATTCAGGATGGCGACCTTGCTCTTGTCCACAAGCAGGATACGCTGGAAAACGGCGATTTAGGCGTGCTGGTCTATGGCGACGAGGGTGAAGGCACCCTGAAACGCTATCTCCAGCGCGGCAACTGCGTTGTGCTTCAGCCCTTCAACCCGACTTATAAAGAGCTGGTCATCAAGGGCGAGGATCTCAACCGCCTGCACATCGCAGGACGTGTCGTCGAGACGAAGGCTAAGTGGTGACCCCCTCCGGTCGGAGAATCATATGGAACAGTCATTGATGGAAAAACTCACGATTCTGGCCGACAGCGCGAAATACGATGTCGCCTGTACCTCGAGCGGTGTATCTCGTTCAGCAAAGGCAGGCAGCATCGGCAGTTGTTACGCGCCGGGATGCTGCCATGCTTTTACGGCGGATGGCCGCTGCGTGAGTCTGCTGAAAGTTTTAATGACCAACTGCTGCGCCTTCGATTGCAGCTACTGTGTCAACCGGAAATCCAACGATGTTCCACGGGCGACTTTTTCGCCTCGGGAACTGGCGGAACTCACCATCGAGTTCTACCGCCGGAATTATATCGAGGGTCTGTTCCTCTCGAGTGCGGTGCTGGTCGACCCGGATTATACCACTGAACGGATGCTGACCGTGCTGCGTCTACTGCGGAACGAGTACCACTTCGGCGGTTATATCCACGCCAAGGCGATCCCCGGAGCCAGCCCGGAACTCATCCATCAGCTCGGTTATCTGGCCGACCGCCTGAGCGTGAATGTGGAGCTGCCCAGTGAAAAGAGTCTGCATCTGCTGGCTCCCGAAAAGGGCAGACATTCCATCTTCCGCCCGATGAAGCAAATTTCCGTCTCCGGACAGGCCAACAAAGAGGAGATTGCCCTCTACCGTAAGGCTCCGAAGTTCGCGCCGGCCGGTCAAAGCACCCAGATGATCGTGGGAGCTTCGCCCGAGACGGATTACCAGATTTTGCAGCTGACCGAGGGTATGTACCGGAAATACGGCCTGAAACGGGTGTTTTACTCGGCCTATATCCCAGTGTCGGAGGATACCCGTCTGCCTGCGTTGGACACCAAACCGCCGCTGCTGCGCGAGCATCGGCTTTATCAGGCCGACTGGCTGCTCCGATTCTACCAGTTCCGGGCGGATGAGATTCTGGACAAAGAGAACCAGAACTTCAACCCTTATCTGGACCCGAAATGCAACTGGGCTATCCAGCATTATGCTCTGTTCCCGGTGGACGTCAACCGTGCGCCCTTCGAGATGCTGCTGCGCGTGCCGGGCATCGGCCCAAAGAGTGCAAAGCGTATCCGGGAGGCTCGGAAACAGGCAACGCTGGGTCTGGATGAGCTGAAACGGATGGGCGTTGTCCTGAAACGGGCGCAGTATTTCATCACCTGCCGGGGGTTTGCCGGTGCGCATCCGGGAAGAGGAAGCGCAGGCCGGGAGCGTATCACACGCGCCCTCATCGACCCGAATGTGTTCAGCGGCGGCGTTGAGCAGCTGAGCATGTTCACGCCGCCTGCGGTGGATAACCTTATCGCGCAGGGCGTTGCACCCTACACGGCACAGCGGGTGGTTCGGGAGGAGGCAGTCCGATGTCTGTCCAAAGCCCTGTAAAACCGGCAAGAAAGCTCCACGATGCCGATGTTGTCTATCTTTATGACGGAAGCTTCGAGGGCTTTCTTTGTTGTGTGTTTGAGAGCTTTGCCCAGCATGAAATTCCCTTTGCAGTCTGGACGCCGGAACGGGACACAGCGACCCTCTATCCCGTCAAGGAAATCGAGACGGATTCGGCCAAAGCCCAGCGTGTTTTTGCGAGTTTCCGGAAAAAACTGGGAGCAGAGACAGAGCTGCTGGTGACAAGGGATTTTCTGTCCGGCAGAGAGGACAAAGAACTGCTGCTCATCCGGTTTCTGCATCTGGCGTTCGCGCTGGGGCCGGGAACGGTCAAACGAGCAGGACATCCGGATGTTGCGCCCCTCTATGAGATGGGAAAAAGTCTGGACTGGGAAGTTGACAAGTTTCAGGGATTCGTCCGCTTTGAGGAACACGACGGGATGCTGGGAGCGGTCATCCACCCGAAAAATTATATCCTGCCCCTGCTCCGTGGGCATTTCTGCGGACGGTTCCCGGAAGAGAATTTTATGATCTATGATGCCGTCCACAACGCCGTGCTTCTCTACAAGAACCATAAAGCACAGCTCATTGAGCTGGCGGCTCCGTTGGAACTGCCGCCGCCTTCGGAACGGGAAAAAGAGTTTCAGGCCCTTTGGAAGCAGTTCTATAATACGTTGGAGATTAAGGCTCGGCACAACGAAAAGTGCCGTATGAGCCATTGCCCCAAACGATTTTGGGCGGATATGGTGGAAATGCAGCCCTGAATATGATATACTATTTGTGATACTTGGCAGTTTTTTGCCACATCTGCCTATTCTGGGCTCAGTTTTAAAGGAGTATTAAAGCGATATGGTTCGTATTACTATGGAAGATGGCGGCGTCATCGACATCGAGCTGAACGAGCAGGCTGCACCTATCACCTGCGAGAACTTCAAGAAGCTGGTCAATCAGGGCTTCTACAACGGCCTGACCTTCCACCGCGTCATCAGCGGCTTTATGATTCAGGGCGGCTGCCCTCTGGGTAACGGCACCGGCGGCCCGGGCTGGAACATCAAGGGCGAGTTCGCCGCAAACGGCGTCAACAACCCCATCAAGCATGTCCGCGGCGTCATCAGCATGGCACGCAGCATGAACCCCAACAGCGCAGGCAGCCAGTTCTTCATCATGCACAAGGACGCTCCCCATCTGGACGGCCAGTATGCCGCATTCGGCAAGGTCGTTTCCGGCATGGATGTTGTGGATAAGATCGCTTCTGTCCGCACCGACTGGAACGATAAGCCCACCACCCCGGTCAAGATGAAGACCGTCGAGATCATCGAGGGCTGAGTTTAATACCGCAGGCTTCCTCCCCCGGAGGGAGCCTTTTTTTGCAAGTTGTTAAAAGGAGAAAATGCCCCATGAAATATGATTTTACTTCCATCATGGACCGCCACGGCAAGGATGCCATCGCTGTGGATGGTCTGGGTACCGGTTTTGCACCTTCCGCTCCGAAGGAAGGCTTCGACGCTATCCCGATGTGGGTCGCGGACATGAATTTCCCGACCGTCCCGACCATCCCGGAGGCCATCATCGAGCGCGCAAAGCACACGGCATACGGCTATTTCAACCCCTCGAAAGAGTATTTTGATGCTATTATCAACTGGCAGGGTACCCGAAATGGTGTGACCGGCCTTGAGCCGAAGCACATCGGCTACGAGAACGGCGTTCTGGGCGGCGTCATCAGCGCACTGAATTGCGTCTGCTCCCGTGGCGATAAGGTGCTTGTCCACAGCCCGACCTACATCGGCTTTACCCGGAGCCTTGAGAACAACGGCTACGACATCGTTCACAGCCCGTTGGTGAAAGATGAAAACGGCGTCTGGCGGATGGATTATGCCGACATGGAAAAGCGCCTCAAGGAGGAAAAGATCCATGCCGCTATCCTCTGCAATCCGCACAACCCCTGCGGCCGTGTCTGGGAGCGTGAAGAGCTGGAACAGGCAATGGAGCTGTTCAAGAAGTACGATGTGTATGTCGTTTCGGATGAGATTTGGTCGGATATCATCCTGAACGGCCACAAGCACACACCTACCCAGTCCATCAGCGAGGATGCCCGTCATCGGACAACTGCCATGTATGCTCCCTCCAAGACCTTCAATCTGGCCGGTCTGGTAGGCAGCTATCACATTGTGTATAACAATTGGTGGCGTGACCGCATCGAGAAGGAATCCAGCCTGAACCATTACAATATGATGAATGTCCTGTCCATGCACGCTCTCGTTGGCGGCTATGGCCCGGAAGGTCAGGAATGGGTGAATGAGCTGTGTGAAGTTCTGAGCGGCAATGTCAACTTCGCCTGCGATTATATTGAAAAACACTTCGAGGGCGTGACTGTCTCCAAGCCCGAAGGCACCTATATGCTCTTTGTAGACTGCACTGACTGGTGCAAGGCCCACGGCAAGACCATTGAGGAGCTGGAACATGCTCTCTGGGATGTGGGGGTCGCGGTGCAGGATGGAACGATGTTCCACGGCTCCTGCCATCTGCGGATGAATCTAGCGTCTCCCCGTTCCCGGATCGAGGAAGCGTTCCGCCGGATGGACGAGTACGTTTTCAACGTAAAGGACTGATAATGTGAAAAAACAGGCTGGCGAGCTGCCAGCCTGTTTTTTCATGCGATATCGGGGTTCATCAAAAGCAGATAATACAGCAGCTCGATGATGGAATTTGCAGAGAGCTGCGAAGGTGCGTGGACGTTCTCGATGAGCCGCTGTTCCCGATTGGAGGAGATGAGCAAATGGTCAGCCATCTTTGCCAACGGCGAAGAGCGGTCACAGGTGATGAGCAGAATGGGTGCGCCTCGCTTTTGGGCAGACCGGGCAGTCAACTCAAGCTGTTCCGAATGGCCGGTGCCGGAGATGACCAGCAGCAGGTCTTTCGGGGTCAGCGTCCGCGCAAAGGCAAGGCTTTTTTCGTGGATGGCACTTGCGACACAGCGTTTTCCCAAGTCGCTGAACTTGATGGACGCATCCAGCGCGACCGGGAGATTGTGGCCGATGGAAACGACTTCAATGACCTCGGCATTCCGGATGGCAGTCAGTGTTTCTCTCAGCTGGGCAAGTTCCAGTGCGTGATAGGTGGCTCGAAGTTCCTCCTGACGGTTGGCAAGGATCTGTTCCAGAGACTTCCGCAAAGGGTCTGGAGCAGTGTGCGTGGCAGTCAGCTCTGTGGTCTGCTGCTGTTGTTCCAGAACATCCCGTGCCAGAGCAAGCTGGAATTTACGATAGCTCTCAAATCCGAGCTTGTGGCACAATCTGGTGACAGTAGCCTCTGAAGCGTGGCTCTCTCTTGCCAACTCCGCAGAAGTGGCAGTCGAAGCACGTTTTACGTCCGCAAGAATACAGTCGGCGATCCGCCGTTCTGCATTGTAGAGCCGAATACCAGAACACAGCAGGGTCACGACGCTGCCTGGAGATTCAGTCATAGCAATACCTCCTGTCTGTAAAAACAGATGAATTGATATTGTTAGTGTAGCAGTTTCACGCGGAAAAATCAATTTCTATCTGCACAGAAATGCCATGATTTGAACAAATTGCCATATTTGTTCGTCGAATTGACGAAATTTAAAGAACAAAAAAACGGACACGAAAATTGTTGCAGAAAGCAAACAGCCCGTGTCCATTTGAATTAGTAATCGGTCGTGTCGGCAGTATATTTCTGGATGACTTCCAGTGCGTCAGGTGCGATATCGGTCGGAAGAGCTGCCGGACGTGCCAGACAATAGCCCTGCAGCAGGTCGACGCCCAGCGCAAGAACGGTGCGCAGCTCGTCGAGCGTTTCGACACCCTCGGCGAGGACTTTGATGCCGTAAGGCCGGGCGTACTCGATCAGACTGGTCAGGAACCGCTGCTTATCGGTGTCGGTATTGATATTCCGGATGATGGAGATATCGACCTTGACATACCGGGGGGCGAGGGTCAGCAGGCTGCTGCCATTGCTGTATCCGCTGCCGTAATCATCCAGCGCGAAGACGCCGCTGCTGCCCGGAAAATTGCGTTTGCGTTCCAGAGCATCGGGGTCGAGTTGTTCTTCCTCGGTGATCTCAACAACGAGCTGCCGTGCGAGATGGGAGTAACTGCTGATGTACTGCGACCAGTCATCGTCGCTCAGGCTGACGCTAGCGATGGAGTTGATGAAGAGCAGGGCGTCTTTCCGGACCAGACTGTTTGTCCGGAGCCACTCGAACCGCTCGCTGGCCTTAAAGAAGGTCAGACGTTCGATATCATAGAGACGGCCCATTTCGTTGGCAAGCTTCATGACCGTAGCAGGTGAAGAGATGGTCGTCAGGTCAGAAACACGCATCAGAGCTTCGTAGGCCACGACCCGGCCATGACGAGTTTCATAAATGGGCTGGAAGAAATAGGTGACCTGTTCGTTCCGCACCATCTGCTCGAACTCGCTTCGAGCCTGAAGAGCCTGCGCTTCCTGATTGTACTGCTCGAGGTCAAACTCGAACAAGTGACCCTTTTCGGAGTGCTTGACCTGATACATCGCAAAGTCTGCGTATTTTTTCAGAGTTTCGTAATGGGTGCTGTCCTCAGGATACCATGCAACACCGCCTGAAACGCTGATATGCAGATCGCTGCCATTGGGCAGAGTCGAGACGCTGTGGGCGAGAGAAGCACGCAGACGGTCAAGTTTCAGGCGGATAGCTTCCTGCGATTCATAACCATAGAAGAGCAGCAGGAACTCATCGCCGGACAAACGGCAGCAGAGAGTCCCCGGCGGCGTGCTGGTGAGCAGGCATTGACCGGTCTGGTGAAGATACTGGTCGCCAAGATCGTGGCCGTAGGTGTCGTTGATGTGCTTCAGGTTGTCGAGGTCCATCATTACCAAAGCCGCATGTTTGAGCTGGCCGGAGTTGGCAAACAGTTCATTGCAGACACGCTGGAAAGCCTGCCGGTTATACAAGCCGGTCAGGATGTCGTAATCGCGCTCGTGTTCGATCCGGATGCGCTCCAGAGCGGTTGCAGCCAGATTCTCCCGGGTAAGCTCGGTGATGGCGGCGGCGAACTGATCCAGTTCCCGGATGCCGGTGCGCGAGAACTGTGGGATGCGGTCATTGCCCTGCGCCTGCGCAGAGACCAGTTCCTCGGAGAGCTGAGCGACTGGTTTCGCAAGGACACGACCGACAAGAAAGCTGCTGAGCAGGCCGACCAAAAGGGTGATGAGAGTCGAGCCGAACAGAAGACGGTGGATGTTATCCGAGAAGGAGAAGAGCGCGTCGGAACCGACAGCACCCATCAGCACCCAGTGTTCGTTCGAGAAAGGAGCGTTCCGGCTGTACAGATTGATCTCTCGCAAGGCAACATATTGCCGCTCACCATCGAGGTCGAACCAGTAGAAACTGCCCTTCCGATGGAGAGTGATGGACGAAAGTGCATCGGTATCGGCTGGAACATTGTTGCTGCCGGAAATAACGACGGTGGAAAGCTCAAGCTCATCGGATTTCAGACTGTCGGTGGTAGAAGCGAGAATGTAGAAACCGGCGTTGTCGTTCTGCAGTTCTGTGCTGGGAAGACGGCTTTCGAGGTAGCTCGTCAACAGCTCGATGCCAATGACGCCGTAAACGGTGCCGTCATCAAGGATGAGCGGCTGGCTGTATGCGATGGCCGAACGGTTGTCACCGGTCAGGGTATAGGGGTGAGAGACGAGACGGCCATACTCCCGGGCATCCAGCTTGACTTCGTCCTCGTAAGCGGTCTGGAAAGGCAGCTGCATAAAATCGTCTTTGCCGCGGCCTTTGTAGAGCATGGTCGGCGTCCATCCCTTGTCGGTGGAGATGGGATAGCTTTTTACCAGACTGGAAGGAGCCCGTTCCAACAGCAGGTCGGAATTGCGGTCAGAAGGGGTGGCGTCCGGGTCAAGGTCACGGAGATAAACACAGGGGATGGGTGTTTCCGCGGCACGCTCATCGAGGTCATGCGCATTGATCGCAATGAAAATGCCGGTGGCAGGCCGGTTGCGCAGGGCAGAGATGAGATCCGGCATGATCGCGCTAAAGAGCGGCAGACAGTTGTCGCTGCTTTCGTCCATCGTGCCCAGATCGAGGGTGCCGTTGTCCAGCAGGGCCTGAGTCGTTTTATTGATAGTGGATGAGATGTCGGTCAGTTCCCGGATCTGGCTGAACTGGTCGTTGATATAACTGCTCCGGTTCTCCACCTGCTTGTCGAGGATATCGAGGGCGTTCTGACTCAGTTTCTGAGTGACATTGGTGCTGGCAAGAGTGACCTGCATCAAGATCGCCTCGATGAGCAGGACGGCCAGCAGAGCGGTAAAGATGGTGGAAAAGATCGAGTGTTCACATTTTCTTGAAAGAGGCAGGGGACGAGGTTTCATATAGGCGCAGTCCTCCTTTTCGTTAAAAACTATGGGAGATCGTATCAGCCCTCGTAGGCACGGAGTTTGTCACAGAGGTCGGTGTACCAGCTCTCAAAATATTCGTCGGTCAGGAACTCGGCCTCGGCGTCCTCCTCGGACTGCCCGGCTGCGACCCGTTCCAGCACAGTGGCACGGTCGGCAGCTGCCAGATCGGACATGCTGTACGCCAGCACATTCCGGGCGTCTGCACCGCCCTCAAATGCCTTCGGGGTGTACAGCTCGAGGGTGTTGGTGGCTTCGACTGCACCAGTCAGGCTGGCGTCCATCTTGTCGGTCAGCGTCAGACCGCTGGAACGGATGGCATCCATGTCGTTGGCGGCATGGGTGACCGGCAGATAGCCCGAACCGACCGCAAACGCAATGTTGTTTTCAGGCTGAGTGAACCATTTCAGGAATTCGACGCTGGCCTCGATCTCTTCCTCGGAGCGGTTGGTGACGGCCATGCCGGCACCCTGCTGGACTGTGACCGGCGCACCGTCTGCAAAACGGGGATTTGGCAGGACTTTCAGCGCGATATCGTGGCTTTCGGTGTCGCTGGACATGACCTGTTCCGGGAAGTAGGTCGCGCCGGAGCTGGAACCGACATAGCCGATAATGTTGCCGGTCTTGATGTCGTCGCTGCGGAAACGACCCGTTGCGGCAAACCAGCCCTTGATGAAGGGAACATAATAATTATTCCAGAGCTTCCGGGCAACATCTTCGGGCAGGTCGAGGGTCATTTTGCCGTTTTGCACATCAAAGATGGTGCAGCCCAGCTGCTGCGCTCCAATGAGCATGTAGTTGCCCATTGCATTGCGGCCGAACGGAGCCATGCCGGTGCCGGTCTGCTGCTCGGTCCAGTTATAGTATTTCTCGGCGGTCGAGACAAGGCCTTCGACGGTAGAGAGGTCATCGTAGGTGGCACCGCAGGCGGAAGCAAAATCCTGCCAGTCGGTGTCGTTCAGGAACAGAAGCTCCGTCGATTTTGCGGTCGGGAAGATCTTGATGCTGCCGTTGCCGTCAAAATCGCCCTCCGTGATGTAGTTCTCGATGTATGCGGAACGCTCTTCTTCGGTAAAATACGGGCTGAGGTCAGCGATGAGCCCCATCTGGTCAACGGTGTAGGCGGTGTCGGCGTAGGCAGAGAAGATGTTCGGCAGCTCTTCCGCACCGACTTTGCCGGTGGCAGCATCAAGGACGGTAGTTTCCAGCTCGTTGACACTGCCCTGACTGGAACCTTCGACTGTGATGCCCTTTTCTTTTCCGACGGTGCTGTTGAAGGTGTCCAGCAGCTTGTTGAACGTTTCCAGCTGGTCGCCGTTGTAATATGTCCAGACCGAGATGGTGACGGGGTCTTTGGAAACCTCGGACGAAGCCGGCTGCGAGCTGCCGGACGAACCGCATCCGACACCGCCGAGAGCCAGTGCCGATGCACCTAATACACAAAGAAACGATTTACGGGAAATCTTCATAGATATACTCCTCACCCGGAGGCTGTCAGAAATCGACAAAAAACAAATCATGCAAAGTTATCATACCACTTTTGGAGCTTGAAGGATAGTCGTTTTTGTCATGTTTGCCGGAAAATTGGTGCTTTTTGTCGGATTTGCATCGGAAACAAAAAACCTCCGCCGAAGCGGAGGAAGAAAAAAGATTCACAATAGAGCGGTCAGTCGTCGTAGGAGAACAGCTCTTCCACAGTCGTCTGAAAGACCTTTGCGATGTCCATCGCCAGTTTCAGGGAGGGGTTATATTTGCCTTTCTCAAGATTGACGATGGTTTCTCGCCGGACGCCGACAAGTTCCGCAAGGTCTGCCTGCTTGAGCTTGTTGGCCTCCCGATACTCTTTCAGTTTTGTTGATAAGGCCATACTCAGAGCCCTTTCTTGTCCATGATGTAAAAAATGACCGTGCGGAGGACGGTGAGGAACACCAGCGTTCCCATGAGTCCATAGCCGATGACCTCTGTGGTGAGAGAAAACCGACCGGCGGAACATACAAACCCGATGATAATGATTGCGGCAACGCTGATTTTCAGGCAAATCGCATCACACCGCTTCAAATTTGCCTCGGCCATTTCGTCCGGAGTCTCCTGCTTGTATTTCCGGATGCGAATTCCACGGCTGACAAAATAATAAAAGGTGAAGACCGCAACGACTGTCTGGATGGTGGTGTAGTAGTCCTTCCAATCGTTTCTGGCCCACATCCAGTAATAGACCGCGATCAGAACCGCGAAAACGATCTTATCCGCAACCAGTTCTCTCAATGACACCTTTTTCATGATGAGCCTCCTTTGCTCCACATGACGAAGTGATATATTTTACACTTCCTGTGTGATGAATATATCACTTTACAAAGTGGGTGTCAAGAAAAAAGTAAGAAATTTATAACATGCCGTCTGGAAACGATGCGCATGGTGCGGTTTTGCCTGAGATGGATCCTTATCCATTGAGAATGGATTCCAATCGGTCGTTGAACTGTTCTGAATCTTTCATTTGATAGAGCCGGTCGTTGACCGAGATTTGCCCGGTATCCGATACATAGATGGACTCGCTCAGGGTGTCATGATCGTAGATGTAAAGGAATACGACCCTGCTTCCGACTTTCTCCAAGGAACCGTCTGAAACATAGGTCTTCAGTGTCCGTTGATAAGAATATTCCTTGAGCAGGCCGATGATTTTTTCTTTTTGTGCTTCGGTAATATCGTCATAGCTGTCAGAGTCGATATAGGGTTCTCCATCCCGGACACCAAAATCGTTGACCTGCGCGATGAAAGAGCGGTCTTCTGTGACGCTCTTCGGGAACGACAGCGGACGGAAATACACCGCACCACATAACAGCAGCACAATGACGATACCGATGCCGCAGACAATCTTTTTGCTCATGGTTCCCTCCATAAATTTTCAATTCTTGAAAATTTCTTGTCCATCCGGGACTTCACTTCTTCAACTCTTGCGAGTTTCTGAAGTGTTCTTGTTGGGGCGTGCCTGCCCCAAACCCTGCTGTTCGGCAAAATCGAACACTTCTTAATAATGCTTGTATTTTGCTTGCATGTACCTTTGCTTCGGTATAGTCTTTGATAACTTCATTCAATTTGGCAGATGTACTAATCGGCATATGGTAAGAGCGTAGGCAAACACCTTCCGCCCAGCCAAGTCGAATTGACATTCCCTTTTCCCCAGATGTTTCAAACCGGCCACCAGCAGGAATGGTCTTTTTCAATTGGAGACACTTCTCAAAGTTTTCTTTCCAGGCACTAATATATTCATCAATTTCACTTCCATTAATGGACACAAAAGTGCCGTTATACCTTAAATCTGGATCTGGGAAATAATAACGAATACGCCAACCATTAGAGGATACTGTCAGCTCACCGCCACTTTTAAGTTTTTCACTATATTCTCCATTCATAATAATTCTCCTAGCAAATATAATGTTGATTACGTTAATAAAAGAATATCATATTTTGATAAAATATCAATAAGCAAAAGGCAGGATACCGCCGTCATGGTGATACCCTGCCTTTGATGTTTGCGTTTATATAGGATAGTCTGCCGCCAACGAATGCAGCGCAGAAGGAGAGAACGAAATGGCAGTCATTCCGGTAGTGCGTTCGGGAAATCGGCAACCACGCACTAAAAAACAGTCCGCTGGACTGTTTTTTGCCTTGCCTGCGGCAGTGCCGTGCTTTCGAGTCCTATACCGTCCGAGGCTCCAACGTGAGTCGGAGGCTGACGCAACAAAAAAGCCTCTGACAAAAGTCAGAGGCTGAAGTTTGGTGGACGGTACAGGACTCGAACCTGTGACCTCCTGCACGTCAAGCAGATGCTCTACCAGCTGAGCTAACCGTCCATATTTTGTTTCGCTGAGTGAGTCAGCTCAATAATATTACCACACCTTTCCGGAAAAAGCAAGCCCTTTTTTAGAAATCTCAAAAAATGTTTTTGCATTGCCCCTTTTTCCTCGCTGTGCTATAATAAGATGATTACAATAGGAAAGGTATCGGAACATGAGAGTATTGGGCATTGACCCGGGCTATGCCATCGTAGGATGGGGAGTCGTGGATTATGCAGGAAATCGCTTTGCACCGGTGGATTTCGGAGCAGTCTGCACCGACGCAGGCGTACCCTTTGAACAGCGTCTGGATGAGGTCTATACCGGCGTGAAAGAGGTCATCGAGCGGACGAAGCCGGAAGTGCTGGCCATCGAAAAACTGTTTTACCAGCACAACCAGACTACGGTCATCGGCGTTGCCGAGGCACGAGGGGTCATCCTGCTGGCGGCGGCGCAGACCGGTATCCCCATTTATGAGTATACGCCCATGCAGGTCAAGCAGGCTGTCACCGGTTACGGCAAGGCTGTCAAAAAGCAGGTGCAGGAGATGACCCGTATCCTGCTTAAGCTGCCGGCCGTTCCGAAACCCGACGATACCGCCGATGCGCTGGCGATGGCAATCACCTTCTGCCACACCAACGGAAACCAGTTGAACCGGTTCACCCGTCAGGTGCCGGGGCCGATTTGAGGTTTTGATTATGATTTACTGTCTCACTGGAAAAATCGTCAAAAAAAGCATGAACGCTGTCGTCATCAGCTGCGGTGGCATAGGATATTACGTTCAGTGCCCGGCCAGTGTTGCCGGTGCGCTGCCCGGTGTCGGCAAGGATGCCACGGTCTATACAGTTATGAGCGTGAGCGAAAATGACATCAGCCTGTACGGATTCGCGAGTGAGGAACAGCAGACCTGTTTCGAGATGCTGACCGGTGTTTCCGGCGTCGGCCCGAAGGTCGGTCTTGCGATTTTGAGTGTCATGGAACCTGACCGGGTGGCTCTGGCAATCTCAGCAGGCGACCACAAGGCGTTCAAGGCAGCGTCCGGCGTCGGCCCAAAGCTGGCACAGCGCATCGTGTTGGAACTGAAAGACAAGGTCGCAAAGGGCTTTGTGGATGGCATCAGTCTGGAGGATGTGGCCGGTGCGTCCTCGTCGGCGCCGGCTGCCGCAGGACAGGCCATCGCCGCCCTCGTCTCGCTGGGATACAGCCAGAGCGAAGCGGCAATTGCCGTTTCCAAAATCGACGCAACACTTCCCGTGGAAGAGATCATTAAGCTGGCTTTGCGCAGCATGGCAGGCAGGAGGTAAGAGATGCAGGATGAAACCGCGCTCTTCGGAGCGAAAATGATGCAGCCGGGTCTGACCGGTGCGGACGCGGAGGAAAACAACCTCCGGCCGCAGCATCTCGAGGACTATATCGGACAGGAAAAGGTCAAGCAGAACCTGAAAATCTACCTCGAAGCGGCCAAGCGTCGTGGAGAGCCGATGGATCATATCTTATTGTATGGCCCTCCGGGTCTGGGCAAAACGACGCTGGCCGGTATCATCGCCAACGAGATGGGCGTTCAGATCCGCATCACCAGTGGCCCGGCCATCGAAAAACCGGGAGATTTGGCGGCTCTGCTGACAAACCTGCAGGAAGGCGATGTCCTCTTTATTGATGAGATCCACCGCCTGTCGCGGCAGGTCGAGGAAGTTCTTTATCCGGCATTGGAAGACTATGCGCTGGATATCATGATCGGCAAAGGCCCCAGCGCACAGAGCATCCGCATCAACCTGCCCCGGTTCACGCTGGTCGGCGCAACGACCCGGGCAGGCCAGATCACCGGCCCTCTGCGTGACCGCTTCGGTGTTCTGCTCAAGCTGGAACTGTACAGCCCGGATGAGCTGTCGCAGATCATCCAGCGGAGCGCAGGCATCCTCGACCAGCCCATCACGCCGGAAGGTGCCTACGAGCTGGCAAAATGCAGCCGAGGTACGCCCCGTGTGGCAAACCGCTTCCTCAAGCGTGTACGCGACTTTGCCACCGTGCTGAGCGACGGTGTTATCGACCGGGATGTGGCTCTGCTGAGCCTCAAGAGGATGGACGTTGATGCGCTGGGTTTGGACGAACTTGACCGCAGTTTGCTTCGTGCCATCATCGAGATGTATAACGGCGGCCCGGTGGGTCTGGAAACGCTGGCAGCGGCTCTTGGTGAAGAAGCTGTCACGCTGGAAGACCTCTGTGAACCCTACCTGATGCAGATGGGATTCCTGACCCGGACGCCGCGCGGTCGCTGCGCTACCCGGTTGGCTTACGAGCATCTGGGTCTGAAAGCACTCGAGGGCGGCTCGCCGGAGGACAATGGACAGCAAAGCCTGTTTTAAAAGTGCGAAATCATGCCCGGCGCATGTTCATATAGATAATAAATAAAGCTTGATTTAACAATGATATTTGAATGTGAGGTTAATTGAGATGGGAAAATATTTTGGAACAGATGGCGTTCGCGGTGTTGCAGGCGTTGACCTGACCTGCGAGATGGCAATGAAGATCGGCCGTGGTGCAGCGGCAGTCCTGACCGGAACTACCGGCCATCGTCCGCGCATCCTCATCGGCAAGGATACCCGGCAGTCCGGCGATATGCTGGAAGCTGCTCTGACCGCCGGTCTGTGCAGTGTGGGTGCGGATGTTGAGAGTCTGGGCGTTCTGCCTACACCGGCCGTCGCCTATCTGGTGAAAAAGTACAATGCGGATGCCGGTGTTGTCATCTCGGCATCGCATAACCCGATGGAGTTCAACGGCATCAAGATCTTCGCCGGTACCGGTTACAAGCTGCCCGACGAGGTAGAAAACGAAATTGAAAAACACATCGACAACAACTGCGCCGATATTCCGCTGGCGACCGGCAGCGCAGTCGGCAGAGTGTCGCTCCGCACCGACGGCCTGAAGGATTATGTCGACCATCTGTATGAGTCCATCAACGGCGACCTGACCGGCCTGAATGTCTGCATCGACTGCGCAAATGGCGCATCCGCCAAGGTTGCACAGGAGCTGTTCCCCCGTCTGGGTGCGAAATGCACTTTCCTCGGCATCGAGCCGGATGGTGAGAATATCAACAAGGGCGTTGGCAGCACCCACCTCGACAATCTTGAAAAGGCAGTCGTTGAGGGCGGTTTTGACTGCGGCATTGCGTTTGACGGCGACGCAGACCGCTGCCTTGCCTGCGATGAAAAGGGTCAGGAGATCGACGGTGATAAGATCATTGCGCTGCTTTCTCTGACGATGAAGGAAAAAGGCCGTCTGGACGGCGATACCGCCGTTGTGACGGTCATGTCCAACCTCGGTTTCATCAAGTTTATGGAGTCGCAGGGCATCAATACCGAAAAAACTGCTGTTGGCGACCGGTATGTTCTGGAGAACATGCGCGAGAACGGTTATGCCATCGGCGGCGAGCAGAGCGGCCACGTCATCCTGCTCCATCATGCGACTACCGGCGACGGCGAGCTGACCGCAGGCAAGCTGCTCAAGCTGCTGGCCGAGAGCGGCAAGAAGATGAGCGAGCTGAACAGCATCTATGCGCAGTATCCGCAGGTGCTGGTGAACGTCGTTGCGAATGCCGAACAGAAAGCCGCTTACAAGGAAGACGAAGTGCTGGCCGGTTTCATCGAGAACGAGCAGCAAAAGCTGATGGGCATGGGACGGGTGCTGGTGCGTATTTCCGGAACCGAGCCGAAGATCCGTGTCATGGTCGAGGGTCAGGACCTCGACGCCATCGACCGCTGTGCAAAGCGGATCGTTGAGCGGATCGAACAGAGAATTTTGAACTGAGAGCCAAAGGAAGGAGGACGCTATGCGCCCTGCAAATACCTGGAAAGATTATGAACTGCTGGATGCCACCAACGGCAACCGGCTGGAACGCTGGGGCGAAACGCTGCTGGTGCGTCCGGATCCTCAGGTGGTCTGGAAGACGCCGGAGCAGAGTCCGCTCTGGGCGAAGGCAGACGCCATCTACCACCGCTCCAATCAGGGCGGCGGTGAGTGGGAATACCGCCGCCGACTGCCTGAAAAGTGGAAGATCACCTGCGGTGAGGGCGAGGATAAGCTGACCCTCATCGTCAGCCCGACCGGTTTCAAGCACACCGGTGTTTTCCCGGAGCAGGCCGTCAACTGGGCGTGGTATGCGAAGAAGATTCGCGCAGCCGGACGCCCCATCAAAGTATTGAACCTCTTCGGCTACACCGGCGGCGCAACGCTGGCCTGTGCCGCAGCTGGTGCGACGGTTTGCCATGTGGACGCCTCCAAGGGTATCGTCCAGTGGGGCAAAGATAACGCCGCCGCCAGCGGTCTGGCCGACTGCCCCATCCGCTGGCTGGTGGACGACTGCGCAAAGTTCGTTGCCCGTGAAAAGCGTCGGGGCAACACCTACGACGGTATCATCATGGATCCACCGAGCTATGGCCGTGGCCCCGGCGGTGAGATCTGGAAGCTGGAAGACTGCATCTATGACCTCATCAGCCAGTGCGAGGAAGTTTTGAGCGACAAGCCGCTCTTCTTTGCCGTCAACAGCTACACCACCGGCCTGTCTCCGGCCGTCATGGAGTACATGCTCAAAACGACCCTGATCCCCCGGTTCGGCGGCCAGACCTCCTGCGATGAGATCGGTCTGCCGGTCTCGGCGACGGGCGGTGTGGTTCCCTGCGGTGCGACCGCGATCTGGGAAGAGTAAGTTTCAAGAATGGGGTACAGCCTTGTTGGGAAGGCGCACCACCGGAAAGAGAAAACAGATGGAAGAAACGATTTTAACAGCGAAAGATTTGAAATTCCGCTACGACAGCGAGAAGCCGGTTTACGCGCTGAACGGTGTCTCGGCGGAAGTAAAAAAGGGAGAGTTTGTCGCCGTGCTGGGCGCGAACGGCTGCGGCAAATCGACTCTCGCAAAGCATTTTAACGCTATTCTCCTGCCCGAGTCCGGCACCGTTCTGGTCGAGGGCATGGATACTTCGGACGAAAGCAAGATCTATGATATCCGCCAGACCGTCGGCATGGTGTTCCAAAGCCCGGATAACCAGATCGTGGCAACGGTGGTGGAAGAAGATGTAGCTTTTGCCCTCGAAAACCTCGGTGTGCCGCCGGATGAGATGCGCCGCCGGGTGGATGACGCTATGAAGATGGCTGGCATCTATGAGTTCCGGGAGCGTGCGCCCCATAACCTCTCGGGCGGTCAGAAACAGCGTGTCGCCATTGCCGGCGTCGTCGCCATGCGCCCGGACTGCATCATTCTGGATGAGGCAACAGCGATGCTCGACCCACGGGGTCGGGAACAGGTCATGCAGACCATCCATCACCTGAACAAGGATATGGGCATCACGGTCGTCACTATCACCCACTATATGGAGGAGGCGGCACAGGCCGACCGTGTTCTCGTCATGAGTCAGGGCAATGTCGTCATGGAAGGCACTCCGAAAGAGGTGTTCAGCCAGACGGAAAAAGTCCGCTCCCTTCATCTGGATGTTCCGCAGGCGGCGGAGCTTCGGGATGAGCTGGTAAAGGCTGGTATCCCGATGCCCGAGGGCATCATCGACACCGGCGAATGCGCACAGGCTCTGTATGAGCTGCTGCGGTAAGGGAGGGGCGAGAGAATGGCAAGCATTATCAAAGTAGACCACCTGAGCTATGTGTATAACCCCGGGATGCCCAACGCCGTGACGGCACTGGATGATGTGAGTTTCGAGGTGGAAGAAGGCGATTTCGTCGGCATCATCGGCGCGACCGGTTCTGGCAAGAGTACCCTTATCACCCACATGAACGGCCTGAACCGCCCCACCAGCGGCAAAATCTATATCGACGGTAGAGACCTGTGGGAAGACCCGGCAAAAATTCGGGATTTCCGCTTCCTGACCGGTCTGGTCTTCCAGTACCCGGAGTATCAGCTCTTCGAGGAGACCTGTTATAAGGATATCGCCTTCGGCCCCAAGAATATGGGCTTGGATGAGCAGGAGATCGACCGCCGGGTGCATGAGGCGGCGGATTTCGTCGGCCTTGACCCGGCACTGCTGGAACGCAGTCCCTTCGAGCTGTCCGGCGGACAGAAACGCCGTGTCGCCGTGGCCGGTGTCATGGCGATGAAGCCCCGTATCCTCGTTTTGGACGAGCCTGCGGCAGGTCTTGACCCGGAGGGCCGGGATGAGATTTTGAGTGAGGTCAAGGAGTACCACAAAAAGACCGGCACGACTGTCCTGCTGGTATCCCACAGCATGGAAGATATCGCTAAATACGCGAACCGTGTTTTGGTGATGTCCAACAAAAAAATCGCGATGTATGATACGGTGGAAAAAGTCTTTGCCCGTGCGCCGGAACTGCTGGAGCTGGGTCTGAGCGTACCGCAGGTGACGAAAATTTTCCTGAAACTGCGTCAGATGGGCGTGGATGTACCGGCGGATGTCTACACCGTTCCCTATGCTGTCAAGATGATTCTGGAAGCGAAAAAACGGAGGGAAGCAGGAGAAAGTCTTGTTCTCCCACTGGAAAATAACCCGAAGGGAGGTGCGTCCGAATGCTGAGAGATATTACCATCGGTCAGCACTTCCCGGGCAACAGCCTTGTGCATCGGTTCGACCCCCGGCTCAAGCTGGTGATGACTATCATTTATATCATTATGCTGTTTGCGGCGTCCAATCCGCTGGGTCTGACCCTGTCTATCGTTTTTCTGGCCGCCATGTATGGTGTGGCAAAAATTCCCTTTAAGCTCATTCTCAAGAGCCTGAAGCCGATTCTGCCCATCGTGATATTCACGGCAGTGCTGAACCTCTTTTTCGTGTCCGGCGAGGGTGAGCCGCTGGTTCACATCTGGTTTCTGACGATTTACGCCGAGGGTGTGCGGTATGCTATCCTGATGGCAGTCCGTGTCATGGCTCTGATCGCCGGTACCAGCCTTCTGACCTACACCACCAGCCCCATCGTTTTAACCGACGCCATCGAGCAGCTGCTCAAGCCGCTGGGAAAACTTCACTTCCCGGTGCATGAGCTGGCAATGATGATGAGCATCGCCCTCCGCTTTATCCCGACCCTTATCGAAGAGACGGATAAAATTATGAACGCCCAGAAAGCCCGTGGCGCAATGCTGGACAGCGGCACCATGACCGAACGGGTCAAGGCACTGGTTCCGGTGCTGATCCCCCTCTTCATCTCGGCATTCCGCCGGGCCGATGAACTGGCGATGGCAATGGAGTGCCGCTGCTATCATGGCGGTGATGGACGTACCCGTCTGAAAGTCCTGCGCTGCACCAAACAGGATTATATCGACCTTGCGGTCTGCATTGCCTGCTTTGCGGTGATTTTGGCTTCGAGACTGGTATTTCCGAATTTTTAAGCTATGAATTTTCTGATTATTTTAAGCTATGACGGCACTAACTACTGTGGATTCCAAGTGCAGCCCAATGGCCGGAGCGTTGCGCAGACCGTACAGGATGCAATGGAGGAGATGCTGGGCTGCCGACCGGACATCAAGGGATGCAGCCGCACCGACGCCGGGGTTCATGCGCTGGGGTTTGCGCTGAATTTCCATGCGGATACCCGTATCCCACCCGAAAAACTTCCGCTGGCTCTGAATCAGCATCTCCCGATGGATATCCGGGTGCTGTCGGCAAAGGTGGTGCCGGACGACTTTCACGCACGGTATGCGGCACACACCAAAACTTATCTGTACCGTATCCATAACAGCCCCATTGACTCGCCCTTTGACGAGAAGTATTATACTCGGGTGCCCCGGCATCTGGATGAAGCCAAGATGGAGCAGGCGGCGAAGAAGTTCGTTGGGACCCATGATTTTCTTGCTCTCTGTGCGGCAGGCAGCTCGGCGGCAGCGCACGGCGATACTGTCCGCACCATCACCGATTGCGCCGTGACCCGGAAGGGCAATGAAGTGGACATCACGGTGACAGCAGACGGGTATCTGTATAATATGGTGCGCATTCTGGCCGGAACTCTCTGTGAGGTGGGGGCAGGCCGGATGGAACCAGATGCGATACCGGCTGTTCTGGAAAGCCGTGACCGCAGCAAAGCAGGCCCGACCTTTCCGGCCAAGGGGCTGTTTTTGAAGTGCGTTGATTACGACTAAGGAGAATCTATGAAGAAACACCCTCGCGGAAAGCGTTCAAAGAACGAAGAGCCGCTTTCGGCTGGCCGTGTCGCATACCTCGAGCAGGCGCGTCAGCGTCAGCGTGCCAAGCGGATACGCCGGACAGCGGCCATCCTTGTGGTGATGGTGGCGGTGATTTTGTTCACCACGGGTCTGATCGGCAGCTCGGTCGCTATGCTCAAGGACTTTGTGGATACGGCGAAGATCACGCTGTTTCCCGGAACCGGCTGGCCGCAGCAGACCGGCGTGATGGAACCGCTGCAGGTCGAGCCGCTGACAGGCAGCTTTGTGGAGTTGGGAAAAGAGGGCTGTGTGGTCTATTCCAACAGCGGCAGCCGGTTGAACTCTATCCAGAGCGGCTATGCCCGGCCTGCCATCGCAGCAGGAAAGAACCGTTTCGTCCTGTACAACCGCTCCGGCAATGAACTGCGTGTCGAGAGCCGTACCCAGAACCTCTACACCAAGACGATGGAAAACAGCATTTTCCTTTGTGCCATGTCGCAGAAGGGACTTCTGGCCGTCGCCACAGAAGATGCCGGAAGTATGGCGCAGCTGCTGGTCTACTCAACCTCGATGGAACAGCAGCTCAGCTGGAGTATGGATTCGACTACCGGTACACCGCTCCGGATGGCATTCTCGCCCGATGAGCAGAAATTGGCGGTGGCGGCTGTGACCTCAAACGCCGGACAGATGGTGACGAACCTCTATCTTCTGCCGCTGGCACAGGGTGACCCGATCACCATCGCCAGCGAGGGCAGTGTACCTAAATGGCTGAGCTGGCTCTCGGGAAATACCATTCTGGCTGTCTATGACAACCGGGCTGTTCTCTATAACGCAGGCGGTGGAGAACAGGCCAGCTACAATTTCAATGGAATGACGCTCCGGGATGTCTCAGCGGACTCGGCTGGAAATGTCAGTCTGCTGCTGGTCTCCGGGCAGGTCTGTCAGGCGGTGATGCTGGATAAAAATCTCAGTGTCCAGTTCACGGCAAGCGTGCCGTTGGCGAATAAGGTCGTCCGGGCTGGAAACCTGTTCTATCTGCTGACTGACAGTTCGGTGGAGTGCTATAATGCGACAGGCGAACACCAATGGAGCCAGAGCCTTTCGACCCGTCCGCAGGCATTGCTGGTAGGCGCAAAACAGGTGCTGGCATTCAGCGGCAATACGGTGCAGGCAGTAGAGGCATCCAGTGAGGGAAATTGAGAGAATCATTCCTGCTTTTAGCACTCTACGGCAGAAAGTAACAGGGAAAACAAGGTATGTTCAAGAATCCGTCATTTCTTTTTGATATAGTGTGTACTGTGGTCTGGCTGCTGCTGGCAGCTCGTTACGCCAAAAAAGGCTTTCTGGCGTCCAGCGTCCAGCTCGGCGGAAACTTCCTCAGTCTGTTCGGCGCAAGGATGTTTTCCAATTGGGCGGCCGGAAGAGTCTTCGAGAATTTTCTCGCAGTCGGCTTCCGTGACCAGATCGCAGACAGTCTTTCGGCTGGCGGTGTCGTCGATTTGTCCGGCATCGCGGCCAAATATGCAGGCTTTCTGCCGGACAGCTTCCGGGCGTCCATCGTGGAAGCCTGCGAACGCTCCATCTCCGCCGTCCTCAGCGACAACGCCGTGGTGCTGGCGGACACCATCGTTCAGAAGGTTCTGGCTCCGCTGCTCACACCGGTCATCTCGCTGGTGCTGTTCTTTGTGGCATTCGCCCTGCTGCGGATGCTGGTGAGCCTGTTCGTGACCGTTCTGGGTCTGGTGAACAAGCTGCCGGTCATCGGCACAGTGAATCACTGGATGGGGTGGTCGGTAGGTGCGCTGGCAAGCATCTTAGATATTTATCTCGTGCTGTGTGTGCTGTGGGCAATCATTGTAATTACTGGCGGCAACCTGACTATGCTGAACGACACGGTCATGAGCAGCAGCATTTACTATAAAATATTCAATACGTTCAACCCTTTCCTGTAAGGAGTGGGAACAAAAGGAGGAACAATGGTCTGTATTCGATGCCAAAAACGTCCGGCCATTATTTTTGTACAGCGGATGGAAAATGGCCAGATGAAAAATGAGGGCTACTGTCTGCACTGCGCCCGGGAACTCCACATCAAGCCGGTGGAAGACCTGATGCACCAGTTCGGCATGTCCGACGAGGACATGGATAATATGGAAGACCGGATGGAGCAGATGATGGGCGAATTGGGTGAGGGCGCAAATCCCTTCTCCATGATGATGAACGGCTTGAATCCCGGTGGCGACGAGCCGGAAATGGACGAGGATCTGGTGCCGGGTTCCAGCGCGACTTTCCCCATCGGGATGAGCAGTAAGGAGAACGCACAGGGTGACAAGAAGACCGACCAACGCAAAAACGGCAAAAAGCAGCTGCGCCGGAAGTTTCTGGATACCTACTGCGAGAATCTGACCCGGAAAGCCCGGGAAGGCCGCCTCGATGATATCATTGGCCGTGACCGTGAAATTTACCGTACCATCCAGATCCTGAGCCGCCGCCAGAAGAATAATCCCTGCCTTATTGGTGAAGCCGGTGTTGGTAAGACTGCCATCGCCGAGGGCATTGCGGAGCGCATTGCCAAGGGTCAGGTTCCGGCCGGTCTGAAGGATAAGGAGATCTATCTCCTCGATCTCACCAGTCTGGTGGCAGGTACGCAGTTCCGCGGCCAGTTCGAGCAGCGTGTCAAAGGTCTGCTGAGCGAAGTCAAAGCCGCAGGAAATATTATCCTGTTCATTGACGAGATCCACACCATCACCTCTGCCGGTGAGAGCGAGGGCGCAATGAATGCCGGAAATATCCTGAAACCGGCTCTGTCCCGTGGTGAAATTCAGGTCATCGGTGCTACCACCTTCAATGAATATCGCAAGTATATCGAGAAGGATCAGGCGTTGGAGCGTCGTTTCCAGCCGGTGCGTGTCGAGGAACCCAGTGTTGCCGATACCCTCGCTGTTATGAACGGCATCAAGCACTATTACGAAGAGCATCATCACGTTCAGGTGCCGGCTGATGTTTTGTCGGCAACTGTCACCCTGAGCGAACGGTATATCACCGACCGTTA
The DNA here is from genome assembly GCA_963599235.1 of Lawsonibacter asaccharolyticus. Lineage (GTDB taxonomy): Bacteria > Bacillota > Clostridia > Oscillospirales > Ruminococcaceae > Faecalibacterium. The sequence goes on along the minus strand of CAVBWT010000020.1, from coordinate 3,632 downwards.
TCTCCCCGATAAGGCCATCGACCTGCTGGATGAAGCCTGCGCCTGCTGCAATCTGGCACACCCGGTCATCTCGGAGTTCATCGAGATGCAGAAAGAGCTGGACAACCTTAAAAAAGAGGAAGCAGACATGGCGGAAGCCGATGTCAATGAGCCTATCGACTATGAACAGGTGGCAGAGCGGAAGACTCGCGTCGCTCAGCTCGAAAGCGAGCTGCCGGCAAAACAGGCCGCAGCAAGTGAAATTAAAGTGTCGATGGATGACGTCGCCAAAGTCATCGAGCTGTGGACAGGCATCCCGGCAGTGAAGATTCAGGAGACGGAGTTCGTCAAGCTGGCAAATCTTGAAAATGAGCTGAAAAAGAAGATCATCGGTCAGGATGAGGCGGTGCATCTGGTTGCACAGGCTGTCAAGCGGAGCCGTGCCGACCTGTCCGGACGCCGCCGCCCGGCAAGCTTCATCTTTGTCGGCCCTACCGGTGTCGGTAAAACGGAACTTGTCAAGCAGCTGGCAAATCAGCTCTTTGACGGCCCCGACCCACTCATTCGTCTCGATATGAGCGAGTATATGGAAAAGTATGCGGTCTCCCGTATGATCGGTTCGCCTCCGGGCTATGTCGGCTACGAGGAAGCCGGTCAGCTGACCGAGAAAGTCCGCCGCCGTCCGTACAGCGTTGTGCTGTTCGATGAGATCGAGAAAGCACATCCGGATGTCATGAACATCCTGCTGCAGATTCTGGACGAAGGCAAGATCAACGATGCGCAGGGTCGTACCGTGGACTTCTCCAATACGGTCATCTGCATGACCTCCAACGCAGGCAGCTCCGATCAGAGTACCGGCGGTCTGGGTTTCAATAAGAGCGAGACCCAGCTCAGCGAAGAGAAAACGCGTAAGGCACTGGCTCAGTTCCTCCGTCCGGAGTTCCTCGGCCGTGTGGATGAGGTCATTGCATTCAAGCCCCTGTCTCAGGAGACACTGGAAGGCATTGCCGCTCTCATGCTGGATGAGTACAAGCCCAGCATGGACGCAAAGAACATCACCTACACCTATACCCCGGCCGCGCTCAAGGCATTGGTCGCCAAGAGTCAGGGCGGAAAGTTCGGTGCGCGTGACCTCCGCCGTGTCATCCGAAAAGCCGTGGAAGACCCGGCTGCAGAACGTCTCATCGACGGTACACTTGCCGCAGGCGGTTCGCTGACCGTTGACGCCGACGAGAACAGTGAAGTTGTTCTGAAATAAGATTTATATGCACTTAAAAACCCTCGGGGATTTTCCTCGAGGGTTTTGCTTTATTATTTCTTATTTTTATATAGATGCTATATGTTATCCGTGAAGGCGGACAGTTCTGGTTTCAGTTTCGTTGGTCGTTCCACCTCGACCGCAGTTACCACAGATGGAAGTCTTTACAATGAGACATTCCTGTGTGGAGACACCATTTTCGTTGGTTGCAGTCGTCAGCCAAGGAGTGTGATGCGTTTTGACGGTAACGCTGTTCTCAGAACAGAAGAAACAGGGATCTCCATCAGTAGCGGCAGAAGCTGCGTTTTTGTTCGCAAGGCACTTTTTATCCGGGATGGTCAAGTTTGTGGTGTATCCTTTTCCACAATTTCTGCAAGTGAAAGTTGTGACCTTTGTGCGCTCAATGAGGGCGTCTTTCGCATAGAGAAAATCGTGTTCACAGTCCTGATAGCCCACAGTGAGCCAAGGAGTATAGTGAACTGTTTTATTCATTGCTCCATTGCAGAAGAAGCAGTAGTTTGTGGCAAACGTCGGAATTGCCAACATTCCTCCGGCCAGTGCGAACGTGAGAACCATTGTAACCAGCTTTTTCATAGAATCACAGCCTTTCTTCTTTACAGTGAGCTTGCGTTCGTCGGGTTTTTAGACCGTCTCTTTGTTTTATTATATCAAGTTGCCTAAATAATTTCAACTGTTTTTTCTTATATATCAGAATTTGCATAAAACGCTATGGTGGAGCCGGGCTGTAACCGGTAGAATAAAGGCAGAAAAAGGAAAGGAGCTTCCCATGAGACGTTTATTCACTGTTCTGCTCACCATTGCGGTCTGTGCCGTCGTCACCCTGTCTGCGGCGTTGCCCCATACACCGCCGGTCGGCAATGGTTCCAGTCAGCCGCCCAGCAGTTCAAGCTCTGAAAGCGGTAAAGAGAATCCGCCGCCGGAACCGGAACCCGATGAAGATACAGACCCTCCGAAAAATGATTATTCTTAATGTGGAAAATCCAAATTCAAATGCTTTTTAGCATCTTCGCAAAGGATTGACAATGCTTCTTTGTCTTCAAATGCCTTATAAAGATAGTACGCTTCCTTATAACATTCTTCACTTTTCTCTGCTTCACCCAAGAAGTAGCAATCCTCAGCTGAAAGTGCTATAAAGCCCGGTAAGAATTGATAGTTTCCATAATTCACACAAACTTTCTTACCTTTCTCCGCGATATCGAGACTCTCTTGATACCGCTTAGCAAGGTCAAGTGTACGAGCATAACCATGAAGAACCATCGGAAACATTCCATCTCCTTTAAGGATAATTTCATGAAAATGCTTTTCGATGTACTTTATCAATTGAGCAAAAATTTGAAGTGCGATGTCAAATTCGTTCATATCAGAATAAGTATTTACCAGCTGATTGATGATTTTGATTTCATCGAACGTATAAAGAAAATCGTTGATTCGGTCGATTGAAAAATCCGGAACGGTAATCTTTATCGCCTGCAAAAGAAGTTCTATCTGTTTTTGTTCTGCAATACTTCCATCCAGATCTCCCAGCAGAATTCGAGAACGGAGAATAAACTGCTTCATCAGGAAATCGTCTGGTTCGCAGATCTTTTCCAATTGCTCCAGAAGTTCATATCCCTTTTGCGGCTGGTGCATGACATTGCAGGCAACGATTTCTTTTTTCAAAGCCTCGATTTCTTTCTCGTTCTTGGAGACGATGGCATAATACCGCTCCTCTGGCAATCCCAGACGCTGCAGCAAAGCATTGATTTTCGAGCGAGAAGGAGTACAGTGGCCATTCTCGATGCGAGACAGTGTTGAGATTTCGCAGATGCCATAAGATAAGTCTTCCTGCGAAAGATTCAATTCTTTTCTGCGCTGACGGATAAACTCCCCAATATAGATGTTTTGCATCTTTATCACTCCTACTCCGAAAATTTTCTTCATTTTAGCGCATATTCTCAAAAAGTCAAGGGGGATCTTAAAATAGATTCAAGAAAGCAGGTGTTGTCCACAAGCTCTGTATCCGAACATTCACCCACGACAAAAAGAAAGGATTGATTTGCTATGAAAAAACTCGCTTCTGCTCTGGCCGCACTCGTTTTGGGAGCTTCATTGCTGACCGTTCCGGCTTTTGCCGCAAGTGACGATATCCAGACTCATGCTGCACTTTGTCCGGATTGTAACCAGGGAGAACTCGTAATCGTCAATGAGACTTATACTCCTTGGACCATTATCGCTAGCTATCCTTGCCCGAACAATCCTAGAAAAGTAGATTTTCTCCGTGAAAGAACCCACTACACCTTCTGGCAATGTAATTTCTGTGGTGCTGGTGATGTTTCTTCCTAAACTGTACCCCTTGTCAAGGACATTTTGAATTAGTGTAGTGCCTTATTTTCGG
>CAVBWT010000019.1:0-53384 GCA_963599235.1 Lawsonibacter asaccharolyticus | reverse complement strand
CATATCTTTTCTTCTTTAGCTCTTGCTTTGTTCCACCTCAACTCTTGATTTGAATTATTATAGGAACCTTTGAGAGGTGAGATTGTGGAAGAAAAAGAAATCATGCCAGAAGTGAACCGAGTAAACAGCTACACGGATGCTCGATTTTCGCAAAAGATTCTCAATCAGCATGGCGCATTTCTGGTAGGAGAAGACTCTTACGAAGTCGAAATTATTTCGCAGATGGATGCGATAGTCCGAGGAAGGAATCTGGATTTCTATGAAGCGGTAATCAGAGAATTTCGATTTTATGCAGAGCATATTACCCGGTTCTGGGATGAATCGCACAATTTAATAAAAGAATACCCGGCGATTGAACTGGTAGAGATCCCGATAGCAGAGATTCAGCCTTCACAATTTTATGTGGATGAAAGCAAAATGCAGGCGGTCAGGACGTTTGTTGCGTCAGAGTGGGATTTGGTAATTCCGCTGGTGCGCTGGAAAGACCGGAATGTGTCCGCAGATGGACATACACGGCTTGCTGTTGCGGCAGAGAAAAATATAAAAACGGCGTATGGGTTTTATACAAAAACCGGAGATTACGTTTTTGACTTTGCGGAAGAAGCGATGAAACGCGGCATTATCTCACCGTATCAACTGCAGAAAGTAAGTCATGAAGAATATGAAAAATTGTGGTATCCGTTCTGTGATGAATACTTTGCGAATAAAAAATAAGGCGTCGTAAGATATCAAAAGCACCTGTGAGCTTCTCGAAGAGGGAAGATACAGGTGCTTTTGCTTGTGCGTTTGAGGGATTTACTTCAAAGTTCCATCCAGAATCTGCTGATAATACCATGGTTTGGGGGCGTGGAAGGTCTTGCCGCTGAGGAACTCGAAGTCAGGCTGATTGAAGTGGGGCAGGGTAAGCTCCCATGCACAGAGAGCCTGATACTTGAGCTTCAGTTCCCGGTTGGCGGAATTGTTGCCGTATTTGCTGTCACCGAGGATGGGGCAGCCGATGCTTGCCATGTGCGCCCGGATCTGGTGGGTGCGGCCGGTGATGAGCCGGACTTTGAGCAGAGCCAGACGGCCAGAAACGGCGATCGTCTCATACTGGGTCTCAACATCCTTTGCGCCGGGAACCTTCTCCTCGACGATTTTGACGATGCCACGGTCGGCATCCTTGAGCAGATAGCCGCCCAGTGTAGCGTCCGGCGGCATCGGGCGGCCAAAGGTGACACAGAGATAGGTCTTTTTGACCTCACGGTTTTTGATGGCCTCAAGGAAGAGCTGCTCGGCTTCCGGGGTCTTGGCGATGATGACAAGGCCGCTGGTGCCGGTGTCGAGGCGGTGGCAGAGGGCAGGGGTGTAGAGACTGTTTTCGCTGTACTCGTCCTGCTGATTGAGATAGAGCAAAGCACGGTTGAGCAGGGTGTCGTCCTCCGGGCCGTCCACCGATAGGCCAGCCGGTTTGTTGACGACTAAAATCTGCGGACAATCGTAGATGACCTGTGCCGAGCCACGTGCGTTTTTCCATGCAGGGCCGTCGACATGCTTTCCAGCGTCCAGTACATCGTCCAGAATGAACAGCTTGATCTCATCGCCTGCCATGACACGGGTCGAGAGCGGCTGCTTTTTGCCGTTCAGCTTGATTTTATTCTCGCGCAGAGCTTTGTTCAGGCGACCCGGGTTCAGCGCAGGATACTGCTGCATCAGGTAGTTGTCCAGCCGGGTCGGAGCCAGACATTTGACTTTTATGATCTTCACGGAAAATTTCCTCTCTTTTTTGAAATAGAAAACGGTTCTGAATCGTTTTTATTGTAGCGGATATGGTGGATGACGTCAAGAAGTGGACGCCAAATTTAAAGCGTTCCCTTTTTAATAAATGAGAGTATAATGGAAAATACCCATCGGATATAAAGGAGAGGCATTACTATGAAATTGAGCAGAAAAAAGCTGGCTGTGGCCGCAGTTCTGGCGGCGGCAATACTAATGACGGCCTGCGGAGGAAACAACGCAAGCTCCCCGGCGGCATCCAGCACGGCATCGTCGACAGTGGCTTCTTCGCATGTTCCCGAAGAGGAAGTGGTGGAGCCGGTGAACATGCTGTGGCAGTTGGACAGTCTCGATGACCCGGAGACGACCACCATTGTTTCGGCGGATATCGCTTCGGAGGTCAAGGGTGGCGAAGTGACGCTCCGGGTCTACAGTTATGATGTCTACGACAAAGATGCCGTGGATGATCTGGCAGTGGGAGATAAGATTCGGTGCCACAAAGAGTATATGACCGGAAACCAGCTGGCGGAAATCGAAGTGCAGAGCATCGAGAAAAACGACAAATATTCCATCGTATCCATCAACGGCGGCATGGAAAATGAGGACGGCCTTGACTTGATGAAGATGGATAACGACCGCTATCGGACGCTGACCGATGACGATTATCCGGTCTATTACGAAGTCGGGGAAAAGACCTGTACGCTGGCAGATGATGTCATCCTGAAAGACAGCTCAGCCGACCCACAGGCCGAAGCAGTCGAGACGACTGGCGCAGATGCAGTAGCAGTGGTTCTCAATGCGGAACCGGACGGTTGGCACGTCTATAACACTACCGTTGTGGTGCAGGGTGGAAAAATTCTGGAGATCCGCCGCATCTGGGTGCCGTAAACAAGACAGATTGCCCGCTGCTGACACATCCATAAAACACCACAGAGAAGTTCTTGACAAGCTGAAAAAAATCAACTATACTACAAGTAGAAAGGGTGCTGCCTGCAAAGGTCAGCTCCTTCCGGTTGAGTCAATAAGAATGACCGCTCACGGCTGGGAATCTGGGGCGGTCATTTCTTATTATTGTGTATCTCTTTAAAGATCGTCCACGAAATCTGAAAGGTCACGAAGATCGCTCCGCCCAGAAGGCCAAGCAACGCAATGACTTCAGTCAGCGTCATGAGGCATCCCCCCTTTCGCGGTTGCGTCCGGAGGGAACAATAACAGATTATCCTCCCCCGGAGCTTACCGGAAGAAGACTGACCACCTGAGGTGCAGGCAGCACCCTGCCGTCGTTCGACGGCTTTTTTAGTTTAGCATGATTTTGAGAAAAGTGCAAGAAAGACCGCAATACTCGGTGAAATTTGGAGTGTTTACTTTTGGACGAAAAAGGTTTATACTGTGTTGGCACGAAAGAAGGGATTGTATCATGAGATCAAACAAAAAAATGTTGGCTGTCAGTGCGATTCTGGCGGCAGCCATGATGATGACGGCCTGCGGCGGAAACACCGCAAGCTCTTCGACCGCATCCAGCACGGCATCGTCCATAGCAAGCTCGGCGGCATCGTCTGAGGCTGTTTCGGAGTCTCAGGCAGAGGACGGCGTGGTGAAGCCCATCGACACAGGCAGTGCCGAGGACATCACCAGCGACAAGGAGTCCTACAAGACCGCTGCGGAGATCAAGAGCATCAAGGACGGCCAAATTGATCTGGTTCTGTACAGCTATGATGCTTACGAGCAGGCGGACATCGACGGCTTGAAAGAGGGCGATGTGATCCGGACGCATCTGGACGGTGCGGACGAAGTTACCGACGTCACCATTGAGAGCATCGAGACGAATTCGGATACCGGCTATGTCACCATCAATGGCGGCATCGAGGAGGGCGGGATCGACCTCTGCATGGATCATGACGTTTACCGTACCCTCACCTTCGATGATTATCCTGTCTATTATAAAACAGGAGAAGTCACGATGCCTCTGGCCGATGATGTGACCCTGAGCGACAGTTCTGCCGATCCGCAGGCCACTGCGGTAGAGAGTGACGGTGCTGCAGCCGTTGAGGAAGCGTTCAACGCTGACCCTGATTATTGGATCTGCAATAACACCACCATCTTTACCGACCACGGCAAAGTCAGCAGCATCCTGCGTGTCTGGGTGCCGTAAAATTTGTGGAAACCGGTTGACAAATGCCGCCGTCATGCTATAATCTGAACTGTACGCGGTGGAGTTTTCGCTCCATTGCGCCCGATCGAAATTATGGCATAAGGCAATGATGGGGCCAGAAATATAGATGCTGCCGCCCAGAGAGAACATCCGCAGGCTGTAAGATGTTCCGGCAAACAGATATTTCACGCCACCCCGGAGCTTCCGGCGAAAAAAGTCGGACGCTGTGCGGCGTTATCGCACACAAAGCGGCAGGAAAGTGTTTCCTGCAATTTGGGTGGTACCACGGAGTTTTTCAGACAGCCTTCGTCCCTTCATCGGGAGGAGGGCTGTTTTTTTGTTTTTGTCAGCCTGCCTTTGTCAGCCTGCCATAGAAAAACCTGCGTCCGGAGGAGGGCGCACGATACACGAGGAGAGTAACAGTTATGCAATGGACCGGTTTGAATGAACTGCGTGACAAGTACCTTACCTTCTTTGAGGGCAAAGGCCATCTTCGTCTCGACAGCTTCCCCCTTGTTCCGAAAAATGACCCCAGCCTGCTGCTGATCAACAGCGGTATGGCTCCGATGAAAAAATGGTTCCTCGCTCAGGAGGAGCCGCCCTGCCACCGTGTGACGACCTGCCAGAAGTGCATCCGTACTCCGGATATCGAGCGTGTCGGCATCACTGCCCGTCACGGCACCTTCTTCGAGATGCTGGGCAACTTCTCCTTTCAGGATTACTTTAAGGAAGAGGTCATTCCCTGGGCTTGGGAGTTCCTGACCAGCGACGAGTGGATGGCGATCCCCAAGGATAAGCTGTATATCTCGGTCTATCAGGAAGATGATGAGGCTTACGATATCTGGACCAAGAAAGTCGGTATCGCTCCCGACCACATGGTTCGTCTGGGCAAGGAAGACAACTTCTGGGAGCATGGCTCCGGTCCGTGCGGCCCCTGCTCTGAGATCTACTTTGACCGCGGCCCCGAGTACGGCTGCGGCAAGCCGACCTGCGGCGTAGGCTGTGACTGCGACCGTTATATGGAGATTTGGAACCTGGTCTTCAGCCAGTTCGACGCCGACGGCAAGGGCCACTACGAGCGTCTGGCACGTCCCAACATTGATACCGGTATGGGTCTGGAGCGTCTGGCCTGCGTCATGCAGGGCGTCGGCAACCTGTTCGAGGTCGATACCGTCCAGAGCGTTCTGCACCATGTCGAGCATCTGTCCGGCAAGACCTACAAGCAGGACGACAAGACCGACATCTCCATCCGTGTCATCACCGACCACATCCGCAGCTGCACCTTCATGGTGTCTGACGGCATCCTGCCCTCCAACGAGGGTCGTGGTTACGTCTTGCGCCGTCTGCTCCGCCGTGCTGCACGTCATGGCCGGATGCTGGGCATCAACCGCCCCTTCCTGGTGGAGCTGGTCGAGACGGTCATCCAGTCCAGCGAGTCCGCATACCCCGAGTTGCGTGAGCATGACGCTTATATCAAGAAGGTCATCGGCACCGAGGAGGCAAACTTTGCCCGTACCATCGACGCCGGCATGAACATCCTGTCCAACATGATCGACGGTCTGGAAAAGGCACATCAGCACCTGCTGAAGGGTCTGGACGTCTTCAAGCTGAACGATACCTTCGGCTTCCCCCTCGACCTGACCAAGGAGATCGCTGCCGAGCAGGGTATCGAGATCGACGAGGACGGCTTCCATGCTGAGATGAAGAAGCAGAAGGAGCGTGCCCGTGCCGAGCGTCTGAAGAAGAACATCTCCGGCTGGAGCGAGGATCTGTTCGGCGGCCTGACCGCTGAGCCGACCGTCTTCACCGGCTATGAGACCCTGAACACTGAGGGCGTCGTTGTCGCTCTGAGCGATGAGGAGACCCTGACCGATGCCATCTCCACCGACGATCAGGCAAAGGAAGGCGTTCTGGTCGTTCTGGACAAGACTCCGTTCTATGCAGAGATGGGCGGTCAGGCAGCTGACCATGGCGTCATCACCGGCGCAGAGTGCGCTCTGCGTGTTCTGGACGTCAAGAAGACCCCGAAGGGCTACTACGTCCACACCTGCGTGCTGGAAAGCGGCATCGTCAAGGTTGGCGACCACCTGACCGCAAAGGTCGACAAAGAGTACCGCATGGCGATCGCTCGCAACCACACGGCAACCCACCTGCTGCAGGCTGCTCTGCGTGAGGTTCTGGGCGACCATGTCCATCAGGCAGGTTCCTATCAGGATGCTGAGATCACCCACTTCGACTTCACCCACTTCAGCGCAGTCACTCCCGAGGAGCTGGCTCGTGTCCAGAAAATCGTCAACGATAAGATCTATGATTCGATGAACGTCACCGTCAAGGAGATGCCCATCGAAGAGGCTAAGAAGCTGGGCGCAATGGCTCTGTTCGGCGAGAAGTACGGCAAAGTCGTCCGTGTCGTCGATATCGAGGGCTGGTCTACCGAGTTCTGCGGCGGCACACATGTCAAGAACACCGCTCAGATCGGCGGCTTCAAGATCGTCAGCGAGTCTTCTGTCGCTGCCGGTATCCGCCGTATCGAGGCTGTCACCGGCCGCAACCTGCTCATCCGTGCAAACCTGCAGGAGGCAATGCTGCATCAGGTCGCAAATACCCTGAAAGCAAACAATGTCGCAGCTCTGCCCCTCCGTGCTGAGGCTGTTATGGCTGAGAACAAGGCTATGAGCAAGGAGCTGGAGGACATCAAGGCACGCGTTGCTGCTTCCAAAGTCGGCGGTCTGTTCGAGAACGCTGAGGAAGTGAAGGGCATCAAGATCGCTTCCGCGTACTTCACCGGCACTTCCGGTGACACCCTGCGTGGTATGTGCGATACCATCCGTGATAAGATCCAGAAGCCGGGTGTGGCTGTTCTGGTCGGCAAAGACGGCGAGAAGATCACCATGGCTGTTACCGTCACCAAGGCCGCTCAGGAAATGGGCCTGAAGGCTGGAGTTCTGGTAAAGGACATCGCAGCCATCGCTGGCGGCAAGGGCGGCGGCAAGCCCGACTTTGCAATGGCAGGTCTGAAGGACGAGACCAAGATCGACGAAGCTCTGCACGCAGTTGCTGGTATCGTTGGTAAGATCCTGAGCTAAAAACGAAAGGAGCATCTCCGATGGAAAATTGTCTGTTTTGCATGATCGCAGAGGGAAAGATCCCCTCCAAGAAGCTGTACGAGGACGATCAGGTGGTCGCCTTCTACGACATCAATCCTCAGGCCAAGGTGCATTTTCTGGTGATCCCGAAAAAGCACATCTCCTCTGCCGCTGAGCTGACCGAAGAGGACGGCGCACTGCTGGGTCATGTGTTTGCGGTGATCGCGAAGCTGGCGAAAGAGACCGGCCTCGACAATGGCTACCGTGTCATCTCCAACGTGGGCGAGGACGCAGGCCAGACCGTGAAGCACTTGCATTTCCATGTTCTTGGTGGCGAAAAGCTGCCCGTCTGATAAAAACGAAAAAAGAAAGGGAAATCTGTTATGGCAACTTATACCCTGAACGTTGCGGGTCTGACCCGTGAGCTGAACATCTGCAAGGTGAATGACCACATGGACATTGCGGCTTTCATCATGCTGGGCGACAGCGAGCTGACTGTGGCGGCTGCTGCGGAGCTGCTCAAAAAGTGCCCGGACTTCGACATCCTGCTGACCGCTGAGGCAAAGGGCATCCCTCTGGCACACGAGATGAGCCGTCAGAGCGGCAAGCCTTATGTCTGCGCACGCAAGGGCGTCAAGCTGTATATGAGCGACCCTGTCGTTGTTGAAGACCAGTCCATCACCACCGCTGGCAAGCAGAAGCTGGTCATCGACCGCAAGGAGCTGGACAAGATGAACGGCAAGCGTGTGCTGGTCGTGGATGATGTCATCTCCACCGGCGGTTCGCTGAAAGCTCTGGATGCTCTGGCGGAGCAGACCCAGTGCAACATCGTTGGTCAGGCTGCTGTTCTGGCCGAGGGTGACGCAGCAGAGCGCAAGGATATCATCTTCCTTGAGCCGCTGCCCCTGTTCCTGCACTAACTGAATATGCGTCGTCCGCTCTGCCTCTTCTGCGCCGGTGCGCTGGGGTTTGAGTTGGTCTGCGCCTTTTTGCCGCAAATGGGGCTTTGGCTGCCGTTTGCGGCATTTTTTATTGTCGGGGCGTGCTGGTTTCTGTTTGGAAGAAAGACCCGTGGATACGGCCTCTGCCTGCTTCTGGGAGCGTTGGCCGGATTGGGCTGTGTAATGCTGACAACACAGAGACTCGACCGGCTACAGACTCGTTACGCTGGTGAGAGCCGTTCTCTGACCGCCGAAGTCGAAAGTGTTTCGGCGTCCTACTATCCCGGTGTCGTTCGGGCCGTCCTGCGTGTAGAAACCGTGAATGGAACTGTGCCGGACGCAAATTTCCGCTTTGAGTGCCTGACCCTTCCATCCTGTGAAGCAGGGGATGAGGTATCCGGACGGTTCCAGTTAGAAGCACCGGGCAGGAAAGAGCGCATCTCAAGCTATGCCGACGGCGTGGTGTTCCGTGGAGAATACCGCTCCCATTTTAAAGTTCTGGGGCAGAGCGGCGGCTTCCGGGCACGAACGCACCGCCTGCAAAAACGGCTAAGTGAAGGCTTGCAGGCGGCTATCCCGACATTCTGGAAGGATACCGGCGGTGTTCTGGCAGCGATGGTGCTGGGTGACCGGAGCATTCTCTCGAAAGAACTGAAGAACGCCTATCGGACAGCCGGACTTTCGCATATTCTGGTCGTCAGCGGTATGCACGTTTCAATTCTGTGCGGAGGAAGTTTTCGGAAACTTCCTCGCAAAAACCGCCGTGCTGGACGGAAAGAGCGCAGCCATTGGAGCTGGAAGGCAGAGGCTGCTTTGAGGGCATTGCTGGCGTTGCTTCTGGTCGGCCTGACCGGTTTTACACCCTCAGTCATCCGGGCAGCGGTGGCGGTCTGGATCAACGCGCTTGGCGTCTGGATGATGCTTCCCTCCGACCCATTGACTTCGCTTGCGGCAGCTGGTCTGCTCATGACAGCTACGAACAGCTATGCCGCCTGCGACGTGGGCTTCGAGTTGTCCTTTGCGGCGGTTCTGGGTGTGCTGGCAGGAGGGGCTGTTTTCCGACGAGTCCGCAAAAGCTGGAAGAGTCTCAAACCGCAAAGCTCGGCTTTTTTGCGTCTGGAACGCCGGGCCAGAATGACGGTGCTGGAAGGTGTCTGCATCACATTTTGTGCTTCGCTGGCAACCTTTCCGGTGCTGGTTCTGCGTGGCATGAGCGTCAGTCTGTACTCGGTGGTGTCTGGTGTCGTCATTCTCTGGCTGGCGGAGCCGATTCTGCTGTCGGGTGTTGTCACGGCAGTTCTGAGTCTGTTTCCGTGGGCGGTACCGTCAAAACTCTGTGGTTTCTGTGCCGCCGGTTTGACCGAACTGCTTGACCGCTGGGCAGTCTGGGTGTCTGGCTGGCCGGGTGCGCAGCTCTGGTTCGATACCTCTTATGCGGCCATTATTGCGCTGCTGGTGATTTTCATCGGCTGGGTCGCTTATCAGAAAAAGATACGGTTCCGTGTGATTTTGCCGCTTTTGCTGGTGGTCGTTTCGGCAGCATCCTATGCCGAATATGCCTATACAAAAGACGTGACCCGGGTGGAGCTGTTTGGCAATCGCAATGCGCCGGTCATCCTGATAACTCAGCAGGAAACAGCCGTTGTCCTTTTCCGGGGCGGAGTGTCCAACCAGCAGACGACCGAGACGATGCTTTCACGCCGGAACATTCGGCAGGCGACGGTTCTGGTCGACCTCCGGATGAATCCCGAGACGCCTTGTACGCTTGACGCAAAGCAAAAAGTCCTTACCGCGCCGATGGGTGAGGGGACTTCCCGGCGGATTTGTTGTGGAGAAAATAACGGTATCATGCTGGATATCCTCCGCACCAAGAACGGCTGTGCGGTCAAAATCACTGCCGCAGGCCAAAGTTTTATCACGCTGAGCGGAAGCGTCCTTTTGGAAAAAACGCTTACGACCGATTACCTTCTTGCGTCCGCCTCTCGCCCTGACAGCGTGAAATATCAGCATCTCCTTACCCTCAGCACAAAATACCGCTGGATGGAACTCCCGGAAAATACAGAGATTTCCAGCAGTCTGGTGATGAGACCGGAGAAATAAATGCTAATAAGCAAAAATAATCCCCCGGCACTTGGAATTTGTGCCGGGGGATGTGCTGTATAGTGTATTAAAAAGTGTGTTACAACAAAAGAAAAGACGCTGATTCTTAACAAATCAACGTCTTTTTTACTGGTGGAGGCGATGGGGTCGAACGACTGAAGATGTTTTTCGGGGCTTTAATTTAAATAAAAATCTGCAAAAAACGTCAAATATACATAAATAGATAAAGCAGAACTAACATGAAATTCGATGTGCTTTATCAAAAAGTGTTACCAAAAGTGTTATCAAACAGGGTCATGCCTGCGCTTTTTGAAATGCGATAGTAGTTGCCTCGGCCAAATCTTCACGCTGGCCTGCCCGGTGCGCTGCTGTAATAGCGTTTGCGGACACCGTTCTTTTGTACAACAATGCACCAGCGTTTTTCCTTTTCAATCCCAAAAGGCCGGATTGGTTCTTTTTTTCATCATTCTGCTTCTTTCGATCTGCTGATTGTACAAAACGCCAAAAATAGGCAAACCCATTGATATTGACAACTAACGGGTGTAATATTTCGTTGTGAGCAGTTGTTCCACAAACTTTGGCGAGTGGTGTGGAATAGCCAGAATAAAGACGGAGATAAACGCAGATGCAGGAGGGAACAAAGGAACAGATGAAGCGGATGATTCAAAAGTTATATGATAGCTTTGATAAAGACGACCGCAAGGAGCTAGAGCTATATGCAGATGCGCTACGGACTCAGTTCAGACAAGAACAGGAGAGTTGATATACGGCTCATGTTTCACAGACTGCCTTTCGGCTTTGCCGGAGGACGTTTTTATTTTGCTTTCTTTTTTACTTCTTTTTCCAACGATTTAATGGTCTTCAAGTAATCCTCTTCCACAGGGGAGAGGGTTTTGATTCTATATTTTTTATACTCTTCCCGGGCCTTTTCCATCGCCTGCGTATGGGTCACGCTGCCAGACCCAACTAGCTTCCTTTCACTCATAGAAGAAAGGATTTTGTCCAGTTGCTCGATATAGTCCTTCATATACATCGGAACATGCCGAATCGCCTGAATCTCTGCAAAGTCGAAGTAACCGGATACCAGATTGTTCAGGACTTTCAATTCCTCTTCCGTCAGATAGTTTTTTGCGATGCCAGCTTCCTGTAAGGTGGGATGGTCGCCTTTAAAGCTTGTCAGCCCCATAAACGGCTTGTCTGCATCTGCACGCTGATAGACCACTTCGGCGGCGGTGTGTCCGTGTGCGGCATAATGGAGTTTGTTCTGCACGATTTTAAAGAAGCGTACTGTCTCTGGGCTGTTTGGCGTGTAGTCCACGCTGGTAGCATACAGGTCAAGCACCTGCCGATACATCACCTTTTCCGAAGAGCGAATATCCCGGATGCGGTCGAGCAGCTCTTTCCAGTAATTGCCGCCGCCCAGATTCTTCAGGCGTTCGTCGTCCATTGCAAATCCCTTTTTCAGGTACTCTTTTAAAATGCCGTTCGCCCAAATACGAAACTGGGTGCCACGAAGGGACTTGACCCGGTAGCCCACAGAGATGATGACGTCAAGGCTGTAAAACTCGACTGATTTGTCAGAATTTGGAATGTGCAAATTTTGCACGTTGCTTTCTTTAGATAGCTCTCCTTCATCAAAAACATTTTTGATATGCCTTGAAATCACCGAGCGGTCACGCTGAAACAGCTCTGCCATCTGTGCTTTACTCAGCCACACCGTATCATCTACCAGCGTTGTTTCTATTTCGGTCAGACCATCTTCGGTCTGATACATGATGATTTCGCCTTTGCTCTGCTCGTCCATAGTTTATTTCCCTTTGTGTGGTCTGGCTCGTTTTCTACTGATTTTCCTTCTTTTCCTGTCTGCTCTTTAAAAATTCCGCATATTCCAGCAGCTTCTTCAAGCTTTCTTCGTCAAGCCCCTCGGTCAGGCGTTCTGCCGCTGACAGAGGGGCTTTTTCTTTTTGCTCCGGAGCCGCTGCGGAAGGTGCAGGAGAGGGGACATCGGTTTCACTTGTGAGTTCATCAGGGGAGATTCCGAAATAAGAGGCTACTTTATAAGCGGTTGCGTCCGTTATACCGCCCCCGTTTTTCCAACGGTTTACAGTCGGTTTGGAAAGACCAATTTCTAAAGCTGCGCCAGATGGGGTTTTTCCGATTTTTGAGCAAAGCTCCAAATATTTCTCATAAAAAGTCATAAATGACACCATCCGTTTCTGTACATGTTCAATAAAGCTAGAAAAGTTACTTGAAATCTCTTTACGGTTACTTTAGTTACTGGTATGCTTAACACAGTAAAACAAGTTACTTACAAAATAACACACTCAAAAGTAAAAATCAACAGGAAGAGGTAAGCAAAGATGAAAAAACTGAACATTACTTATGACACGATGGATAGCGAGAACGGCGAGAAGATCATTGGTGAGACCTGCTACACTGTAGAGTTTGCAAACGATGCCGTTGCAGACAGACTTCTGGCTCGCGGAACGTCTGGCGTAGCAGTTGCCGAGCTGAAAAACGATCCGGATGTTCATCTGGCATGGAAAGAAAAAAGCGTCTGGTATAAGAGACGCAGATATCTTGCTACTCTGCAAAGCGAAAAGCGGCGAGGCCAGCAACTGAGAGAGGCCGGGATAACATGGGAGATGCTGGATGAAGAAGAAAATGTCTTGAAGCAATTGGATTCTTGAACTCGCCTGATGATGACCCCGTGGCAGGGGTCGAAACCACCCGGCAACCAGCCGGGCAAAGTCGCGAGAGCCGCTCGCAGAAGGGAGGGAAGACACATGAACGACAAGAAAAATCCCGGCGAACCTGTGGAAGAGGTCGGCCGGGAACAGGAAATTAGACTTTTACGGCTGAATGAGCATTTTCTGTGCATTATCAATGGAACATCCATCCAGAACGTAAAGAGCTATTCGTGCGTGCAAAGTAGCAGTGGCAGCGTACTTTTGAATCTAACGATTGAAGCTAATGCGAGAGCTGTGTCAACCACGATACAAGAGCAGATGCAACAGCACCAGTAATCCATGAGTGTTTTTCCATCGTATCGGAAAATTTGGAGAGTAATCCTTTTTGAGGTGGAATCTGCTCATTTACAATCATCTCGACAAGATCAATCAACTTGTTGATTTGCTCTTTATCAGGTGCGTTTTCAATCGCTGTTTGTTCACGCATTTTCTGAAAATCAGGCTGATAATTGATGCTCGCGGTGTTTGCAGTTCCGATTATAGACCCATAAGCCGTTCCGATTTAATGTCTGTTCCCGGCCTGAATCCGACATATTGACGGTTAGTTCCAGTTTCGCTGTTAAGCATCCCGGGGATGGTTGCAATGATTTTACCATTGCGCTCGATTTGCATTTCTAATCCGTACATACCCAAAAGTGTTTCAAAAATCATTTTCTCATCTCCCTTCTGCGTTTATTTTATCGCAGAAAGAGGGTGAACACAAGGAGGCTCAATATGAACGACATTATCTTATCCACCCAGAACGGCGAGCCGGTTGTTTCCAGCCGGGAGGTCGCCGAATACTTTGGCAAGGAACACAAGAATGTGATGCAGGCCATCACCAAGTTGGTGGCTGAAAATTCAGCCGCCAAATTCCTGTTCTACGAAGCCAGCTTCGAGAACCGTGGCAAGAAGTACCCCATGTACCTGATGAACCGTGATGGGTTCAGCCTGCTGGCAATGGGATTCACTGGTTCTAAGGCGATGGAATGGAAATTCAAATACATTGCAGCCTTTAATCAGATGGAAAAGAAGCTGGCGGAGCAGAAGGCCACAAGCCTTGACCCGAACCTGCCGCCGGAGCTGGCGATGGTGGAGGGGTTGCTGAACAGCATGAAGCAGGTCTGCATGACCCAGAAGTAGTAGGGAACGGCCATTGCTCAGGTCACGCAGCGGATGGATGTGATGTGCGAGGCCATGACGACCAGCGTCAACGACGATTGGCGCACGGCCTGCACCAATGCGATCCGGGCGGTAGCGTTCAAGCGTGGCGGCGGCAAACACTATGAAGAGGTATGGGGCGAGGTCTACGACGAACTGATGGGCAACGGCTTTGATATCCGGCGTCGGCTTGAAAACCGCAGAAAAAATGCGGTTGCCGCTGGGATGCCCCGGAGCTTTGTGAATAAAATCAACGCTCTGGACGTTATCGCGGACAGCAAGGACAAAAAGCTTATTTCAGCGTTTATCTCATCGGTGCGCCGGATCGCAGCGGTAGAAAGCGTCCGGATGGACAAGCTGGACAGCGTGGCGGCACGCCAAAAGATGTAAAAGGAGATGATAGTAGTTGAAGGTGGATATGCACAAAATCGAGTCGCTGATGATTTTGCAAGGGATGAGCGTTAAGGACTTGATGCAGGAAAGCGGCCTTGCAAGAGGATCGTACTACTACATAAAGCAGCGAGGAGGAACGAGCGTGCAGACGCTCAAAGCGATTGCCAACACGCTGAATGTCGACCCTCGGGATTTGTTGACTGAGCAGGAGCAGAAACAGCGTCTCGGTAGGAAACATCGCAACGAGGAGTCCATCTGATGAACGGGCGGAACAAGTACTGGCGAGAGAATCGCTGGGATAAGAACCAGCCTGCGAGGTTGGAGCATATCAAACAGAAGAGGGTGAAAAAACATGCCGGGAAAACCGATAGTGATTCAGTTGTGTCCGTTTCAGGAGCTTCGGGCGCGGAGTTACCGTCTCGGATACCGGGATTTAGATTTGGCTGATAAGCTGGGATTGAGCAGACCCTCGATAAGTTCCCGGATGACCGGGAAAAAACCGTGGAGTCCAGAGGAAATCGCTACGCTTCGTGATTTGTTGGGCATCCCGAGAGAGGAAATCGGGGAGTATTTCTTCCCGAAGGTCAAATCAAGAAAGGAGTTAGAAGATGAAGAATCTTAAACCTGCCGCCGCTATTGCCGCCGTGATCGTGGCCATTGGCAAGGCTCTCAACTGCGGTACTGTGGCCGTGACCCGGTTGCTGATGCTCATCGGCATGGACCATGGCCGGGCTGCTGCTCGGGCTTCGCTGGTATGCGGTATCGTGCTGTGCGTCATCGGCCTGCTCTGCATCTGCGCATGGATGAACATCGAGGATGCCCGTGACCGCCGCCGTCGGCAGTATATTGAGCGCAATCATGCACGTTCCGAAGAGCCGGAGTACCGGCAGAACCGGAGGGGCGCATAACAAAAAAGCCCGTCGGTGTTAGCAGCACCGGCGAGCCAAAGGGTGATGAGATTGAGACCCCATCACCCCGAAGGATAACACAATTTCGGAGGTATGAAGATGAAGACAAAGAACTTCAAGACGACCATTCTCGGCAATGGCAACAGGCATTTGGAAGAGAAGCTCGGTAACGTGAGCGTCCGGGAGGTTTTGGATGATCTCGAGAGCGATATCTTCGCAACGACCTCGGATGAGAACCACCTGTACCGGGTGTGCATCACGGCGACAGTTGAGGATTTGGGCGCAGAGTTAGAGACAGAAGGCGACTCAAACCGGTGCCGCATGTTGGATATCGGTGCAGCCCTTGCGAAGGACTGGACGGACGATATTCCGCTCAATGATGAACCCATCTGCCCGGCTCCGGAGGTGGTCTGACATGGACGAAACGACCGCCAATATTTATGAGGCTCTATCAAAGGTTCAGGAAGAGCTGCACACCCCCAAAACCCAGAAGAATAAGTTCGGCGATTACATGTATCGCTCTTGCGATGATATTTTGGAAGCAGTCAAGCCTCTGCTGAAAAAGAATGGCTTGGTTCTGAGGCTGTATGATGAGCCCATCATGGTTGGAGACTGGCACTACATCAAGGCCACCGCAGAGCTGAGAAGCTTTGATGAGAAATGTATTTGCTGTTCTGCGTTTGCTCGTGAACCGGAGCATGCTTACAGCGGATTGTCATAATGGACATGTATTTGCCGTTGAAAAAACTGAAGCATACGATGCAGACGTTGCAGGAACTTTGATTTCAGACTTGAATGAAACATACAAACTGATAAAAAAACAATTGGACGATGGAGAAATAGAAGGAAAAGAAGCTATCGAATCAATTGATTTTGCAGTGCGGATGTGTTTAAATGAACTTCAAGGATACGGGGTGAATTTTTATGAATGACAAGTTCTTTACTCCAGAGCGGATACAGAAAATGCAAAAATATGTTCTGGAGCATCCGATAGACCATTCACTGGATGAAGCATGCAAATATCTGGATGGTGAAGAATCGGAGCAGCTGGCAACACGAGGATACTACAATGTTTTGAAACGAATCGGCAAGCTCCCTCCCGGCGTCAAATAATCCTATAACGCAACCACGATGCACACCGCACCGTGGTTTTCTTTTGCCCCAAAATAGAAAGGAAAGATTGATTATGGCGAGCTGCTTGATGTCTGATGCTCCTTATGCGCCGTGGCTGTCTGAGGTGCTGGCAACGCTGGAAGAGCATAAAATCGACCGCATCTGTGTTGCTGCACCCCTGCCGAATGGTGAGGTATTCACTGGCTATTTCAACATGGACGTGATGGATAAAGCTCTGATTGCCACCAATGTTCAGGCCGATGCCACGCTGGATGCAGTCTGCGCCAATGGTCGCCGCATTCAAGAGGCGTGGGAGGAGGAAAGTGATGACGATGACTGAGTATCTTTACACGCTGTTGGTAAACACCCTTAAGAGATTTCTGGGTGTCCGTTCACCGTCTGCGATGTTAGAAGCAGAGATTGAGAAAACGGACTTCCACGAAAAGCCGGATGCTCACAGCGAGGAAAACGCATTTTGGGCAAAGCTTGCGATGACCGATGCGACCAAACGGTAATATGTCTAAGCACGATGCACCTGCACCGTGCTATTTTTATGCCCTTTGCGACCGCATGAGGCCAAAGAGGGCGCGATCAGTCCACCTGCGGACTTAAAGTCCGCAAAGTCCGCTACTACATTTCCGACACCCCCAAGGCTGGCTTCAAGGTGCATCCGCAGTTCATCTGCAACGGCAAGGAAAATGACTACATCTACAAGTCCGCTTATGAAGGTTGCCTGTGGGATAAGTCCGCTGCTACTTATATCATGGATGATGCCCAGATTGCAGACTTTGCCAATGACATGCTTTCCAGCATTGCCAATGCAAAACCGGCATCCGGTCTGACCCAGAACTTGACCCGTGCCAACACCCACAAACTTGCCCAGAACCGTGGTCATGGCTGGGAACAGCAGTATGCAGCTGTTCTGGCTGGCACTCAGCTTCTGATGCTGATTGAATACGGCAACTTCAACAGCCAGAACAACATTGGTGCAGGTGTCACCAACAAGACTGATGACGGTGCAACCAGTATGTCTGAATTGACCGGCGCAACTGTCAACCTGGGCAATGCGTCCGGTGCTGTCACCAACGCCAACGGCTACAATGTGGTGTCCTACCGTGGTGAGGAGAACCTCTGGGGTAACATTTGGAAGTGGGAAGATGATCTGAACATCAAGAATCCTTCCACCTTCGCTGCTGATGACGGTCAGGTTGGTGTCCTGTATGTTGCTGACCATGGCTTCACTGATGACACCGGTGCTGCACCGTATGAGGACACCGGCATCCGTATTCCTTATGTCAGCTGGTCTTGTATCAGCGCATTCGGCTATTCTGAAGCCTATGACTGGCTTTTTGTTGGCGTGGAAGGTAAGGGCAACAGTTCTGTCCCGGTTGGTGACTGTGTTCAGAATGTCAATCTTGATTGGCGCGTTGCTTTATCGGGCGCGTATTGGGCTGATGGCGCGAATGCCGGTGTCTTTTATCTGTATCTGCGTAATTCGGCGGGTGATCGGTATCGTAGTATCTCCGGGCGGTCGGTGTATATCCCTTCCCGCAAGAAACTTGATGAAGCTGCCTAAAACGGCATAAACCCCAAGAACTTAGGTGAAAGAATTTAGCTTACGAATTAGATCAAAGACCGTGAAGGATAATGGTACATCGTGCAAAACCCGAAAAAACCATTTAGCACGTTGCTAAATCAGGCACGAATTGGAATAATGGCACGAATACCAGTGTCTTTTATCTGAATCTGAATAATTCGGCAGGTAATCGGAATCGTAATATCTCCAGGCAGTCAGTACATGCACTAAAAACACCCACCTGTGGGAACATCTTCAGGTGGGTGTCTCTTTTTTATCATGGGTATAGTTCGGCTATATCCGTTTTGGAACTGCAATCCTTTCACCGTGCCACTTGGCAAGACACTCAAAAATTCAATAGGCTGTTTTGGTAAACTGCCCAAACAGGGCAGGTTGAAGAATCGGCTTTAGTGCATACAAAGGTAATGATGTGAAACGCTATGGACATTTGTTTGAAAAGATCGTATCAATGGAAAACCTGTTCCGGACATACAAGAATGCCAAGAAAGGAAAAGGTTGGTACAAAGAAGTAAAGGAAATAGAAAGGAATCCGTGGTATTACCTGGGATTGCTTCAGGAAATGATGCTGACCCACAACTATCACACTTCTGAATATGAAACCTTCTTCCGCAAGGAAGGAAAGAAAGTCCGTGAAATCTACAAGCTACCGTTCTTCCCTGATTGGATCGCACAATGGGCAATCCTTCAGGTCATTGAACCACAACTTCTGTCATACTTCACGGATGATACTTATTCAGCCATACCCAACAAGGGCATTCATGCAGCATTCCGAAAACTGAGAAATGCAGTTGACACTGTGCCGGATGAAATGACCTACTGTTGCAAAATCGACTGCCGGAAGTTCTATCCAAGTATTGACCATGACATCCTGAAAGCAAAGTACAGGAAGAAATACAAGGATCCGTTCCTTCTGGAACTGATTGATGAAATCATTGACAGCATCAGCACCTGTCCTGCAACAGATGAAAATATTGCGTTCTACATCTCAAGAGGCACAGTATGATGGGAACTTCTACCTGTCAGACTTTGACCATTTCATGAAGGAAGTTGTCCACGTCAAGCACTATTACAGGTACATGGATGACATCTGTGTCTTTGCAGACAGCAAGGAAGAACTTCACAGGATCCTTGTTATCATGGAAAACTACCTGAACACTGAACTGAATCTGAGGGTCAAAGACAATTATCAGATTTTTCCCACGTTCATCCGTGGTGTTGATTTTGTCGGCTATCGGATATTCAGACACTACACACTTCTGAGGAAGTCCACCGCTGAACAGATGAAGCAGAAGATGACTGCAATCAGGGTCAAAGTGGAAGCCGGTCATGAAATGAACTATTCAGAATGGTGTTCAATCAATTCCTATCAGGGTTGGTTGAAATACTGTGACAGCAACCGTCTGGGTGAAAAGTACAGCCACTCATATGCTGGAAGCAGGTGTACCGCTGATGGCGATCAAAAAGTTCCTTGGTCATACCTCTATTCAGACTACACAGGTGTATGCCGAATTGTCGCAGAATACCGTAGACAAATACGTCAAGGAATGGAACGAAAAATGGTTTCCTAAGGAGATTCATACTGAAGAAAAGAAGGAGCCTGAGGAAGGAAATATGCCGTCATTCCTGAATGTATAGTAAAAAACTTATCCCAGTAGCTTCATGGCTATCGTATGGTTTATACGACTTCTCACGAAGTTACTCGGATAAGAATTCTTCTGGGATAAGTTGTTGGGCAGTTGTCCTGTGAAACCATCTGTGACTGCTTCCCGGCAGGAAGGAACGCAAGCTGCAACTATGGCATTGGTTCTGATGGGCGCATTGCCCTTTGCGTTGAGGAAAAGAACCGTTCCTGGTGCAGTTCCAGCAATGCCAATGACCAGTGGGCTGTGACCATCGAATGTGCTTCTGACAAGTCTGAGCCCTACGCTATGACCACCGCTGTGTATGCGTCCCTGGTCAAGCTGTGTGTGGACATCTGCAAGCGCAACGGCAAAAAGAAACTGCTGTGGTTTGGGGACAAGGCAAAGACCCTTGCCTATAACCCGGCAGCGGATGAAATGATCATCACCGTTCACCGTTGGTTTGCAAACAAGTCTTGTCCTGGTGACTGGCTTTATAACCGCCTGGGTGATCTGGCTGCACAGGTCACTGCACAGTTGGGTGGTTCTGATGGGCTTCAGGCATCCACCCTAAAGGATCTGACGGAAGCCCAGGTCATTGCAAAGGTGGGCGCACGGTTCACCGCTGATCAGAAGGAATCCGGGATCTTGGCATCCGTTTCCCTGGCACAGTTCATCCTGGAATCTGGCTATGGGAAATCTGAACTTGCCCAGGGTGGCAACAACTGCTTCGGCATGAAGGCTTCGCTTTCCGGGAACACCTGGGCTGGATCTATGTGGGATGGATCTTCCGTCTACACCAAAAAGACCCAAGAGTGGAACGGCAAGGAATACATCACCGTTACGGCAGACTTCCGCAAATACCCCAGTGTGGAAAAGTCCATTGCTGATCACGGTGCCTATCTGAACGGCGCAATGAACGGTTCTACCCTGAGATATGCCGGTCTGAAGGGCTGCACGGACTACAAGAAAGCGTTCCAGATCATCAAGGCTGGTGGTTATGCCACAGCCCCTGACTATGTGGACAAGCTGTGCAGCATCGTGGAGAAGTGGAAGCTGACCCAGTATGATGTCAAGACCACTTCCACCGGATTCCCGGCTGTTCCGTTCCAGGTCAGGGTCATCATTTCTGACCTGAACATCCGCAAGCAGCCGTGCAGGGGAAACAACACCACCGGGAAGTATACCGGCAAGGGTGTGTTCACCATCGTGGAAGTCAAAGACGGATGGGGAAAGCTGAAGTCTGGTGCTGGCTGGATCTGGCTGAAGAATAGCAACTACTGCACGGTTCTGAACACCGTGGGTTAAAAGAGAAAGAGAGTACACAATGTTCAATCACAAAGTTTCTGCTGGCACTCTGGCACGGACTGCCGTGTTGCTTCTGGCTCTGACAAATCAGGTCTTGTCCGCAATGGGCAAGCCGGTTCTGCCTATCGAAAGTCAGACGGTGGAACAGCTGGTCACGGCTGGCATCACCACCGTCACGGCACTGATCAGCTGGTGGAACAACAACAGCTTCACGGCTGCTGCAATCCAGGCAGATGCAGAACTGGAACGCCTGAAGAATCAGGTTCACTGATGCATGTTTGATGTCTGTGCCGTGTTTCTAATTTGTTACTAAATACCGCCGAAATGCACCGATTCACGGCAACTGAAACACTGAACTTTTCAGTGTTTTCAGGCGGTGTGCGGTGTGTACAAGGTAGCAAATTTATGGTAACAACAAAGTCATTGTTAACGACAATGGAATCTCCTCCCGAACAGTGCGAAACGGGATTTCTTTATTTGGAAAACTTTCCGTATGAGTTGCCGATTTCCTTCAAAAACTATAAAGTTCGTGACGGCACAATTGTATATGACCCTGCGCAGGAAGCATCAGAAGAAAAAGAAGAGGAGATGACGTATCAGTGAGTTACACAAAGCAGAACTTTAAAGACGGCTCAAAGCTTTGGGCTGTTCAGCTGAATCACATGGAAGATGGTCTTTCTGAGGTTGCAGAAGGTCTTGACACGGTGAAAGACCGGGTTGACGACCTGAGTTCTAACGCTGGTACCAGCACCGGATTAACGGACGCAGAAAAGACCCTGATGCTCTCTCTGTTCGAGGGGGCAGCGTATGGCAATGCTTCGATGCAGAGCAGCTATAATGCCTTGAAATCCATTTGGGGGAGCGGTGGCAACACTGGCGGTGGTGGTACTACTACCGTTGCCGTTCAGAGTATCAGTCTGTCTCGCTCTTCTCTGAGTTTGACCGCAGGCAATAGCTCGACCCTGACGGCTACCGTCTCGCCCAGCAACGCCACCAACAAGACTGTCACATGGAGCATTTCTCCCAGCGGATATGCTTCCCTGTCCTCTACCAGCGGCAGCAGCGTGACCGTCACTGCATCCAAAGCAGGCAGTTGTACTGTTATTGCCACCGCAGGCGGTAAGAGTGCGAGTTGTTCTGTGAGCGTGTCTGCGTCGTCTGGCGGCAGCGACAGTGGCGGTTCCACTGGTGGAACTGATATCTCTGGTGAAACTCCGGTGTATAAGCTGGCAGCAGCCAAGACCTTTACCGCTGCAAATAAAGATTACATTGATACCGGAGTCAAATTGTTCGCAACTGTCGACCCGAAGCCGTCGTGGACGATTTTGATGGAAGTACAGGGTAACAACTTGACTGCTGCAACTGACACTTACGTTCTTGCGCATTGTATGGAGGAAACTAAGCCGTGGCCGGGTTTAAGCATTGCCGTCTGGGGCAGTTCCGGCTTGGGTATGAATTTGTACACCAGTTCTTGTCTGACTTCCTCGCTTTCGGTGCTGAATAGTCGCTCAATTAAAATCGGTATCGTGATCAGCGGTTCAGCTTTGACGACTCGAACTAATTCCGGCGTAACAGAGTATACGAATCTTACATATGCTCCATCGACTGCTGTAGACAAGAGTCTGCTTATCGGTGCTTATCAGCAGTCGGACGGCACGAAAGGCCGGTTTTTTAATGGCACAGTGCATCAATTCATGGTCTTCAATAAAGCACTGGATGTCAGCACTGTGGAAGGTTGGGTCAATGGCTAAGGAGGGCAAATGAATATCTATACCTTTTCCGGCTCGTCGTTGACGGAATCCTTTGCACTGGCAGGACAGCGGCTTGTTGCGGCGTATGACCTTTCCGGTAAAGTTATCTGGCAGGCGGAAGCTCTGGACAAAAATTTCGCTGGTTCCTATACGAAGTGGCAGTTCCGAAAGGATGGCGAAGCTGACTGGCAGACCGTCACCATTCCGCACGATTGGAGTATCCGGAACAATTTCAATGCCAAATCTCCGTCTACCTACGAGGGCGGCTATCTGGATGGCGGAGACGCATGGTATCAGACCAGCTTCGAGGTTCCTGCCGTCCTTAAAACCAAGCGCACATTGCTCTATTTTGACGGCGTGTACATGGAAAGCACCGTCACCCTGAACGGCGTAGAGCTTGGCAAGAACTACAACGGCTACAACCCGTTCTGGTTCGATGTGACCGATAAACTGACAAGCGGTATCAATTATCTGACGGTCTTTGTCAGGAACAAACAGCCGTCGAGCCGTTGGTATTCCGGTTCTGGTATCTATCGCCCGGTGTATCTGCTGGCAACGGAAAGCTCAGGGTATGCGGCGGACAAGCTCGCTATTACCTCACCGAACCTTGAAGCAGAACACGCTGGAACTGTACAGACCACTGTATCCTGTAAACTGTACAATTTTGGTGCAGCAGGCAGTAAGACCGTTAAAATCTCCATCCGGAAAAGCGGAACAGAGGTTGCGCAGACCAGCAAGGCGGTAACACTGGTAAACGGAGCAAACGACGTCAGCATGACGGTCGGCGTATCTGCTCCTATGCTGTGGGATATCGGCAAGCCGAATCTCTATACCGCCGTCGTTCTCGTTGGTGGTACGGAAATTGGCAGCAGTGTTTTCGGTTATCGGTATACGAAGTGGGATGTGGATACCGGCTTCTGGCTGAATGGCAAGAACCTCAAAATCAAGGGTGTCTGTATGCACCATGACCTCGGCTGCATTGGCGCAGAGGTTAACAAATCTGCGATGGAACGCCAAATCGACAGCATGGTGGAAATGGGTGCAAACGCAATCCGTTTGACCCATAATCCCAGCAGCACGCTCTTTTTGGAGCTGTGCCGGGATACAAAAACAACCGTTGCGCCCATGCAGTGGCGAACATTGGCCGGGTGTATGACGAACGGCTCCAAAAGCATGATTTCCTTTAAGGAGGACAACGACGTGAACATTATCCAGTTTCAGCGTGGTGACAAGACCGCTCTGACAAAAGACTTCAAACGGTACGAGTTCCAGTGTCCGTGTGGTTGTGGTACGCAGGTAGTCGACCCGGAACTTGCGGAAAAGCTGCAAATCATCCGGGATAAGGTCGGTAAGCCCCTTAAAATCACCTCTGGCTACCGTTGCATCAAGCACAATGCAGCAGCCGGTGGCAGTTCTGGCAGCAAGCATCGGTACGGCATGGCGGCAGACTGGCGGCTGGTAGACCGGAGTATCAACCCGGTCGCTCTGGGTATCATCGCTCAGGCAGTCGGCTTTGGCGGCATCGGCATCTACTGGTATGACGGCAACGCTTTCTGTCATGCAGATACTCGTGGTGCAAAAGCGACATGGCTCTGCGACGCAAAGAAACATTATCCGTCAACTACCTACAACAAGTTCATCCTGCCGACCATTCGCAAAGGCTGCACCGGCGACGTGAATAAAACGGCGACAAAGCTGTTGCAGCGGTTGCTTGGCCTGATGCCGGATGGCATCTTCGGCGAGGACACGGAGAACGCTCTGATGAAAGCGCAGAGTGCGCACCACATCACCGCAGACGGCATTTGTGGACAAGCCAGCTGGAAAGCTCTCTCTGGGGCTGATAAATACATCTAAAATATAAAGGAGTAAAGAATTATGGAAGCTATGATGAGTTTTATCCCTGCACCCATTGCGTTCGTTCTGATGCTGATTGGCGGCATTGCGCTTGTCGTCGGTGCTATCCGGCTGGGCTACAAGACCGCCGTCAAGAACCTTGCCTATGAGCTGGTCTGCAAAGCGGAGGAAAGCATCATGGGTCAGGGTCAAGGCGCAAAGAAGAAGAAACAGGTCTTTGAAGCCCTGCGTGCCGCTCTTCCGGATTGGCTGAAACCTTTCATCACTGACGAGGTGCTTGACAGCGTAATCGAAAAGGCTGTTGCCATGATGAAAAAGGCACTGACTGACAAAGAACCCACCATTAACAAGTAAGGAGAACAGATATGATTATTACCGGCATGGCACATTATGAGAGCGTTTGCAAAAACGCATTGGTTAAGTGGTACAACGAACATCGCGAAACCAAAATCACCCTCGAAAACGTCTTTGTGGTCTGGGCGTGCAAGACTTTGCAGAACTATAAGGCTCTGTTATCCACGACTGTTTCCGGCGACGGCATCTATGCTGAGTATACCTACAACGGAGACAAGCAGGAGCTTTACGAAGATGTGTACGGTAAGTTGAGCAACCAGTGTATCAAAACCGAATCCTAAAACATAGCACGAGCCGCAGTTCCTATCACAGGGCTGCGGCTCTTTTTGTTTGACATTTTTCAACTTGTTTCGACATATTACGACGTAATTGACACATTCTGACTTTTTTCGGTTAGAGTTGACATGTGAAAGGATGTGTAAACCATGACTACCACTGAACTGTCAACTCAACTGGATACCGTTTTGCGGCCTCTCGGAATCGTCCGGAGCATGAAGTCCTACCGAATCCTCTGCGACTGCGTCTTTCAAATTTGTGAACAGGAAGACCGACTCGAGGCTGTCCAAAAAGAAGTCTATACGCCCGTCGCTCAGCAGCACTGTTGTCATTGGTCGTCCGTGCAGAGCGCGCTCCGGCGTGCATCGAAGGCCGCGTGGGAGACCAACCCGGACTATGTACGGAAGCTCGCAGGGTATCCATTGAATGGTTGCCCGTCTGCTGTACAACTCTTAGAGATGATTTATAACGCTGTCGTCCGTGGATGACAAAAGAGACTGCCATACAAGTTTTTGATGACAACGTGGCGGAGGTTTGGCGTTTGACGATACAAAAAAATTAAGCGTCAAAGTACCGAGAAGAGCAGTCTTTTGCCTGAAAACAAGCCCTTTTAGAAATCAAAAAGAAAAAGTGTTACCAAAAGTGTTACCGAAATAAAGAAAGGCACGCTACTTCTTGACGAAATAGCGTGCCTTTTTACTGGTGGAGGCGATGGGAGTCGAACCCATGTCCGAAAAGAGTTCAGCGTAGGTGTCTCCGGGTGCAGGCGATCTACAACATTCCCTCCGCGTCACGCCGATCGTCAGGCTAACGCTTCAGTAGCTTCATGAGTTCCTGCCGGTTCGCAAAGCTTAGATCCGTTCAGGTGCTGTGTCTAAAGGACGCCCCGACCCCACACGACACAAGAGTGGGCGGAACGCGCAGCACTCAGGCTGCGAGCAACTGATAATTATTGTTGTCAGTTAATTTTTTGGAGGAGTTTAGAGCAGTTCCCCCACTGCTACCCGCTGCCCAGGCCTCGCTCCCCCCGTCGAAACCTTTACGCCCCCATAAAAGCACATCTTGCGATGTGCTGTATCGCGTTGTGGTTTTGCCGGAAAAGCTGCCCGGAAAATCAATAGAACTTGCCGTTGGACTTCACAGCCCGGTCGATGGAGCGTTTTGCGTCACGCTTTGCGGCGTCCGCACGCTTGTCATAGAGCTTTTTGCCCTTGCATAAGCCAACTTCCATCTTGACACGGCCATGCTTGAAATAAAGCGAAAGCGGCACCAGCGTGTAACCCTGCAGTTTGCACTGTTGATGCAGCCGCTGGATCTCACTCTTGTGTGCCAGAAGCCGCCGGACACGGAGAGGGTCTTGATTGAAGATGTTGCCGTGGTCATAGGGGGTGATGTGCATTCCCTTTACCAGCAGCTCGCCGTCCTCAATATCGACCCAGCTGTCCTTCAGGTTGACGCCGCCGGCACGCAGGCTTTTGACCTCGGTGCCTTTCAGCTCAACGCCGGTCTCTAAGGCTTCCAGAACAAAGTATTCATGGCGCGCCTCCCGGTTGGTGGCAATCGTTTTTGTTGCCGGACGTTCTTTCGTCGGTGCCATTGGACGCGCCTCCTTTCTTTGTCTGGCTTCGTTTTGTTAGTATATCATATTTTTGCGGTTTTTCAAGGGCGATTTTTGAAGAAAGTGTAACACTTTTCCAAAATTTTCCCGTTTACAACTCGCCGCGGCCCGAAAGCGCACGGTAAAGGGTGCTTTCGTCGGCATATTCAAGACTGGAACCGATGGGCAGACCATAGGCCAGACGGGTGGTCTTGATGCCCATCGGCTTGATGAGCTTTGCCAGATACATGGCAGTCGCGTCGCCCTCGACGGTGGGATTCATCGCCATGATGACCTCTTTCACCGTGTCGTCGCCCAGCCGCGCCAGCAGTTCCTTGACGGTCAGCTGTTCGGCGGTGATGCCGTCCAGAGGATTGAGCAGGCCGTACAGGACATGATACATGCCGTTGTACTCCCGTGTCCGCTCGATGGCCTGCACATCCCGGGGATGCTCCACCACGCAGATGATGGATTTGTCCCGTTTTGCGTTTGAACAGATGTTGCAGACGTCGGCGTCGGTATAGTTCTGGCAGACCCGGCAGCGGTGCAGTTTGACATGAGCGTTCTGGATGGCACCGGCCAAAGACGCGGCATCCTCATCTGACATGCTCATGATCTGGTATGCCATCCGGGTTGCGCTTTTGCGGCCAATGCCCGAAAATTTGCTCAGCTCTTCGATGAGTTTTTCGAGTGGGGCAGCAGTGTATTCCATTGCGGACCCTCCGTTCGGCTTAGAGGCCGGGGATGTTCATGCCGCCGGTCAGCTTGCCCATCTCAGCCTCGGCAGTCTCGTCGACCTGCTTGACGGTGGCATTGATGGCGGCAGCGACCAGATCTTCCAGCATCTCGATGTCATCGGGGTCGACGGCCTCGGGCTTGATGTTGATGGACAGGACTTCGTGCTTGCCGTTCATCTTGACGGTGACCATCTCGCCGGATGCGCTGCCGGTGTATTCAGCGGCTTCCAGTTCGGCCTGCTTTGCCTTCATGTCTTCCTGCATCTTCTGAGCCTGACGCATCAGGGCGTTCATATCGGGGCGGCCAAAGCCTGCGGGCATTCTTGCTTTCATAATTGGTATTCTCCTTTAAATTGATTTTTTTCGTTTCGCCGTATCTTCGATCGTCACCTCAAGCCCCAGTTTTTCGAGAGCGTGAAGGGACTGCTCGGCGTTGTTGGCGGTTTTTGCGGTGGTCTTCGGCTCATAGGGGCCGATAGGAACTTTTACGCCGGACACCTGCGCGATGAGCTGTTTGATGAGCCGCTGACTGTCCTTGTTAGCGCGGATGAAATCCCGGAAAGTCTTTCCGCCGTCGATGAGGACGCGCGTGCCGTCGAAGTATCCCTTCGATTTCCGGAGATAGGAATAGAGCATGGGGTCTTTTTCCTGTAACAGCTTGATGACCTCCGGCCACTGGGGGAAGGGGTTGATGCCTTCCGCCGCTACGGTGCGAGGTTTGTTCAGCACCGGGTCGGCCTTGTGTTCTACGGTCGGCTGAGGAGCCGATTCAGATCGTGGCACAGGTTCCGAAGCAACAGGCGCGGCACTGGCCGGTTCATCCCACGGCAGCGCACCCGAGGACGGCTGCACTGGCGGCTCTTCCGGCAGGGGCGGTTCGTCCGGAACAGGCGGAACCTCACTGTTTTCGGATGTTTCCGGAACAGGTGCAGGCGCAGGCGCTTCTGCAACAGGAGCCTCCTGTTGTACGGGCTGTGCCTGCGGAGCAGAGGAGACGGGTTCCGGTGCGACTGGTGCGCTCGCAAAAGGCTGTACCGGCGCAGCCGTGAAGGGCTGTACGGCAGGTGCAGGCTGAGAAGCGGCAGGACGTGCCGGAGCGGCTGTCATGACGACTGGTTGCTGAGGCGGTTCCGACAGGCTGAACAATGCAAGTTCCAGCTCGATTCGCTGGTCGCTGCCACGTGTCATGTGTTCGAGTGCATTTCCCAGTGTGCGGATGGCACGGATAGCCTCCCGTTGACCCAGCTTCGAGCCTTTTTCGAGATACTGTGCTTCTTCTTCGGGCGAAACGCCCGACAAAAGTGCCTGACCTCCCGGCAGAGCTGCCAGCATCAGGGCACGGTAGTGGGAAATCAGTTCCTCGGTCAAACGCTTGACATCGACCGACTGCTGCCGCAACGCCGCCAGCTGTGCCAGAGCGGACGCGCCGTCCTGTGCTTCGATGGCATCCGAGATGCGGAACAGATAGCTTCGGTCAGTGACACCGGCCATCCGACGAACTACGTCAGCGTCAATTTTTGCTGTAACGCCAGCGCAGGTATCCAGAATGGACAAAGCGTCACGGAGCGCACCGTCGGCAAGACGGGCAATCAGTTCGGCACCGTCTGAGGTCAGTTCCAACTTTTCCTCGCCTGCAATATACTCCACACGCCAAGCGATGTCCTCCGGGCCGATACGGGTAAAATCATACCGCTGGCAGCGCGAAAGAATGGTGGCCGGAACCTTTTGAATCTCCGTTGTGGCGAGGATGAAAATGACGTGGGCAGGCGGCTCTTCCAGCGTTTTCAGCAGGGCATTGAACGCCGCCGTCGAGAGCATGTGGACCTCGTCGATGATATAGACTTTGTACCGGCAGGCACTGGGCGTGTAGGCCGTTTCGTCTCGCAGGTCGCGGATGTCGTCGACGCCGTTGTTGGACGCTGCGTCCATCTCGACTACATCGAGGATGCTGCCGTTGTCGATGCCCTTGCAGATCTCACATTCGCCGCAGGGATCGCCGTTCTGGGGATGCAGGCAGTTGACTGCCTTTGCGAAGATCTTGGCGCAGGTGGTCTTGCCGGTGCCGCGCACACCGGTGAACAGATAGGCATGGCCGACACGCCCGGCGGTGATCTGGTTCTTGAGGGCGGTCACGATGGCACGCTGGCCGACCACATCCTCAAACCGCTGCGGACGCCATTTGCGGTAAAGCGCACGATACATCTGCGGTTCCCCTTTCTGAGACAAATAAAAAACGGACAGCGCAGGAAAAAACTCCCGGCTGCGTTCCTCGGCATACGGATGCAGGCTGACTGAAACGCACGAGCCACGCCGCTTAAGGCTGCTTGGTTCCCCACCTGACCTGGTTCACAGCGGTCCCATCGTACAGGGCCCGCATCCGTATGCCGAACCACGCAGCAAACGCTGTCCGACAAGGCATACCTCTTGTATGCCTGAGTATTATACCATGTTTTTGAGCAGAATGCAAGTATGAGGAAACAAAAAGACCCCCACCGGTCACCCGGTGAGGGTCGGAAAGTTCAGATGCCGTTCAGAGAACGCTCAGACTCAGGACTGGCAGGCGGTGATGAGGCTCATCTTGTAGACCTCGTCTGCGTTGCAGCCGCGAGACAGGTCGTTGATGGGAGCGTTCAGGCCCTGCAGGATGGGGCCATAAGCTGCATAGCCGCCCAGACGCTGAGCGATCTTGTAGCCGATGTTGCCAGCCTCGATGCAGGGGAAGACGAAGGTATTAGCCTGACCTGCGACCTTGCTGCCCTTGCACTTGACCTGAGCGACCTCAGGAGCAACAGCAGCGTCGAACTGCAGCTCGCCGTCCACTGCCAGCTCGGGATCCATCTCCTGAGCCTTGATGGTAGCGTCATGGCTCAGAGCGACGGTGCCGCCCTTGCCGGAACCCTTGGTGGAGAAGCTCAGGACAGCGACCTTCGGGTCGATGCCGAACAGCTTTGCAGTCTTAGCGGTCTCAACAGCGACCTCTGCCAGCTTGGAAGCAGCAGAGACCTTGACCTCGCCGGTAGTCTTATCGACGGTATCGGTGTAATCAATGTTGACAGCGCAGTCGCCCATGGCGATACGCTTCAGACCCTCTTCGCCGAAGTCACGGTCGAGGATGAAGCAAGAGCTTACCAGATGTGCGCCCTTCTTAGTCTTGACCAGCTGCAGAGCCGGACGGATGGTGTCAGCGGTGGAGTAGGTCGCGCCGCCCAGCAGGCAGTCAGCCTTGCCCATCTTGACCAGCATGGTGCCGAAGTAGTTGGACTTCTTCAGCAGAGCGGTGCATTCCTCAGCGGTCTGCTTGCCTTTGCGCAGCTCGACCATGGTGTTGACCATCTCAGCGAAACCGGCGTAGTTCTCCGGGTCGATGATCTCAGCAGCGGAAATATCAAAATTACCAGCAGCGGCAGCAGCCTTGCACTCTGCCTCGTTGCCGACCATAACGACTTTCAGCACGCCCTCAGCCAGCAGCTTGCTTGCGGCCTCCAGGATGCGAGGGTCATTGCCCTCGGTAAAAACGATCGTCTTGGGGTTCGCCTTCAGCTGTGCTACCAGCGGTGCAAACATATCAGCCATTGTGATTACCTCCGAAATTACTTTGCAATTCTTCCGGACACCACAGATGTGTCCTTCTTTTTTTATTCTAGCACAGAGTTTGAAAACTTCAAGACAAAACCGCAATTTTGTGGTATATTTTGTAGTAGAAATCCTTCGTGCGATTGTGAAGAATTTGTCATTTTATTTGTGAGAGGATTAACAAAGTGATGAACTGGGAAACACTGCGTGCCGAGTGCCTTGCCTGCACCCGTTGTCCGCTGCATGAGACACGGACGAATGTGGTCTTCGGGCAGGGCGTAGAAACTGCCGAAGTCCTGTTCGTGGGCGAAGGTCCGGGTCAGAACGAGGATGAACAGGGTCTGCCGTTCGTGGGGCGAAGCGGTCAGCTGCTCGATAAGTATCTCTTCGCTATCGACCTTGACCGGGAAAAGAACTGCTATATCGCAAACATCGTCAAATGCCGTCCGCCGAAGAACCGTGACCCTCTGCCGACAGAGAGTGAAGCCTGTATGCCGTGGCTGCGCGAGCAGTTCCGGCTGATGCGCCCGAAGATCGTGGTCTGCCTTGGCCGTATTGCCGCCCAGCGGATGATCCGCTCGGATTTCTCGGTCACCAAGGAGCATGGAACATTCATTGAAAAAAACGGCATCCTCTTCATGGGCACTTTCCACCCGGCGGCGCTTCTCCGTCAGCCCCAGAATAAACCGGAAGCCTTTGCGGACTTTGTGGCGTTAAGAGATAAAATCAACGAGGTCTGCGAGAGAACGTATTGAGTATCAATCCTCCTCACTTTTGCATACTCTAAAGCAAAAGCGAGGTGTTTTATATGGAATCCAGAACGACCGATTTTTTCCTTGGAGCCACCACACCGGCCGGATTCAAAGGTTATTTTGAAGCTCTCCGCAAAGAACCGGGCATCCGGATGTATCTCATCAAGAGCGGCCCAGGCTGCGGAAAATCCACCCTGATGAAACGGCTTGCACAGCAGGCCGAGGCCGTCGGCGAACCCATTGAACGTGTCCACTGCGCTTCTGACCCGGACAGTCTGGATGGCGTGATCTTCTTAAATAAGAAAGCGGCTATTGTGGATGCCACTGCGCCCCATGTGGTCGAGCCGGACGCGCCGGGAGCGGATGAGGTGGTCGTCAGCCTGTACCATACCATCGACGCTGAGGCTATCCGTCCGCACTGCGACGAGGTGAAAGAGCTGTTCCGGAAAAATGCCGTTCTCCGCAGCCGGGCATCCCGGTATGTAGCCTCTGCCGGAAGTCTGCTGCTGGACAGCCGGAGAGCGGAAGCGTGCAGCGCGAACTTCGAGAAAGTCCGCCGGTATGTCAAGCGTCTCTGTGCCCGGGTTCTGCCCCGGACGGACGGAACGCCCAGCGAAGAACTTCGCCTGCTGTCTGCCATCACGCCGAAAGGCATTGTTTTCTATAAGAATACGGTAGAAACTCTGGCAGACCGGACAGTGGTCTTCCACGATGATTACGGAGCCGTCTCCCGGCTTTTGCTGGAACTCATCCGGGCCGAAGCACTGGCACGAGGATATCACATCATCACCTGCCCCTGCGCGATGCACCCGGAAGATAAGATCGACCACATCATTATCCCGTCGCTCCATCTGGCGTTCCTGACGGATAACCGCTGGCATCCGGTGCAGGTGCCGGGGGTGCAGGCCGTTCGCTGCACCCGGTTTGTCGACCGGGAAAACCTGTCGGGATACCGTGCCCGTCTCCGATTCAATGAGCGCGCTGCTACGGAGCTGCTGGAACAGGCCGTTGCGCTGATGGCGCAGGCCAAGAGCTGCCATGATGAGCTGGAAACGTATTACCGTGCTGCTGTGGATTTCACGCAGGTGGAGCAGGTGACACAGGAATGCAAAGCAATGCTGGAAATTGACTAGAAGGGAAGTTGAACCATGTCACAGCTCCGTCTGCCCATCCGTCAGCTGGTGGAATTTCTTCTCCGCACCGGCAGCATCGACAGCCGGTTCACTGGATTTGACCGTGCCAACGAGGGCGCAAGACTTCACCGCAAGCTCCAGAAAGCCGCCGGAGAGGGATATGAAGCCGAAGTCTTCCTCTCGGCAGAGCGGATGGTGGAGGATATTACCTTCACGGTCGAGGGCAGGGCAGACGGGATCTTTACAGAGGATGGGCTTGTTACCATCGACGAGATCAAAACAACGGCCATCCCAACAGCGGAAATCGCCGAGGATATGAACCCCTGCCACTGGGCGCAGGGGATGCTTTATGCCGCTATCTACGGCCAGCAGAATGGGTTGGAACGGCTGGCTGTCCGGCTGACCTACTATCAGATCGACACGGATGAGATCGTCCGATTTACAAAGGAATTTTCCATCGGAGAACTGGAAGCATTTTTTCTCGACCTGCTGCGGCAGTATCTGCCTTGGGCGAGAAGGCAGCTGGACTGGAATACCCGGCGAAATGAGAGTCTGCGCGAGCTGAAATTTTCGTTCGCATCCTACCGGCCCGGGCAACGGGCGTTGGCAGGCGAAATTTATCGCGCCTGTTCCGCCGGGAAAACGCCCGACCGAAAGAATGGAACGCGGCTCTTCTGTCAGGCTCCCACCGGTATCGGCAAGACCATGAGTGCGATTTTTCCGGCGTTAAAAGCCATCGGCGAGGGAAAAGGCGAAAAGCTGTTCTATCTGACCGCTCGCAATACGACCCAGACCGCCGCCGAAGATGCCGTGACCCGGCTGCGGAATTCATCGCCGGAACTGTCGCTCCGGAGCGTGACCCTGACGGCCAAAGAGAAAGCCTGTCTGTGCAAGGACGAGGAAGGGCGTCCGTCCTGCCTGCCGGAAAACTGCCCCTACGCCAACGGCTACTATGAGCGCATCAAGGATGCACTGGCGGCACTGCTGGACGGCGATGGGAATTTTTCCCGGAATATTTTAACCGAGACAGCAAAGCGGTTCACGGTCTGCCCATTTGAGATGGGGCTTGACCTGAGCGAATGGTGCGATGTCGTTATCGGCGATTATAATTATCTGTTTGACCCGATCGTCCACCTCCGCCGATTTTTCGACGGAGCAGGCGATTGGCTTTTTCTCGTGGATGAAGTACACAATCTGCCCGACCGGGCAAGGGCGATGTACTCGGCATCTTTCCGCAAGAGCAGCATTACCGAGGCAAAGCGTGCGTTAGGCCGGGGAAAAGGAAGCCTGAAAACTGCTCTGACAAAGGCGGATAAAGCGTTTCTCGAAGTCCGGAAGACCGTTGCAAAGCTGGCACCCCGGCATCAGCCGGTGACAGCGCAGGAAGAACCGGTCACGGAACAGACCAGCCTGCTGGATGCGCCCGAAACGGCGGTTTCACTCCCGGAACCGATCTTTGCCGAGAACGGTACCGTCTTTTTGAAGGAACTGCCGGATATCCTCCGGAAACCGCTGGGAGCAGTTCGGGCTCCGTTGCAGGCATGGCTGGAAGACAACCCGGATGACCCGGCACACGGCCAGCTGTTGGAACTTTACTTTGCGGTACAGGATATGACCCGTTCTGCCGAGCGGTACGATGCGCATTTTGTGACTCAGCTGACGGCCTACGGGAGTGATTTGGAATTTTCCATCCTCTGTCTTGACCCATCGCCTTTTGTGGATGCAAGCCTTGCCTGCGGCCGTGCGGCGGCAATGTTCAGCGCGACCTTGACGCCGCCGGGGTATTATAAGAATGTGCTGGGCTGTCCGGATGCCCGGGCGGTAGCACTCGAAAGCCCTTTCCCGGCGGAACATCTTGGTCTGTACTGCCTGCCTGTCTCGACCCGTTACCGTGACCGGGAAAAGAGCGTCACGGCCATTTCGGATGCGCTGGCAGTGCTGGCAAACGGAAAAATCGGGAACTATCTGGCCTTTTTCCCGAGCTACGCCTACCTGAAACAGGTCTGGGAGGACTTTTCAGCACGGTATCCGGACATCGAAACGCTTGTGCAGGAGAGTGGCTTGGATGATGCCGGACGTGCCGCTTTTCTCGAAAAATTTACGCCGGACCCGGAGCGGACGCTTCTCGGATTCGGCGTTATGGGCGGTATTTTTGGCGAGGGAGTCGACCTTGTGGGCGACCGGCTTATCGGCTGTGCTGTTGTCGGTGTTGGTCTGCCGCAGGTCAGCCCACGGCAGGAGGTTTTAAAACGGTATTACGACGAGCTGTCCGGCACCGGCTTCGAGTATGCCTATCGCTACCCGGGCATGAACAAGGTTCTGCAGGCGGCAGGCCGGGTCATCCGGACACAGGAGGATAAAGGCGTGGTGCTGCTTCTGGACGACCGCTTCGCCCGGGGCGAGTATGTCCGTCTTCTCCCGAAGCACTGGTCCCATCTGCATTATCTGCGGACGACAAGGGAACTGGAAGGAGAGATGAAAGGATTTTGGAAGAGATGACCCGAATGACCGGAAGACCAATCAGAGATGGTAAAAACGATAAAACCGCTTATCCTTCCCAACCTTGTTTCAATAGTTCTAATGCGTGCGTTTCAAGACGGGAGACATAGCTCCGGCTGATCTGCAACAACTTTGCGGTTTCAAGCTGGGTCAGCGGCGGCTGTCCGGCCAAACCGTACCGAAGCAGGATGAGTTTGCGTTCCCGTGCAGGCAGCCCCTCGATGAGCTGCCGCAGCCGGGCGGACTCATCCTGTTTTTCGCAGTTGTCTTCCATGCAGAAACTGTCCTGTAAAACGTCCGATAAGGTCAGCGCAGTGTCGTCTTTTCCGGCTTCCAGCGTTTCCTGTAAAGAGACGGTCGTGCCGGTCTTTCTGCCGTGCCGGAAGTGCATCCGGAGTTCATTTTCAATGCACCGGCTGGCATAGGTGGAGAATCTTGCCCGACGGGAAGAATCAAAGGTGTCGACGGCTTTTATCAGGCCGATGGTGCCGATGGAGATCAGATCTTCCTGATCGCCGGGCTGAGCATAGTATTTTTTTGTGATGTGTGCGACAAGGCGCAGGTTGTGCCGGATGAGCTTTTCACGAGCGGTCGGGTCACCATCTCGAAGAGCCGCAAAGGTTTCGATTTCTTCTTTGGGCGTCAACGGACGTGGGAAGCTTCCGGAATCCAGATGAAGAGCGAGATACAGGAATTTTGTGGCGAAAAATTGCAAAAGAGTCAGCAGCATAAGAATACCTCCATGAACGCAGCTTTCTATTTTTACAGATATGCGCATGATATCTGCAAAGACCTGCTTTTGGGTGTGGTATCATTGCATGAAACTGAATTTCTCCGAATAAAACAGTTCCGTCTTGAAAAATCCGAGAGACTTCTCTGCAATTTTTTGGCAGGCTCACTCGTATTCCGGGTAAAGAGACCGAATTTCGTTGGTAGAACGGAGGAACCCATTATGGAGATCTTTGAAAAGACCATCCGAAACAAGAATTTTGATAAGCTGCTTCGGAAGCTGGAACGGGAGATCCCCAACATTCAGCCCGTTTTCTATTTGTCGGTTAGTTTGCCTGTGCAGGAACGACCACGTTCACCGGCAGGACGTAAACGCCCTCTGCAGTGTAGTAGGTCATCTGGGTGATGGTCTTGCCAATCATCGAAGCATAATAAGTATCGTCTGCGTCAAAACCCAGCTCGGTGCCGAGCCAGATGTTCGTCACATGGTGCAGGCCGTACTCCTCACCGTCTGCGGTGGTCAGCACAACGCCATAGACCGTGTTGGTCTTGCTGTCCAGCTCAAAGCCGTTGACCTTCATCTCGTAATCGGTATGACGGCCGTTCGTCACCAGCTCTACAGTTGCGCCGTTCACGGTCGTTTCGGCGGCCTTGACCTTGCCGAACTCCCAACTGCCGGTGAACACGTTGTACCATGCCGTTGCATAGTAGGTGGGGGTCTCGCTCAGCCTGTAGTAAGCGTAGCTGTCGTTCTCGAACAGCGCTTTCACGCCGGAGTAAGTGGTTGTGGTGTCCTTGCCGCGCAGCTTAACGGTAATGTCATAGCTGGTGTCATCAGTGACCTGCTTCGAGCTGTCCAAAGCCCACGGGGTCAGCACCTTGACCGGGAACGAAACGCCGGTAATGTCCGAACCATCGCTGTTGACGTGGTAGGAGCCGTTGGCCAGATTTCCGGCCCGGGTCTTGGACTTGGTGGCACTGGTCACAGCGTCCACTTCGCTCTTCACGCCAGCCGCTTTGTAGAACTGTGCGTAGGGGATGTTCATGACAACATAGGTGGAGGAGATGCAGTTTTCCTCTTCCACAGCTTCCACACCCTGTGCAGCGAAGGCCGGAACCGATACGGCACACACCATCATAGCAGCAGCCAGAATACCCGCGAACGTCTTTTTCAATCTCATGGTAACACACCTCATCAAATGAAATTTTAAGGTAGTCATCGCTAACATTATACGCTAAAAGAAAAGCCGGGGTGGACTTTGGTTAGCTGGTTAGAAGTGACTAACGAACGACTTTAAGATACCATGGTTGCGTAAAGTTGTCAAGATGATTTATTGGAAAAGCAGAAAGCTCTCCACAGTAACAGCAATCTAAAATAAAACGTACCAAACGAGCCATGATATGGTATACTAAGGGCATACGATTCGGAAGCTTTCCGTAAGGAAGGATATAGCAATCGGAAACAAAACACAAAATGATACGCAATATCGAAAATATATACTTGTGAAGGAATATGAAAACGATGACAAAAATCCTTTTCTTGTGCCACGGCAATATTTGTCGCAGCCCAATGGCTGAGTTTGTGATGAAAGATCTGGTGGCCAAAGCCGGGCTTTCTGATAAGTTCGAAATTGCATCGGCCGCTACCAGTACCGAGGAAATCGGCAACCCGGTTTACCCACCTGCCCGGCGGAAGCTGACCGAGCACGGCATTTCCTGCGAGGGCAAAACAGGTCGGCAGATGACCCGACGGGACTACGAAACCTACGATTATCTGATTGCCATGGACCATAACAACCTGCGCAATATGGCGCGCTTTGTGGGCAGTGACCCGGAGCACAAAGTGTCCCTTTTGATGGATCACACCCGCCGACCCGGCGATGTGGCCGACCCGTGGTATACCGGCGACTTCGAGGCTACATGGCAGGATGTGCTGGGGGGCTGCACGGCATTGCTGGAAGAATTGCGCTGATAGGAGAATTTCATGACAGAACGTTATTGTGAAGGTGAACGGTTTACGAACCTGTCGTTCACCGAAGAGACTTTTGAGAACTGTGATTTTACCGACTGCCTGTTTGTGGACTGCTCATTTACCAAATGCGAATTGGATCATACCGCGCTGAACGAGTGCAAGTTTGTGCGGTGCGAGATTGCAGGTTTGCGCAGTACGCATTCTTCGGTGCAGTCGCTGGATTTTGAGGACTGCTGTCTGAATGAAATCGAGTGGGCACCGCTGATGTCCAATGGGGCTTTCCCGGACCCCATCCACACGCTGAAAGGGTGCAGCCTGAAATATAACACCTTTACCGAAATGAACTTCAACCGCTTCAACTTTTCAGACGGCAACGAAATTGTCGGCTCGATGTTTGCCAAATGTGAGATGCAGCTGGCCAATTTCGAGGGTGTGGAGCTTCACGAGACAGAGTTTTACCAGTGCGACCTGCGTAAGGCAGACTTCCGGGATGCCACTGGCTACAAAGTGGACATTCTAGGCAGCCGCCTGAAAGATGCAAAATTCTCGCTGCCGGAAGCGGTGAATCTGCTGGCAGATTTGAAGATAAAACTGTCATAATAAGGAGAAATAATGCGTCAACTCATCATTGCACGAAAAGATTTGCAGATGTCGCCGGGAAAGCTGGCGGCACAGTGCTGCCACGCTTCGCTGGCATTCCTCACCGACCCCATCGGCATGGGGCAGGGCGTGGAACCTGTGGAGAAAGACGGCGAAATCACCGGCTATCGGGCATCGATTACGCTGGACAAGGCAACCTACGAAGAATGGTTCGACGGTTCGTTCACCAAGACCATTTGTGGGGCAAAGAACCGCAACCAGCTGCTGAAAGCAAGGACTATCGCCGAAGAACTGGGTCTTGTGGAAAACCGGGACTTTTTCCTGATCCGGGATGCCTGCCACACTGAGCTGGAACCGGAAGAATTTGACGAAAACGGCGAGGGCATGACCCTGACCTGCATCGGCTTCCGCCCACTGCCAGACGAAATCGCACATCAGATCAGCCACAAGTTCCATCTGTATTGAGCAGAAATGACGCTTCTGAATTTATGAGTGACTCATAAATTAACCCGTATCTTGCTGTTTTTGTGCAGCTTCCGTATAATGACACCCGAAAAGACCACTCGGTCAAAACAAATTTAGGAGGCTGTCATCATGAATGATTCTGTGAAGAAGCTGCTGAAGGAAAGCATGTGGGATCTGGCTACCTGCGCAAACGGCAAACCCAATGTGGTTCCGGTTGCGTTCAAGGACGTGACCCCGGACGGTAAGCTGGTGGTG
Organism: Lawsonibacter asaccharolyticus; assembly: GCA_963599235.1. Taxonomy (GTDB): domain Bacteria; phylum Bacillota; class Clostridia; order Oscillospirales; family Ruminococcaceae; genus Faecalibacterium. The sequence goes on along the minus strand of CAVBWT010000019.1, from coordinate 13,975 downwards.
GGCGATGTGTTCCTAGACACTACCCTGAAGAACCTTGCTGCAAACGGCGGTAAGATTGCCATTTCGGTCTATGATGCCAAGAGTCTGGAGGGCTACCAGATCAAGGGCGTGGCAGAATATGTCACGGAGGGGGAGGTCGTCAAGACCTTCAAGGCTATGGTGGAGCAGATGTTCCACGGTGGTGCGACCGCCAAGGGTGCGCTCATCATCACCCCGGAGAAGGTCATCGTCACAACGCCCGGTGCAGACAACAAGAAAGAGCTGTAAAGCAGGAAAACCCACAAAACTTCTCCCCGTTTTGTGGGTATTTTTCTGCTCATAAATTTCATAGTACCTTCCGCAGAGCCGTGTGATCTGCTACAATGAGAGCAGGAGGGAGCATAGATGTATCAGAAAAAGCTGGAAAAGGATATTCGCTGTCCGCTGGAATATGGGCTGAGTGTGTTCGGCGGCAAGTGGAAATCTCGCATTATCTGTGTGCTGGCGGCAAAGGAGACTCTGCGTTACAGCGAACTGCGAAAAGAAATGGCAAACATCACAGATGCCGTGCTTGCTACCACGCTGAAAGAGCTGATTGCGGACGGTATCGTCCGGCGGCAGTCCTATGACGAAATTCCGCCAAGAGTGGAATATTCGCTGACCGAAAAGGGTGTTTCGGTGGTGCCCATCCTGCAGAGCATCTGCCACTGGTCCGGCATTTTTTACAAGGAAGAAACCGATACGCCGCTGTCTCAATGCCAGCGGTGCGATTACCGTTAAAAGTATAAAAACTTCCTTTATATCGATGGAATGCCGGAGGACGAAAACAACGTCCCATTCTACGAAAAGCACGGCTTCCAGCGTATGGAGCATGGCGCGGCAATTCAAATCTGCAATTATTCGGATAAGCGATGAGTTGATATACAAAATAATCCCGACCATTCTTTCCAGAAAACTGGGAGAAGGATCGGGAATTTTTGTTTGTTTTAATTCTCAGGAGCTTTGCTCCATCCACGCAGCCAGTGCGTCCGCTGTCTGCTGCTGTTGTTCCTCAGCGGAAATGGTGGGGATGCCGTCTTCGGCAAAGTCGTGCAGAAGGGGAGCGTAGGCGGTATTTTCCACTTTGCCGCCCGGGTAGAAGATCAGCCCGGTGGTGGGAGATTCCGGCGCAAAGACTCAGCTGCCGTCCTGCTCGGTGACGGTCACAATGTCATCCGATACCAGCGCATCCTCAGCGGTGGGGTCGGCGTGATAGTAATCGCTGACGTAAACGCCGAATGCAATGCAGGCGGCCAGCAAAACAGCCAGCAGGCAGAGAGGGACTCTGTGGGAAAACGATTTTTTCTTCTGTTTCATAGAACTCCTTGATTCAAAGAAATGACTTTGCGGATATTGTGACGTTTCCTATTATAATAGCTGTGCAGGTTGGAAACAAGAGCGGCACTTGCACGGTTCTTCCGGATGTGATAGGATGGAGAAAACCGTGCAAAGGAGGAACCACCATGCCGTTTCATGTGATCCGCAATGACATCACCAAAGTGGCAGCAGAGGTTATCCGAAAAGCATATGAACTGTTTCAATGGAATCTCTCAGTAATTCATGCTACGGAAGAAAATTTGTAATAGAACACATTGACGACAGACGAAAAATGCGCTATACTCTTCTCGCGGTTATACATAACTAACCTGCAAGGAGTTGAGTTTATGACAGACGCATTTTACGGGATCCTGATCCCGTTTCTGGGCACTTCGCTGGGGGCGGCCAGCGTGTTTTTCCTCAAACAGTCGCTGGAAGACCACATCCAGCGAGCCCTTACTGGTTTTGCGGCAGGCGTGATGGTGGCGGCGTCCATCTGGAGCTTGCTGATCCCTGCTATGGATCAGTCGGCGGCTCTCGGCAAGCTGGCGTTTTTCCCAGCGGCGGTGGGGTTCTGGCTGGGCATCCTGTTTTTGCTGTTGCTGGACCACATTATCCCACATCTGCACCGGAACAGTGAACAGGCCGAAGGCCCCCACAGCCAGCTGCAGCGCACCACAATGATGGTGCTGGCTGTTACCCTGCACAACATCCCGGAGGGCATGGCAGTGGGCGTCGTCTACGCCGGTTGCTTATCTGGCACAGCACAGATCACAGCGGCCGGTGCGCTGGCTCTTTCGCTGGGCATTGCTATCCAGAACTTCCCGGAAGGTGCCATCATTTCGATGCCGCTGCGAGCTGAGGGCATGGGTAAAGGCCGTGCATTCTGGGGTGGGGTGCTGTCCGGTATCGTGGAGCCCATCGGCGCGGTGCTGACCATTTTGGCAGCAAGCGTCATCGTTCCGGCCTTGCCGTATCTGCTCAGCTTTGCCGCCGGTGCCATGCTGTATGTGGTGGTGGAGGAACTCATCCCGGAAATGTCGCAGGGGGAGCACTCCGATATAGGCACCGTGTTCTTTGCGGTCGGCTTCAGCCTGATGATGGTTCTGGATGTGGCACTGGGTTGAAACAATGTATTTCCTCTTTTTCGCCGTACCAGCAGGCAACAGCGGTGTCCGGCTGCGAGGGCAGGGGAGTGCGATAAAGGTTCGTTACGGTTTCTTTTTGTAGCCGCAGTCGCAGTAGGACCCACCGGAGGCAAGAGTGTGCTGCCGCACAAAGTGGGAGGCTCCGCCAGCTTCGCTCATGGTGTAGTCCAGATGGCACAGAGCAGGGATCAGGTCATACAACCCCAGTTCCTTCATCAAAGTGCAGATGCCGCATTTGGAAAAACGGGCTTCGTAGCCGCCGCCATCCGGGTAGGGGAGAAACTCCATATTCCAGGAATACGGGTTGCGGTCGGCAGCGTTCAGCGCGGCAGCTGTTTTCATCCCGGCAATGTCTTTTGCAGTAAACTTGTTCTTTCCGCTGCGGCGGCAGAACCACTTCATGAGGTCGGTCATCATGGCTTTGGCGTAAAAGTCGGTGAGCCGCTCCACATCGGGCCGCTCCGGCATGGAGAGGATAAAGGCTCCCAGCATGGCGCAGTTGACGGCGTTCATTTGGAAACGGTCGGCTTTTTCAAACTCCGGTAGATGGGAGATGATCTCCCGGTACCGGAGTTTTGCTTTGTGGGTGATCTCAGCGGCGGTATTGGCATCGTAGCCGAACACCCCGGTCAGCTGCGCCCGGAACGAGTGGGAAAACAGGACCCACATACCCCAAGGCATCCCCATGTACTTCATATCAGAGCCCCCATTCGATCTTCACGATCTGCATTTTCATGCTGTTGTCGCCAAGTTTGGCAAGAAGGCGGAAAAAACCGCTGACAGAAGGGTCTTTCAGATCGCTGTAACCCAGCATATAGCCCCGGCTGGACACGTGCAGGCGGCTGTCCCACGGAGAAAGCTCGTTTTTTGCATCCGAAACAGCAAAATAAGCTCCCACGTCCTTGATCTTTGCGCCTTTGAGCCAAGTTTTGCTGATCATCTTGACCGCCGTCTGATTCGCGGCATCAAATACCAGAACGCCTTCCGGGCACGCGTCCGCCAAAGCCAGCACCAATGCCTTGACCTGTTCTTTCAGGAAGTAATAGAACACACCAGAAGCGAAAAACACGGCTCCGTTGGACAAATCGAGCCTGCCAAGCCATGCTGCCGGATCGTTCAGGTTACCGGGAATGTTTTCTTCCCTCTCTCCGGCAGGCAGCAGCTGGTTCCGCACCGCAATGACGTCCGGGAAGTCCAGATTATAGAGTTTACAGCTGCCGTTATCGCAGACTCGTCCTGTGTTGTCCAGACCACAGCCCAGATTCACCACAGCTGCATTCGGATGAGTTTTCAGGTAGTCTCGCACCTCAAAAGCAAGGTCGTTTTGGCGCATGGCAACTTCCAGCGCGCCAAAACGCTGCATCAGACTGTGGGATTTTTGTTCTACCTCCGAAAAATCATAGTCGATCTCATTCAGCAGCCGGATGGACGTTTCGTCCCGGTAGAGGGACGGATACAGCTCGGAACACACCTTTCGGGCGTAAAGTGGGATGATGAGCGTTTCCTGCACGGTGTTCTTTTCAATTTTGTATTTCATTGGGAAGCTCTCCTTTTCGGATAAACGGAAGTTCGGGCAGTCTGCCCTGTTCCATGATGGAAACCAGCAGATCGGCAAATCCCTGCGGATCGCTGATCTGGTACTGCATATGATTGTGACCTTCAAAAACCGGGAAATACCCCTGCGGATAGGCTTTTTTCACGGCATCCCGGTATTTGAAGTGGTCTTCCAAACTGCCAAATTCAAAATAGCTGTGCCGCTGCAGGGATTCCGTCAGGGGTGGGAAGGGCTTATCTTCCAGACTGTCTGCCAGCTGACGGCGCAGGTTCTGATACCGGAGTGCCTTGCCTGCGGCAATGAAATAAGGCTTGATGGATTCGTCATCGCACCAGAGGATCTTTTTCAGGGTGCTACCTTTCGACCAGTACAGACTCTTGATGGCCAGATACAGAAACGGCGTCATGATACGGCGAGTTGTTTTTCCAATCTGTGCAAACTGTCCGCCATCGAAAAAAGCGTGTTCCACCGAGAGATGCGTCTGCGACAGAAATGCGGCGGCAAGGTCTGCGCCAATGGAGGATGCCACAACAAGTTCGAGCTGCGTTACGCTCTGCTCCTGCAGAAACTGTTCGACCTGCCGGATCTCGTCCGACTTGCTGCGGTAAGTCTGCCCGGAACAGTAAACGGTGGATGTGGGCAGAATGCAGAAATAACGATCCTGCAAATGCTGCGCGACCGGTTCACTGCTGGCACCCGTCACGCCCATGGCGTGAAAAAACAGGATAGCAGGGTTGTGTTTATCGCCGAATGTTTCAAACTGCATCGTGTTCTCTCCTCTCAGTGCTGAAATGATGTCTTATTTCGTCACCCGGAGCCCAAAGTCACAGCAATCGTCCCCACGACCCAGCGTTTTGGTGCGGTGCCACAGCAGCTTCGGGTGCAGACCGTCATAGGTGATATCATCGCTGTCGCAGAAGCAGCGGCAGAGTTCCGGACAGCCGTATTTCTTGCAGGCATCGTGATAGGGGCAGCGCACCATGTCAAACCGGATTGCATCTTTTGTGGATTCGTGGGTGATGAATTGGAATCCGGCGGCGAGCCCGAACTTTTCCTCCACGCCCTTGGCAAAGATGCCGGGCATTTTGTGGTACAGACCCGGAAGTTTCAGCAGGCGGCGGAACAGGGTGTGGTACTTCCGGGCATGGGCGTTCACATAATCGTGAATGAGCTGCAGAGCTTTCTCTTTGGAAACGACCGTTTGCAGGACTTCATAGATGGCAATGCCCGGCATGATCTGACTTTCCAGATGCTCCCACTTTTCCCGTGATGCTCCCACATTGTCCTCTCGCAGAGCTTCGATGCGCTGATGCATGGAAGCAAGCAGCTGTGCGGACTGTGCCGGGAAACGCTCTTCCGACGTTTTTTCAAAGGCTGCAATCAAATAATTCTTCTGCATACGATCACCTCGGAATTTGAAATTAGTCTAAACTAACTTTTCCCACCGGAAAAAGCTGCCGGATGGGCAGCGAATTCTCTTGATTCTGATTATAATAGGGTCGGCCTTAAAATGCAAGCGGAAAAGCAACCGATGGCAGCGACCAAAGGAAAATTTACTGATATCCCTATTGACACGGTATTAAAGTGGGTATATGATACAGGCATTCCATGATTTTTATGAGATACTGGATGCGACGCTGGACAAGCGAATCTAAGCGAAGAAAGTAGGGAAAGTTAAAATGTCGTTTGAAAAAGCAAAAGCAGACCTCGAAGAGAAAGGTCTGGGAGATCATATTATCGTGCTGAATGAGTCTTCGGCTACCGTGGCCGAAGCGGCTCATGCCTTAGGGGTGGAACCTGCCAGCATTGCCAAAACGCTGTCGGTTCTGCAGGGTGAGAAACCAGTGCTTATCGTTACCGAGGGCACGGCCAAACTGGACAACCATAAATATAAGGGTCTGTTCCATATCAAGGCGAAGATGATCCCTTACGATAAAGTGGAAACATATATCGGCCATGCTCCCGGCGGCGTATGCCCTTTTGGTGTGAACGAGGGTGTGGAAATCTATCTGGACGAGAGTCTGCGCAAATTTGACACGGTGTATCCTGCTGCAGGCAACGATCACACCGCCGTCAAGCTGACACTGCAGGAGCTGGAAGCTGCCGCCGGTGCAGAAGGCTGGGTGGATGTTTGCAGGGAACCAGGAGAATAAAGGGCGACAAATCGAATAAATTTGCAAAGGATTGCATGGAATTTTATCAAAGGATTATCTTTCTGTGAATTTTAGCACTCTACACTTGACGGTGCTAAAAACATGTGCTATAACAGTGGCGTGTTCAGGAAGAAGGGCAAAAGGAGAGCCGGAAGGCTCCCCGGAAAGCCTTTCGGAATGAGCGGCAAACAAGATTTTATACCCGACCCGAACGCCGGGATTGGAGGGTTGTTTTATGTTTATGCCTGCTGTTTTCCATGAAAATCTGTTCGATGATTTCTTTGATCCGTTCTGGAACGATGGTGCGCTGGAGCGTGCAATGAACCGTGAAGAGCGCGAGACCTTCGGCAAGCGCGGCGCAAACATGATGAAGACCGACGTGAAGCAGGCCGAGGATGGCATCCTGCATGTTCAGCTGCCTGCACCTCAGCAGCAGAAGGCTTTGCCTGAAAATCCCAACCTGATTGAGATTGAATAACGTCTGTGCATCGGTGTGATACCGGCGCATAGAGTAAGCCCCTGCGGACTTTGGATTTTTTCAAAGTTCGCAGGGGTTTTTGCTGTCTGTGGGGGTCTGTACATATGGAGGCAACTATCCGGGATTTCCAGATAGTTCGGGAAAAGTATCTGCAACTATTAAGAAAAACTTAACAGTTGCAGCATGACAAAATCAAAAGCAAGCTATTGACTTAAAATTGAAAGTATGCTATTATTCTGCATGAGAGAAGGTGAAAAGATGAAGCGAGCTTGTGGTATGATGATAAAACAAATTCATGACTGTCTTGAAAAAGATACGAATAATACTCTTCGGGCGCAAGACCTGACGATGGCACAGGTTGGGGCGTTGATTGAGCTTCGCGGCGCAGAAGAAAAGCAGATGCCGTTGAAAGAGCTGGAACGCCGCCTGCACGTTGCACAGTCCACGGCGGCGGGAATCGTTGTTCGGTTGGAGCAAAAGGGGTTTTTGGAGAGCTTTGGCAGCCCCGATGACCGCCGAATCAAGATGGTGCGCATTACCCGAAAAGGCGAGGACTGCTGCTTGGATTCGGACAGAGGAATGGAGCAGGCCGAACAAAAACTGCTGCATTCTTTGACACAGGAAGAGAAAACCGTGTTTCTGGACTTATTGGAAAAAGTATGCAATGGCATGAAGTGAAATAGATCGCCTGCTGAGAAGCAGGCATCTATTTTAGGCATAACAACAGCTTGCTATTAAAAGCAAGCGAATGATTTGGAGGGCATAATATGCAAGACTCAAACGCAACAGAACTATTTGAAAAGGCTCCTGTTTCACAGGCGGTATTGAAAAGCGCATTGCCCGCAATGGCAGCAATGCTCATGATGCTGATTTACAATCTGGCTGACACGTTTTTTGTTGGGCAGACACATGATGCTTACCAAGTGGCGGCTGTTTCGCTGGCAATGCCTGTGTTTCTGATGTTTATGGCAGTCGGTACGGTGTTTGGCATGGGCGGCACTTCTGTGATTTCTCGTGCGCTGGGGCAGGGACGAACGGACTATGCCAAAAAGGTCTGCTCGTTCTGTATGTGGGGATGTGTAGTCGTGGGTATTGTCATGGCTGCGCTGTTCCTGCTTTTTATGGACACGATTCTTGCCTTGGTAGGCGCAAGTGAGGGAACATGGGCATACGCTAAGTCCTATCTGACCATCGTGAGCTTTGGCGGGCCGTTTGTTCTGATTTCCAATGCTTTCTCAAACATTGTTCGCGCAGAAGGCAAGTCGGCAGAAGCCATGATGGGACAACTCTTGGGCAATCTGTTGAATGTGATTCTTGACCCGATCATGATTCTGCTTTTGGGCTGGAACATCACGGGTGCTGCGATTGCAACTTTGATTGGAAATATTGTCGGAGCGTGCTATTATATCCTATACTTTGTCCGCGGAAAATCTTCTCTGAGCGTCCGTGTCAAAGAGCTTTCACAGCCTGAAAAAGTCTGCGCCCCGGTTTGCGCTATCGGTATTCCCGCTGCATTGGGTTCCGTTCTGATGAGCGTTTCCCAAATCATTATCAACAGCCAGCTCGCAAAGTACGGTGATATGGCTGTGGCCGGTATGGGTGTGGCTATGAAAGTTGTTACCATTACCGGCATGGTCTGTATGGGACTGGGGCAGGGGGTACAGCCGCTTTTGGGCTACTGCGTTGGTGCAAAGCTGTGGGAGCGGTTCAAACAGGCATTCCGTTTTTCGATGCTGTTTGCATTGTCGCTGGGTGCGGTGCTGACTGTAATCTGCTATCTGTTTACCAACCAAATCGTCAGTGCTTTCCTCTCTGACCCTGCTGCCTACTCCTATGCAGTAGAGTTCTCTCGTATCCTGCTGACAACGAGCTTCCTGTTCGGTGTGTTCTATGTCCTCATCAACGCGTTGCAGGCGATGGGAGCGGCAACCCCTGCACTTATCATCAACCTGAGCCGTCAGGGAATCATTTTCATCCCGGCATTGTTCATCTTACAGGCGATGGTGGGCATCAATGGCCTGATTTGGGCACAGCCTGTGGCAGACCTTCTCTCGATTGGTTTAGCAGCAATCCTTTATATTTGCGTTTCTCATAAGATGATGGTGCAATAAATTGCATTGCTCGGTTGCATTTTGAAAAGCTTTCCGTTATAATACTCACAGAGGTTCCGCTGGTTGTGTGATACTATCCTGATACTAAAAAATCAGCAAGCCACGTCTAGCACAGGAAGCTCATGAAAAGAGAATAGCTGAAAGTAGATTTACTAAACAAATTTGTTTAGTAAATGCTGACGCTTACCGAAATTGAATAATGTTTGCACATTGGTGTGAGGAACACCAGTGCCTAGTGTATAGCGCAAGCCTCTGCGAACTTTGAACAAATCCAAAGTCCGCAGGGGTTTTTTGCTGTCTGTGGGGGTCTGTACATATGGAGGCAACTATCAGGAATTTCCGGATGGTTCGAGTTTGGTGGTGGGAACGCTTAAGAAAAACTTAATAGTTGAAGATATTTTAGCTCGGATTGAATGCGATAAAGGACTTGACAATGGATTTTATAAGCCTATAATAGTATTTGCAAATACTATTATAGGAGAGCAAGACGAATGAAACACACTGAAAACAAGCTGTGGGAAGTATGGGGGCGGACAAATGCGCTCTATACAGCATGGTGTGCGGAAAGAGGGCTGAATCAGTATCGGCTCTTTGTTCTGTATGCACTGGACGCGCATGAACCTATCACACAGAAGGAAATTGCAGATTATACAGGGTTATCAAAGCAGACGGTCAGCACCGTGATGCGAGGGCTGAAAGCTGAGGAACTGGTGTCTCTTTGCACGGGCGAGACAGACCGCAGAGAGAAAGCTGTACGCCTGACACCGGAGGGAAAGCAATATGCAGCTAAAGAGCTGGCACCGCTGATTCGGTTGGAGCAGCGGGTGTTTGATGTGGTGGGAGCAGAGCGTATGAAACAGATGACCGATGCAATTGCCCTGTTCAACCTTGTTTTTGAAAAAGAAATGGAGAATCAGTCCAATGAATCCGACAATGTCTAAAAAATTCTTTGCGTATGTCGTGCCGTCTGTGCTGGCATTTACGCTGTCCGGCATCTATACCATCGTGGATGGCTTTTTTATCGGACAAAGCCTTGGAGACGTGGGTCTGGCGGCAATCACTCTGGGCTATCCGATTTCTGCGTTGGTGGGTGCCATCGGAACAGGGCTGGGTTTGTCCGGTTCCATTCGCTACACGATCTTGAATGCACAGGGTGAAACCAAAAAGCAGGAAGAGTGTTTTTCCGGGACAATCCTGCTGATGCTTCTGGTGGGCACCATTTTGTCGGTGACGCTGTTCGGTCTGTCTGCACCAATCTTGCGGCTGCTGGGTGCGCAGGGCGAGATCCTGACCCTCTGCGTACAGTATGCACATATCATTGCGATGGGGGCAATCTTTCAGCTCATGGCAACCGGATTTGTTCCGTTCATTCGCAACATGGATGGCGCGTCCTTTGCAATGGTGGCCATGATTTTTGGCTTTGTGACGAACATTATTCTGGATTATACCTGCGTGTGGGTTCTGAATTGGGGCATGGCAGGTGCTGCTTTGGCTACCATTGTCGGGCAGGCGGTGACCATGGTAGCATCCATCGTCTTCTTTGCTGTAAAAAAGTGCAGACTGCGGCTCCCAGAATTTGCGGCTTTGGCTGCGCTGTGGAAGGATGTTCTGAAGGTTTCGCTTTCGCCTTTTGGGCTGACCTTTTCTCCAACCATCACGATGCTGTTCATGAACCGTTTCTTGCTACTGTACGGAGATGAAAAACAGGTGGCCATTTATGGCTGCATCGGCTATATCACGTCCATCATCTATCTGCTGTTGCAAGGTGTGGGCGATGGCAGCCAGCCACTCATCAGCCACTGCTACGGCGAGCGTGACACGGAAGCAGTTAAGGGCCTCCGCAGTCTGGCCTACAAGACTGCTGCTGTCATTACAATCATCTGCATGGTGGGTGTGTATCTTGCAAGGGCAAGAGTTGGCGTTTTGTTTGGCGCATCTGCGGATGCAAATGCAGGCGTTGTTCAGTATCTGCCATATTTCCTTGCCACACTGCTCTTTCTGGCATTTGTCCGTATTACAACGTCCTATTTCTACGCCACTGAGAAAACAATCCTCTCGTATGTGCTGGTCTATGCGGAGCCGGTCTGCACGCTACTTCTGCTGTTGATCCTGCCGCCGATGCTGAAGCTGACCGGTGTATGGCTGGCCGTTCCGCTGGCACAAATCGTTACGTTTGGAATCGCTTGGGCAAAGAGAAACGACTAAAAGGCAGTTGCATCCTGAACGTGAATACGTTATAATACTCACAGAGATTCCGCTGGTTGTGTGATACTATCCTGATACTAAAAAATCAGCAAGCCACGTCTAGCACAGGAAGCTCATGAAAAGAGAATAGCTGAAAGTAGATTTACTAAACAAATTTGTTTAGTAAATGCTGACGCTTACCGAAATTGAATAATGTTTGCGCATTGGTGTGAGGAACACCGATGCCCAGTGTATAGCGCAAGCCCCTGCGAACTTTGGATTTTTTCAAAGTTCGCAGGTTTTTTTAATAGCGGTAGAATGCCTTGCGTTATGCAGTCTGTGCATCCACCAGAATAAACTGCATAAATGTTTTGGCTGCGGCGGAAAGCTCGCGTTTGTCTTTCATCACAAGAGCCATAGTACGCAGGATCGGTTCGTCCACTGGGCGGACAGCGACATCATAGGCTGTCTTTTGCAGCACCAGTTCTGCCAGAAGTGAATACCCCAAACCCTGCTCCACCATGGAGAGGATGGAATAATCATCGTGCATGGTCAACCGTACATTGGGTGTGATCCCTGCTTTCCGAAAGGCTTCCAGCGGCTCACTGTAACAGCCTTCTTCCAGCAGAAGATATGGTTCTGCTGCCAGTTCTTGCAGCGATACAAAGGACTTCTGTGCCAGTGGATGGGACTTGGGTAGAACTGCTACAAAGGGGTCTGTCTGCAAAATCTGTGTTTCCAGCCCCTTGGCCGCAGCTGGGTTCACAAAACCAAAATCCACCGTTCCGGTCTGTACCCAGTCGCAGATACTGGTATAGTCCCCCTGATGCAGTACCAACTGAACATTGGGATACTTCTCCCAGAACTTCCGAATGATACCGGGCAGCCAATGGCAGGAAACGCTGGACACCGTACCGATGCGCACAATGCCAGAATCCAATCCCTTGATCTCATCTTCCATCCGGCGAAGCTCATCATACTGCTGTACGGTTTTCTGGATAGTGGGGAGCAGCCGCTCACCCTCCGGGGTCAGTCGAACGCCATATCGGGAGCGATACAGCAGGGTGATGCCGATTTCCTTTTCCAAAGAGGAGATCATCTGGCTGAGGGCAGGCTGCGTATAGCCCAGAATCTCGGCGGCTTTCGTGTAGCTGCCCACTTCCACCACTTTCAGCAAAGTTCTGTAACGGTTCATATACGCCCTCTTTTCAAATAAAACTTTTGCATACTTAGATGCAAAATATGAGTTTTACTTATTTACAATGCCATTGTATCATAAAGCCGTACTTCATTACAAGAAAGAGGGAAAGAAAATGAAAATCGTAACCTATCGCCCAGAGTACCGGGAAGCCTTTGTCCGACTGAACACCGAGTGGCTGACCCGGTTCTACTGGGTAGAATCCTTTGACCAGTATGCGATGGATCATGTGGAAGACCTGATTTCACAGGGAGCAATGGCGTTCTTTGCACTGGATGATGGCGAAGTTCTTGCTACCTGCATGGCGATGCCGCTGGAAGGTACGACATGGGAACTGTGCAAGCTTGCCGCCCGGAACCAGTATACCGGCACGGGTGCAGGCAGTGCAGTTCTACAAGCTGCCATGCACTATGCAGAGGAACACGGTGCAAAGAAAGAAGTACTCATCTCCTGCCGCAGTCTGGAGCCTGCCATCTATCTGTACAAGAAGTTCGGGTTCCACGAAGTGCCTTACCGGAAAGAGTTCTGGAAGTCCGAAAAGGCTGATATTGAAATGGAACGGGAGGTCCAGACGAATGGACATCGGAGAGAAAGCTGTGGTACACTATGCTTGGTTTGAGTGCTTGAACGAAAGGAGAAAATCCAAATGACAGGAGAAATGATGTGGCATGCCTACAAAGAGGGCGAAGATGACCGCAGCTTGAGCAAGTGGCGCGAAGTGCATCGCCGGGCTTTTGCGCCGGATTATCAAGCCGCCGGACTGCCCTTTGATGGAAGTGGGGATTGCGTTCTGGAAGAATTTGAAATGGTGTACCCACAGGGCGAACCCGACACCAAATAAAAAACTGCCGCACAGAACGTGCAGCAGCTTCTCGATGATAGGCATCAGCTGCAGCACTACTGCATCCAGATAGGCACGGGGCCACTTTTCCAGTGCTTCGGCCAGAATGGTATGGTTGGTGTAGGCGCAGGTCTTGGTGGCGATGTCCACGGCCTCTTCAGACTCGATGCCCCTTTCGCCCAGCAGACGGATGAGCTCCGGGATGACCATGCTGGGGTGAGTGTCGTTGATCTGGATGGCGGCATAGTCGGCCAGATCGTGGTAGTTGCAGCCGCGAGCAGCGCACTCGGCAAGGATCAGCTGGGCTGTCATCAACAACTTGCACATCCTGTTTGCGGTCGCCATCGGCGGCAGCTGGGCAAAGGAGCGCGCCGGCGGCGCATTTGCGGCGGTGCTGGCATTTGCCTTCATCAATGTGATCACCGGCAACATCTTCGGTGTTACCAGTGCCATGCTGGAAGACCCCAACGCCATGACCCACACTCTGTTCGGGCAGGAGATCGCCGTCAATGGCTACTTTACTTCCGTGCTGGGTGTCCCGGCTCTGAATATGGGTGTGTTCGTGGGCATCATCGCCGGCTTTGTGGGCGGTGTGGCGTACAACAAATACTACAACTTCCGCAAGCTGCCGGATGCGCTGGCATTCTTCAACGGCAAGCGGTTCGTGCCGATGGTCGTTATTGCTTACTCGGTCGTGATCTCCCTCGTTCTGGCTCTGTTCTGGCCTGTGGTTCGGACCGGAATCAACAACTTCGGCATCTGGATCGCCAACTCCTCCGAGACCTCTCCGGTTCTGGCCCCGTTTATTTATGGTACGCTGGAACGTCTGCTGCTGCCCTTCGGTCTGCATCACATGCTGACCATCCCCATGAGTTCCACCGTGCAGCGACACGTTGTCGCATATAAACTTCAAGTGAGCTATCACCTGCAAGAAGGTCAAAAGTGACGGAAAGGCCAATGCCTTTCTAACTG
>CAVBWT010000018.1:0-54605 GCA_963599235.1 Lawsonibacter asaccharolyticus | reverse complement strand
AAATCGGAGACTACACTATTTTCCGTGTCCACTGTTATGGGTACATTATAGAAGAGGAGCACTACCTTGGTTATCTTCCGGAATATGAGGAGCCGTACTGGGTGGGATATTGTGATGTTGAGGATGGCTGCGAATTTAAAACGGCAAACGAATTGGTAAATGCGCCTATTTATGATGGTAAATCACTGAAAGAACGATGGGATAAGGTTGTGATCGTAAGCATAGAGAGCTTGCCTGTGGAGGAATGGATGGATTGCTGCCAGCATGTGTGAATTGACAGTTGCCGCGAAAATTTCAGCGGCTGTTATGAAGGCATTGTATAGGAGGAGAAAAAGATGGCAAAGACTAAATTTCAAGATACACTCAAAAATGGTTTGACAGAGGCTGCAGGTGCTGGGAAGAAGATAGCTGGTGTTGTTGGAAACGGGGCGTCAGTAGCTATCAGTAAAGGTAAAGAACAACTGGACAAAGCAAACCAGAAGAAGGACGAAGTACTTTCCTCGCAGCAGATGGTTGATATTCTAGATGTCTGCTATGGAAAAGCATTGGATGGCATTCCAAAGGTAAGCAAGTCGGTTGATGAACTGGCAGGAGACTATGCATCAAAATATCCGACAGAGGAAAAAGCGGCAAAGGCATTGGTGGCAAATCAGCTGGTAAAGTGCACGACATCTGGATTCCTTACTGGTTTAGGTGGAATTATTACGCTCCCAGTTGCAGTTCCAGCGAATGTGAGCAGTGTGATTTATGTGCAGTTGCGTATGATTGCCGCAGTTGCAAAGCTGGGCGGTTATGAGCCGAATACAGATCAGGTACAGACGTTGGTCTATGCCTGTATGACGGGGCAGGCAGTTGGGGATGTTCTGAAAGGTACCGGCATCAAATTGGGCACGAAAATTGCAACAGCAAGCATTGAAAAAATTTCAGGTGCTACGTTGACACGCATCAATCAAGCAGTAGGATTTAGGCTGATTACGAAGTTTGGTCAGACCGGAATCATCAATCTTGGAAAGATGGTACCGTTGGCTGGTGGTGTAATTGGCGGCGGATTTGATCTTGTGACAACAAAAATCATTGCGCAGAATGCTTTGAAGATGTTTATCGAAACAACCGCAGAAGGAAGCGAGTAGAATGATTCAGACACTATTGGGGATAATTGAAATAACCAAAGATGGAAGGAATGTCGATTGCTTAATCAGAAAAATGAGGAATGATAACCGATGCCCAGAATTGAGCGGACGATTTGCAGTTTTGGTTGACTATATCCCTGATGGTCAGACGCACACGATTTCATGCTGTATAAAGGGGTATCGAGGGTCAAAAAATGATTTTATAGAAGCGGATGAAAGGGTAGACATAAAAAGTTTCTGCAAAGGGACAACAAAGCTTTCACTTGGATTGTTCAGTGATGTTCCAGACGAATGGGGCAAAGTACCAGATGAACCTTTGGATTATTGGACAGA
Source organism: Lawsonibacter asaccharolyticus (assembly GCA_963599235.1). Taxonomy (GTDB): domain Bacteria; phylum Bacillota; class Clostridia; order Oscillospirales; family Ruminococcaceae; genus Faecalibacterium. Next base: position 53,142 of record CAVBWT010000018.1, on the reverse strand, counting down.
GTATCTGAAAAATGGTGTGCAATACTATATTCGAGCAGGTGCGAAGCAAGCGATATATCCTTTCAGTGTAGCATGGACTGATAGTAGAAGCGATAAGAACGAAGACCAAACGTCGTATGGCGCAGATCCAACAATTTGGTGGGATGAAGTATGTGCCGAGGAAAACTTCTTGCTTTGCTGTGTGAAACAAGAAATTGACAAATGGGATCCATACGATTTCTTTCCGGATGCTCCATCAAACGAATACGATGGTGAAAGCAGACGAATTGTGAGGAGAATAACGATCTCCTCACTTGTGGAGGAAATCGCAGAAGCAGTTGCTGAAGTTTTCTCGGAATCTTTTGGTCAGGGTGAGGGCTTCACAGTGGACTATTGCAGGAATGTAGCTGGCAAAATTGAACACAGAATAACAAAATACGAAAACAGATTGAAAAACAGAAGATAGTACGTTATAATACTCACAGAGGTTCCGCTGGTTGTGTGATACTATTCTGATACTAAAAAATCGGCAAGCCACATCTAGCACAGCAATCTCATGGAAAAGTGAACATCCAAGGATAGACTTACTAAACAAATTTGCTTAGTGAGAATCTGGACTTACCGAGTTCGAGTAACCCCACATAACCATCCCAGCCCTGTTGATTTTGTGTCAGCAGGGCTTTTTGTTGTTGAAAAGAAAACAAATTTTTGTTATAATTGTGACAAAGAGCTGAAAATAGATGCGAGCGGTACTAAAAAAGGAAAGCGAGAAGAACATGAGTGCGGCGAAAAAAGCAGGAGTCATTTATATTTTGACAAATCCTTCATTTCCGGATTATGTGAAAATCGGATATGCGACAGATATCGAAAAACGACTGAAACAGTTGAATCGAAGTGAGTGCATCCCATTTGCATTTCGGGTATATGCTACGTATGATGTTTCAACACCGCTATAAGATAAAGAATTGCATGGCCTGATAGATAGGTTGAACCCTGAACTGCGTGCAATCGACACCTTTGATGGAAAAACACGTACAAAAGAGTTTTATGCGATGACAAAAGAAGATGCTTATGCGCTACTGGAAAGCATCGCAAAATTAAGCGGCACGATGGACAAACTTCAACGGTTGACACCAGAGGGTCATGAAGTCGTGGACGAAGAAGTCGCCGCAGAGATTCACGAAGAGGCAAAAGAGCGAAAGGCTCCATTTTCGTTTACCAAATGTGGAATCCCGGCAGGTGTAGAAATTGAGTTGGTCGGACATCCGGAAGTAATAGCAATTGTAAAAGATGATCGGCAAATTGAGTATCAGGGGAAAAGTTATTCGCTTTCGTCATTGGCGCAACAACTTTTGCAGACGCCGTATCCTTTGCAGGGGCCAGTACATTGGACATATCAGGGCAGAAAATTGCGTGATATTCGACTAGAACGAGAAGAAGAGGGGCTATATGCAGGATGCGCTGGGCGTTGAAGGCGGCAGACGATGAGATACCGGGCTTAAAAGACCGTATACTTAGAAAAAAGTGATTTTAAAAATACATTTCAACGGCAAAAATCAACGATAAAAAGGAGCTTTTCTATGGCGAAACGATTTTTAGACTGCTGTGCTTCTGATTTTGCAAAATTCACGAAAGACGACCTGCTGGATTCCATCCGGAAGAGCGAGGGCCGGGTGCTGGCCTGCGAGACCATTGGAACGGTGCAACCTATGCTTGGCAACGTGACGAACGCTGAATTTGTTGCATCGGTGGGAGCGGACATCATCCTGCTGAACATGTTCGATGTGTGGAACCCGACCATCAACGGCCTGCCCGAGTGCAAACCGGAAGAAACGGTGAAACTGCTGAAAAAGCTGACCGGACGCCCTATTGGAATCAATCTGGAACCAGTGGAAGAGGGCGAGGAAGGCGACACCGACCCGATGTGGAAAATGTCGAACGGACGGCGTGCTACCGTTGAAAATGCTCTGCGCGCGAAAGAACTGGGCGTCGATTTCATCCTGCTGACCGGCAATCCAGGCATGGGCGTTTCCAACCCGGCTATCATCCGAACGCTGCGCCAGTTCAAGGAAGCTGTTGGCGATAGCATTGTGCTGGCAGCTGGAAAAATGCACGCGGCAGGCATCCTGTCTGAGGCGGCGGAGAACATCATGACCGAGCAGGACGTCAAGAGCTTTGTGGACGCCGGTGCTGAAATTATTCTACTTCCTGCGCCCGGAACTGTGCCGGGAATCACGGTGGAATATGCACGCTCCCTTGTGACCTGTGCGCACAAGCTGGGCGCGCTGACAATTACCGCCATTGGTACTTCGCAGGAGGGCGCGGACACCGACACCATCAAGCGGCTGGCCTTGATGTGCAAAATGACCGGCACCGACATCCACCACCTCGGTGATGCCGGTTACGCTGGTATGTCGCTGCCCGAAAACATTATGGCGTACTCGGTGGCGGTGCGCGGCATCCGGCACACTTATCACCGGATGGCACTGTCCATCGAGCGGTAACGATGAAAAATATCCTCCTGAATTGAAAAATCAGACAATGCTTGTTATAATAGGTGTGTTTTCCGACAAAAACGAAGATAAAGTATAAAATAGGGAGGAATCTTCATGTATCGCAACGGAATCAAGCGGCTGCTGGCGGTCATTCTGTCACTCTGCGGAATGATCGTGCTTTCGCCGCTTTTGCTCATTCTCTGCGTCGCTATCAAGATGGATTCGCCCGGCCCGGTGTTATTTAAACAGAAACGGGTCGGCATCCACAAACGGTATTTTAATATCCTCAAATTCCGCACCATGCGCATCGACACACCTCACGATATGCCGACTCATATGCTTGCAAATCCTGACCAGTATATCACGAAAGTGGGTCGCTTTTTGCGCAAGACCAGTCTCGACGAGCTTCCGCAGCTCTGGAATATTTTCATCGGCGATATGGCGGTGATCGGCCCTCGTCCGGCACTCTGGAACCAATTTGACCTGTTGGAAGAACGTGACAAGTACGGTGCAAATGATGTCCGTCCGGGCTTGACCGGCTGGGCGCAGATCCACGGCCGGGATGAACTGGAAATTGCTGACAAAGCTCGTCTGGACGGTTATTATGTCGAGCATCTGAGCTTCTGGATGGATGTAAAATGCTTCTTTGGTACCATCAAAGCTGTTCTCGACCATGACGGCGTGGTGGAAGGCGGCACGGGAACAATTCATCAGGAAGAGGCAGAGAAAAAAGAAAAGTAACTTTTCTGTGTATTGCTTTCTGTCGAAAAAGTTATATAATAGTACCGTAAACGCATACAAATAAGGAGGATTTCCATGGATCGCACCTATATCAACGAGGTACAAAAGGAAATTGGCAACACGATCAAAGTGCAGGGCTTTATCGAGAACCTGCGCAACAGCAAGGCTATGGCCTTCATCGTGCTGAAAGATATTACCGGCAAACTCCAGATCACCGTCGAGAAGGCAGATCATCCGGAGCTGGTGGACACCATCGACCAGCTGACCCCGGATTCGGTCATCACTGTCGTCGGCAAGGTCGTTGAGAACGACTATGTCAAGATGGGCGGTATCGAGATGATTCCGTCTGAAATTGAAATCGAGAGCATTGCTGACGCTCTGCCTATCGTCCGCAAGGAGATCGCAGCCACCAAGAAAAAGAAAGCTGTCGAGCGTTCCAGCATCGACCAGCGCATTGATTATCGCTGGGTCGACCTGCGCACCGATGAGAATCAGCTGATGTTCAAGGCACAGAGCTGCTTCGTCAACGCAATGCGCCAGTTCCTGCTGGAGCGGAACTTTATCGAAATCCACACCCCGAAGCTGATTGCTGCTGCCAGTGAGAGCGGCTCCGAGGTCTTCAAGGTCGATTACTTTGACCGTAACGCATATCTGGCACAGAGCCCTCAGTTCTACAAGCAGATGGCAATGGCTGCCGGCTTCGAGCGCATCTTCGAGACTGGCTCGGTCTTCCGTGCAGAGAAGAGCTACACCAACAAGCACGCTACCGAGTTCTCCGGCTTCGACCTCGAGTTCAGCTACATCACTTCCTTCAAGGACGTCATGAAGATGGAAGAGGAGCTGCTGAAAGCTGGCCTGACCGCTGTCAAGGCTGCTTACGGCAACCAGATCAAGGAGCTGTTTGGTCAGGAAGTTATCGTTCCCGAGACTCCGTTCCCGGTCGTCAAGCTGGCTGACCTGTACAAGGCTCTGGAAGAGGAATTCGGCTACACCGTCGATGATTCCGAGAAGGGCGACCTGACCACCGAGGCCGAGCGTCTGAGCTATGACTGGGTCAAGAAGCACTACGGTCACGAGTTCCTGTTCATCACCGATTACTCCGCTGAGAAGCGTGCGTTCTACCACATGCGTGACGAGAACGGTGTGCCGCAGGGCTATGACCTGATCTGGCGCGGTGTCGAGATCACCACCGGCGCACAGCGTGAGCATCGCTATGAGGTGCTGAAGAAGCAGGCAGAGGAAAAGGGTCTGGCAGAGGACGTTAAGTTCTATCTGGAGTTCTTCCAGTATGGCTGCCCTCCGCACGGTGGTTTCGGTCTGGGTATCGACCGTCTGACCATGTTGCTCTGCGGCCTGCCTATTAAGGAAGCAGAGTTCCTGTTCCGCGGCCCCAACCGTCTGACTCCGTAATTCCTTTATAAGACATGAAAAAATCCCACAGGACAAAACCTGTGGGATTTTTTGTGTCCATCGCTTACTTCAGCACGGTGCCATCTGCCAGAGTGATGGTATGGCCGTTGAAGTTGATGGTGCCGTTGTTCGTCAGGCTGGAAATGGTGCAGTCACCGGTCAGCGTCCAGATAGAACCTTTCTCGATGGTGACGACAGCGTTGTTGTCGACCGCCGTGCCGCCCTCGGCGTTGTCCACAATGTTGATGGTTCCGGTGAAGGTGGAGCCGTTCTTGAGGGTCAGGTCGAGGGTGGAGATGGTATCGACGGTGATATTGCCCTCGAGGGTCTGGGCGTCAGCGGTCAGCTCGACCTGTGCGCCATTGCTGCCAGCCGTACCCCAGCCGTGGGAAGCCGAGTTGCCTGCAATCGTCATCAGGTTGCCGGAAGAATCCTCATTTTTCAGGGTGACGCCGGACAGGGTGATGACTGAGTGGGTGTTGGTGATGTAGAACAGGTCGCCGCGTTTGCCGGTCAGAGAGCCGCCGGTCATCGAGAAACTGGAGGTGCCGACTTCGGCGTCGCCGGACATGGACTGATAGATCATCACGTTGTGAACGTTCTCGTCCGCGCTGGTGCCGTTGTCGCTCATGCTGCCGGTGACATCACAGTTCTCAAGGGTGATGGAGTTCTGACCCTCAATGACAAGTGCTTCGGAGCTATTTGCAGTAAGGGTGGTATCTTTCACGGTGATAGCAGCGGTCGAGTAGACAGCAGGAGAATTGTTGCCGTTGGAGATGTAAGTGCCGCCGGTTACGTTGACGGTGCCGCCGCCACGGTCAGAGCGGATGGCCGCCGACGAGTTGCCGGAAGTCTCGACGGTCAGATTCTCGGCGTTGGTCGTTGCACCGCCGGTGGTCTGGATGCCGCCGGAGTTGTCCGCCGTGGTCTTGATGGTGGAGTCGGAGATGTTTACCGTGGTGCCTTCGCCATAGCTGAACACGCCGTTACCGTTCTGTGCGCTGGAGGTGATGGTGGAATCCTTGATGGTGAGGGTCGCACCGTTGGTGGCGAGCAGGGCGGCATTCATACCGTAAAAGTCGCCGTCCTCGGTGTTGGAGGAACTGCCGGAGGATTTCGATACGGTGACATCCTGCAGAGTGACCGTTGCGCCGTCCACACGCAGGGCGTTCTCATCGTCGCCGGTGGAGGTGTAGCTGGTGCTGAAGATGCTGGTGTCACTGTCGAGGGTGTTCGCACTGGTACCCTGCGTGACCGTGCCGGAGCCGCCAAAGCCGCCGCCGGGCCCACCCTGACCGCCGGGAGCATCGCCCGGTGTGCCGTCGGGTTTCTCAGGCGGCTGGCCGTCCGGCGGAGTGCCGTCGGTCACGCCCGAGGATGCGGTGGTGTCGCTGGTGGAGGTGCTGGCTGCCGCGGTGCTGCACGCCGCGAGGGAAAAGACCAATGCTGCAGCGCAGGTGAGGGAAGCGATTCGTTTTGTGGATTTTCTCATATCTGTTACTCCTTCCGAATGGGTTCTCGTTTGGAAAAGCGTTGACATAATTTGACTGGTATCGGGTGTTTTACATTGTCCTCTGCTTGCCTCATAGTCTAGTATCCTAACGTGTACAGATTGCGAAAGGCATGTGAAAGAACTGCGAAAAAACAAGGCCTCATGCGGATTTTTTGAAGTTTTTGTAAACGAAATTACGATGAAAGGTGAACAGAAAAAGCAACGCCCACGATGCAGTCGAAAACATCATAGGCGTTCGCATTCTTATTTTTTCTTCTTTGCTTTATGTTTTGAGGACTTTTGGCGGTGCAGGATCAAATCCCAGAACCAGCTCCAGAGTTTCGGAATCCAGATAGGGTAAACCGCCACGGCGAGAATAAAAAGGCCGGCGAGATAATTTGTTGTGGTAGGATAAGCTTTGCAGGTATCGTACCAGAGCTTGAACAAAAAGCCGCAGAACATGAGGTAGAAGAGCCAGAGGACTTTATTGCTGGAAGAGCGTTCGCCCATAGACGGGCCGAAGCCCTTCGGCGAAACGAGCGGAACCAGAATGATTCCGTTTGATTTGGCGAGGGTCTCAGCGGCGGCGGTAAAGCGGTTGTTGGTGACGACCATTGCAGCGTTGCAATGGTAGAGGGATTTCCCGGCGGCGACTTCCTGCACAGCAGCTACGCCGACCGGCTTGGAATAATATTTGCACTGTACAGCGTACTTTTTGAAGCCTTTTCGCGCGATGACATCAACGCCGTAATCGCCGCTGGCCTGTGTCACTTTTACGGCATAGAAACCATTTTTTCGCAAATACGAAGCAACGGCATATTCGTAGTCATATCCGTTCATAGGTACCTCTCTCAAAATGAAATAAAAAAGAGACAAACCTCAACGATTTGCCTCTTTTTTGCGAGTTGGGGATGAGAGAATCGAACTCCCACAAGTAGAGTCAGAGTCTACCGCACTACCACTATGCAAATCCCCACTATTTTGTTTTTGCTTTGCGGTATTGAGCCGATCAACATATGTTATTATATGTGAAAATAGAGGGATTGTCAAGCGGTTTTTCAAATTTTTTTGCAGAAAATTTAAGAACAGCATGAAATCAACGCATTTATGCTGAACGATGTCGAAAAAATTAAAATGAATGGAAATCGGTGAGCCTTCTCTGGAGAAAATGGACATCACCGCCCACGATACGGCTCTACTGTCTAAATTTTTTGCTTATTTCCAGAATATGTCAAATTTTTCTCCCGTTGTGCATATACTAAAAATCAGAAAAAGATGCACAACGAAGAAAAGGAGGAAAACTATGACTGAAATGATCAAAATGAGTCCGCGGACGATGCTTTCACCACGGGTGCCGCGTGACGCTGAACACGAACGCTACCATCCAGAGCTGGAAGAGGAACTGAAAGAGTGCCTGTTCTGCCTGCAGCGAAATGAAATGATGTTTGACCTCGAAGTGGACAGCGACCTCATCGAGCAGCGCATCTACGAGCGGCAGGCTCTGCTTTGCAGATATCGGTATTTATTGGCCAGAGCCCGGGAGCTGGGGCTGCATACTGTATTGACGAAATATCAGCCATTGGGGTAGAAAAAATCTTGACATCTTTCGACTTGCGTGATATCATATTCAAAGAGTAATCTAGGTGTGGGGTTCCCACACAACACACTATATAGCTAGAGAGGTATTCTATCATGGAGAGAATTAAGACTATTGCTACTCGTGACCTGACCAAGAGCGTTAAGACCGGCGGCTGCGGCGAGTGCCAGACTTCCTGCCAGTCTGCCTGCAAGACCTCTTGCGGCGTGGCTAACCAGAAGTGCGAGAACAGCAACAAGTAATTTCTAGGTACATCGGATGCCGCCTTTACCAGGCGGCATTTTTTTATGGCATGGAGGGTAAGATGGTACATCAGTATCAATTGAACGGTTATAACATCGTGCTGGACACCTGCAGCGGCTCAGTGCATGTGGTGGACGAGGTGGCATATGATGTCATCGCGATGTACAAGGAGCATTCGGCGGATGAGATCGTCGCCGCAATGCTCGAAAAATACGGCGACCGCCCGGACGTCACCGAGGACGACCTGCGTCAGTGCATCGACGATGTGGCAACGCTGGAAAAGAACGGCAAGCTGTGGAGCCCCGATGTTTATGAGAATATGGCGTTCGACTTCAAGAACCGCAACACCGTCGTCAAGGCACTCTGCCTGCATGTTGCACATACCTGCAACCTGAACTGCTCCTACTGCTTTGCTTCGCAGGGCCGTTACGAGGGCGAGCGCGCTCTCATGAGCTTTGAGGTCGGCAAGCGTGCAATGGATTTCCTTATCGAGAATTCCGGTACACGCCGCAACCTCGAGGTCGACTTCTTTGGCGGCGAGCCGCTGATGAACTTCGACATGGTGAAGAAGCTGGTCGCTTACTGCCGTGAGCAGGAGAAAATCCACAACAAGAACTTCCGTTTCACCATGACGACCAACGGTATGCTCATTGATGATGATGTCATCGACTTCTGCAACAAGGAGTGCCACAATGTCGTTCTGAGTCTGGATGGCCGCAAGGAAGTCCACGACCGCTTCCGCAAGGACTACGCAGGTCACGGCAGCTATGACACCATCGTGCCGAAGTTCCAGGAATTCGTCAGGAAGCGCGGCGATAAGGGCTACTACATGCGCGGCACCTACACCCACTACAACACCGACTTCACCAACGATATCTTCCATATGGCAGACCTCGGTTTCACCGAGCTGAGCATGGAGCCGGTCGTTTGCAAGCCGTCTGACCCCAGCGCACTGACTGAGGAAGATCTGCCCATCCTGAAAGAGCAGTACGAAATTCTGGCAAAAGAGATGATCAAGCGGAACCGTGAGGGTCGCAGCTTCACCTTCTATCACTATATGATCGACCTGACCGGCGGCCCCTGCATCTACAAGCGCATTTCGGGCTGTGGTTCCGGCACCGAGTACATGGCCGTCACCCCGTGGGGCGATCTGTACCCCTGCCACCAGTTCGTCGGCGACCCGAAGTACCTGATGGGCGACATCTGGAAGGGCGTCACCAACACCGCTGTCCGGGATGAGTTCAAGCACTGCAACGCCTACGCTCGCTCTGAGTGCAAGGACTGCTGGGCAAAGCTCTACTGCTCCGGCGGCTGTGCGGCCAACGGCTACCACGCTACCGGCAGCATTACCGGCGTCTACGAGTACGGCTGTGAGCTGTTCCGCAAGCGCATGGAGTGCGCCATCATGATTCAGGTCGCCGAGAATCAGGAGCTGGCAAAGCAGGGCATCGAGGTTCCCATTGAAATCGGCGGCACCTGCAACGCCTGCGCTGACGGCGAAGCCTGCGAATAATGAACACGCCCATTGTGGATTTTGTCGCCCGGTATGCCCAGTCCGGAACCTCCCGGTTCCACATGCCCGGCCACAAAGGACAGCAGTTCCTCGGGTTTGAACCCTACGACATCACCGAGATCAAGGGTGCGGACGAGTTGTACGAGGCGGAAGGCATCATCGCCCAGAGCGAGGCCAATGCGACCAAGCTGTTTGGCACAGCTCATACTTATTACAGCACAGAAGGCTCGTCTCAGTGCATTCGGGCAATGCTCTTTCTGGCGTTGCAGGCCGCTCCCCAGACCGGAGAGCGGCCGATTCTGTTGGCGGCACGGAACGCCCACAAAGCCCTGCTCTATGCGACGGCGTTGCAGGATTTCGACATCCGGTGGCTCTGGCCTGCGCCGGAGAATGCTGGTGCGCTGTGCAGCTGCCCGTTGCGTCCAGACGCCTTGAAAGCTGCTTTCGATGCATTGAACCGGGAAGGGAAGAAGCCCTTCGGCGTTTACATTACCAGCCCGGATTACCTCGGCGGTGTGCAGGATGTCGTGGCTTTGTCTGTCGTTTGCAAGGCAGAGGGTGTACCGCTATTGGTGGATAATGCCCACGGTGCCTATCTGCGGTTCCTGCCTTCCGGCGGCCGCCACCCAATTGCACTGGGTGCGGCCATGTGCTGCGATTCCGGGCACAAGACCCTGCCCGTTCTGACCGGCGGCGCATACCTTCATCTGGGCATAAATGCCCCGATTCAGGAGGAGTCTGCTATCCGGAATGCGCTGGCACTGTTTGGCTCCACCAGTCCGTCCTACCTGATTTTGCAGTCACTTGACCGATGCAACCGCTATTTGTCCGAGGGGTATGCCAGCCGGCTGATGCAGTGTATCCGGGAACTGAGTCTTCTGCGGCAGGAACTGAATGTGTTGGCGGAAAAAACAGGTTCAACAAAAGTTTTTGCGCTGGACGGCAGTTTGTCAAATCCTCTCCGGGAGCCGCTCAAGCTGACGCTGGATGCTTCCGCTCTGAATATGACTGGAACGGCTTTGGCGGAGGAACTGCGCAAGAGTGGAATCGAGTGTGAATATGCAGACCCAAGGTATCTGGTGCTGATGTTCACGCCCGAAAATCCGCCCCGTGACTATGAACAGCTGGAAACGGCCATCCGGAAACTGTGTAAGAATCTGCATGTGACGGCAGATGTCGACCACACCGACGAAGAAGCTTGTGCAGCGGAATTCACCGCCCTGATGGAGCAGGCCGAGACAAAATGCACCATCCGGCAGGCTGTCTTTGCGCCGCAGGAGCGTATCCCGTGCAAAGATGCCCTTGGCCGTGTCTGTGCCATGCCTGCTGTGTCCTGTCCGCCAGCCATACCTATCGCCGTCAGCGGTGAAATCATTACTCCAGCGGCAGTCACGCTCTTTGAGCGGTATGGGATCGAGACGGTGGAGGTTGTAAAATAATCGTCGGGTCAGAGACGTGAAACCTGACCGCGTGCAGAGCATCTGTGAAAAAGCAAAGGGGAACAGCGAACGTGCTGTTCCCCTTTTTTGCGTGTCGGCTTGACATTCCATTTTATAAGCGATATTATTTTGATATCAAAACAATACAACATCCAAAAGAGCAAGGAGGACAGACGATGCTGAAACTGGAACATCTCACCAAGATCTACGGGGAGAAAAAGGCGGTGGACGACCTGACGCTGGAGATAAAGCCGGGCGAGATCTGCGCCTTTATCGGCCACAACGGTGCAGGCAAGACGACGACCCTGAAGATGTGCTGCGGAATTTTGCAGGCTGACAGCGGCGAGGTCTGGGTGGACGGCGTTTCGGTACGAAAAAATCCGTTGGAAGCCAAACGGAAGCTGGCGTATCTGCCCGACAATCCCGACCTTTACGAGTACATGACCGGCATCCAGTACCTCAATTTTATCGCAGACATCTTCGGGGTGGACGCCCAGACCCGAGCCGAGCGGATTGCGGCATACAGCGAAAGGTTCGCGCTCACGGCTGACCTCGCTCAGCCCATCAGCGCGTATTCCCACGGCATGAAACAGAAACTTGCCATCATTTCGGCACTTTTACACGTTCCAAAACTGATTTTGATGGATGAGCCTTTCGTCGGCCTTGACCCCGTGGCGGCGCATCAGCTCAAGCAGGTCATGCGCGATTTTTGCAGTGCAGGCGGTGCGATTTTCTTTTCGACCCATGTCCTCGAGGTGGCCGAAAAGCTTTGTGACCGGGTCGCTATCATCCGGCAGGGAAAGCTCATCCGCGCCGGGTCGATGGACGAGGTAAAGGGCGATGAAACGCTGGAAAATGTCTTCTTAGAATTGGAGGAGAGCGGTAATGTTTAAGGCTCTGCTGAAAAAACAGTTTATGGAGCTGGGCGCGTTCCTCACTAACGACCGCAAGACTGGCGGCCGCCGCAGCGTAAAAGCGACAGTTGGTTTTACGTTCTTCTTCGGGTGCATTCTTCTGCTGATGCTGTTCAGTTTTGGCATGATGGCGTGGCCGCTGGCGCAGGCAATGATACCTGTTGGGCGGGGGTGGCTGTACTTTTTGTCCATGGGATTGATGGCTCTGCTGATGGCGGTCATCATGGGGGCGTTTGCCGGGTATTCCGGACTGTTTGCGTCCAAGGATAACGAGCTGCTGCTCGCGATGCCCATTCCACCGTGGATGATTTTAGCCGTCCGCCTGCTGACGCTGCTGACGACCAGCTTCGGGTGCGTGCTTCTGGCATGGGTGCCGACCGTCTTCGTCTATACCCTGTACGCCGAAAAGCCGCTGGGTGCTGTCCTGTCCGCCCTGCCGATGGCAGTGTTTCTGGCCGGAATTTCAGCGGTACTCAGTGCGATTCTGGGATGGCTCGTGGCGGAAGTCGGAAGCCATGTCCGGTACAAAAACGTGGTGACGGTGGTGCTTTCGCTGGTGTTCATGGGCGGTTATTTTGCCGGAGTGCAGAAGCTCCAATCCACCCTGCAAAGCCTGCTGAGGGGGCTTTCCAATGACGCAGATGCCCGGGCAAAGGCTGGTCTGCTGTACCATCTCGGTTGTGCGGCGGAAGGCGATGTGCTGGCTCTGCTGGGGTTCGGCGTAGTAGTTCTGGCGGCAATGGCAGCATTCTGCGGCGTTTTTGGAAGGCAGTATCTCCGCCTGATGACGACCCGGCGCGGTGCGAAAAAAGCGGTCTATCACGCAAAAATAACACAAAGAACCGGTCTGCGAAAGGCTCTTCTCCGGCGTGAGCTGTTCCATCTGGCATCCAGCCCGGCCTACCTGCTCAACTGCGCCCTTGGCAGCGTGATGCTGGTGGTGGTCGGTGGCGTAATGCTGGTAAAATCGGAAAAAATCTACGCACAGGCATCCGAACTGCTCCCGGCTGACCTTCTGCCCCTGCTGGTCTGTGCTATGGTCTGCGTCGGCCTTGCGACCAATTCACTGGCGGCACCCTCCGTCTCACTGGAAGGGAAAAGCCTCTGGCTCATCCAGAGTCTGCCGGTGACGGCATGGCAGGCACTCCGGGCAAAGCTTGACCTGCATCTTCTTCTGACAGCGGTTCCAGCGATGTTCTGCGCCCTCTGCGGCAGTCTGGCGTTCCGGCTGAATTCGGGCAAGATGCTGCTTATTTTCATCGTTGTCCTGCTGTTTTCATGTTTTACGGCATTGTTTGATCTTGTGGCTGGTCTGCTCTGGCCGAAACTCCACTGGACGAGTGAAACGGCGGTCGTCAAACAGAGTCTGTTCAGTGTGGTTGCTATTTTCGGCGGCTGGGCGGCTGGCCTGCTCCTGAGCGTCGGCGGTTTTCTGATGATGGCATTCCTGCCCGTCGCTGCCGCTCTGCTTGTCTGCAGCGTCATCCTCGCCGTGATAGATGCTTTGCTTTTGAAGTGGGTGAAAGAAGACGGCTGTCGGAGGTTTGAAAGATTATAAACGGTAAAATGTAAAAGACCCGGCATTCCGAAATAGAATGCCGGGCCTTTGCTATGAAGGAAATTATTCGATGCCGGTGACCTTATAATCCTGTGCCTCGACAGCGTTCTTCAGAGTGTCGTCGGCGACATCGGCGGTCAGAGTGACGATGGCAGTGCCAGCCTCGTGGCTGACAACGGCCTCGCTGACTTCGGGCAGAGCCTCGAGAGCTTTCTTGACGCGAGCCTCGCAGTGGCCGCACATCATGCCTTTAACATGCAGAGTCTTTTTCATAGTGTTGTCCTCCTTGGTGACAGGTGCCGAAGTAGTTTCGGCGGTATTTTCAGCCGCTGTCGGCTGTGCGGAGACAGTCGGCAGAGCGGTAGACTGGGGTTTGGATTTGAGCGGATGGTCGTGCTTGGTGCTGTGCAGGTCGAACAGGTTCAACCGCAAGGCGTTGCTGACGACGCAGAAGCTCGACAGGCTCATGGCAGCGGCACCGAACATCGGGTTCAGGGTCAGACCGAAGGGAATGAAGACACCGGCGGCCAGAGGGATACCGATAATGTTGTAGATGAACGCCCAGAACAGGTTTTCGTGGATGTTGCGCAGGGTGGCTCGGCTCAGACGAATTGCCGCCGGAACATCCGACAGCTTGGAGTTCATCAGGACAACGTCCGCCGCATCAATGGCGACGTCGGTGCCTGCGCCGATGGCAATACCGGTATCGGCAAGGGTCAGGGCAGGGGCATCGTTGATGCCGTCGCCGACCATCGCCACCTTGCCGGACTTCTGCAATTCACGGATGACCGCTTCTTTTCCGTCGGGCAGGACACCGGCAATGACCTCATCAACACCGGCCTGTTTGCCGATGGCGTCCGCGGTGCGCTGGTTGTCGCCGGTCAGCATGACGACCCGGATACCCATGCCCTGCAGTTCACGGATGGCACGGGGACTGTCTTCCTTGATGGTGTCGGCCACGGCGATAACGCCCAACAGACGGCCCACGCCGCCAAAGAAGAGGGGAGTCTTACCCTCGTTCGAGAGGGCGGCGGCCTTAGCCGCCAGAGATTCCGGGATATGAACTTTGGTTTCAATAAAGCTCAGGCTGCCACCGAAAATTTCCTTTCCGTCCAGCTTTGCGGACAGGCCGTTGCCGGGCAGGGCGATGAAATCGGTGACTTCGGGTGCGTCCATCTCGTGTGCAGTGGTGTAGGCCAGAACTGCCTTTGCCAGCGGATGCTCGCTCTTCTGCTCGAGGGCAGCGGCCAGCGTCAGCAGCTCCTCTTCCGTTACACCGTCAGCCGGGAGCAGGTCGGTGACTTTGGGCTCACCGCTGGTGATGGTGCCAGTCTTGTCCAGCGCGACGATTTCAGTGCGTCCGGCAGCTTCGAGAGAAGCGGCAGTCTTGAACAGGATGCCATTCTTTGCACCGAGGCCATTACCGACCATGATAGCGACTGGCGTTGCCAGACCCAGCGCACAGGGGCAGCTGATGACCAGCACCGAAATGCCACGTGCCAGCGCATAGCCCAGCTCATGACCCAGCAGCAGCCAGACGATGGTCGTCAGAATAGCGATGGAGATAACAGTCGGCACGAAGAAACCGGACACGGTATCGGCAATTTTTGCGATGGGAGCTTTGGTCGCGGCGGCGTCGCTCACCATTTTGATGATTTGCGCCAGCGTAGTGTCCTCGCCGACACGGGTCGCCTGACACCGCAGGAAGCCGGACTGGTTGGTGGTAGCGGCAGAAACTTTGTCGCCTTCGGCCTTGTCGACCGGGATGCTTTCGCCGGTCAGCGCGCTTTCGTTGACCGCACTGGAACCCTCCAGAACGATGCCGTCAACAGGAACATTCTCACCGGGGCGGACAACAAAAATATCGCCCTTCTGTACCTGCTCAATGGGGACGACCACCTCAGCACCCTCACGCAGGAGCGTTGCGGTTTTCGGCGCAAGCTTCATCAGGCTCTTCAAAGCGTCGGTCGTCTTGCCTTTAGAACGTGCTTCCAGCATCTTGCCGACGGTGATGAGGGTCAGGATCATGGCGGCGGACTCAAAATAGAACTCCATCATATAGTGCATGACTAGTTCATCGTTGCCGTCCACCTGCGCCCGGGTCATAGCAAACAGGGCGTAGGTACTCCACACGAAGCTTGCCATCGAGCCGAGGGCAACCAGCGTGTCCATGTTGGGTGCGCCGTGGATCAGCCCTTTGAAGCCGCTGATAAAGAACTTCTGGTTGATGACCATCACGATACCGGCCAGCAACAGCTGGACGAGACCCATTGCGACGTGGTTGCCGTCAAACCAGTGGGGGAGCGGCCAGCCCCACATCATGTGTCCCATCGAAAAATACATCAGCACGAGCAGAAAGCCCAGCGATGCAATGAGCCGCCGTTTCAGTTTGGGGGTTTCATGGTCGGCCAGAGCGTCAAGATCGGCACTGGCGGACGACGTCTGTGCCGCGCCGGATGCCTTGGGGCTTGCACCGTAACCGGCGTCCTGCACGGCTTGGATGATGGCGGCGGAGGTCGCGGTGCCCTCGACGCCCATTGAGTTTGTCAGCAGGCTGACCGAGCAGCTGGTGATGCCCGGTACCTTTTTGACTGCTCTTTCCACCCGGGCAGAGCAGGCCGCGCAGCTCATGCCGGTGACATTATACTGTTCCATTTGCAGTTCCTCCGAATGGAATTTAGGATACCCCGGAAGGGGTCATTTCATGAGTTTTGGCAGCAGCTTGAGCAATTCGTCCAGTTTTTCATCGCTGCCATCACGCAGGTCGTCGGCAACGCAGGTGCGGATGTGCTGACCCAGCAGCTCCTTCGTGAAACTGTTCAGTGCGGAATTCGCCGCTGCTACCTGTACCAGAATGTCGGCGCAGCAAACGTCTTTCTCGACCATGCCGCGGATGCCCCGGATTTGACCCTCGATGCGGTTCAGCCGATTGATGAGACTTTTGTATTCCTCCGGACTCCGCTTTTTGTGGCGGCAGCAGCCAGAAGGTTCATTTGTGTCGGTGTCGACAGGCGGCATCTCACAGCAGGAAAGGGAAGGGCTTTCCTCCTTTTCGGTCGAACAGTGCGGACAGGACTCAGTCATCTGTCAAAACTCCTTTCTAAAAAACAATTCCATCAAATTACCCTTAGGGGGTATCTTTGACGCCCTCATTCTAGCACAGTTTGTCCGACTAGACAAGTAGGAATTGAAAATATAAATGTTAATTTTTTATGAACCGATTTTCACTTGAAAAATAACCATAAAAATAACCGGGTCTTACAGTTTGGATCCAAAGGCTTTATGCCGTGAATCCAGACCGCAGGGCCCGGTATTTTTCGGAAAAATAGACTATTCAGTTTGTGCAGAGTCAGCCAATCTGCCAAAGGAGGAGAACAAGCTGGCATTGGCGAAGCAATGACGGAGAGGGGTATTAACCGCAGAACTTGCTCATGAACGCAATATCGCTTGCGGCACGGGCAGGAACAGCCTCTTCCCGGAGGACAGGCAGAACTTCCTGCGGCATCTGGCGCAGCATATCAAAGCCGCCTGCATAGTCTACGCAGGAGTCCTCGAGACTGGTGGAATAGAGCGTTCCGTCGGGTTTGAAGTTCTGGCCTTTGAAGTGGACGGCAACGATCTTGTCACCGTACCAATTGCCGACTTTATCCCACAGCCGACGCTGTGCGTCCACCGAGGCGTTCTCGGGGCCGACGTAGTTCGCGAGGTCGCAGATAATGCGAAGGTTGGGGCTTGCGATGGTATCCAGAACCATCTTGACGGCCTCAGGGGTGTTCATGGCGTGGTAATAGACGCACTCCACTGCAAACAGCACACCCTGTTCCTCGCAAGCAGGCAGAATCTCGCCCAGACTGCGAAGAAGAGCTTCCTGTGCTTCCTTCCGGGTCACACCGGGCTGCTTTGCCATGTTGGTGGTTTCGCTGCCCATGCAGCCTGCGTTCAGGGTTTTGGCGACCGGAATTTGGCTCAGAATCTTTGCGACCTCGGCTTTGCGACGATCTTCGTCGGCATAGCTCAGTTCGACGTAAGTACCGTCCACAGCAATGGATACGCCGCTTTTCTTGACGGCTGCATTGGTGGCCGCTACCAGTTCCGGGGTCACGTCGGCATAGCTCTTGACACCCTCGATGGCTTTGGTGTAGGCCAGCTGGGTGCAGCGGAAACCGGCGTTGCCGATGGAGGTGAGCAGCGTTTCAGGGTCGTAGCGGCCGAAATCGTGGCCGCGTGCGCCGATAACAAATTTGGACATGATCTACCTCCGTTTTTTAACCGAAAATGCGTTCCGCAAACATGCCGAATTCCTTGCCCCACCAATACCAGTCGTGAGAAACGTCGCCGCCCCAGACTTCGAGGTGAGCAGGCAGATTCTGGTCTTTCAGTGCATCCGCCAGCAGCTGGGTGTCGTCCAGTGCGTCACCCTCGTAACTGCCCTGACCGGCACAGAGAATCATGCGGTTCTCATCGGCCTTGCCAAGGGTCTTTTTGTCAAGGATACCGTCTTCACGCAGGGTGAGGATAGGGCTGTTGCGGAGAACAAGGTCGTCGTTCTTATCACCGAAGAACCGGGAGAGGTCGTACAGACCGGACAGGCCGATGACACCGGCGAACAGCTCCGGACGGCGCAGGCGGCAGTTGACGGCCTGATATGCGCCTGTGTCCACACCGGCACACCAGAGCTTCGGCGCAGAAGCTTTGACCGTAGCATCCTTCTCGGTGGGTTCGGCCTTTGCCGAGACGGTCAGTTCAAGGATACGAGGAGCCAGTTCGGTGGTGAGGTAGAGGAAATACTTTTCCTGCATCTCAGCCCGGCGGCGAAGGGGAACGTCACCGGCCAGCAGGCTCTCGGCGTCGATGCTGTCAGCACAGAAGAGCTGTACCTTGCCAGAGTTCAGCAGCTGTGCCGCGGCCTCAGGCATCCCGTTATTCTCCCAGTCATAGAAACGGCCGCCCCGTGCAGGCAGAGCCAGCACCGGCACACCACCGTGACCGTAAACTTTGAATTCCATGTCGCGGCCAAGCACCGCGCTCCGCTCTTTGTAGTAGGTTCCTTCCATCGGTACATCCTCCTCAGACAAATTGATTGCGCTGTGGGTCGTATTCGTACCCGACAGCGGACAGTTTTGCACAGATCGCGGTCTTATCTTCGTCCAAGTCGTCGCACAGGGCGTCCAGACTGGGATAAAAATCGCGCAGCTTCATGTTTAAAAAACTCAAAAGCAGGATGGAATCGCCGGGCAGTGCCATAGAATCGTAACCTCCCTGAAAAATGATAACAAAAAAGCCGGCCACTCGACAAAGTGACCGGCAACATGCAGCAACTTAGACAGCGCGGGTAACTTTGCCAGCGCGCAGGCAACGAGAGCATGCGTAGATATACTTGGGAGAACCCTCAACGACAGCCTTGACACGGCGGACGTTCGGCTTCCAGGTACGGTTGGAACGGCGATGAGAGTGAGAAACCTTGATACCGAAGGTAACACCCTTGCCGCAGCATTCACACTTAGCCATGATACTTGCACCTCCTAGCAGTGAAGTAAGGAATTCAAAATAATCAGCTTAACTATTCTAGCAGAATTTGCAGGAAAATGCAAGGGGAAATTTGATTTTTCTCGGAAAATTTTTAGAAAAGCGAAACCCTTGCCGAACTATGGAAAAAATAGTACAATAGACGCATACAAAATCGCAACAAGGAGAACGACATGACCGCACAGGGAATCTACTACCTTATCCGCGCACTGGTGACAATGATCGCTATCCCGTTCCACGAGGCAGGCCACGCACTGGCAAGCTGGCTGCTGGGTGACCCGACTGCCAAGAGGGAAGGAAGGCTCTCACTGAACCCGTTCCGGCATTTTGACCTCTGGGGCACCCTCTGCATGATCTTTGTGGGCGTGGGCTGGGCAAAACCGGTCTCCACCGATCCGAGAAATTTCAAAAATCCCAAACTCGGCATGGCACTCACAGCTCTGGCCGGGCCGGTGGCAAACCTTCTGCTGGCATATCTGGCGATGGTGGTCTGGAAAATTATGTACTACTGGGCGGATGTCACCACTGTGACGGTTTTCGCGACCCGGTTCCTCCAATACTTAGTTTATATGGATGTCGCACTGGCGGTATTCAACCTCATCCCGGCGCCGCCGCTGGATGGCAGCCGGGTGCTGCTGGCGGTTCTGCCCGAAGATCTCTACTTTGACTTGATGAAGTACGAACGTGTCATCATGGTCGTGCTGCTGGCAGCGGTCTGGGGTGGCTTCCTCGATACGCCGCTGAGTATCCTGAACAACGCCGTCTGGAACCTGCTGGACGCTGGTACGGGATTTATTGATAACATCGCGTATTCGGCCTACTACGCAAGCCTCGGGACGGTGATCTGATGGCAGAAGAATTGACTTTTCGGCTTGAGGATTTTGAAGGCCCGTTGGAATTGCTGCTGACGCTGGTGACAAAGCACAAGATGGATTTGCACAACATCCCCATCTTGACCCTTATCGACCAGTATACTCAGGCGGTGGAACGGGCACAGGCGGAAGACCCGGATATTGCGAGCAGCTTTATCGAAATGGCGGCCCATCTCGTCGAGATGAAAAGCTATCTGCTCCTGCCGCGCAGCGAAGAGGGCGAGCGAATGAAGCAGGAACTCACTGGTCGGCTTATTGAATATGACCAGTGCCGCAAAATGGCCGCAAGGCTCTTGAAACGAGGCGAGCAGACTGCGAATTTTGTACGGCAGCCCATTGAAGCAGACTGGGATATGACTTACGATCTGCATCATTCGCCGCAGGTGCTGGCGGACTGCTGGCAGAGCCTGATGGGAAAGACTACTTTTCGCAGGGAACCCACACAGGAACAGTTTGAACCGCTGGTGTCCGCGCCCATCGTGTCGGTCAGCAGCCGGGTCGTGTACATCTTACGGCGTCTGCTGACCGGCGGCGTCCAGAAGATGCAGCAGTTGTTCTCCCGGCGGCAGAGCCGAAGCGCAAATGTCGCGACCTTTCTGGCCTTGCTGGAACTGGTGCGCGGCGGACGCATCCAACTGGGAGACACCGGTGAGCTGAACATCCAGCGTGGTCATCTGGAACGGACAAAGGAGACGAAATGAACGCTAAACAGATCCGCGCCTCGGTAGAGGCGATGCTTTTCGCAGCTGCAGACCCGATTTCAGCTGACAAACTGGCGCAGGCCGTTCAGCTGCCGCAGACCAGCGTGGAGACTGCACTGGAGGAACTCCACACCCGGTACGAACGAGAAGACAGCGGTCTTTGCCTGCTCCATTTGGATACCCGATGGCAGCTGGCGACCAAGACGCAATTTGCGGGCTGTATCCGCCGTCTGCTGGATGCACGCAAGTCGGTTCCGCTTGGCCCGGCAGCGATGGAGACCCTGACCATTATCGCTTACAATCAGCCCGTTTCCCGTGCGTTCATCGAGCAGGTACGCGGCGTGGACTCCTCGTCTACGGTATCCAGTCTGCTGGAAAAAGGACTCATTGAGGAAGCAGGACGTCTTGACCTGCCGGGTCGCCCGGTCAGCTTTAAAACGACCGATGTTTTTCTGCGTTCATTTGGTCTGTCTACTCTGGAAGACCTTCCGCCGGTTCATTCGGAAGATCCGGAAGAGGGGGCAGGAGCATGAGCGTCGTCCTCTCGATTTTGGGTTTTCTCGGCGGCGTGCTGCTCTTTCTGTTAAAAGTAGTCGGCATCCTGCTGTTGGTGGTCTTGGTGCTGGCATTGTTGCTGCTGCTTTGCCCATTCTGCGCGGACATCAGCTGGGAGAACAGCGTATTTACGGTCAAAGCCGGCGCGCTGGGGATCACCTTTCCAGTCTTTCAATACCCGAAGCCGGAGCCGCCTGCGGATCCTGAACCACCCAAAGGAATCCTTGGAAAACTGAAAGCGAAATTCTCGGCATGGCGTGCGGAGCGCAAACGGAAAAAGACTGAAAAGAAAGCGGCTCAGAAACCCAAACCTGAAAAGCAGTCTGCAACGCCCCGGAAAAAGGCCAAGCTGACCCTGCATATCGTCTGCGTTATTTTAAAAGGTGCAGGAAAGCTCATCCGGGTCGTGTTCGGCGCATTGAAATTTACAAAAATCAAGGTCTGCCTCGGCGTCCGCGGCGACGACCCGGCTGAAGCCGCCCGTGCCTATGGGAAGCTGAACGCATGGCTTTATACCTCGCTGGGTTTCCTTGATCGGTTCGTTTACCTCGATTTTGAAGAGCTGCGTCTCCTGCCTGACTTCGGCAGTGCGGAACCTACCGTGCAGGACAGGGTGTCTTTCCGTGTCTCCACACAGGCACTTTTTATCCTCATCGCCGCCTTGCGCGTTTTTTATGAATTCTGGCGTGAAAAGGTACTGGACGTGTTTATATAAGTTGTGCTACAATAACACTATATGGTGCGTTCGTTTCCCTGCAAGATCAGGAGCAGGGAAGTTTAGATACCGCAAATATCTGAAAAAACAAGGAGGCCGATTTTATGGCTGAGCATCCCATCCAAGGTTTAATGAACGTCACAATGGACAAGATCCGTCAGATGACGGATTCTAACACCATCATCGGTAAGCCCATCAAGACCGACGACGGCACGACCATCCTGCCGGTGTCGAAAGTCTCATTCGGGTTCGCTTCCGCAGGCACTGATTTTGATGGCAAAAATGCCGCCAATAAAGACCTGTTCGGCGGTGGTTCCGGTGCAGGTGTGAACATTCAGCCCGTGGCGTTCCTCGTTGTCAAGGATGGCAGCGTGCGCACTATCCAGTTGTCGGAGGGCAACAATACGGTCGACCGCGCTCTGACGATGGTGCCGGAACTCATCGAAAAGGTCAGCGCACTGTTGAAAAAAGATGAGGGAAAGGCAGAGAGCAAAGAAGCAAAAGGGGAGTAAGGCTCTTCCCACAGTTTGAGTGCCGGGAGGCACACAAGGAGATTGATTATGGCAGAAGAACGTATTCAAAAGATCATGAGTGAGCAGGGTCTGTGCAGCCGCCGTGCGGCCGAACAGATCATTGCAGAAGGACGTGTCAAGGTCAACGGACACCCGGCCAAGGTTGGTGACAAGATGGACCCGAACCGGGATGTGCTGCATGTGGATGATGAGCGCATCTATATCCAGAAGGATCAGAAGCTCTATTACCTTGCCCTGTACAAGCCGCGCGGTTATGTCACCACCGCTAGCGATGAGCTGGGTCGCAAGACGGTCATGGATCTCGTGTCGGATATCCCGGCACGCCTGTATCCGGTCGGCCGTCTCGATAAGGACAGTGAGGGTCTGCTGCTGATGACGAACGACGGAGCCTTTGCGCAGGCGGTCACTCATCCGTCCGGCGGCATCTCGAAGCTCTACCGTGTCACCGTTCAGCCCCGTGCTGACGAAGCGCAGATCTTAAAGCTCAGCTCCGGTGTCGTGCTGGATGACGGTACCAAGACCATGCCCTGCGCGATCAATGTCGTCACTGATGAGCCGGGCCGCACCGTCATGGAGATGACCCTGAAAGAGGGCAAGAACCGTGAGATTCGCCGGATGTGCGAGACAGTCGGCCTTGAGGTCGTCCGTTTGAAACGGAACGCCGAGGGTGTTGTCAAGCTGGGAATGCTCCAGCCCGGCAAGTACCGTGAACTGAGCAAAGCGGAAGCGGTCGGCCTGCGTGCCGCTGCCGCAAAGGGTCGCGCGCAGACCCGTTCGGCATCGCTCCAGTCTAAAGCTGCTGACCGCCGTCCTCGCGGCTCGGTCAGTCATGCAAACTCCGCCCAACGGAAGAAGAAATAAGCATTATGCCCGAAAGTTTCACTGATTTGCCCGGGAAAGTGTCTTTCTCTGAAAAAAAGGAATGGCACAGACCCTTGAGAATTAAGGAAAATTAAGGTATAATATATCTAATTTTGAAAGCTCACACAGACAAGCAGGAGGTCTTACCATGGCTTCAAAGAGTAACAAAGGAGAAATCCTCGCCAAGTTTTTCGACGACGGGGAGTATACCGCACTGTTTGCGGACGGCGCGGTGAGCGCAGCCTGCGGCTATGCGGCTGGTCAGCAGGCTTACGCTGTTTATCAGAACGGCGAGGCTGTTACCGTTAAGGATGTTGAAAAGAACATCAAAGTTCTGGAAATGGCAGCTCAGACGGGCTGCCCGGTCGTTACGTTCTATAACTCGGTCGGCGCAAAGCTGGCTGAGGGTCTGGACGTTCTGACTGCGAGCGCAAAGCTCAACGCTGCCATCGCAAAGGTGTCCGGCGTCGTGCCTCAGGTCGCAGTCGTTCTGGGCGTCTGCGGCGGCACCAGCGCACTGAGCGCAGCCAACGCAGATGTCTGCGTCATGGCAGAGGATGCAGAGCTGTTCTTCACCGCTCCGTTCACCGCTGCTGCTAAGGGCGACAAGGTCGCTGATGCTGGCACTGCTGCCGCTGCTGCTAAGGCTGGCGTTGCTGCCATCGTCGTTCCGACTGCTGCCGACGCTGCAGAGAAGGCTGCTCACATTGTGGGTCTGCTGCCTGCAAACAACCTGACTGGCCCGGCCATCTTTGAGTTCGAGCAGCCCACCGCCGTTCTGAAGGCTGGTGCCGCTCCCGAGAAGGCAGCAGCTGCCTTCATTGATAAGGACAGCGCGGTTGAGCTGTACGCTGGCTTCGGCAAGAACGTCTACACCGCATTCGCTACCATCGGCGGCAATGCTGTCGGTATCGTGGCGACCGGCGAGGAGCTGTGCCACAACTGTGTCGCAAAGGCTTCCCGTTTCGTCCGCCTGTGCGATGCGTTCAGTGTTCCCGTGTTGACCATCGTGGACACCAAGGGCTTCGTTCCCAGCTCCACCGATGATATCGCTGGCGGCATCCGTGAGGCTGCCCGTCTGGCTGCTACCTACGCTGATGCAACCACCGCAAAGGTCGCTCTCATCGCTGGCAAGGCTGTCGGCCCGGTCTACACCGCTCTGGCAAATGCCGACCTGAAGATTGCTGTCAACGGCTGCACCATCAGCGCACTGGAGCCGAATGCCGCTGTTTCTGTCCTGTACAAGGAAGAAATCGACGCATCTGACAACATCATCGCTGCTACCAACGCTAAGGCTGCTGCATACGCTGCAGAGGTTTGCAGTGCATCCAACGCTGTCGCTTCCGGCGCAGCTGACATGATTTGCGATGCTGCAAATGCACGCGCAAGCGTCGTTGCTGCCTTCGAGCTGCTCAGCACCAAGCGCGCAGCCCGTCTGCCCAAGAAGCACGGCAACATGGCTCTGTAAGATCTTCGGACGTTACATATAAAGATAGAACGAAAAACGAACTGATTCTGTTCAGGAGGATTCTTCCATGAAGTACTACAATATTACCGTCAATGGCGTTGCTTACAGCGTCTCCGTCGAGGAGACTGCAGCTGGTGCTGCGCCGGTTGCTGCTGCTCCTGTTGCTGCTCCGGCAGTTCCCAAGGCTCCGGCTGCCGCTCCGGCACCTGCCGCTGCTCCTGCTGGTGCAGCTGGTGCTGTCTCCGTTAAGGCTCCCATGCCCGGCAACATTCTGGATGTCAAGGTCAAGGCTGGCGATTCCGTCAAGGCTGGCGACGTTCTGGCGATCCTCGAGGCTATGAAGATGGAGAACGAGATCGTTGCTCCGCAGGACGGCACTGTTGCGTCCGTCAACGTCAACAAGGGCGACACCGTCAACTCCGGTGACGTTCTGGTTTCCATGAACTAAGGGAGAGGTGACAACCATGGCGAAAAAGCCTATCAAAGTTACCGAGGTCGTCCTGCGTGACGCTCACCAGTCTCTGCTGGCGACCCGTATGACTATGGACGAGATGCGTCCGATCCTGCCCGAGATGGACAAGATCCCTTATTTCTCTGTCGAGTGCTGGGGCGGTGCTACTTTTGATAGTTGCATCCGCTTCCTCGATGAGGATCCGTGGGAGCGTCTGCGCATCCTTCGCAAGGAACTGCCCCACCAGAAGCTGCAGATGCTGTTCCGCGGCCAGAACATGCTGGGTTACCGCCCCTACGCTGATGACGCTGTCGAGTATTTCGTACAGAAGTCCGTCGCAAACGGCATCGACGTCATCCGTATCTTTGATGCACTGAATGATCCGCGCAACCTGCAGACTGCGATCAAGTCCGCTAATAAGGAAGGCGCACATGTTCAGGCATGTATCAGCTACACCCTGAGCCCGGTCCATAACAATGAGTACTACGTCAAGTACGCTAAGACCCTCGAGGAGATGGGCGCAAACTCCATCTGCATCAAGGATATGGCTGGCCTGCTGACTCCGTACACTTGCTATGATCTGGTCTCCGAGCTGAAGAAGACCCTGAGCATCCCTGTTGACATCCACAGCCACTACACCGCTGGTCTGGCTTCCATGTCTCTGCTGAAGGGCATCGAGGCAGGCGCAGATATCGTCGATACCGCTATGAGTCCCCTGAGCGGCGGCACCAGCCACATGGCAACCGAGAGCCTCGTTGCTGCCCTGCAGGGCACCGATTATGACACCGGCCTCGACCTGAAACAGCTGAATGTTGTTCGTGCTTATTTCGCAAAGCTGCGTGAAAAGTACATCGCAAACGGCCAGATCAGCCCGAAGTCTCTGGGCGTCGATGCAAACACCCTGCTGTATCAGGTTCCGGGCGGCATGTTCTCCAACATGCTCAAGCAGCTGAAGGATGCAGGCAAAGAGGATAAGCTGGACGAAGTTCTGGCTGAGATCCCCCGTGTCCGTGAAGATGCTGGCTATCCTCCGCTGGTCACCCCGACCAGCCAGATTGTTGGCACTCAGGCTGTCTTCAACGTCGTCCTCGGCGAGCGTTACAAGATGGTCACCAAGGAGTTCAAGGGTCTTGTTCACGGCGATTACGGCAAGACTCCGGCTCCCATCAAGCCCGAGTTCACCAAGAAGATCCTAGGCGATGAAAAGCCCATCACCTGCCGTTTTGCTGACACCCTCGCACCTGAGATGGATAAGCTGAAGGCAGAGGCTGCAAAGTGGGCTACTCAGGAAGAGGACGTCCTGACCTATGCAATGTTCCCTCAGGTCGCTCCTAAGTTCTTCGAGAAGCGCAACGCAAAGCTGCAGGGTGTTGACGGCGACCATGCTGACTACACCAATAAGTCTCACCCGGTCTGATTTTAATTCACCCGGCGAGCAATAAAAGCATAAAACAGACGGTACAGTATTTCACTGATTCCGCCTTGTAAAATGTATAAAATCCCGACCTCTTTTCCGGAGGCCGGGATTTTTTCATCAACAGCTTGCAAAAACGGCCTTGACAGAGTAAAATAACACTATATGTATCGTAACATGGGTGTCTATACCCAAACGCGGATACATATACCGAAAATTGTCCGCAAAACAGCCAAGAATGAAAAAAGAGGAACTTGCATGATTTTAAGTATGACCGGCTTTGGCCGGGGAACCGCTGTCCGCAACGGCCGTGAGATCACGGTGGAGCTGCGCAGTGTCAATTCCCGTTACTTCGAGTACTCTTCCCGGATGCCGCGCACCTGCAGTTACATGGACAGCCGCCTGAAAAAGCAGCTGAACGAGCGAGTCACGCGCGGCAAGGTGGAGCTGAGCCTGACCATCCAGAACGTGGACACCGCCGATACGGTCGTTGCCGTCAATATGGAGCTGGCACGCAGCTATCAGCAGGCACTGCGCACTCTGTCCGAGGAGCTGTGCATCAAGAACGATATCACCGCTTCCAGCCTGACCCGTTTCCCGGATGTCCTCACGACTCGTCACGCCGACGTGGACGAGGAACAGCTGTGGGAAGATGTCTCTGCCGTTACAGCGCAGGCACTCAACCGCTTTGTTGAGATGCGTGCCGCTGAGGGTGCCAAGATGAAAGCCGACGTCGAATCCCGTCTGAACTTCCTTGAAGAGTGTGTCGGCAAGGTCGAGGAGCTGAGCGCAGGCCGGGTTGAGGCTTACACCAACCGCCTGTACGAGAAACTGAAAGTCATCCTCGAAGACAGGAACATCGACGACGCCCGTGTCCTGACCGAAGCCGCCATTTTCGGCGATAAGACCGCCGTGGATGAGGAGACCGTCCGTCTGCGCAGCCATATCGCGCAGTACCGCTCGATCTTGCAGCTGGATGAGCCGGTTGGCCGCAAGCTGGACTTCCTGACGCAGGAGCTGAACCGTGAGACGAACACCATCGGTTCCAAGTGTCAGGATCTCGATATTACCCGTACCGTGGTGGATATGAAAGCGGAGATTGAGAAGATCCGCGAGCAGATCCAGAATCTCGAATAACCATCGGAGGAAAGAATGAAACTCATCAACATCGGCTTTGGCAATCTCGTCAGCGCAGGCCGGGTCGTGGCGGTCGTCAGCCCGGACTCCGCTCCGGTCAAACGTCTGGTAAAAGAGGCACGGGAGCGTGGGATGCTCATCGACGCATCCTATGGCCGCAGCACTCGTGCGGTGTTGATCATGGATTCCGACCATGTGGTGCTTTCGGCGTTGCAGCCCGAGACGGTCGCGTCCCGTGCCACAGATCAGCCGGAAGAGAAGAAAACTGAGGAGGAGTAAAGATGGAAAACGAAAAATTCTTGTTTGTTGTTTCTGGCCCGTCCGGTGTCGGTAAGGACAGCGTTGTAAAAAAGCTCCGGGAAAACCACCCCGAAATTGCGAAGACGGTCTCGGCTACGACCCGTGCGCCTCGCCCGGGTGAGCAGGAGGGCGTAGACTACTACTACCGTACCGAGGAGCAGTTCAAGCAGCTGTTGGACGAAGACCAGATCGTGGAGCATAACTATTATAATAAGAACTATTACGGCACCCTCCGCTCCGAAGTCAGCCGCCACCTTGACGCAGGCCGGATGGTCGTCCTCGTCATCGACGTTCACGGTGCGGCCAACATCAAGCGGATGTATCCGGATTCCAACACCATCTTTCTTCTGCCGCCGTCCATCGAGGAATTGGAACGCCGTCTGCACGGCCGTGGTACCGAGGATGAGGCCAGCGTTCAGCGTCGCCTGAACGAAGCTCTTAACGAGCTTGCCATCAAGGATACTTACGACCAGCAGCTGGTGAACTACGATATCGACAGCTGCGCGGAGCAGCTCTATGCGATGATGCGCAAGCTGTCCGAATAAACACACGAAGGAGCCGCCCGAATGCCAAAAACGGTAGGCGTTGCAGTCAGCAATGCGACCTTTCACTTTGATAAACTTTATACCTATGCCGTCATGCCGGAGCATCAGAACCTTGTCCGCCTTGGCAGTATGGTCTTGGTGCCGTTCGGCAAGGGAAGCCGGGCCAGAATGGGCGTGGTGCTGGCCTGTGATGCCGAACCGGAACATTCCAAGCTGAAATATCTCTTTGACGTTGCACCGGCCTCGGCCTGCCTGACGCCGGAGCTGCTGCGGCTGGTGAAATTTCTGAAAGAACGCACTTTCTGCACTTGGTATGAGGCTGTCAAGGCCGTCATTCCGTATGGAGCGCAGTATAAGCCCAGTGTTGCCGCCGATGGTGTGACCCCGGTGCTGCAAAAGCAGCTCATCCGACACACCGAGAATGCGTATGAGCTGGTGGGCGAACTCCCGGTAAAACCTAAACCCACTGCCAAACAGCTGGCGGCGGTGGCTCTTCTGGGCGGAGGAAGCCGCACCCAGAATGAACTGGAAGAAAAGGGCATCAGCAAGGCTGTGCTGGACAATCTCTGTGCGAAAGGGGTTCTCAGTTGCAGCAAGGTGAACAAGTCCATCGACCTGTATTCGAGTATTCCGCTGAAAAATGAACCGATAACTCTCACGGCAGAGCAGCAGTCGGCGTATGACGCTCTGGTTCCCAAGTTGGAGGATATCGAGCCGCACTCTGCGCTGCTTTATGGCGTGACCGGAAGCGGAAAGACATTGGTCTTTTTAAAGCTCATCGAACGCTGTCTTTCCTTGGGTCGCCGGGCACTGGTGCTGGTTCCTGAAATCAGCCTGACGCCCCAGATGATCCTGCGGCTCAAATCTCAGTTCGGCACCCGGGTTGCCGTTCAGCATTCCGCCCTCAACCACACCGAGCGTCTGCTCCAGTGGCAGATGATTCAGGATGGCGGTGCGGATATCGTGGTCGGCACCCGAAGCGCGATTTTCTCCCCGTTGGAGGACATCGGACTGATCATCATCGACGAGGAGCAGGAACACACCTATCGCTCCGAGTCCTCACCTCGTTATTCTGCCCATGAGGTCGCCCGGCAGCGTGCTTCCGAGAATGGGAGCCTGCTCCTGCTCGCAAGCGCAACGCCCAGCACGGAGAGCTTTTATGCCGCCAAGCAGGGGAGAACGCAGCTCGTCCGCCTGACCCAGCGTTACGGCGGCAACCCTCTGCCCAGCGTTCAGATCGTCGATATGCGTGCGGAACTGGCTTCGGGCAACCCTTGCGAACTCAGCATCGCTTTGCAGGACGCTATCCAGCGGAATCTCGATGCCAAAAAGCAGACGATTTTACTGCTCAATCGTCGAGGATACCAGACAATGGCTCAGTGTGACGACTGCCGTGCCGTTCTCAAATGCCCCAAGTGCAGTGTGCCGATGGTCTATCATAAGTCGGCGCGCAAATTGCTCTGTCACTATTGTGGTACTCAACTCGACCCACCGCCCAAGACCTGCCCGTCCTGCGGCGGAAAGCTGCTCTACCGGGGCTTTGGCACTCAGAAGGCAGAAGAAGAGCTGAGCCGAATCTTCCCGGATGCCCGGGTGCTGCGGATGGATCAGGACTCCACCGCCGCTAAGAACGCTCATGAAAAGCTGCTGGCAAAGTTTGCCCGGCATGAGTATGACATCATGGTCGGCACCCAGATGGTCGCTAAGGGGCTGGATTTCGAGGATGTGACGCTGGTAGGCGTCCTCGGCATCGACTCGCTGCTGTTTGCGCAGGGATTCCGGGCGTATGAGACGGTGTTCAGTCTCGTCACGCAGGTGGTCGGGCGGAGCGGTCGGGCAAAAGACCCGGGATTCGCCATCATCCAGACCACCGACCCGGAAAACCCCGTCCTGAATCTTGCCGCCGCACAGGACTACGACGCATTCTTTGAACAGGAAATTGCATATCGCAAGCTGGGTCTGTATCCGCCGTTTTGTGGACTCTGCGTCGTGGGTTTCTCGGGCGGCAAAGAGATCGAAGTCGCCCGTGCCGCCGCTCGATTCGCTGCGCTGCTGGGACAGCAGGCGGCCAAACAGCCCGATATGCCGCTCCGTGTCTTGGGGCCGACTCCCGGCAACATCGAAAAAATCAACGACAATTACCGCTATAAACTCACCATCAAATGCCGCAATGATCGACGGTTTCGTGACCTTATACGGGCAACGCTGAACCTCTACGAGGCCGAGAAGCTGCCCTCGAAGGCAACCGTAGCTGTTGACTTGCATTCTGATGGCGATATCTGATAACAACCTGAATTTTTTGGAGGTATATTTTTATGGCTATCCGTAACATCGTAAAAGAAGGCGATCCCATCCTGAACAAGGTCTGCCGCCCTGTCACCAATTTTGACGACCGTCTGGCAACTCTGCTGGACGACATGCGTGAGACCATGATCGACGCTGACGGCGTGGGTCTGGCCGGCCCTCAGGTGGGGATGCTCCGCCGCCTGTTCGTCGTATGGGACACTACCGATGCACCCGAAGAGATCCCGGCCGATTATGAGTACAAATTCATCGACTTCGTCAACCCCGAAATTCTGGCCGTCTCCGAGGATGAGGAGACCGCCTACGAGGGCTGCCTGTCCTTCCCGGGACACAACGGTGCAGTCACTCGTCCGGCAGCGGTCAAAGTCCGTGCGCAAGATCGCAACGGTAAGTGGTTCGAGCTGGAAGCCGAAGGTCTGCTGGCCCGCTGCATCCAGCACGAGAACGACCATCTGGACGGTATCACCATCATGGAGTCCAGCGAGTATTTCTATGAGGACACCGAGGAAGGCCGTGCCGCAGCACGCAAAGCGAAAGGAAACAAGTAATGCGCATTTTGTTCATGGGTACGCCCGATATCGCAGCAGAGTGTCTGAAGGCTCTCTACGCTGCCGGGCATGATATCTGTGCTGTTTATACCCGTCGGGATAAGCCGGTGGGCCGCAAGCGGGTTCTGACTGCTCCGCCGGTCAAGGAAGTTGCACTCGAGCATGGCACGCCGGTCTTTCAGCCACGTACTCTGCGCGATGGCGGCGAGGATGAGAACATCCGTGCTTTGGCACCGGAACTCATCGTCGTAGTGGCCTATGGCTGCATCCTGCCGGCGTCGGTGCTGTCCATCCCGAAATACGGCTGCGTCAATCTGCACGTCTCGCTCCTGCCCAAATACCGCGGCAGTGCGCCGGTGCAGTGGGCCGTCCTGAACGGCGATGCAGAGACCGGTGTTTCCATCATGCAGATGGATGAAGGTCTGGATACCGGTGATGTTCTCTGCTGTGAGAAGATCGCCATCGACCCCGAGGAGACTAGCGGCGAGCTGTTCGACCGGGTAACAGCGGTGGGCGCACGGATCCTTTGTGAAACGGTTCCGGCCATTGCTGCCGGTAGGCTGACCGCTGTGCCGCAGCCGCATGAAAACGCTACCGTTGCTCCGATGCTGAGCAAGGAGATGGCTGAGTTCCATCTGACGGATTCCGCTGAACACATCCACAACTGGGTGCGTGGCATGAATCCGTGGCCGTCGGCATGGTTTGTCACCTCGGGCGGCAAAAAGATCAAGGTCAGCGAGTGCCGTGTTGCTCTGTCTAACGGTGAGACTCCCGGTACCGTTCTGGCAATCAAGCCTCTCACTGTGGCCTGTGGGGAAGGTGCAATTCAGCTGCTCCATGTTGTGCCGGAGGGCAAAAAGCCGATGGAGGGCAGTGCGTTTGCAGCTGGTCTCCGCCTGAAAACGGGGGATATCCTCTGATGGCGGCCAGTCCGAGAGCGGCGGCAGTCGCTGCGCTGGTCCGGCAGGAGCAGGACGGCTTTTCCAACCTCATCCTTGACGCGGAATTAAAGCGTCAGAAGCTCGAAGGCCGGGATAAAGCTTTTGCCAGTGCGATTTTTTATACGGTGCTGGAACATCAGGGAACGCTGGATTATATCCTTGAGCAGTTCCTGCCCAAAGGCTTGGCAAGACTGGACGCCCCGGTGCGTGAGATTCTGCGTTCCGCTTTGGCACAGGCCAGATACATGCAGGTTCCGGTGTCGGCGGCGGTCAATGAGGCCGTCAAACTGACTCGTACCTTTAAAAAGGCCAGCGCATCCGGCTTGACAAATGCTGTCCTCCGCCGTGCCTGTGCCTACGACCTAAACACAGCGTCTTTCAAGGACGAGACGGAGCGTTTGATGGTTTTGGGTTCCTGTGGTCATGATGTCGCTGATTTTCTCCGGAAACACTACCCGGACGAGGCGTTGGATATCCTGACCCACACGGCAGATAAGGGACTTACCAGCCTCCGGGCAAATCCGCTCAAAGCGGATGCGGAGCAGCTCTGTAAGCTGCTGACCGAGACCGGCGTTTTACAGGCGGAGCCGGGTATCGTGCCCGGAAGTGTGCTGGCTCGTTTTGAAGGCAGTCCGGCCGATAAGGAGCTGTTCCAGAAGGGATATTATCACGTCGAAGGTCAGGCCAGTCAGCTGGCAGCTCTCTGCGTGGAGACAAAGCCCGGCGAGACGGTTCTCGATCTCTGCGCTGCTCCCGGCGGCAAGACCCTGCTGCTGGCCGAGCAGATGGAGAACACAGGTCACCTCGTCAGCTGTGACGTAACGGAAAATCGTGTTCAGCTCATCCGGAAAGCTGTTGAGCGGATGGGTTTCACCAACGTGGAAACGATGGTGAACAATGCCGCCGTGCAGAATCCCAATCTGCCGCAGGCTGACCGCATCCTTGTGGATGCACCCTGCAGCGGTATCGGTATTCTGGCAAAAAAACCGGATATCCGGTATAAGAAACTCGAAAAATCACGCCACGATGAATTATTGTCCACGCAGGCGGCTATCCTCGATACGGCGGCCGCGCTGCTCAAACCGGGCGGACGTCTGGTCTATTCCACCTGCACCATCGATCCATCCGAGAACGAGGAACAGGTAGCGGCGTTCCTGCGCCGTCATCCGGAATTTGCCGTGGCAACGCCGGACATCCCGTTCCCGGCAGGAATGACGGTCAGCGGACACGGAGCCCTTTCGGTTCTGACCCGAACCGGAATGGATGGCTTCTTCCTCTGCGCGATGCAGAAAGCCATTTGATACAATAGGAGAACACCATGGAACAAAAACGCTGTATTTCCTCCCTGACGCTGGAGGGGCTGGCCGCCGAGCTGAAAGCTCTGGGTCAGCCGGGCTTCCGGGCAAAGCAGATTTTCCACTGGGTACACCAGAAGCTCGTCACCGACTTTTCGGCCATGTCCGACCAGCCCAAGACCCTTTTGGCAAAACTGGAGGAGAACTTCTACATCGCCGCGCCCCAGATCGAGCGTCGGCAGGAGGCCAAGGACGGCACCGTAAAATATCTGCTCCGGATGGCGGACGGTAACTGCATCGAGACGGTCGTCATGCGGTATCACTACGGCAACACGGTCTGTGTCTCGACTCAGGTCGGCTGCCGGATGGGATGCCGTTTCTGCGCCTCCACGCAGGCCGGCCGGGTGCGCAATCTGGAAGCCGGAGAGATCTGCTCGGAGGTCTATACTGCCCAGAAGGATATCGGGGAGCGTATCTCCCATATCGTCCTGATGGGCATTGGTGAGCCGTTGGACAACTTTGACGAGGTGATGAAGTTTTTGAACATCATCTCCTCGCCCGAGGGCGTCAATATCGGAATGCGGAACATTAGCCTGTCCACCTGCGGCCTTGTGCCGAAGATCGACCAGCTGGCGGAGAAAAAGCTTCAGCTCACCCTGTCTGTTTCGCTCCACGCGCCGAACAATGAGATCCGCAGCGGTATGATGCCGGTCAATGACGCGTACCCTGTGGAGCAGCTCATCGAAACTGTGCGCCGATATCAGGAGACCACCGGACGCCGGGTCAGCTTCGAGTATTCGATGGTGCGCGGCGTCAACGACTCCGACGCCTGTGCCAAACAACTCGCTGACCTCATCCGGGGGATGGGTGCGCATGTCAATCTTATCCCCATCAACCCGGTGGACGGCAGTCCTTACTCCGCTACCGATGCCGCCAATGTCCGCCGTTTTCAGCAGAAACTGGAAAGTCTGGGCGTCAACGCCACGGTGCGCCGCCGCCTTGGCAGCGAGATCAGTGCCGCCTGCGGTCAGCTGCGTCGGGATGAGATGAACGGCAAGGCGTGAGAGTGAGATCCGAAAGGAGAAAAGCCTATGAAACTTGCAGGAAAAACCGATGTCGGACGTGTCCGTCAGGAAAATCAGGATGATTACAGGGCAGGGGAACTGCCCGGCGGTGCGGCATGGTGTCTGGTGTGTGACGGTATGGGCGGTGCGCGCGGCGGACGGGAAGCTTCCCACAGCGCGTGCGATGTCATTGAGCATTGCTTTCAGGAACAGTATTCCCAGTGTATGCCCGGTGAGGAATCCCTCTTTTTGAAACGCTCCCTCGTCAGTGCGAACCGCTTTATCTTTCACAAGGCCATGCGTGAAGAATCTCTGGCCGGCATGGGTACCACAGGCGTCTGCGCTCTGGTGCGTGCCGGACAGGCCTTTATCTGCCATGTGGGGGACTCGCGCGCTTACCTGTTCCGTGACGGCCAGCTGACCCAGCTGACCCACGATCACTCCTATGTGCAGGAACTGGTAGACTGCGGCACCATTACCCCCGAGGAAGCAGAGCATCATCCCCAGAAGAACATCATCACCCGGGCGTTAGGCGTGGATTTCCGGGTCGAACCGGAGTTTACCTCCATCCGTCTGGAAGCTGGTGATATGCTGCTGCTCTGCTCTGACGGCCTGACCAATGCCGTGCCGAAGGAGCAGATCGTGGAATTGATGCAGAACGGCTCTTTCTACGACCTGCCCGACCGTCTGGTGGACGCGGCCAATGCCAACGGCGGCTCGGACAACATTACGGCTCTGGTGCTGGGCGTTGAACCGATGGAGGTACACCATGGATAAGCTCATCGGAAAAACACTGGACGGCCTGTATCAGGTCGACAGTCTTATCGGTACGGGCGGCATGGCGAATGTCTATAAGGCCGTCGTCGTCGGGCAGAATGGTCCTGTTCCGGTTGGAACAGAGGTCGCCGTAAAAGTTCTGCGTCAGGAGTTGATGCACGACCCCGACCTCGTCCGCCGATTCAAGAACGAGTCCAAAGCCATCTCCCTGCTCAACCATCCCAATATCGTCAAAGTGTACGACGTTTCCGTCAGCGATAAGCTGCAGTACATCGTTATGGAATATGTGGACGGCATGACCCTGCGCGAGTATCTCAACGAGCGCGGCGGTAAGTTTACCAGCCGGGAGACGGTGCATTTCATCTCACAGATTTTGAAGGCTCTTGACCATGCCCATAAAAACGGCGTTGTCCACCGGGACATCAAGCCCCGGAACATTATGCTGCTGGATAACGGCCAGCTTCGGATGATGGATTTCGGCATCGCGCGTGTTTCCCGGGCTGAGAACCAGCTCAACGGCGGCAAGGCGATGGGAAGTGTCCACTATATCAGCCCTGAGCAGGCCAAAGGCGAAGAGACCGACCGAAAGAGTGATATCTACTCCGTTGGTGTCATGATGTACGAGATGCTTTCGGGTAAGCTGCCCTTTGACGCTGACGATGTAGTAGAGGTCGCTCTCAAGCAAATTTCGGACAAACCCAAGTCTCTGGCAGAACTGGCTCCCACCGTGCCGCATGGTCTGGTGGAAATTACCGAAAAGGCGATGGCGAAATATTCGGCCAACCGGTACGCCAGTGCCGCCGAGATGCTCGACGCTCTGAATGCCTTTGTCGAGAATCCGGATATCACATTCAATTATCAATATCTTCCGGACCCCGTTCCGGAAAAAAAGGTGGTGACGCACCCAATGAATCCGAAAAAAGAAGAATCTACCCCCAAAAACACCAAAAAGACCCGGAAAAAGAAAAAGCGTTCGGCCTTTCTGTCGGTGCTGTTCGGTATCACGGTCGCTTTCGCACTGGCCTGTGCTACCCTGTGCTGGGTCATTCTGAACGATTCCAGCAACCTGATGAACAACAAGGCGGATATCGTTCTTGCCGATTATAATGGCATGACCCGGGATGACGTCAATGCGCAGGAGCAGGTCGTTTCCGGTCAGATCGTTGTCAACTGGGAAGAAGAGTACAGCAACGACTACCCGGAGGGCTACGTTTACAAACAGTCGCCGGTGGCAGGCCGCACTGTCCGCGAGGGTCAGAGCGTGACCCTGACCGTCAGCCTTGGCGTTCATTATGTCACCGTTCCTGACCTGACGAATTATCTGCAGGCCGACGGTGAACAGCAGCTCAAAGACCTTGGAGTATCCGTTCTGGTGACGCAGGCCGTCGACGAGACGGTTGCCGCAGGTTCCATCATCCGCACCGACCCGGCGGCCGGCAGTCAGGTCGCCGCAGGTTCAACCGTTGTTGTCTATGTCAGCCGTCCGCAGGTCAGCACCACTACCAAGGTGCCGTCGCTCACGGGCATGTCGGTGGATAACGCACGCAGCCTGCTGGTGCAGAACAAGCTCGGCCTTGGCAGTCAGACGCAGCAGTACAGCAGCCAGCCTGCCGGTACGATCATCAGCCAGAGCCCCGGCGCAGGTGCGTCGGTGCGTCTGAACAGCCGTGTCAGTGTTGTTGTCAGCGCAGGCCCTGAACCCGTACAGGAGCCGGAACCCGAAGCACCCAGCAGCACCGAGACGACCGGTGACGGTCAGACCGGCGGCGAGAGCGGCCAGCCGGCTTCCAGCTCGGTGCCGTCCAGCAGCAGCGAATCTTCTTCCAGCTCTACCCCCAGCACTGGTTCCACCCTCGGTGACTGGTGGACCGCGCTGATTTCCTGAGGGAGGCACGGATGAACGGTTATATTGTAAAAGGCATCGGCGGATTTTATTACGTCAAAACGTCTGAAGGTATCATCGAATGCAAGCCGCGCGGTATTTTTCGCAAGCAGAAAATTTCGCCTGTCGCCGGTGACGAAGTGACCCTCGAGACGGAAAACGGAGCGTCGGTCATTGCGCAGATCGCTCCCCGGAAGAACGTTTTTGTCCGTCCTCCGGTGGCGAATCTTGATGTACTGTTCCTTGTTGCCAGCACGACACAGCCGACTCCCAGTACTCTCGTGCTAGATAAGCTGTCGGCTATCGCGGTGGATAAAGGGGTGCAGCCGGTCATCGTCTGCACCAAAGGCGACCTTGCCGAAGCCGAATTTCTCCGCTCCGCCTATGAGAAATCGACTCTGCCATTTATCCGCATCGACTACGAAACGGGTGCCGGACTGGATGAGGTAAAACAGTGGATCACCGGTCGTCTCTGTGCATTCTGCGGCAACTCCGGTGTTGGAAAGTCGACCTTGCTCAATGCGCTTTTGCCCGATGTTGCCCGGGAGACTGGCGAGATCAGCCAGAAGCTTGGCCGCGGTCGCCATACGACTCGCGAGGTGACGATTTTCGAGGCATTCGGCGGACGCATTGCCGACACCCCGGGTTTTGCCAGTCTCGAAGCCAACCGTGCCGGTTTTATTCCCAAAGAAAATCTTGAACATGCGTTTCCGGAGTTCGGCCCTTATCTGGGGGAGTGTCAGTTTACCGGCTGCTCCCATCGGTCGGAAAAAGGCTGCGCTGTCCGTGCAGCTCTGGCTGAGGGGAAGCTTTCGCAGACCCGGTACGACAGCTATTGTGCCATGTACGACGAGGTAAAGGACGTCAAGGACTGGCAGCGGCCGAAATTTTAAGAGAAAAGGAAGGATCGCATGGCACGTTGTGTCATCATTTCCGCCTGCACGGTCGACCCGTCGCTGGCGAAGCTCCTGCGTCCGGACGATTTCATCATCGCCTGCGACGCCGGTTATAAAAACTGCGCCCGGCTGGGCTGTAAGCCGAACATCATCGTCGGCGATTTCGATACGGCACCCTGTCCGAAGCAGGAGGATGACGATATCATCATCCTGCCCCACGTCAAGGACGATACCGACACCGAGTACGCCGCAAAACTGGCGAAAGAGCATCGCTTCTCCGAAGTTCTGATGTTGGGTGCACTGGGCGGACGTCGCCTCGAACACACCCTGTCCAATTTCTGTACCGGTCTTGGTCTGGAACAGAAGGGCATCCGGACGACCATTCAGGACGAGCGGAGCCGTATCACTTATGTCATGCCCGGTGAGGAACGGACTTATCATAAAGAGGAGTTCTTTTATATCTCAGTCTTCCCGATGGAGGGCGAGGCGTCCGGTGTATATGAGCGCGGCTCTTACTACGAATTGACTGACGCAACTCTGACCGCAGGCTATCCGCTGGGCGTCAGCAACGAGTACGCCGAAAATTCGGATACGATGACGATCTCCACCCGAAAAGGTGCATTGATTGTTATCGAAACACTTCCGGATTGAAAACCACCAGATATGGAACCTTTTTGCCCCGGAATGCTTATACTGGGGTAAAACAGGCGAAAGGTGGGTGTCTCGATGCAGGTCGTCGTCATTCAAAGCCCGAAATGTCTCCGTGGTCTGCTGCGGAAGTTGTTCGGCATTAAAAAGTAAAAATAGAAGGCTGTTCGGTCAGAGCAGCCTTCTATTTTTTTGCCCATCTGCATAAATTTTTGTATCTGCCGCCAAGCGGACAAGGAAAGGAGCTAGTTGCATGGAGCTGAAAATTTTCCGGGATGCGATGCCGACGGCCGGTGCGAGCTGTACCGTAAAGGCAGAGCTTCCCCTTGAGACTGAAGTCCTCATCTCCGACTATCTGCCGCCGGTCTTCAAGCTGGTAAAATGCTTTGCCAAACCCGTCGTCCTGCAAAAGCAGTTACAGCCGGGTCGTCTCACGCTGGAAGGGTATCTTCGATGCACCGTCTATTATCAAGGAGAAGAGGATGCCGGGCTTTGTCAGACCGAACAAAAACTGCCCTTTACCAAAGTACTGGAATTGCCGGAGTTCGCATTCTCAGCGTGGACAGCCATGGTCGAGGGACAGACAGAATACATCAATAGCCGGACGGTCAATCCGCGCCGCATCGAAGTGCGTGGGGCATACGCATTGGTCGTATCGGTCTTTACCCAGAGCAAAGCCGACGTCATCACGGCACTGTCCGAGGGAGGGATTGAGCAAAAGCTCTGCACCATCCGAGGCGTCCGAAGAGCTGTTGTCCTCGAAAAGCTCGTCACAGTGGAAGGGGAGCTGAGTTTTCCGCAGACGCCTGCCGCGATCCTTGATTTGACCGGCACTGCCGAGGTCAGGGAGCTGAAAGTCCTGCACGGCAAAGCGGTCGCCAAAGGGGAGCTGCACCTGCTCTGCGCATGGCGTGCTGAGGGAGAAAACGCTTTGCAAAGTCAGTCTGCCGACCTGCCGTTTCAGCAGGTGCTGGATGCGGACGGCTTGAGTGAAGATTGCCGCTGTCTCTGCGTAGCCGAGCCGGTAGGGTTCACGGCAGCGCAGGGCGAGGGTGACGCGCCCAGCCAGCTGACGGCGACGGTCATGCTCCGGTTCCGGGCATGGCGGCCGTATCAGCTGCAATGCGTGGCAGACGCCTTTTCGACCGGATTCGAGACGAGCCTTGAGCCCCAGCAGCTTTTGGCTGAGCAGTTGGTCTGTCCGCTCAACGAAACAACCGTCGTCAACGGCTCCGGTGCCCTGCCGGATGCCGGAGCGAAAATACTTGCCTGCTTCGCTTCTTTTGGGCCGACGCAGGTGGTGCGGAAAAGGGAAGACTGGGTGCTGGCTTCCCGTGCGCTGGTGACAGCCTTTGCTGAAAACAGCCTTTCAGAGCTGGAAAGCTATGAAAAAACGCTGGAATTTACCATTCCGCTCAAACCGTCCGAAGAACTTCCGCCCGATGCCGAACTCTACCCGGAGTGCTGGATGACTGCTGAAAACCTCCAATGCAGCAGTTCCGGCGGTGCGCTGGATGTTTCGCTAACGATTCGTGCTGAGGGAGCCGTCCTTTGTCGTAGGGCTTATACCGGCGTTGGCACCATTGAGCTGGGCGATGCGCTGGCTCCGGCCGACCCGGAGATTTCCCTTCGCATCTACTATGCGCAGGCAGGAGAGGAACTGTTCGATATCGCCAAACGATTCCATGTCTCGCCGGGTCAGATGCTGGCGGCGAACGAGCTGGACGAAACCACAACGAACCTTGCGCAGGCAGTACGGCTTCTGGTGCCGAGCAGCGGCTGATCTGACGGACAAAAGCCAAAACTGTTTTCCACAAAAAGACAAAATCTAAATTTAAGTATGACTTATGAACAGAAAATGAACAAAAAGTTCAGAAAACGCTACCATCTGCCCCGATGCTTTGTTATAATTCAAATTGTCTTTGAATAAAAAGGAACAATAAAAGGAGCAAGGAAATGACAAAAGATATCGCTTTGGAGAAATCAGCATATCAATTTGAAGCAAAAATGCCGCTACGTCAGTCCATTCCGCTGGGCTTGCAGCATGTGTTTGCAATGTTCGTCGGCAACCTGACGCCGCTGCTGATCATCACCAGTGCCTGCGGTCTGGCTGGCGGTGAGTTTGCTGACCTGCAGGTCAGCCTGCTGCAGAACGCCATGTTCGTGGCCGGCATCGTCACACTGGTGCAGCTGTACGGCCTTGGCCCCATCGGTGGCAAAGTGCCCATCATCATGGGTACCAGCTCGGGTTTCCTCGGCGTTTTCAACAGCGTTGCAGCAACTATGGGCGGCGGTGTGACCGCTTACGGCGCCATCATGGGCGCGTCCATTCTGGGCGGTTTGTTCGAGAGTGTGCTGGGCATTTTTCTGAAACCTCTGCGCAAGCTCTTCCCGTCGATCGTCACCGGCACCGTCGTTCTGTCCATTGGTCTGTCGCTGATCTCGGTCGGTATCAACTCCTTCGGCGGCGGCAACGGTGCAAAGGATTTCGGTTCGGTCGAAAACCTGTTGCTGGCTCTCTTCGTTCTGGTCGTTATCCTCTTCTTCAAGCATTGGACGACCGGCTTCCTCAGCTCTTCCTCCATCCTCATCGGCATCGTGGCCGGTTATATCGCATCCATCATCATGGGTTTTGTCCTGCCCACTACGGGTGTTACCGCTGAGGGCGTTGAGTTCACCAAGGCATGGGTTTTGAACTGGAACAAGGTCGCACAGGCCAGCTGGTTCGCTATCCCGAAGCTGGTTCCGGTCAAGATCGTCTTCGACATGCGCGCCATCCTGCCCGTTCTCATCATGTTCATCGTCACCGCTGTCGAAACGGTCGGTGATATCTCCGGCGTCATGGAGGGCGGCATGGACCGTGAGCCTTCCGATAAGGAGCTGTCCGGCGGCGTCATCTGCGACGGTCTGGGCTCTTCCTTCGCCGCAGCGTTCGGCGTCCTGCCCAACACCTCGTTCAGCCAGAACGTCGGCCTTGTCGCTATGACTAAAGTTGTTAACCGCGGCGCACTGGCAACTGGTGCAGTTTTCCTGATCCTCTGCGGCCTCATCCCCAAGCTGGGCGCACTGGTCTCCATCATGCCGCAGGCTGTTCTGGGCGGCGCAGCTGTCATGATGTTCTCTTCCATCGTTGTCAGCGGCATCCAACTTATCACTAGGGAGAAGATGACTCCGCGCACCCTCACCATTGTCTCGGTCGCTCTGGGCGTCGGCTATGGCATGGGCGCAAATGCGAATATCCTCGCCAATACTCCGCAGTTCGTTCAGCTCATCTGCGGCGAGTCCGGTATCGTTCCGGCTGCGTTTGTCGCCATTATTCTGAACGTTCTTCTGCCGAAGGACAAAGAGTGATAAGCTCTTCCTTCGTATCTACATCAACTAATTCGTTCCGTTCCGCCGCAAAGACGAGCTGCACCCGTTCCGGGTATTTCCGGATCAGCACACCGCCGCCTTTGCCATCGGGCAGGGAATGCAGTGCGGAAAAATAACCGCGTCCAAACAGAACGGGGCTTCCGACCGTTGGTGCCGGGTCATTTTTGGCCTGATACGCCAGTTGGAAGATTCCTCGCTCTGTTTCTTTTTGTGTCTGTCCGTTGGCGGAAAATGCTTGTACCAGCTCTTCGACGCTCTGCCGTCGTAACAGCGGTTGGTCGCCGGGCAGGAACATGCAGCCCGAAAGCTCGGGATATTCCGCCAGCAGCGCGTCCAGTCCCAGCCGCACTGTGTCGTTCCGGCCGGGCAGAGCGTGAAAAATCACCGGAATGTGGTGTTCCTCGCAGAGGACTTTCACCTCGGCGGAACGGGTCACTACGACCCGGGTAGTGAGCAGCGGCGTGTCAGTAGCGTCAAACGCCCGGCAGAGCATCGGTCTGCCGCCGAAGTCGGCCAGCAGTTTGTTCGAGCCGAACCGCTTTGCCAGCCCGGACGCCATCAGGACACACCCCACCGGTAAGATCTTACTTTTCATTTAAAAGCTCCTTTCGTATCCCAAAATTTGCGGAAAAATCCGCTCTTCAAATAGCATTATAAGGCAAACTGTGGTAGAATAAAAGGTAGTAGACGAAAAAGAGAGGTACTGCGTAT
Source organism: Lawsonibacter asaccharolyticus (assembly GCA_963599235.1). Lineage (GTDB taxonomy): Bacteria > Bacillota > Clostridia > Oscillospirales > Ruminococcaceae > Faecalibacterium. The sequence continues at coordinate 10,245 of CAVBWT010000018.1, read as the reverse complement.
GATGACGATTCGGGAATACAAAAAAGCCGAAAGTCTGGAGGAAGCCTGGCAGCTCAACCAGAAAAAGAACAACCGTGTCCTTGGCGGCATGATCTGGCTCAAGATGGAGACCATCAACGTCGGCACCGCCATCGACCTGTCCGGCCTTGGGCTGGACACCATCGAGGAGACCGACGAGGGTTTCTCCATCGGCGCAATGGTGACTCTCCGTCAGCTGGAACAGCACCAGGGTCTGGCCGCTTACGCGGACGGTGCGGTGCGCGAGTCGGTACGGCATATCGTTGGCGTCCAGCTCCGCAATCTGGCAACGGTCGGCGGCAGCATTTACAGCCGGTTCGGATTTTCGGACGTACTTACCATGTTTTTGTCTCTGAATGCTTCGGTAGAGCTGTACAAGGGCGGCATTGTTCCGCTGGCAGAATACGCTCAGCAGCCTTACGACCGGGATATTTTGGTGCGTGTCCTCGTGCCAAAAACGCAGGCGAAGTTCTATTATCAATCGGTGCGCAACAGCCAGACCGATTTCCCGGTGCTGACCTGCGCCGCCGCCAAAACAGCTGATGGCGGTTATCGTTTTGCCATTGGTGCGCGTCCGGGCAAGGCCGTCGAGTATGACTTCGCGCCGGAAGCAGGGGAGACGACCGAGCAGAAAGCTGCCCGTTTCGCTGCCGCTGTCCGTGCCGACATCAAGACGGAATCCAACATGCGCGGCAGCGCCGAATATCGCAATCATCTGTCGGGTGTGCTGGTCAAGCGTGCCGTCCGCAAACTGGAAGCTGAATAAGAGACAACGGGAGAAAAACCATGCAGATCAATCTGATTTTAAATGGAACGAAAGTGTCGGCGGACGTTGCGCCGGACACTCTGCTCATTGATTTTGTCCGCAGTCGGGGCTGTTACAGCGTCAAACGCGGCTGTGAGACCTCCAACTGTGGTCTTTGCACCGTCTTCGTGGAGGACAAGCCGGTGCTGTCCTGCTCGGTGCTGGCCGCTCGGGTGGACGGCCAGCACGTCACCACGCTGGAAGGTTTGCAGGACGAGGCGGCGGAGTTCGGCGCGTTTATTGCCGACCAGGGCGCAGAGCAGTGCGGCTTCTGCAACCCGGGCTTCATCATGAACGCCCTCGCCCTCTTCCGAGAAAAGGAGTACCCCACCGAAGAGGAAATTAAAGAGTACCTCGCAGGCAACCTCTGCCGCTGCTCTGGCTACGAAGGCCAGCTGCGCGGAATTCAGGCGTTCCTCGCGTGGAAAAAGAGCAAGGAGGCAGCGGAATGAGCCAGCTGAACACCGTCAACAAACCGTTCCGGAAAAAGGATGCCATGCAGCTTGTCACAGGCCAGCCCGTCTATATGGACGACCTCGCCCCCAAGGACTGTCTCATCGTCAAGCTGCTGCGCTCACCCCACGCGAACGCCATCGTCAAGACCATCAATACTACGGTCGCGAAAAAAGTACCGGGCATCGAAGCAATTTTCACTTGGGAGGATGTGCCGCAGGATGGCCGCCGCTTCACGCAGGCCGGCCAGACCTACCCGGAAGCCAGCCCCTATGACCGCCTTGTCATCGACCGCCATGTTCGCTTTGTGGGTGACGTGGTTGCTATCGTCGCCGGTAAAGATGAAAAATGCGTCGACAAGGCGTTGAAACTTATCAAAGTGGAATATGAGGTGCTGGAAGCTGTCCTCGACTACCACACCGCCAAGGACAACCCCATCCTCGTTCACCCCGAGGACAACTGGGAGAGCCTTTGCCCGGTCGGTGCAGATAACAAGCGTAATCTCTGCGCCCATGACGAATGTGGTTCTGGTGACATCGACGATGTGCTGAGCAAGTGTGATGTCGTCATTGACCACGTCTACCACACCAAAGCCTGCCAGCAGGCCATGATGGAGACTTTCCGCACCTGCTGCTATATCGACCTGTATGGCCGCCTGAATGTCCTCAGCTCAACGCAAATTGTTTTCCACGCCCGGCGTCACATCGCAAATGCCCTGCACATCCCCAAGTCGATGGTGCGCGTCACAAAACCGCGTATCGGCGGCGGATTTGGCGCAAAACAGACCTCGGTCTCCCTGATTTATCCGGCCTTCGTCACTTGGAAAACGAAAAAGCCGTCCAAGATCATCTTCAGCCGTGTCGAGAGCCAGACGGCATCCTCACCCCGTCACGAGATGGAGATCCACCTCCGCCTTGGTGCAACCAAAGAGGGCATTGTGAAGGGCATCGATATGTACACCCTCTCCAACACAGGTGCTTACGGTGAGCATGGTCCGACGACGGTCGGTTTGTCCGGTCACAAATCAATCCCACTTTATGGAAAAGCCGAGGCGTTCCGTTTTACCTACGACGTCGTTTACACCAACCATATGTCAGCAGGCGCATATCGTGGCTATGGCGCAACGCAGGGATTGTTTGCTGTGGAGTCTGCGGTCAATGAGCTTGCGGCAAAACTTCATATCGATCCATTCAAGATTCGGGAGATGAATATCGTCAAAGAGGGCGATCTCATGCTCGCATACTATGGCGCGACCAATACGAGTTGTGCCCTTGACCGCTGTCTGAAAAAAGTTCATGACATGATAGACTGGGACGAAAAATATCCCCGAAAAGATCTTGGCAACGGCAAGATCCGAGCTGTCGGTATGGGCATGGCGATGCAGGGATCGGGTATTTCGGGCGTGGATGTCGGCAGTGCGACGCTGAAGCTCAATGAGGGCGGTTTTTATTCCCTCATCATCGGTGCAGCCGACATGGGCACGGGCTGTGATACGACGCTGGCGCAGATCGCCGCCGAAGTGCTGGAATGCGAGCTTGACGATATCACGGTCTTTGGTGCAGACACCGATATTTCGCCTTATGATTCCGGTTCGTATGCGTCCAGCACGACCTATGTTACAGGCAAGGCGGTTGAAAAATGTGCGCTGAAACTGCGCAGTCAGGTTTGTAAGCTGGGTGCGGAAATGCTGAACTGTGCTGAAACAGCGGTGAATTTTGATGGAAAATACGTTTTTGTGGAGGATAACCCAGAGAAAAAGGTCTCGTTGGAAGAGATCGTAAACATCTCAACGAACGGTCACAATGTTGCGCTGGAAGCCACTGAGACGCATTCCTCGCCCTTGTCTCCGCCACCCTATATGGTGGGTGCGGCTGGGATCGAGCTGGATACCGAAACGGGTGAGGTCAAATTGCTGGATTATGCAGCCTGTGTGGATTGCGGCACGCCCATTAACCCGAACCTGACCCGTGTGCAGGCAGAAGGCGGCATTTTGCAGGGAATCGGTATGACGCTGACGGAAAATGTCACTTACGACAACCGTGGATATCCGATGGAGAATTCGTTTATGCAGTATAAGATCCCGACCCGTATTGATATCGGACGGATTCGGGTCGAGTTTGAGAACAGCTATGAGCCAAATGGTCCCTTTGGTGCAAAGTCCATCGGCGAAGTTGTTATCAATACACCGCTTCCGGCTATTTCGGACGCAATTTATAACGCCATCGGCACCCGGTTCTATGAGCTGCCCATCACGCCGGAGAAGATCGCGATGGCGGTCCTCGAAAAGAGCGAGCAGGACAAATGATGCCGCTTGAAACACAGCTGCCCTTTTTAAAGGAAAAGGGTCATATCGTCTCACTGGTGGGCGGCGGCGGAAAAACGACGCTGATGTACGCAATGGCACGGCTCTGCGCCGCGAAAGGCTGGCACGTCCTCGTCACGACGACCACCCACATCCAGCAGCCGAAAGCGTTCTGGGCGCAGACCATCGAGGAACGAAATGCACATTGGAACGCCGGAAATTATGTTGTCGCCGGTCAGATTGCTGAAAACAGTAAGCTGAAGAGTCTTCCGCTCAACCGACTCCGCCGCTGGATGGAAGGCTCGGATGTTGTCTTTATCGAGGCCGACGGCGCGAAACGTTTGCCCTGCAAGGCACCGGCGGAACATGAGCCGGTGATTTTGCCGGAAAGCGATGTTGTTCTGGCGGTGGCCGGGCTGTCGGCAGGGGAGCGGCCTTTGAAAGAGGTGTGCTTCCGGCTCGAAAAAGCTTGCAATTTGCTCGATGCAACGCCGGAAACACTGCTCGCGCCGCCCTTGCTGGCAAAACTGCTGGCAAACGAGGCCGGTGGACGAAAAAGTGTAAATGACCGTGAATTTTATGCCGTGCTGAATCAGGCGGATACGCTGCAAAGACGAAAATTTGGCGAGGAAACGCAGAAAATATTACAAAAAAAATACGCTGTCCGGTGCATCTTGACGGCGTTCGAGGAGGATGAACGAGCATGAGCGAACCCATCATGTTCTGTACGGGCGGTGGCTGCACAGCCAAACTCGGCGCAGGCGTGCTGAGCCGCATCTTGGAAAAACTGCCGCGCGGTGTGCAGGATCCGAACCTGCTGGTCGGCTATGACAGCAAAGATGACGCAGCTGTGTATAAAATCACAGATAACGTTGCGTTGGTGCAGACGGTGGATTTTTTTCCACCGATGGTCGATGATCCATACACCTTCGGCAAAATTGCCGCTGCAAACGCCCTCAGTGATGTTTATGCGATGGGTGGCGGGGTCAAAACGGCCCTGAATCTGGTTTGCTTCCCTGAGAGCATGGACTTGAACATCCTCGGCGCGATTTTGCAGGGCGGTGCTGAAAAAGTGTCGGAAGCAGGTGGAATTCTGGCAGGCGGCCACTCCATTGCCGACACCGGCATCAAGTATGGTCTGTCCGTTACCGGTCTTGTCGACCCACGCCACCTATATACTAATGATGCCGGAAAACCCGGTGATAAGCTCATCCTGACAAAGGCTTTGGGTGTCGGCCTTATTTGTACGGCAAACCGGGTCGGTGAAGCAAAGCCCGAGGATATGGCTGGTGCTATCGAATCCATGACGACCCTGAACAAAACAGCAGCTGAAATCAGCCGCAGATATGCGGTTCACGCTGCAACCGACGTCACCGGGTTCAGCTTCCTCGGCCATCTTCATGAGATGATGGGCGGAAAACTGTCTTGTGTTATCGACGCTCATACCGTGCCGGTTTTGCCGGGCGCATGGGATGCCGCTGATGCCTGCCTGTACACCGCCGCCGGTCAGCGCAACCGCAACCATACCGAGCCGTTTGTGGAGTTTGAGGACGTGCCATTTCCAATGGAAGAGATTCTGTTCGACCCTCAAACCTCAGGCGGATTGCTGTTCGCGGTCGCACCGGAAGATGCCGACGCACTGGAGCAGGAGCTTCAGGCGGCTGGCCTGCCTGCGAAGATCGTGGGCGAGATCAAAGAAAAGTCCGAAAAAGAAATCGTAGTAACGTATTAAAATTGGAGGAAATGAAAATGTTAAAAGTTGATGCAAGAGGAGACGCATGTCCGCTGCCGGTCGTCAAAGCCAAGAAAGCAATCGCCGAGCTGAACGGTGTCGGTCAGGTGGAAGTGCTGGTCGATAATGAGATCGCCGTCCAGAATTTGACAAAAATGGCACAGCAGAAGGGCTACACTTCCACCGCCGAAAAGCTGGCAGAACGGGAATACCGGGTGCTGTTCACGGTCGGTGAGGCCGCCGCAGCCACCGAGGAGCCGGAGACCTGCGCACCCGATGCCCGGGTAAATACTGTCGTTGCCATCGGCAATGATAAGATGGGTATTGGCAATGATGAACTTGGAAAAACGCTCATGAAGGCGTTTGTTTTTGCATTGACGCAGCAGGATAAGCTGCCCCAGACCATCCTGTTCTACAATGGTGGCGCATCGTTGACCTGTGAAGGCTCGCCGATGCTTGAAGACCTCAAAGCATTGGAAGCGCAGGGCGTCGAGATTATGACCTGCGGAACCTGCCTGAACTTCTATGGCCTGACCAAAAAGCTGGCTGTCGGCAGCGTCACAAATATGTATGTTATTGCCGAAAAGATGCTCAATGCAGGGAATGTGGTAAAACCGTGAGTCTACAAAAATCCATGATTTATCTGGACAATGCCGCGACAACTCTTCAAAAGCCGCCGCAGGTCGGACAAGCAATGCTTGACGCTTTACAGACGGCAGGCAATCCGGGTAGAGGGGCACATGAGCCGACTCTTCACGCCGCACGGCTGGTATACGAAGCTCGTTCCGTACTGGCCGAGCTGCTGGGTGCGGATAATCCGTCTCTCATTGCGTTCACAGCCAATGCGACCCAGAGCCTGAATACTGCGCTTTGTGGTCTGCTTCGTCCAGGCGACCATGTGATCACGACAGTCTGCGAACACAATTCCGTTCTGCGTCCGCTTTATCGGTTGAAAAAGAACAGTGTAGAGTTTGATTTTGTTGATACGGATACACAGGGCGTATTGCAGTATGAGCAGTTTGAGCAGAAGCTTCGACCGAACACCCGTGCGGTCGTTGTCACCCATGCGTCCAATGTGACCGGCAATGTCACCGACCTTGATTTTGTTGCAGACTTTGCAAAAAAACACGGATTGCTGTTGATTGTTGACGCAGCTCAGACTGCAGGTGCACGCCCTGTCAACGTGAAAACGCTGGGTGTGGATGTCCTCTGCTTCACCGGCCACAAAGGGCTGCTCGGTTCACAGGGAACCGGCGGCTTGTACGTCCGGCCGGGCTTGTGGGTTGCACCGCTAGTCATCGGCGGAAGCGGCGTCCACAGCTTCGATGAGGAACACCCCTCCGAGATGCCGACTGCTCTCGAGGCTGGAACATTGAATGTTCCGGGTCTGGCTGGCCTTGCCGCCGGTGTCCGTTGGATTTTAAATCAGAGTGTAGAGACGCTTTACCAAAAAGAGATCGCATTAGCGAACCTTTTTTATGAGCAGCTGAAAGATATTAAAAATTTGACTTTTTATGGAGATTTTTCCGAAAAGACTCCCCGTGCGCCCATCGTCTCGCTGAATATCGGCGATGAGGATTCTGCGTGGGTTGCGGATGCCCTCTGGGAGGATGCTGGAATTTGTGTCCGGGCTAGTGCGCATTGTGCGCCGCTCATGCACAAGGCTCTCGGTACGGTCGAACAGGGCGTTGTGAGGTTCAGCTTTTCACATTTTAATACCGAAGAGGAAGTCTTGTGCGCAGCACAGGCTGTCCGTACATTGGCACGGGAGGTTTGAATGAGAGTAAAACGATCGTATATCGTACTTTCGTTCAATGCGACGGTGGATGCGATGGCGTGGGAAAAACACTGTGCCGAAGCTGGTATCCCGGGTAGACTGATTCCTTTGCCGAGAGAGCTTTCCGCTGGGTGCGGCCTTGCATGGCGGATGCTGCCGGAGGACTGGGAGCTTTGGGAGCCGCGTCTGAAAAACGAGCCAAATGTCCGATATGGTGCTGTAGCAACGGTGCAACAATAACACAAAAGGAGGTTTCGCAATGGCAGAGGATACCTTAAAGCCATTTTTGGATGCGCTGGAAGATCAGAAACACCAGAATTTCCTTCTGGCGACCGTGCTGGAAGGTGCTGAACAGGGGAGTCAGTGCCTGCTCAGCGGCGGAAAACGCGTATGGAAAAATCCATTTGATATGGATGATTTCAATGTCCTTTCGCGGAATTTCGCAAAGCTTGTTTCCTGCACCACCAGCGGCGTGTTAGAACTGGACGGCGTGCGCGTCTTTGTGGAACGGTTCGGTGCAGGCGCAAAACTGGTCGTCTGCGGCGGCGGCCATGTGGCAACGGCAACGGTGCAGATAGCAAAATTGCTCGATCTGTCCGTGACCGCCCTCGAGGATCGCGAGGAATACGCCGAACAGCTGCGTCCGGCTGGTGCCGACGAGGTCATCTGCGCACCATTTGAGGAAGGTCTTGCGCAGGTGCCGGGCGGCGAGGAAGTTTATTTCGTCGTCTTGACCCGGGCTCATGCGTTTGATCTTGATTGCCTCAAGGCGATTCTGCCGAAATCGATGGCGTATGTCGGCATGATGGGCAGTCGTGGCCGGTCGGCACTGGTGCGCCGCCAGTTGATCGAAGCCGGTGTTGATGCCGCCAAAGTAGAGCAGCTCCACGCGCCAATCGGACTGGCAATCGGTGCAAAAACTGCACAGGAAATCGCGCTTTCTATCATGGCGCAGGTCGTCGAGGTGAAAAGCCAGCGTCAGCAGACTGAGGGCTTTCCTCCTGCGCTGTTGGCCGCTCTGTGTAAAATACAAGCCGCACAGACGCCAGCCGTATTGGTGACGATCGTTGCACGGCACGGCTCTGCGCCACGAGAGGTCGGCTCGAAAATGCTTGTACTTCCGGAGAAAATCGTTGGAAGCGTCGGCGGCGGCATCATGGAGTATCGTGCGCAGCAGCTTGCACGGCAGATTCTTTCCGGTGAGGCCGCTTCCTGCCAGCTGGTGCAGTATTCCGCCGACGGCAAAAACGAGGATGCCGCCATTGCAGCCTGCGGCGGCTCGATGGAACTGCTGTTTCAGAGGCTCTGAATCTGTAAAAGGAGCGTGTCTATGAAAAAAGATTCTCTCATCATTGTGCGCGGCGGCGGCGACCTCGCGACAGGAACTATCCACCGTCTCTGGTCAGCTGGCCTGCGAGTATTGGTGCTGGAAGCGGAACATCCGACCGCTATCCGCCGACAGGTGTCGCTCTGCGAGGCCGTCTACGAGAGTGAAACCATCGTCGAAGGCCTGCGCGCGGTCAAAATCAACACGCTGGACGAAGCAGAAGCCGTTTGGTCGGTCGGTGACGTGCCGGTGATGCTTGACCCGAAGGGCGAGTGCATTTCTCAGGCAAAGCCTACCGTCCTTGTGGATGCGATTCTGGCAAAGAAAAATCTCGGAACAACGCGCGATATGGCACCGCTGACGATTGCTCTCGGCCCAGGGTTCACTGCCGGACAGGACGTGGATGTGGTGGTCGAGACCAAGCGCGGCCACAAACTTGGCCGTATCATCCGGGAGGGTTCTGCCATCGTGAACACCGGTGTTCCCGGCATCATCGGCGGCTATGGTGCCGAGCGTGTTATCCATGCGCAGGCGGCAGGTGCTTTTGAAAATCTACATGCCATTGGCGATATCGTCGAGGCAGGGGAAGCCGTTGCTCAGATTCGCACGCCGGACGGACAGCTTCTGCCGGTCACGACCCAGATTACCGGAATCCTGCGCGGCCTGCTTCGCAGCGGCTATCCGGTCACGCCCGGCTTCAAGGTCGCAGACGTTGACCCTAGAAAATCGGAACTCGAAAATTGCTTTCTTATCTCTGATAAAGCGCGCTGTATCGCAGGAAGCGTGCTGGAACTTGTGGTTGCGGAGATTTGGAAATAATCCTGAAACAAAAAATGGAGCATCCCACAGTGCGATACGCATGGGGATGCTCCATTTTTATGTCATTTATACGCCGTAATCTTCGATACACTTCCGCAGGGCGTTCTGTGTCGATGCAAACTCAATGCCGTATTGTTGCAGCTTTTCACTGTTCATCGTGAGATTTCGCGGCCGGTCGACTTCCTCGATTTTGACCGGGATACCCATGATTTCAGCAAACTGCCGAGCCGTCTCGACCATATTGCAGTCGTTTCCACTACCAAAATTGTATACACCGCCGGGCAAATCAAAGCTTAATAGTAGATTGTCGATGACCTCCCGGACGTAGCTTACACCCCGGAAATCCTGCGACGAAAACTTGACTGTCTCACTGTGCAAAGCCGCTTTCCAAAGGTTGAGCGGCAGGTTTCCGCGAATCGGCAGATGATACCCGGGAAGATCGTACATCCATGTTGCACGCAACAAAACCGCATCCGGGCAGAGAGCGAGGACGCGCCCTTCCATTTCAAGCTTGTGTTGTCCGTAAGTGTTTGCCGGGGCAAGTTCCAGCGTCTCGGGCAGGGGGCCGGGCCGAGTCACACCGGCGTACACCTGATCGGAGCTGAACGCGACCAGCTTCGCGCCGACCTCCTGCGCGGCCTTCGCCAGCCATTCGGGGAGCTGGACGTTCGCCCGGTAGGACTCTTCCGGGTGCGCCGCGCAGTAGCCGGTGTCCGAAAGTGCGGCAGTATGCAGGATAAGGGCTGGTCGGTTGTCGGTTACAAAACGCTGGACGGCATCTTCGTTGGCAGTGGCAAGAAATCCGCGTGGCAAGGTGAGAAATTCAAATTTCCCATTCCATTGCTGGCAGACTCTCGCGCCGACAAATCCGCCTGCGCCTGTGATGAGTAGTTTTTGCATGATTATTTCTCCGTTGAACAATTTTTTTCAGCAGCTTCACGAGCTTCAATGATTCCATCAACGATGATGTCCATTGGACTTCCGTATTTGGTACCATATACCCGAACCGGAG
>CAVBWT010000017.1:0-55014 GCA_963599235.1 Lawsonibacter asaccharolyticus | reverse complement strand
CGCTGAACTTCGTGATGCATTCCCTGACTCCGTGGCTCGTCCGCATCGAGCAGGGCATCATCAAGGATCTCCTGCTGGAAGAAGAGCAGGATACCTACTTTCCGAAGTTCAATGTGGACGGTTTGCTGCGCGGTGACTACCAGAGCCGGATGAACGGCTACGCCACCGGCATCAGCAATGGATTCCTGTCTCCGAATGATATCCACCGTCTGGAGAATATGGACCTGATCCCTGCCGACCAGGGCGGTGATGACTACTACCTCAATGGCGGCTATGTGAAGCTGAAGGACGCAGGACTGGCCCAGCAGAACAAGGCTGCCGCTGCCCAGCAGAATCAGCCGAAGCAGACACAGCCAGAAGGACCCGACAGTGACAACCGGCAGAGTGAGAGTACGCCGCAGAAAAATGGAAGGAGAACCCGATGAAGAAGTTCTGGAATTGGATCAAAAACAGTGACGACACCAGAATCCTCCGGCTGGAGGGCCCCATCGATGAGGAATCTTTCTGGGGCGATGAGATCACGCCCCAGATGTTCCGGGATGAGCTGAATGCCGGTGAGGGAGATGTGACTGTCTGGATCAACAGTCCGGGCGGCAATGTGTTCGCCGCTGCCGAGATCTATACCATGCTCAAGGACTACAAGGGCAGTATCACGGTGAAAATCGATGCGATTGCGGCTTCGGCGGCATCCGTCGTGGCAATGGCCGGTGACACTGTCCAGATGAGTCCTGTTGCTATGCTGATGATCCATGACCCCAGCACCATTGCGATGGGCAACACTAAGGATATGGAGAAAGCCATCGAGGTGCTGAATGAGGTCAAGGAGAGCATCATCAATGCCTACGCAGCCAAAAGCGGTCTGAGCCATGCCCGCATTGCCAACCTCATGAGCAGTGAAACGTGGATGAACGCCAAGAAGGCGGTGGAGCTGGGTTTTGCGGATGAAATCCTCTTTGTAAAGAAAGAGGATGAACCCGACAGTGACCCGGCAGACCCCGAAAAGCCGGAAGAGACTCCCGATGAGGAACCGGGCGAGGACGGAGAGAAGCAGTCGTTCCAGATGGATGCGGCAGGGCACCTTTTCTCCAGCCGTCAGATGGATCTAATCGTCCTGAATCGTTTGGGAGTCAAGCCCGATGCACCTGCGGCAAAGGCCAAAGAGCCGCCCGCAGAACCTCCTGCCCTTGATATGGACGGCAAGACCGAGGATGGCAGTATTCCCTACAATATTTTGATGAAGCAGCTGGAGTGCATGAGGTGATGCGCCCCGGCTTTTTTCATACCCAAAACGAGATTTTTATGGAGGTACACCACTATGAGTAAGATTCTGGAACTGCGCACCAAGCGCAATACCCTCTGGGAGCAGACCAAGGACTTTCTGGAAAAGAACCGCGGCGAAAACGGTCTGGTGAAGGCCGAAGCGGTGGAGCAGTACAACAAAATGGCGCAGGAGGTCAAGGACCTCGGCGCAGAGATTGAGCGGCTGGAGCAGCAGGCGCAGATCGAGGCACAGCTCTCCGCGCCCACTTCTAACCCTGTCCATGCCGACCCCAAGAACGATGCCAAGAAGGATGTCAAGCCGACTGCCACTGCTGAGTACGCTGAGAACTTCTGGAACATGATCCGCAACCGTGGTCATTACGGCGAAGTTCGCAATGCCCTGTCTGTGGGCGAGGACACCGAGGGTGGCTTTACTGTTCCCGATGAGTTCGAGAAGAAGCTGGTGGAGGCACTGGAAGAGAACAACATCTTCCGTGGCATGGCGACTGTCATTCGCACCAGCTCCGGCACCCGTAAGATCCCCATCGCAGAGGATACCGGTGAGGCAAGCTGGATCGATGAGGGCGAGGAGATCCCGGAGAGCGATGCTACCTTTGGTCAGACCATGCTGTCTGCCTACAAGCTGGGCACCATGATCAAGATCTCCAATGAGCTGCTGAACGATTCCGCCTTTGACCTCGCCACCTATATCGCCCGTCGTTTCGGCGTGCGTATGGGCAATGCCGAGGAACGCAGTTTCATCACCGGTGACGGCGTGGGCAAGCCTCTGGGTCTGCTGGCTGAGACTGGCGGCGCCAAGGTCGGCACCAAGGCGGCCAAGGCGGATGTTGTCACCTTCGATGAGATCTTCAAGCTGTACTACGCGCTGAAGGCCCCGTACCGCAAGAAGGCCCAGTTCCTCTGCAATGAGGCTCTGGTGCTGCAGCTGATGACCATCAAGGACAACACCGGCAACTATATCTGGAAGCCGGGTCTGGAGATCGGCAAGCCTGACACCCTGCTGAACCGTCCTCTGAAGACTTCCGCCTTTATGCCGGAGGTCAAGGGCGGCAACAAGGTCATGGCCTTTGGTGACTACAGCTACTACTGGGTGGCTGATCGTCAGAACCGCACCTTCCGCCGTCTGAACGAGCTGTATGCCCGCACCGATCAGGTTGGCTTCCTGACCACCCAGCGTGTCGATGGCAAGCTGATCCTGCCCGAAGCCGTCCAGCTCCTGCAGATGGCTGCCGGCGGCTGATAAGAGAGGAGGACGCTGATCATGGCACTGATCTCGCTTTTTGAAGCAAAGACCTATCTGCGCGTGGACAGCGGGGATGAAGATGCCCTGATCGGCATTCTGCTTTCCTCGGCCGAGCAGATGTGCAAGGATGTGGGCCGGCTCTCGGATGACCAGTGGGAGGCAGTCAATGCAACCGACCGGGATGCCGAGAACGGTGTCAAACCGACGAGGGAGCTGGAAGCCCTGCGCAGCACTTGCCGTGTGGCAATTCTGTATGCGCTGGGCTATTTGTATGAACACAGGGACGAAGCCGACCATCACCAGCTGATGCTGACGCTTCGTTCCATTCTGTTCGCTGTGAGGGAGGGGGTGTTCTGATGATTGAAAAGCTGAACGAAAGGATCACAATCCAGCAGAGCAAGCACATGACCGATAAGGTCGGCAATCATCGGAACGCATGGGTGGATTATTACACCTGCTTTGCCTACGCTTCGACCTATGAGGCGCAGGAGGATGAAGGTGAAGTCACAGCAGAACAGAAAAGTGTTGTGTTCACGGTGCGCTGGTGCAGCGAGGTCAATAAGCTGACCTCCACGGGTTTCCGGGTGCTGTTCCGTGGGGAGCTTTACGACATCACGTCCGTTGACCCGATGAATTATGGCAAGAAGACCATCAAGCTGCATTGTCGGCTGGAACGGAGGCAGAAATGAGCAAGACCGTGAGCATTGATGGGATGGCGGAAGCCATCAATGAAGGCTTACAGGAATATGCGAAACTGGCATCCTCCGAGGTCAAACGGGCTGTGCGGAAATCAGCCAAGACCGTCAAGGAACAGATCGAGGCCGGCGCACCATCCCGGACCGGTCGGTACAAGTCGAGCTGGGTGGCGACCAAGCAGGAGGAATCCAGCCAGAGCCTCCAGATGATTGTTCATTCCAAAGACCGATACCAGTTGGCGCACCTCTTGGAAAAGGGTCACGCCAAGCGCGGCGGTGGACGTGTGGCGGCAAGACCACACATTGCTCCTGCTGAACAGGAGGGTGTTGAGCTGCTCCAAAGCCTCATCGAGAAAGCACTGAAATAGGAGGACCCCATGACCCACGCAGAAGTTAAAGCGATGGTGGAAGAAATGGGCCTACCTTATGCGTATGACCATTTCGCAGAAGGGGAAAGCCCCGACCCGCCATTCATCTGCTTCCTATATCCGAAAGCTGAAAATTTCAGTGCAGACAACCATGTGTACCACCACTTCAATCGGCTGGACATTGAGGTCTACACCGATTACAAAGACCCGGATATGGAAGCGGCAATCGAAGAAGTCCTGACCGCCCACGAGCTTTTCTATGAAAAGAGCGAGGTGTGGATCGAGACGGAGAAGATGTACGAAGTCCTGTATGAACTGACCGTATAAGTCAGCCACAGGGCTGTTTTTTATGGAGGAGAAGCAATGAGCAAGAAAAGCAATAAGGTCAAGTATGGCCTGAAAAACTGCCATTACGCCAAGGCGACCTTTGACGAAGATGGCAGTGTGACCTATGCGAAGCCGGTACGCATCCCCGGTGCGGTCAGCCTGTCTCTGGATGCCAACGGCGATATCGAGCCTTTCTACGCGGACAACATCGCCTACTATGTCGTGAATAATAATTCCGGCTATGAAGGCGACCTCGAAATCGCCCTGATCCCGGAGAGCTTCCTGACGGATATCATGCACGAGGAACTGGACGGCAACGGTGTGCTGGCTGAGAATGCCAACGCAGAACTGGAGCATTTCGCATTCCTGTTCGAGTTCGATGGCGACCAGCGGCACATCCGTCATGTCATGTACAACTGCGTGGCAAGCCGTCCGTCTATCGAAGGCGACACCAACGAGGACAGCAAGGAGGTCAAGACCGACACTCTGACCCTGCAGGCGACTCCGCTGGCAAACGGTTATGTCAAGGCCAAGACCGGCACCAACACCAGCGATGATGTCTACAACAAGTGGTACGAGGCGGTTTATGAGCCGCAGGCCGAGGCTGTCGGCGTGACCGACCCTGTGGAGGATGAACCCCAGGGCTGATGAACCGAGGCGGGGCTTCGGCTCCGCTTCCTACATTATTATAATAGAGGAGATTTTCAGTATGAAAAAGCATCGTGTATTTTCCCTGTTCGCAGTCATCTTTGTGGCTTTCCTGCTGTTCCGGTCTGTGACCATCGTTCCGACCGGCTACACTGGCGTGAAGACCAGCTTCGGTCAGATTCAGGAAACCACCATCCAGAGCGGTAAGCTCAACTTTACCATTCCCTTTGTCCAGAGTATCCACACCGTCAACAACAAGCAGCAGGACAAGCACATCGAGGCGCAGATCTGGGGCGAGGCCTCCGACAAGACTCCGGTGTATGCTGCGGATGTCATTGTGACTTATCAGGTGCTCCCGGAGAAGAGCGCATGGCTGTACGCCAATGTGTCTGACACCAAGAATCTGGTCGGTGATGAGCTGGTGGCATCTGCCGTCAAGTCCGCGATGGCAGAGCTTGGTCCCAATGAGGTGACCAACCGTACCAAGATCGAGCCTCTGGCCCAGCAGAAGCTGGCGGAATCCCTGAACCAGAAGTATGGCGAGGGTGCAGTGTTCATCAATAAGGTGGTCATCAACGACATGGATTTCGAGGAAGCCTATAATACAGCCATCCAGCAGAAGTCCATCGCCCAGCAGAACGCTGACAAGCAGAAAATCGAGAATGAGGCTGCCATTGCCAAGGCCGAGGCCGACAAGCAGGTGGCAATCACCAACGCCGAGGCGGAGGCACAGAAGACTTCCATTGCCGCAGATGCACAGGCCGAAGCAAATCGCAAGATTGCAGAGAGCCTGTCTGATACCCTGATCGAGTACCAGAAGATCCAGAAGTGGGACGGCAAGCTGCCCACCGTCAGTGGCAGCAACGCGCTGGTCAGCATCGACACGGCAGAGTAAGCGAGTACACGAACCGAGGGCAGGGCGGAGGCTCTGCCCTTTCTACATGAAATGGAGGATAAATGCCGAAACGATGTGACTTTCAGGACATTGTGGGCAGGCGATTCGGACGGCTCGTGGTTACGGAATACTTGGGAAAGTTCAATAGACATCATAAGTATGCGTGTATGTGCGACTGTGGTAATGTCTGTGAGGTTTTCAGGGACAACCTGCTTAGCAAGAATCCGACATCTTCTTGTTCACATTGCTGGTCTGTCGAGGATGAGGGCGACCATCTGAGATACTATTGCTCCGATGGTGATTCTTTTACCTTTGATAGACAGGACTACAAGGCAGCTTGGCAGTATCGCTGGTTTATCGATAAGAAAGGCTATGCAAAATCAACTATTAACGGAAAAACCATAGAGTTCGCAAGGTATGTGCTGGGCTTAGATGGAAAAACGGTTGTTGATCACATTAGCCGAGATACACGCGATAACAGGCGTATGAACCTTCGGGTAGCCACGAGAGCCGAAAATGCTTGTAATGAAGTTATCCGAACGACAAATCAGAGCGGTTTCAAAGGCGTAAGCCTTCATCGAAGCGGTAAGTACAGAGCAGATATCGGAGTCAATGGCAGAACGATTTATTTGGGACTTTTCGCAACAAGAGAAGAAGCTGCTCAGGCCTATGATGAGGCCGCAAGAAAATACCACAGAGAATTTGCAAGGACAAACTTCCCATGTGGTGGGGAGAATGGATGCCGAGAGGTATCTTGATATTAGGAGGATATGACTTATGGCAGTTACAAAGAAAATTGAAATCGATGGTCAGATGGTGGAGTTCCGCGCCAGCGCAGCCGTTCCTCGTCTGTACCGTATCAAATTCGGCCGCGACATTTACCGTGATCTTCGGCAGCTTGAATCCAGCGTGGGGGATAACAGTGAGGATGCCTCCAATCTGGATATGTTCAGCCTGGAAATGTTCGAGGATCTGGCTTGGATTATGGCGAAGCATGCCCATCCTGATCAGGTGCCAGACACGCCGGATGAGTGGCTGGAAAACTTCAACACCTTCTCCATCTACCAGATTCTGCCCCAGCTGATCGAACTGTGGGGGCTGAATGTCCAGACGGAGGTAGAGGCAAGAAAAAACCTCGCAAAAGTGAGCGGGTAATGACCACCCCGCTCTTTATGCTGCGCTGTGTGCAGCTCGGTATCAGCATAGCCGACCTCGACTTGCTGACCATCGGATTGGTCAACGATATGTTCACAGAAAGGATGAACGACGATCCCTATCGAGAGCTGGCTTCGCAGGCTGACTTCGACCGGTTCTAACTAAACTATCGTGCTTATATTGATTGTGAAATAAGCACGATAGTTTGCGAGGGTAAAGAAAAATCCCGTCCAGCGCATTGCTGGGCGAGAAATCTTTAGATTTGCTTTTTGCGGATATGTTTGAGATAGTTCTTTTTAAAGTCACGGACGTTGTTGAAAAATTCAGTTTCAGATTTTGAAAAAGAGTTGGAGTCTGCTTTTTCTGCGAGAAGTTCCAGCGTACAAATCAAATCTGCAACCTGAAAGAGCTTATAATCAACCGGTTTAACCCTGCGGAAAACAACATGAGTATACAGAGTACTGAAAACAGAAGTCAATATCTGAGTGAGTTCGCCTTGACCGTTATCATAGTATATGTTGACCTGTTTGAAATTATTGAAATACGAGTTGTTGCTTCGCAGAACGGAGGCAATCGCCTTGGAGAGTTTCGCTGTCATTGCGATTTTGTCAGCGCATTCGGATTTCTTGATTTTTGCGCAGGCGTAATTGATATCAAGCTTTCTTGTGAAGTTGAAAAGCGCATTAAATAAACGCTTTCGGTCCTCCGTTAAATCTTCGGAGTAAACTGATTCCCTTCGAATCAGGGGACCGGTATGTACTGCATGCTGTGCATATCCAAGATTCGACAAATGTTGTTCAAAGGCGTTGATATTGCCTGAAATATCAAGGCTTTGGTTGTGAAGTACCATCGTTACCAGGTAATAGGGTGCATGAGACTCATACGGCCCGAAATCTCCAGATTCATCTATGAACACACTGAGTATTCTTTCCGCCATAGCGTTATCCTCTCAAGGAAAGTAGTAAAAAAAATGGCGGGGAAATTCCCCGCCGCTCGGTGGACCAGGGTCTTACGACCAGCCCAATCAGCTTAAGCTGATTCTGTACCATTATATTAACCGAAAAACGTGGGTTTGTCAAGTTGTTTTTCGGAAAATTCTATGATACAGCCTAGCTTATTATATGTGGCTGGTTCCGTTTTAATCACAGTTTTTATTTTGGCCTATTCGCCTTGTGCGGGTGGGCCTTTACTTATGCCCCGGAGGAGGTGGTTATCCGCATGGCATCCAGAATCGCAGGCATTACCGTTGAGATCGGCGGCGATACTACAAAACTTTCCAAGGCACTGGAAAGTGTCAACAAAACCATCAAAACAACGCAGTCTGAGCTGAAGGATGTCAGCAAGCTCCTGAAACTGGACCCCTCCAACACCGAGGCTGTCACCCAGAAGCAGCGGATGCTGAAGGAGGCCATCGAAGCCACCAAGGAAAAGCTCACTACCTTAAAGACGGCGGCGGAGCAGGCCAATCAACAGCTTGCAGATGGCAAGATCACGCAGGACCAGTACGATGCACTCCAGCGTGAGATTGTGGAGACAGAGCAGAACCTCAAATCCCTGCAGGAACAGGCGGCGGTCACCAACGCGACTCTTGCCAAGATCGATGCGGTGGGGGAGAAGCTCCAGACGGTCGGATCTCAGGTCGAGGGTGTGGGTAAGAAGTTCCTGCCGGCCACTGCCGCAGTCACTGGTTTAGGCACAGCAGCGGTGAAGACCGCAGCGGACTTCGACCAAGAGATGAGCAAGGTCGCCGCTATTTCTGGCGCGACCGGCTCTGACTTTGATGCCCTGCGCGAAAAAGCCCGTGAGATGGGTGCCAAGACCAAGTTCTCAGCCTCCGAAGCTGCCTCCGCTATGGAGTATATGGCGATGGCCGGGTGGAAAACCTCCGACATGCTGGGCGGCATCGAGGGCATTATGAACCTTGCCGCGGCATCCGGTGAGGACTTGGCGACCACCTCGGATATTGTCACGGATGCGCTGACTGCCTTTGGTCTGTCTGCTTCGGATTCCGGCCATTTTGCGGATATTCTTGCCGCAGCTTCGTCCAATGCCAACACAAACGTTTCGATGCTGGGTGAGACGTTCAAGTACTGTGCGCCTATTGCCGGTGCGCTGGGCTTCAGCGCAGAGGAGACCGCAGAAGCCATCGGTCTCATGGCGAACAGCGGTATCAAGGCATCGCAGGCGGGTACTTCGCTGCGATCCATCATGAACAACCTTGCCGGTGAAGTGACCTTTGTGGGTAAGAACATCGGCGAGGTCACGATTGCCACCAGCAACGCGGACGGCAGCATGAGAAGCCTGAACGACATTCTGGCAGACTGCCGTGTGGCGTTCTCCGGCTTGACGGAATCCGAAAAGGCTGCCAATGCGGAATCGTTGGTCGGCAAGAACGCCATGTCCGGCTTCCTTGCCCTGATGAATGCCGGCGAGGGCGACATTGAAAAGCTCCGTGGTGCCATTGAAAACTGTGACGGCTCTGCGGAGAGCATGGCAGAAACCATGCAGGACAATTTAAATGGTCAGCTCACCATTCTGAAA
The DNA here is from genome assembly GCA_963599235.1 of Lawsonibacter asaccharolyticus. Taxonomy (GTDB): domain Bacteria; phylum Bacillota; class Clostridia; order Oscillospirales; family Ruminococcaceae; genus Faecalibacterium. The sequence continues at coordinate 45,861 of CAVBWT010000017.1, read as the reverse complement.
TCTCAGTTGGAAGAGCTGGCCATTTCTTTTGGTGACCTCTTGATGCCCACCATCCGCAAGATCGTGTCGGCGGTGCAGGCATTTGTGGACAAGCTCAACAGCATGGACGACAGCACCAGAGAGACCATCCTCAAGGTGGCAGCTCTGGCGGCGGCCATCGGTCCGTTGCTCATCGTGCTGGGTAAGACCATATCGACAGCAGGCACAGCATTAAAGGGCTTCAGTTCACTGGCGAAGGGCATCCGATTACTGTCCACCCATGTGGGCAGTGCAAGCGGACTGTTCGGAAAACTCGGCGCAGCCCTCGGCGGCATCTCCGCGCCGGTCATGGCCGTTGTTGCCGTGATTGGTACGCTGGTCGCCGCCTTTATGCACCTCTGGAACACTAATGAAGAATTTCGCACGGCCGTTACGAACATTTAGAATGGCATCGTCGAAAAGGTGCGCGGCTTCTGCGACCAGCTGACCCAGCGGCTCAATGCGCTCGGCTTTGACTTCAAGGATATCGTCGAGGTGCTGAAAGCAGTCTGGGATGGTTTCTGTCAGGTGCTGGCTCCTGTGTTCGAGGGTGCCTTTCAGATTGTATCCATGGTGCTGGGGACTGTCCTCGATACTCTGGTTGGCCTGCTCGATACGTTCTCCAACCTGTTCCAGGGCAACTGGAGTGGCGCATGGGAGGCAGTCAAGGGCATTTTCTCCGGCATCTGGGAGGGCATCAAGTCCATCTTCTCTACAGTGCTGGACACCTTGAAGGGTGTTGCAGATGTGTTCCTCGGCTGGTTCGGTACGGACTGGAATTCGGTCTGGGAGAGCATCAAGGTATTCTTTGAGGGAATCTGGACCGGAATCAGCGATTTCTTCTCCGGCATCCTGACGGGAATCCAGACCACTGCATCCAACATCTGGACTGGGATCTCGGACTTCTTTACCGGGGTCTGGACAGGAATCAAGGATTTCTTCGAGGGTATCTGGAATGGCATCGTCTCGTTCTTCACGGGAAAGACCGGGGAGATGGACGAGAATGCACAGTCCACCTTCACCGGAATCTCGGATTTTATCGGCGATATCCTGACCGGCTTGCAGATGGTGTTCTCTACAGTCTGGGAGGCAATCTCCGGTGTGGTCAGCGGCGTCATGAGTGCGATCTCGGCCGTCATCTCGACGGTCATGAGCGTGATCTCCGGCGACTGGTCTACGGCTTGGGAGAACATCAAGTCGGCGGCATCGACTGTGTGGGAGGGCATTTCAGGTGTCATCTCCGGCGCATGGGAAGGAATCTCCTCCTTTGTGTCTGGCGCGGTTGAGACGCTCGGCTCCGGACTTTCGACCGCATGGACGGGCATCCAGACGACCGCTTCGTCTGCGTGGGATGACATCAAGGGTGCGATCTCTACCGCTTGGGACGGTATCCAGTCCGGCGTGACCTCTGCGGTCGATACCGTGGCGACTGGACTGTCCGGGGCTTGGGAAGGAATCCAGTCCACTGCAAGCACAGCGTGGGAGGGCATCAAGTCCGGCATCTCCAGCGCATGGGAGGGAATCTCCGGATTCTTCGGCGGTATCTGGGATGCCATTACCGGCAAGACCAGCGACTCCACCACTCAGATGAAAACGGATACCTCCAATGCATGGTCCGGTGTGGAGGCAGAAGCCCAGACCGCATGGTCGGGTGTATCTGATTCTGTATCGACTGCTTGCTCTGGCATGGCACAGTCCGTGACGAGCCAGATCGACAGTATCAAGGCATCTGTGTCGGCGGCATGGTCCGGTATTGCATCGGATACCACCACGGCATGGAACACGGTCAAGACCAACCTCGCAAATGCATGGACTGGCATCACGACCTCTGTGACTTCCAGCCTGAACAGCGTAAAGACCGCCGTGACAAATGGCTGGACACAGCTTCGTTCCTTGACAGTATCCAGTTGGTCCGGCATCCAGTCGAGCCTGACCGCAAGCTGGAACTCCATCAAGTCTGCAAGCACAACGGCGGTCAATGCAGTCAAAACAGCGGTCACGAATGGATGGACGAACCTGCGCACGTTGACAACATCCAGCTGGAACTCCATTCAGACGGCACTGAATACAAGCTGGAACAGCATCAAGACGGCTACGACCAACTCGGTCAACGCTGTGAAAACCTCGGTGACAACCGGGTGGACAAACCTGCGCAATTTGACAACTTCGAGCTGGAGTTCTATCCAGACGGTGCTGAATACGAGCTGGAATAGCATCAAGAGTGCAACAACCGCATCGGTCAACGCAGTCAAGAGCACGGTCACGGCAGGGTGGAACAACCTCCGAAGCCTGACTAGCAGCAGTTGGTCGAGCATCCAGTCGGTTCTCAGTTCCAGCTGGAACACCATCCGCAGCACGGCAACTTCGGCTGTGAACTCGGTAAAATCCACGGTATCCACGGGCTGGAACGGAGTCAAGTCCACCACCAGCTCCACCTTTTCCAGTGTGCAGTCGGCGGTGTCCGGTGCGATGTCGAATCTGCGCTCCACGGTTTCCTCCGGCGTGTCCAGCATCAAGAGCAGCTTCAACTCTCTCAGCTCCATTGCTTCTTCGGCATACAGTTGGGGCAGCGACATCTGCTCCCAGATGGCTGCTGGTGTTCGTGCGGCGGCTGGCTCGGTCGTCCGGGCCGCAGAGAACGTAGCAAGCAAGGTCAGAAGCCTGCTGCACTTCTCTGTGCCTGATACTGGCCCTCTGTCCGATGCGGACGAGTATATGCCGGACTTCATGAAGCTGCTGGCAAGCGGCATCAAGAAGAATCAGAGTAAGGTCATCAAGGCGGTCAAGACCCTGTCCGGCTCCATGAAGACCAACCTGAACACGCCCGTTGGTGCCATGGGCGACAAGATGAAGTCGGTGGTGAGAGGCTTTGCCTCTACGATCACCGGCAGCACGAGCAGAGTACGGTCGGCAGCAAGCGGACTGGCATCCGGCATCCGTACCGGCCTTATGAGCGGTCTGGAAGGCATGACCAGCGAGTTCCAGTCTGTGTGGAGTGACCTCGAAAAGATCACCAAAGCATCGGTCAGCAACATGAGCGATGAGGTACAGCAGGGCTTCTCCGACATGAAGACTGCCATCGGTGATTTGAGTGACCAGACCAGCTCTCTGGGTAACGCAATCAGCAGCCTCGGCGATACCTTTAACTCGGATTTCCTGAAAGGACTGGGTGAGGGCATTAGCAAGGTGGGCGATACAGTCAGCACGGTCACCGGCATCGTTGACAAGCTCGGCTCCATGAAGAAGACCTTCGGCAGCTTGGGCGAAACGCTTACGAACCTAGGCAATGCGCTGGGTACGGACGGTGGTGGTGGCCTGCTGTCGAAGATGGGCGGTTTCCTGTCGAAGATCAGCAGTGCGGATGGCGGGCAGATCGTCTCGAACTTTGGCAACCTGATTTCCGGCCTGACCTCCAAGATGGGCGGTCTGGGAAAGGGAATTTCCGGTGTCATCTCGAAGCTGGGCAGCCTCGGTACCAGCGGCACCGGAATCCTGTCGAACCTTGGCAGTGTGGCGACTGGCGTTCTCTCCAAGCTCGGCGGTGTTGGTGGCAGCTTGTCGGGGCTGCTCTCCGGTGTGGGCTCCACACTGGGCGGCATTGCGGGCTCGGCTGGTTCTGCGATTGCCGGTTTGTTCGGCTCGGTCGGCACGACTGTTTCCGGCCTTGCCGCTGGTGCCGGTACTGCGCTGGCTGGCGTTGCTTCTTCTGCTGGCGGTGTGCTTGCCTCGGCAGGTACGGCACTGGCTGGTTTGGCTGGCCCTGCTGGTATCGCAGTCGCGGCAGTTGCCGGCGTGGGTCTTGGCATCCGCGCACTGTGGAAGAACTGCGATGGCTTCCGTGAGGGTGTGACGAATATCTGGAACAAGGTCACTTCTGTGTTCTCCAACGGTGTGGCTGCCATCAAGAACGGCATCTCCAGTGCGGCATCTGCCATTGGCAATGTGGCGTCCTCCATCTGGAGCGGCGTTAAGAACGTGGCATCCTCGGCGGTGAACTGGGGCAAGGATGTGATCAGCGGTATCGCAGGCGGCATAAAGAAAGGTGTGTCGTGGGTCGGCAACGCAGCCAAGAGCGTGGCAAACGGTATCCGCAAGTTCCTGCACTTCTCGGTGCCGGACGAAGGACCGCTGGCAGATGCCGATACCTATATGCCTGACTTCATGAAGCTGCTGACCGGCGGCATCAAGGACAGCGAGGGCGGTCTGCTGAAACAGATCCGCTCTATGGCCTCCAAAGTCCAGCAGGGCATGGAAGGTATTAGCACCTTCAGCCTGCCGGAGATCAATATTCCCCGGCTGAACACCAGCGGATGGAATCTTCCGCAGGCTGCTCTGGCCAGCGGCGGAACGACAAAGAACACGAATCTGGGCGGTGTTCACATCACGGTGAACGGCTACAACGCCCGGAACGATAATGAACTGGCACAGATCGTGGCTGACAAGATCAATGAGATGATCGACCAGGACGATTCGGTCTACAAGTAAGCGAGGTGGTGCGTATGGGCTATTTGCCTGAGAGAAAGACAGTTTCCCAGTTTGATTTGAAGGGCAGGTTTGCACGGCAGTACCTGTCCTTTGCCGGGAAGTCCAGCAAGGACTTCCTTTTATATTTGTCTGGACCCGGTGTGTATGACTCCCCGGCAGCGGATGTGGAAAGCACATCGGTTCCCGGCAGAAATGGCGACATCATCAGCGAGAATGCCAAGGCTGGCAGGCGGCGGTATCAGAATGTGGACATCAAGTATGAAGCGTTTTTCTTCAACGGCCTGCCTGCCAAGACCGCAGCAGTCAAATCGTGGCTGTTGTCTCCCGTCGGCTATCAGAAATTGCAGGACACCTACGACCCGGCATTCTTCCGGATGGCAGTGTGTACCGAAGCAATGGAGTTCGATGTGACGGCACAGAAAGCTGCCAAGATGGATCTGGTGTTCAACTGCAAGCCCCAGCGGTGGAGCGTAGAGGGGCAGAGGACAGTTCGGCTGGAAAGCCGTAGCAACCTCATGAATCCCTTCGCGTTTCCGGCACAGCCCATCTTCAAGGTCCACGGAGATTCGGGCGGTGTGCTGTATGTGGGTGATGAATCCATTACCATCCACAGCATCAAGGATTATGTTCTGCTGAACTGTGAGACGCACAACGCCTACAATGCGGGCGGTTTCTGCAATGAGACTATCCTCTCGGACGACTTCCCGGAACTGCCGGCCGGAAAGACGCAGATCGCATGGACGGGCGGTATCACAGCGGTGGAGGTGACTCCGCGCTGGTGGACACTGTGAGGAAGGAGGTGGCGTGGGATGATCCCTTGTCTGTATGCGTCCACAGAGACAAAATTTGACCATAACGGCATCGGCAAGCTGGCGGATGTGCAGTCCTGCATCGTGACGGAAAAACGGAACGGCAGCTTTGAACTGGAACTGGTCTGTCCGGCAGATGGCATCCATGCGGAGCAGTTGGAAGAAGGGAATATCATCCTCGCCAAGCCCTCCGACACGGCCAGACCGCAGCCGTTCCGTATCTACAAGATCGCAACACCGATTGATGGCAAGCTGACGGTCAAGGCAAGACACATCTCGTATCAGCTCAACTTCATTACAGTCTCGCCCTTTGCCACGACTGGTTGCACAGGTGCGTTGGCAGGGTTGGAAAGCCACGCGGCATCCGAGTGCCCGTTTGAGGTGTGGTCGGATATCTCCTCCAATGCTTCTTTCCGGCTCTCGGTGCCGTCCTCTTTTCGGAACTGTCTTGGCGGTATCGACGGCTCGGTGCTGGATACCTTTGGTGGAGAGTACGAGTGGGACCGGTACACGGTCAAGCTCCACCATCACCGGGGCGCAGATCACGGTGTGCATATCGTCTACGGCAAGAACCTCACCGACTTTAAGATGGAGAAAAACATCGAGAACGTCATTACAGGTGTGCATCCGTACTGGCAGGATTCCGAGACCGGCGAGGTAACGGAGCTGCCGGAGAAGGTAGTGCTGGTGGAGGAAAGGTCGGTACCGTACCAGAAGGTCACGGTGCTGGACTGCACCGGCGGCTTTCAGGATAAGCCTACCGATGAGATGCTGCGGTCCTATGCACAGGATTATCTGAAGAACACCAGCCTGACCGAGCCGCAGGTGGATATCGACATCGACTTCATCCAGCTCTGGAATACCCCGGACTATGAGGACGTGGTGGAGGCGGAGCAGGTGAGTCTGTGTGATACCGTCCATGTGTTTATTTCAAAGCTCGGCATCGAGGTCAGCTCCAAGGTGACCGAAACGCAGTACGACTGTCTGCTGGAACGGTACGATGGTATTACGCTGTCGAACTCTACGGTCAGCAGCCGGAATTCGTCGCTGACCACGGCCCTGAGCAACATCCGAAATACAGCCAATGAAGCCTACAACACGGCACTCCGTGTGGAGACCAGCATGGGAGAGCAGATCGGCGGCATTTCCGTGTCGATGGTCTATGACGGCACCCTGCTGGCCGGCCTGTTCGGTCTGCATTATCAGAATGTGACCGAGGTGAACGGCGATACCGTGCGGTATGCCTTCAACGCCGGGTCACTGGCAAAGTCCACCTTTGCGTGGAAGAACAGTCCGGATGGGTTCTTCATTTCTACCGATGGCGGTAAGACATGGGGCTATGGCTGGGAACAGGACGATTCCCCGGTCAAGACGGCTTTATTGCTGGAAAATACCCTGCAAGAGCTGGATGAACGCTACAAGCAGGCCGGAGAGCTGACAGAGAAACTGCTTGCACAGTTGGATGAGCGATATAAGACGGCATCTGCTTTGTCAGAAGAACTCATCAAGAATCTGGATGAGCGATATGGGACAGCGGACAAGCTGTCCGAAGCACTGCTGGCAAAGCTGGATGAGCGGTACGCTCCGCCCATCTGTGCGCAGGAGGCAGCACCGAAGAATCCGAAAACGAATGCACTCTGGGTCGATACGACCGCCCTGCGGCTGAAGCTGTGGGACGGAGAAGCATGGCAGACGGTGGGCTATGAGCCGCCGGACCCTGACCCGGATACCCCGACAGAGGGAGGAGGCGAAGAAGATGGCAAACAGGAAGGCGAAAGCGGCAGTACAGACGCTGGAACAGACAGTACAGGAGACACAGACGGCTAAGTCGTTCACGGTCTTTCAGGATGTGGAGTTGTCCTTTACAGAAAACTTAATTCCGACCCACATTCCGGTCAAGCAGTACGACAACCAGGCAAGAAAAGTGCGGTGCAGGCTGTATCAGAATTCGCTGGAGTACAAGGTCAGCAAGGACACCATCGTCAGCTACTCGGCGACCCGGCCGGACGGCGTGGTGTTCCAGTATTCCAGTGAGACCCGCCCGGATCTTGTGTCCGTGGATGACGGTGCAGTTATCCTGACGGTCACGTCCTTTATGACCGAGGTGTATGGTCGGTTCCCGATTGACATCTACCTTCTGTCCGATGAGGGGGATGTGATCGGCTCGTTTAGTCTGGTGCTGAATGTGGCTCGTGCTGCGGTCAAGAATGGCAAGATCGCAACGCTGACCTATAAGCAGGCGTTGGATGCCGCAGCCAAGGGCATTCTGGAGTTCCTCATCACGGATGACGGATACCTTGTGATGCGCGCGGACGATAAGCTGGGGCTGACGCAGGGCTCTGTATCCAGCACCATCGATAAGGTGGCAAAAGACATCGAGGAAGGCATGGTCACCTCGTCCATCAATATGGACGGACATCTGGTGTTTCAGAGCTGGGATGCGCTGGGGCTGATTTTTGAGATGGACGATGAGGGGCATCTCATCGTGAGATACAATGAGGCGTAAGCCGGAAAGGATAAGGAAATGGGAGAGTTTGTTGGGAAACGAGTAGTCCCAGACCATGTTGGTGTCTGGGAACAGAACAAGACCTATGAACCTTTGATGATCGTGCTGGACACTGTGACCGGCGACAGTTATATCAGCCGCAGGGCGGTGCCGGCCGGTATCTCGCTGTCGGATGAAAGCTACTGGTCGCTGTGCGCTCACTATTCGGCTCAGATGAAGAAACTGGAGCAGGATGTGGACGCGGATGTCCAGAAGATGCACAGCGACATGGCCGCTGCGAAGAGTGCCATGAGCAAAGAACTGACGGATACGCACACCGCGATGAGTCAGGAGCTTTCTCAGACTGAGCAGCGCGTCAAGGAGAATCTTCAGCAGACCAGCACGGAACTGAGTACGCAGGTCGAGCAGGCCAAGTCCGACCTGAACACCGGCCGGCAGGAGCTGAAAGATGCCAAGGATGCGCTGAATAAGCGGATGGACAGCATTGCCGGAGGTAAGACATCGGATGCGGAAATTCTGGATGCTAGGGTTGGAGCAAGTGGAAAAAACTACGATAACCTTGGTGCCCATCTCCGTGCGATGGGCGGAGAAGTTCTTGACTATCTTGAAGAAGAAGGATTTCAGCGGGGCAAGCAGACTGTCATTGATGGAAACGAAATTACTGAGACTTTTCCAAGCGGCAAGAGCAAAAAAACGGTTATGCTGGGAACGAGTGTAACGGAAAGCTGGTTTTCTAAGGAGGGCGTACTTCTCGTTTCTAAGGTGACCAGCTTTGAAGGTAGCTTTATTTCGGAAACAGTTGAGAAACAGGGCGTTTAAGCGTAGGAGGATATACGAATGAGTTATGCAGAACAGTTCTATGGGATGATGAGCAACCAGGCATTGCTCTATGCAGACAACCTTGCATGGTTTGGTACGGAGAGTTATGTCTACAAAAGCACGGATCTGATGCTCAAAGTCATCCAGAATCCGGTGGCCTTGAGCAACAAGGTGGCAGCTCTGTATGCGTATTTGTGGGCGAGAGAAAAAGGCATGACGGCGGCTGACTATTTCCAGAAAGGCTTGGAGATTTCGTTCTACAACACTGATCTTGGACGCAGCTTTAATGCTAAGATTCTTGAGTTCAATGAGGATGGCAGTGCTACTTTTGTGAGTACACATTCGTGGTTCTTTATGCCCCTGTCGGATAAGAGCAAAGGAACCAATGTTATCAATGTTGAGGACTACTATATCACACAGATGATGAATGGCGGCCTGAACTGGTATGCCAATTGGAAGACGAGTACTGGTGACCAAGAGCCATCTTTCATTGAAGATAGTTCTGGTAGCGCAAAGCTTCTGCGCAAGTATCGCAAAAAGGCAGGATTCTTGCATGGCATCGAGGATGCGATGAGAAAACGCCTTGTGGCATACAAGACCGCAAACGTCCCTGTTTATTTCTTTCCGTTGAGTACCGAAGGGGCTCAAAAGCTCACGACAGCAGAACGAGCAAAGATGATTCAGATCAACAAGGAAGTTTATGATGACGTAATGGAGGAAATGGGAGAGGAATTCCACAACTTCCGATTGAACGGGTACTACTGGTCGGCATTGTTCGAGCCCGTTGGTGAAGTTGCAGAGGATGCTTTTCAGTTTATGCGCGGATGCATTCCGTCGAGCAGCATGGTAATTGATCGAAATTATGCCATTAAAAACAATTTGAACGGTGGATCTTGCGCATTTATCACAGGCCTTTCCAACTGTAATTTCACCTTTATGATGTGAGGTGCGCTATGGGACTGATGAATCAAATCAATGCTGCATTTCAGAAATCGCAGCAGGCCCTCAAAAAAGCAGAATCCGCAGTTGAGGGCAATACGCAGATGCAGACGCAACTGCAATCTATCGAAAAGAAGATGGAAGGTCTTAGTGGCAACAAGGATTTTGACTATCAGCAGTACGCGACCAAGACCCTCTATGAAAGTCATGTCGGCCTTCCGGTTCTGTCGTTGACTGGTGACATGACTGGCATTTCCAAACAGAACAAGGTTGCCCTGACATGGAAGTTTGGAAACCTCTCTGGTACCTGTACGTTGAAATGGCAGGGGGCTTCCAGTATTGCTTATGACAAGAAGAACTTTACCATCACCTTTGATGAGAAACAGACCATCATCGAAAAGTGGGGCGCGCAGAAGAAGTATTGCCTGAAAGCCAACTATGTGGATTTCAGTCATTGCCGTAACATCGTGGCAGCTAAACTCTGGGGGCAGACCGTAAAAGCTCGGAGTACGCGTAACGATAAACTTTATCCGCTTCCTAATGGTGGTGCTATTGATGGGTTCCCGATTATGGTAGTCATCAATGAAAACTATCAAGGGCTTTATACCTTCAATATTCCGAAGGATAAGTGGATGTTTGGTATGGGAGGCGGCGAGAAGGAGTGCATCCTGACAGCAGAAACGCACTCCAAGCCAACACAGTTTGCAGCACTGGCGAAAGTTGATGCGACGGATTTTGAAGTGGAGTATGCCCCGGATGAAGCCGATACGCAGTGGGCAAAAGACAGTGTGAATGCGCTCATTCAGGCAGTTCTCGATTTTAAGGGAACGAGTGCAGCCGATGTTGAGTCTGCACTTGGATCCTATGTGGATTTGGATAGTGCGGTGGATTATTTTATCTTCACTTGTATGCTGGCACTGACGGATAATCTGGATAAAAACTATATCCTGATGACCTATGACGGTACAAAGTGGATGTTTTCTCAGTATGATTTGGATACGGCCTTTGGAAACCACTGGGATGGTAAGGGCTATAGCAATGCATCGACTGTTGTGCCATTGAGTACGTTTGCCGGTACACATAAGCTGATGGGAATTCTATATAAGTGTTGCCGGGAGAGGATTAAGAACCGGTATGCAGCATTGAGAAAGAATATCCTGAGTGAGGGAAACGTCCAAATTGTTTTGGAAAATTTCCTTGTGGATGTGCCGAAAGCAATTCTGGATCAGGAAGTTCAGCGTTGGCCGAAGATTCCGGGGACTACAACGAATGCGCTGCCGCAAATTCTTTCGTGGTATCACCTGCGTTGTATCGCAATGGACTCGGAAGTGAACGCACTGTAAGAAAGGAGATAGCAATGATTAAGAACGTAATTATGGCAAAAATTTCCGGGGGGGGGTACTCTCTGACAGATGATTTTCATCCTCCTCCTGCTTGCCTGAAAGACACTTTGAAGCCTTTATGGAAGCAGGAAGGAGAATGAGATCATGGGTGAATTCGTAGGCGGCCGCATTGTGCCGAAGCACTGCGGTGTGTGGAATAAAAACAGCAAGTACGAGATGCTCAGTATCGTGTACCAGCCGGAGACGGGCAACAGCTATATCAGCCGCAAATCCGTCCCGGCTGGTACTGCTTTGAGCTGTGAGGAATACTGGGCGATTAGTGCTGAGTTTTCGGCACAGGTGCATCAGCTGGGATTGGATGTGGATGCTGACGTTCAGCAGATGCACACGGACCTTGCTGAAACCAAGCAGGCGATGAGTCAGGAGCTGTCCGACACTCACGGAGCGATGAGCCAGGAGTTGTCGCAGGCCGAAAATCGTATGAACGAGAGCTTGCAGCAGACCTCGGATAATTTGACAACGCAGGTAAATCAGGCAAAGTCTGATTTGAATACTGGCCGGCAGGAATTGCAGGATGCAAAGGACACGCTGAATAAGCGCATGGACAGTATTGCAGGCGGCAAGACCACTGACAATGAGATCCTGGATGCCCGTGTGGACAATCAGGGAAACACGCACACCACGCTGGGTGCAGCGATGCGCTCTGCGGAAAAGACACGCGATCTGTGGGATGATTGGCTTACTTCAATTGTGTCTCAGCTTCTGGATGAGGCAACCGGCCGTGAGACAAAGGAACTGACCTTTGATTCTACGATTCGGACCTTCATCAACCTGAACGGTACGGTGGGAACGCTGGCAAACGAGAGCGACAGCCATTGGCACACTTCGGAGATGATTCCTGTTGTGGCGGGTCATGTGTATATTATCACCGCATCAAGCGGCTGGAGGAAATACTACTACGCCTTCTATGACAGCGACGAGAATGTTCTTGCTGGTGAAATCGCGCCGGATAACAAGTCTGACCGTATCGAAAATCGCATTGTGATCGCGCCGGTTGGTGCGGTCAATCTGCGCATCACATGGATTCAGAGTACGACCTTTGTTGGTAAAGTCGAGGAAGTGACACGCTTTCTTTTTGCCACCAATGAGCTGAATGGCACCCCTGAAAACCGAGTGTCCAGCTTGGAAAGTGAAATGGACAAAGCGCAGGCTGACCTGATTGCAGCGGCAACAGGGGAGCAGAACACTTTGCTGAGTGCTGCTGTGGTCGAGGGTGAGGCACTGGAGTTTACCTACACGGCAAACCGCTGTATCAGTGAGAAGGCTGGTGAGGTGGTTCCGCTGGCCTCGGCAAATACGGCTTTTCGCGTGTCAGACCCGATTGAAGTTGCGCCGGGTGAGCTGTATGCCTTTACGGTTTCCGGCGGCTGGAATAAGTATTTGTATGCTTTCTACGATGCGGATGACAAGGTGGTTGGCGGCTATCAGGAACGCAAGGATGCGAATATTGGCTATCGTGACCGCATTTCCCCGGTCCCGGCAACCACTGCAACCGTGCGAATCGCATGGGTGGAGAACAACCACTTCACGGGTGCAATCAAGAAGGTATCTCGTATCAGTTATCCTTCGGCAGAACTGGTCGGCGCGGCTGCTGAATTGGCGGCGGAACGGGACAGCAAGATTGCCGATTTGGAAAGCTATCTGGCAGGCAAGGTCGTTAATGATGACTATGAGTACACGGTCGGAGAGAAGCTCAAAGTTACCGAGAACAATGGCATCGTGCTGAACCCCACCACAGGTGCCAAGGTAAAGGATCCCTCCGGCAATACGAACTACCGGGTATCCGAGCCTATCGCTGTGGAGCCGTATACCCTGTACTGCATCAGCGCAGCCGGAAAAGCCGGGTATGGTCTGTATGCATTTTACGATGTGAATGGGAATCGGGTCGGCGGCGAAAACAACACGGGTACCGCAGACCGCAAGGTTGAGAACAAGGTCGTGACCTCTCCGGCACGAGCTGCTTCTATCCGGATTGCCTGTATCAATGGTATACAGGAGTGTTCCATCCAACCTATGACCCGCGGCTCGTTCATCGGCATGAAGCTGAAATGGGCAGACCGCACATGGGTGTGCCTTGGTGACAGCCTGACGGAGAGCAACAGCCGAACCACAAAGCACTACTTTGACTATATTGCCGAAAAGACCGGCATCAAGACAGTCAATCTCGGTGTCAGTGGCACAGGCTATATGCGCCGACAGGATATCAACCGAGCATTTTACCAGCGTGTCAGTGACATCCCGGAGGATGCCGATGTGATTACCATCTTTGGTAGCGGCAACGACCTGTCATCTGACCAGACCTTGGGCGAAGTTACGGACACCGGCACAGATACGATTTGTGGCTGCATCAACACGACCATTGATGCCATTTATGAGCGCATTCCGCTGGCTCGGCTCGGAATTGTGACCCCGACTCCGTGGGTAGGCAGCACACCTTCCAAGCCGACCTGTGGCATGGCAAGGTATTCTGAGGCAATCGTGGAGATCTGCAAGCGCCGCAGCATTCCGTGTCTGGACCTGTACCATGAATCGAATCTTCGCCCGGATGATGAGAACTTCCGCAAGCTGGCTTTCTCAAAGGACGGCGGCAATGGTGTGCATCCCGATGAAAAGGGACATGAAATCATCGCAGCATCGTTCCAGAGCCTGCTGGAACGGCTCATCCTTTAATACCCCACAGCTTTACGGCTGTGTTTATATAGATCACCATTACACAGGGACGGCGAAAACCGTCCCATTCTTTATGCCCGGAAACGGGCAGGAAAGGCAAGGTACAAGTATGCAGAATGTAATTGACAAGATCCAGTTTGCTTTTGCGGCACTGGGCGGTTTTCTCGGCTATTTCTTTGGAGGCTTTGATGGTTTCCTCTACGCGCTCATCATCTTTGTGGTGACGGACTACTTCACCGGCATCCTCGCGGCGGGTATCCGCAAGGAGCTGTCCAGCGAGGTGGGCTTCAAGGGCATTGCCAAGAAGGTGTGCATCTTCCTGCTGGTGGGCATGGCGAATGTGATTGACACGCAAGTGCTTCAGAACGGCGCAGCGATTCGCACCGCTGTGATCTTCTTCTACCTGTCCAATGAAGGTCTGTCCATTCTGGAGAACTCCGCTGTGATTGGCATTCCCATCCCGGATAAGCTGAAGGATATGCTGATCCAGCTGACCAACGAGAAGCACGTCCCGGAAAAAAATGACGAAAAGGAAGAGTAAGTATACAACTTATCGCCATTTTCATTGTGCTTTATGAGAGGGAAATTTGGAAAACTGGGTACCAAATGTCGAATTTCAGTAAGCATTATGAGAGATGTTTCCTGAAAACTACCTCCCAAAAGGCAAAAAATCGTGCGCATTATGAAGGAGTGTTTTGAGGGAGTGGGCGACCACTCCCTCCATTTTGATAGGAGGAACGACTATGAGTGAATATCCTGCAAAGCTGACCAACGGCTATTACCGTGTGCGGATGGACTGGAACGATGAAGCGTCCCAGCTCGGTGCGTACAAGCTGCTGGCAAACGCCAAGACCAAGTGCGATGAGAATCCCGGCAGTCATGTATTTGACGAGGAGGGCACGGTCATTTATCCGGAGGATGCACCGAAGACCGGTGAGGAGACTTCGGTGGAACAGCCCATCCCGGATGCCCCGGAGGAGGACAAGCCCAGCGATGATGCACCCGGCGGCACTGAAGAGGACTTTCCGTCCGCAGAGCCCCAGCCGGATGCCATTGCTTTCGGCAAGCTGAAGACCCTGATGAACATTCGCATGGAACCCAGCCTCGAAGCAGAGGTCGTGACCGTGTATCCGATGAACACCATCGTGGAGGTGCTGGAGGTCTGCGACAACTGGCTGAAGATCAAGTGCCCGGAGGCTGAGGACGGTATCGCCTATGTGCTGAACGAGGACGGTGCCTATGCCTTTGTTGGCAAGGCTGTGTACGATGTCGTGGCAGGAGATAACCTGTGGCGCATCGCAGAGCGCAAGCTTGGCAGCGGTACCCGCTACACGGACATCCGTGAGCTGAACGGCCTGACTTCCAATGCCATTCGCATCGGCATGAAGCTGCTGCTTCCATGATCAATAACCAATCAACACAGTCTGGCCCGGAGCAATCCGGGCTTTTTTTATTGGAGGAATTATCTATGGCTTATACGAACAGCCCCCTCGTGGCTTACACAAAACTCAGTCCAAACCACTCTGGACAGCGGACACACAGCATCGACCGCATCACGCCGCACTGCGTGGTGGGCCAGCTTTCTGCCGAGAGCATCTGTGGCTGCTTCACCAGCACTTCGCGGCAGGCGAGCTGTAACTACGGCATTGGCAAGGACGGCCGTGTGTTGCTCTGTGTCGAAGAAAAGAACAGAAGCTGGTGTTCTTCCAGTGCAGCAAACGATCAGCGCGCCATCACCATCGAGTGCGCCAGCGACCTGAACCACCCTTACGCCATGAACAGTGCCGTCTACACTTCGCTGATCAAACTCTGCACTGACATCTGCAAACGCAATAGCAAGACCAAGCTGCTCTGGCTGGGCGACAAGAGCAAATCTCTCGATTATTCTCCTGCGGCTGATGAGATGGTCATCACCTGCCACCGCTGGTTTGCAAACAAAAGCTGCCCCGGCGACTGGCTGTACAGCCGTCTCGGTGATCTGGCCGCCAAGGTGACAGCAGCTCTCGGTACTCCTGCTACCGCCACCGGCTTGCAGGCGACCTCTCTGAAGGATATGGAGTCTGCGGCGGTGGTGGCAAAGGTGGCACCGCTGTTCACTGCGAACCAGAAGCAATCCGGCATCCTTGCCAGCGTGTCGCTGGCGCAGTTCATTCTGGAGTCCGGCTATGGCAAATCCGAGCTGGCCCAGAATGCCAATAACTGCTTTGGCATGAAGTCCTCGTTGTCGGGAAACAGTTGGTCCGGCTCTGCGTGGGATGGTCATTCCGTCTACACGATGAAGACCGGGGAGCAGAACGCGGATGGCAGTTATGTGACCGTCACGGCCGACTTCCGTAAGTACAGCTCCATTGAGGATTCCATCGCAGACCACTCTGCCTATCTGCTGGGTGCTATGAACGGCAGCAAGAAGCGGTACGAGGGTCTTGCAGGCTGCACGGACTACAAGAAAGCGGTGCAGATTATCAAGGACGGCGGCTATGCAACGAGCCTTGACTATGTGCAGAACCTCTGCCGTGTCATCGAGCAGTGGAACCTGACCCAGTACGATGTGGCGGTAGCTACTACGCCCACCACGGCTCTGTACCGTGTGCGCAAGAGCTGGTCGGATGCTGCATCCCAGAAGGGGGCTTTCCGTGACCTGAGCAACGCAAAGGCATGCGCCGACAAGAATCCCGGCTATTCTGTGTTCGATGAGAACGGAAAGGCGGTCTATCCCACCAGCACGGCGTTCCAGCCCTACACGGTTCGGGTGTCTATCTCTGATCTCCGCATCCGCAAAGGCCCCGGCACGAACTACGGCTCCCGTGGTTTCACCGGCAAGGGTGTGTTCACCATTGTTGCGGAGGCAACGGGCAAGGGTGCATCCAAGTGGGGCTTGCTGAAATCCTACGCCAGCAAGCGTGACGGCTGGATCAGCCTCGACTACGCCAAGAAGGTCTAACTTCACCGCATTGAGATGACCACAAAGCACTCTCTGGCACATAGACCGGGCTGATTCAAACGCCGCACTCCGGGCTTCCCAATTCCACCGGGAAGCCCTTTACATTTGTCGTATCTGCTGCAATCTTGGCGTTCTGTCAGGCAGATAGTTTGTCGATAATATGCCGATTTATCTGGGCGACAGAACTTGCTATTCAGCCGTACATGCGGCATTATACGACTACCCCAAGGAGGATGACGCAATGGAAATTGTAGTGAAACAGAAAAGGGCGGCGGCTTATTGCCGAGTCAGCACCGGCATGGAGTGTCAGGAAGGCTCCTATGAGATTCAGAAAAGCTACTTCACGGAGCTGCTCTCCAGCAATCCCAATGAGGAACTCGTAAAGGTCTATGCGGATGAGGGCAGTGGTCGCAGTACGCAGGGCCGGCCGGAATTTCGACGGATGATTCAGGACTGTGTGGATGGAAAAATCGACATCATCTATACCAAGTCCATCTCCCGTTTCTCCCGAAATATGCTTGACTGTGTGACCGTGGTGCGTCAGTTGAAAGAACTGGGCATCCCGGTCATTTTTGAAAAAGAGGGCATCAACACGATGGACGGTCAGAGCGAGCTGTTCTTCCACATCCTTGCCATTATTGCCGAGGAAGAGTCCAAGAGCATCGGCGAGAATGTTCGGGCAGGCATCGCCTACCTCCACGACCAGGGCATTCCGACCGGCCGTGTGACCTACGGCTTTCGCAGGGTCAACAAGCAGGGTGAATGGAGAATTGAAGAATCCGAAGCCCGCCGTGTACGATACGCTTTCGACCAGGCGGCAAAAGGTGTCTGCTACGCAGATATCCGAATCGGCTTAGACAAGATGGAGGACGAGGAAAACACCGGTATGTCATGGTCTCAGAATCAAAATCGGCTGCCCAATATGCTGAGAAATGTCGCATACATGGGAGATTACTGGACGGACTGCTACTACACAGCTTACGGTAAGAATGGACACCGATACAGCAAGCGGAACAGGGGTGAGCGTGCCCAAGTCCATCTGGAAGACCATCATGAAGGCATTGTCAGCAGGGGGCAGTTCCAGCGTGTTCAGACCATGATGCAGATGGGCTTGCTCCACTCCGGACGGAAGAAATTCAATGAGGAGCAGCAGAAGGTCCTGAGCGACCCGAAGTGGCAGTAAGGAGTAGAATACATGGAAATTACAGTAGAAAAGGTAGATGCCGGAGTACAGAAGCTCGGCTTTCAGGCACTCAGCACCCTGAAAACAGTCCGTGTTGCGGTCTATGCCCGTGTCAGTGCGGACCAGGAGATTCAGCTCCACAGCTTGGAGGAGCAGATGAAAGCCTTCCGCGCCAAGATTGCCCAGCATCCCGGCTGGATGCTGGTGGATGTCTACGCGGACGAGGGTATCAGCGGCACCAGCGTGAAGAAACGCAAGGAATTCTTGCGGATGATGGAGGATTGCGAGGCAGGCAAGGTTGATTATATCATGGCAAAAAGCATCTCCCGATTTGCCCGCAACACGGTCGAGTGCTTGTCCTATGTGCGCCACCTCCAGAGCATCGGTGTCCAGCTTTACTTTGAAAAGGAAGGTCTGGACACGGCGACCTCGGTGTCTGAGCTGATCCTGACGGTCATGGCGGCTTTTGCGCAGGAGGAGAGCCGTTCTATCTCCGAAAACCTGAAATGGGGCATCCGCAAGCGGTTTGAAAGTGGGGAGTCGCGCTGGACCAAGACCTATGGCTATCGAAAGACCAAGGAAGGCGAAATTGTCATTGAGCCGGACGAGGCCGCCATTGTGCGGATGATTTTTAAGATGTACCAGTACGGCATCCCCATGCCGGACATTTTGGACGAGCTGACCTTTATGCAGGCTCCTTCGGCAAGGGGAAGGCAGACGTGGAACAAGACCGCCCTTAAGTATCTCCTTGAGAACGAGAAGTACATCGGGGATATGCGGCTTCAGAAATGGGTCAGCGTTGACCATATTTCCCATAGGAGTGTCCGAAACGACTCCACGGTTATTCCGGTCTATAATGTCAAGAACCACCACATTCCCATCATCGACCGCCATACCTATCAGCAGGTACAGCGCATTATGGAACTGAAATCTCCGCATGGGGAGTACAGCCGGTATCCCTACTTTGATACGAACATCGTCTGCCCCCTGTGTGGGAAGAAGATGATTCCGAGGGTAATGAAAGTGAACAACCACAAGCGCATCCTTGGCTGCTTTGATGTGGATGGCTGCCGTGGGTATGCGGTCAAGGGGTATCTTGTAGATGCCGCCCTGCTGGAAGCCTACAACACCCTTGAAATCAAGGAGAAGAAACGGACGGTCGCCATGCAGAGGATGCTGGAAATCAAGGCAGAAAGCCCGAAGCTGGACACTGTCCAGTATTACTGGCTGGACGACTTGGTGGCACGCATTGAGTTCAAACAGGATACCATGCAGGTGTTCTGGAAATGTGGTCTGGAGAGCGAGGTTGCGCTGAACGCATCCAAGGTTGAGGAACCGACCCATGTGGCGGAGCTTTACCGGAACTCGCTGGACCGTGCGCAGCGGAGCGAGAACAAGCCGGTGAGCGTGGTGCGGGCTGATAAGAAGCCGGTGAACACGAGGGAGGCACAGCGGAACGCAGCCATGCAGGCGGCAAAGAACCTCCGCGCCAAGAAAGGTGCCGTGGCGAACGGCTGAAGAATGGAGCTGTAGCAAATGATTATTAAAAAGGTGATGCCGAAAGTCAAAACGGAGAAAAAGCGTGTGGCGGCATACTGCCGTGTCAGCACTCTGCGTGAAGACCAGGACGAGAGCTTTGAGACCCAGCAGAAGTACTACGCGGAGATGATCCAGCATTACCCTGACTGGGAACTGGTCAAAATCTACGCTGACCGGTGCTCGGCAACAAAAGTCAAAAATCGACCGGGATTCCAGCAGATGGTCATGGATGCGCAAGCTAAAAAACTGGACATCATCATCTGCAAGAGTGTCTCCCGATTCTCGCGCAACATGGTGGACTGTCAGCAGTACGCCAAGTGGTTTAGAACTCTTGGCATCACGATTATCTTCGAGGAACAGAACATCCGCACGGATGACCCGACCTGTGATTTTGTCCTTTCCATGATGGCGGCCGTGGCGCAGGACGAGAGCCACTCCATCAGTGGCAATGTTCAGCTGGCATACGAGAAACGCTTTGCACGGGGTGAGTACAACCTTGGGAACAACCGCATCCTCGGCTACGACAGTGAAGATGGGAAGCTGGTCCCGAACAAGGATGCTTGGGTGGTCAAGGAGATTTTCAAACGGTTTCTGGAAGGTCAAACTTTCCGTGAAATCGCAGACGGCATTGTGGCGATGGGTGCAAGGAGCAAGACGGGCAAGGACCACTTTTCCGTTGAGACCATCCGGTACATGTTGTCGAATGAAACCTATGTGGGTGACAAACTCCTGCAAAAGAACCCACCAGTAGACTACATCACGAAAAAGCCTGACCCCAACCGCGAGTATCATCCGAACTACCTGACGGATGATCATGAGGCCATCATCGACCGGGAGACATGGAACAAGGTACAGGCAATCCTGAAACAGCGTGAGGAAGATAACAAGGCCGGTATCTACCGGCGCAGCAAAGAGCATCATGCTCTCTACGGAAAAGTTTTCTGTGGGGAGTGTGGTGCTCCTTTTGTTCGCCGGACTTACAAGGGGCGGCATGGGCACTACAAGGCTTGGAACTGCAAGGAGCGGCAGAAAGGCAAGAAGGGGAATGGCTGCTTGAATCGAATCGTCAAGGAAGATGAGCTGATGCAGACTGTGACTGAGCAGCTCGGAACGGATAATCTGGATAGCGTTGGGAAAGTGCTGGTGTACAAGGATAGAGTTGAAATAACGTGAAGGTATGATGCAGCCCATCTGGTGGCTTTCCGACTGTGTAGATAGAGACATGGTTGGAAAGTGACCGGGTGGGCTGCTTTTTTGCGTTCAGGGGAAAAATCCAATTGCTATGTGCAAAAATCTGTTATATCCTTGGTGGCACAGAGAGACATACAGGAGGAATGAGCAGATGAAAGGATTGTTTCCCGAAGAATACAGTCTGGTTGGCCGGGAGCTGGCTGCGGCCGCAGTGGTGAAATTTTATATCGGTGAGGTTGAAGAAGCGAGGGCGGAGCTGGAGGACGTCATGGGCAACGGTTCCGTTGACGGCCCTGCGCTGGCGGCCTTTATTGACCGGGCTGTGGCTTACAGCCAAGGTCGAGTGCAAATCGAAGAACTGATGCAGGTCAAGGGGGACTTGATCGTGCAGGACATCGGTGTGGACTTGCTGGACTTCCTTATGGACTGTTGTAAATAATCGGCTGTGTGTAAAAGAATATTCATGCCACCACAAGTAATTAACTTGATATTTCAGGCATTCAATGGTAAAATCTAATTACACTGGGGTGGGTTTACCTTGTGAGAGATTACCTGCTTCTGGGAGTACTGCTTCGGAAAGGAGCATGTAGGTTATGGCTGATGCTTTGAAGCTGCCCGTTGGTATAGAGAACTTTGAGGAAATCCGAAAAGAAGGATTTTACTATATCGATAAAACTGGGTTAATTGAGCAACTTCTTAATCAATGGGGTAAAGTGAATCTTTTTACAAGGCCTCGGAGATTTGGAAAGACACTAAACATGAGTATGCTCCGATACTTTTTTGAAATCGGAACAGATAAGGCATTATTTGAGGACCTCTATATTTCTCGAAACAAGGAGCTTTGCGAAGAGTACCTTGGAAAATATCCGGTTGTGTTTATTTCTCTAAAAAATGTGGATGGCCTTACATTTGAGGATGCAAAGTATCAATTAGTGGAGCTTATTGGCATTGAGGCGGAAAGATTCCATTTCCTTCTTGGAAGCGATAAACTCACTGAAAATGAGAAAAGCAGATATCGTGCATTGATAAAACTTCGAGATGGTCATTACACGATGGATAGCGGGATTGTGGCATCATCGCTGCAAACATTGTCCCAGCTTTTATATAAGCATTATGGACAAAAGACTATTATTTTGATTGATGAATACGATGTTCCTCTGGATAAAGCATTTCAGCATGGCTATTACAAGGAAATGGTCGCAACCATTCGCGCTTTGTTTGGAACGGCGCTAAAGACAAATGAAGCATTGCAGTTTGCAGTTTTGACTGGCTGTCTGCGTGTTTCTAAAGAGAGCATCTTTACGGGTTTGAACAATTTCAAGGTCCTTTCGATAACTGATGCTCGTTTTGACGAACAATTTGGATTTACGGAGGACGAGGTTGAAACACTCCTTGGGGCATATCACCTTGAATCACATCTAAGTGAAACAAAGAACTGGTATGATGGATACCATTTTGGCGATGCTGATATTTACTGCCCGTGGGATGTGATTAATCATGTTGACAGACTTTGCGGAGAGCCGAATGCCGAACCGCAATCGTACTGGATTAATACCAGCGGAAACGACCTTGTAAAGCGATTTGTTGACAAAGCAGATAAGACCACACGGGATGAAATCGAGCGGTTAGTCGCTGGAGAAACAATCGAAAAGTCTGTTCGTCTGGAGTTGACATACGATGAAATAGACAGTAGCATTGATAATCTTTGGAGTGTATTGTTTACGACAGGATATCTCACGCAGGAAGGAAAGCCGGAACGTGGTGTTTATAAACTGAAAATTCCGAATGAAGAGGTGCGAGAAGTTTTTAAATACCAAATCCAAGAACTGTTCAATAATACGATTCTGAAAGACTCTGATGGACTTCGAGCTTTCTGGAAAGCATTTGAAGAAGGAAACGCACTGGAAATTGAAGAAAGCCTGACAAGGACTTTGAGCAAAACCATCAGTGTTCTTGATCCCAAAGGCCCCCAAGCAGAAAAGGAAAAATTCTATCACGCTTTCTTATCTGGAATGTTGGTAGGAAATGGAACATGGGGAGTCCTCTCCAATAAGGAGTCAGGTGATGGTTTTGCGGATTTGATGGTTGAAACGGATAATCCCAATTCGGGAATAATTATCGAGCTTAAGAGTGTAGACAGGCTCTCTGAACTGGATGGAGCCTGTGAACGAGCCATGACCCAAATCCATGATCGCAGATATGATGAGTATCTTCGCAATGAAGGCCGCAATGATATCTGGGCGTATGGAATTGCATTCTTTAAGAAGCGGTGTAAGGTTGTTGCCGAAAAACTGAATCAGAATTGACAGTAGAAAGTCCGCCCACTGTGTGCATCCCACATGGTTGGCGGGCTTTCTTTTTGCCCGCCGGTCATCAAGTCACCCCTCTACCATCCGAGTTCCTACCTTATTACAATAGGGGTGTGTAAAACACATCCAGTCAAAGTCTGATATTCCATGAAAGCCCATGCAGGCTGCTCCTTCCAATGGAGGATGCCCTGTGTGGGCTTTTTTCGTATCCGGGATTTTGCCCACGCATATCTTCGGCAGCCAGTGATCCACGCTCGTCCTGATCCGTAATGCAGCGGAGCAGAGAACAGCTCGAATCAGGCTCAATATAATCTGTGGCCTACTTGGTCACCTTCTAGCTTGCTGAGGATTCTTAGCAGCAGGGAAGGATGACCCGGTGGGCTTTTTTATTTGGACGGGATTGCTATGTATAGAATTTTGCTTTATGCTGGGTGCCAGAGACACACGATTAGGAGGAAATCGTATGAAGCACGAACTTGAACAGATACATATTGAATCCTATGGATTGACTAGGTCGGAGGTGGTAGTTGCCGCAGCAATCAAAGCGTTTTTAATGAACTTGCCTCGGTCTGACGGGAAAAAGAAAATGGACGCAGTGATAAGTTTGGAGAAAGATGCAGTGTCGGTCGATGGGAGAACCCTGTCTGGCTTGGTGAACGATTCAGTAGGATACTCTCTGGTAGCAGTGAGTCAGAGGACTGAACTTGCGCCAGAATTACGGCAGACAATGGAGACGCAGCTTAAGTCGGTGAACGGATCGGTTGCGGTCCAAACAGTAGGCACGGAGCTGATAGATTTTTTGTACGATTGTTGGACCTCAACTAAAATGTAGCCCCCAATTACATGTAGCCTGCATAGACCACAGAAGCACCCTCTGGCAAAGAAGGTGCAGCGGTGGCTTATGCGGGCAATTTTTGTTTATACGCCGAGTCCGTAAAGGATGGCGCGTAATTCTTTCAAGGTGCGAGTGAGAATTTTCGCTTCAATTTCGTTGCAATCAATCAGAAGTCGATGGACTTCCGTGTCTGCTGTGGAAACGGAATGTGTCAGGCTATCAACAAGCAGATCATCTGTGGAAACACCGAGAGTGTTTGCAATCTCTACGATTGTTTCAAGGCTTGGTCTGCTGGCAGCGGTTTCGAGCTGGCTGATGTATTGACGGGATAGATGAACTTCATTTGCAAAGTCTTCTTGCGTGAGGTGAGACTGGCTCCGAAAAAAAGCTATCCGTTTTCCGAGCGCAGGGTAGTCTATAGGCATGGGTTTACCTCCAAACTGGCCCGCATAAGAACAAGACAATTATTGCGCCGAACAAAACACATAGCAAATTAATGCAGTATCGTCAATGAGGACGAAGCCGAAACTGTTAAAGCAATCTACTATCTTTATCTGAATGGTGTTTCATTTTCTGATATTGCGGAACTACTCAAAGCCTATAAGCGCAAAACAAAGCAGGGAGGGTTTGAGTGGAGCGCAAGCACATTGGCGGAGATTGTCGCAAACGAACGTCATTGTGGTGATATTAGGGCGTGGAAAACATTTACCCCTAATTTTTTGACACACAAGGCAAAAAAGAACAATGGTGAAAGAGCGCAGTTTAGAAGAAAAAATCATCATGAAGCCATAGTTTCTCGAACTGTATATGAAGCAGCAAATTTTCTTCGAACATCTCGTGCCTATGCGAAGAAAGCTAGACCGTTGCCAGTGCTCAGTGTCATTGACAATGGGATTCTTCAAGGATATGTACCACTGGACAAGGACTGGACCGGATTCTCAACGGATGAATATCAAAAGGTATCTGAAAGTGTTATGAGCGAGTTGGAGAGCACACCGCAGATAGAATATAAGGCCGGATTAGATATGCGTGGCTATGAGGTGGTTCGGTCCCAGTATTTTGCTACTATGCAAAACCCTGCAATGACAATAGCAGATGGAAAACTGAGCTTTAATACGGCCTGTCTTAAGAAATTTGAGAATGTGGAGTATGTAGAGCTGCTGCTGAATTCAGTGAATAGGTGTATTGCTGTCCGCCCGTGTGATGAGAACAATCCAAATGCAATTCACTGGGGAAAGCTGCGCGAAGGGCGGTGGTGTACGCTGTCCAAGTCGTGCCGTGGATTGGCAAAAACGCTGTTTGATATTATGGATTGGGACCAGGACTTGAAATACCGTTTCCGGGGTGACTTTATTGAGAATGGTGACCAAAAAGTTATGTTATTTCAACTGGACGAGCCTGAAATGGTAAAGACGGAGAACATTGTCCTTCCGCCTAAAGAAGCGGAAACCGATGACCAAACGGAAATCGAAGGAAAGACAGTTAAGCAGACTATTTACATTTTGCCTCCGGAATGGGAGGACACATTTGGAAGACCGATTACCAGCATTGCAGAAGTTAATCTACTTGAGCAAAGGCACTATGCGGCTGACTGGGACATTTTGCGGCCAGCAAAAGAACTGACTGAATACAGTACACTGACATCAGAAGATCTCGAAGAACTTTTACATGAAGCAGAGAAAATAATAGAAGGGTGGCCTATACCAGATGAACATGGAGCTGGAGAATCAACAGACAATGGAACTGAAGAATCAGCAGATGACGGAACTGAGTCCGGAGCAAATGTCGGAGTGGGAACAGAGGAGAACGGAGATCGAGCAGAACTTTGATTATGATGGCTATCAGGTTGCCCGGAGGGAGCTTTTTGCACATCTTCGTGACCCTGCCATTGTAATAAGGAAAGACAGCATCACATTCAATACAGCCTGCATTGCAGGATTGGAGGAGGTGGTCTATGTCAACATCATGTTCAACAGTGACTTGAAGCGGCTTGTGGTTAAAGGTTGCAATGAAAACGACAGGGATGCTCTGCGCTGGTGTATTGCAAAACCGGATAAGCGCAAAAGCCGGAAAATGTCCTGCAGGTTGTTTTCAGAATTGCTTTATAAGGAAATGGGCTGGTCCGGTGACTGCCGGTATAAGATTCTCGGATACCGAATCGAGTTCGAGGGTGAAGCTCTCTATGTATTTGACCTTGTAGCGGCCGAGGTGTTCCATGAGCGTAAAAAGAAGCAGTCTGCTGATCAACAGACTGCGGCAGTGGCCAAAGAAAATAAGGAAGAACAGCCTGTGAATCCTCGGAAAGGTTACTATCCGGATGACATCGCGGGTACATTTGGCATGCCTGTTGAGCAGCATCGCCAAGAGTCAGAGCTGAGGCAAATGAATGGTTTTGTCTCGGTTGGAATGCTTACGGGTATGCCCGGACAGCAACAAAATTTATAAAAATTGAGTTTGAGCACCAAGGGGGTAGTCTGCCCTTTTTTAGGAAGGAGGAAAATCTATGCCAGCAAAGACATGGCAGCAGAATATGCTGGGGATTACATTTCGATATGTGGATGGTCGCATCACGGTCTTCCGGAGCGCCCTTGATTCTATTGGCCGCCCGGAATTCTATCATTTCCTCTACAACCCGACCAAACGGATGTTTGCAATACAAGCGTGTGGGATGGACGCAGAGGGGGCCAATCGTGTTCCAAAGAAAAATCAGGATGATCGATATGAGATCAAAAGCAAGAATCTTGTGCGGCTGATTTATCAGAGCTGTGGCTGGGATAGAACAAGATCCTACAGGCTGCCGGGTGTCGAGTATCCGCAGCAGAGGCTCGTGAATTATGACCTGTGCCGCGCTATTCCAATCTTTGAGGGAAAGGTGGACAAGGAGAACGAAAGCGCGCGGGAGGCGACACAGGCGGCTTCTGGGTCAGAGAATATTTGACTGTGAGAGTTCAGAGAAGAAACGGTTAGGCTCCGCAGTCGCAGAGAAAACTGAATAGAAAATGCAGCAGCCCACCAGGTTGCTTTCCAACGAGCTGAGAGATCAGCAGGAAGGAAAGGCGACCCGGTGGGCTGCTTTTTACTTTTCAGTGGACAGTTGCCCCGTGTCTGAACGGGTGTTTATACCCGACCGCACTCTTTTCCTCGCGTCTGAATTGCCGAAGCCGGGAGAGGGGCGGAAGTCTGCCTCGTGTCCAAACGGATGTTTATTCCTGATGGCACCCCCGTCCTCGTGACCGAACACCATATATTGACACAAAGAAATATATGAATACTAAATATAGTGGTTTGCTCTGCGACCAGCGTTGAATCCTGTTTATGCCTGAAAGCACTGAGGGTGTTGCGGAAGGTGCGACCACCGCAATGAACCAAGAAAACAACGATAAAACGACTGTTTAATGAACTGCTGTCCACTGCCATCGGAATAGTTGGTGTAGTAATCGTCCACCAGCGTCAGATTGCCCTCCGGGGTCAGCGCGCCCGCTTCCTCGTCCGTGATGGTAACAGTATCTTCTTCTACGACTTCCGGCAGAACAGGCTGTTTCACCGCACCGCCCTCATAGGCGAAAGCAGGAACAGCCATCCCACAGAGGGATAAACCACCTTGAACTCCGAATGATCCAGTTCGCCATTGTGTTCCGGTGCAGGTCAACGCCTTGACCTTTGTATCATTTGAAAATGGGGCATTTATTTTGCAACAGCCCATTTATTTTAGAGATGAATCACATCATATTGGCCTTCTCGATGAGGCGGCGGATGTGGTGAGCCAGCATCTCAACAGCCTGCGTGTTCTCGCCGCCGTTGGGAACGATGATATCAGCGTTCCGCTTGCTCGGCTCGACAAAAGCCTCGTGCATCGGCTTGACGGTGGTGAGGTACTGGTTGATGACACTGTCCAGAGAGCGTCCACGCTCCTTGACATCCCGGAGGATGCGGCGGAGGATGCGCTCGTCGGCGTCGGTGTCGACATAGATCTTGTAGTCGAACAGTTTGCACAGTTCCGGCTCGGCCAGCGGCAGGATGCCCTCAACGATGAGGACGGGTGCCGGTTCGATGTGCTGGACTTCGTCGCTGCGGTTGTGGTTGCTGTAATCATAGACCGGGCAGTCGATGGCTTTGCCCTCTTTCAGCTCCTTGAGATGCTCGATGAGAAGATCGTTGTCGAAAGCATCCGGGTGATCGTAGTTCAGCTTGCAGCGTTCTTCAAAGGGCAGATCGTCGTGACGCTTGTAGTAGCTGTCGTGCGAGATGAGGCGGACTTCATCTTCGCCGAAACGCTCCTTGAGCCGGAGAGCCAGCGTAGTCTTGCCGCTGCCGGAACCGCCTGCAATGCCGATGATCAGATTGTTCATATTCCAAAATCCTCCCGAGTGCCGATTGATGTAGAAAATCAACGTGAAATGCGTTATACTTATCTGGTAGATATCATACCACAATTCGGCTGTTTTTGACAGCCTGCAAAATCCCTTCGGGAGGAATTTTGATGAAAAAAATCGTTTTGGCTCCCTGCATCCGGCAGACAGAGCCGCAGGAACCGGAAAGTCTGCGCCTCTGCGCCGTGATGATGCTTCGGACAGCTGGTGTCTTTCTGGAGGCGGATGCCTTCCGGAATGTAGAGCTTTTGGATTCCGTGAACACTGCGCTGGATAAAGCCGGAGCCGCCGAAGCTCTGGAAGCAGCTGACGAGACCGGAACGCCGCTGGCAGAGCTGTGCCAGTATATCACTGCCGGACTGCCGGTGGTAGTCGGCATGACAAAGGACTGTGACCCAGAGCAGGTGGAACACGGGATGCTTCTGGTCGGATACAGCGATACCGACTACTGGTTCAATGACCCGTGGGAGGGCCGCAGTCTCTGCAAATACCCGAAAGAACAGGCCGAGGCCTGTCACGCCGCAGTGGGCGGCTTTGCGCTGGCACTTCGGCGGAAATAAAACCGGAATAATAAGGAGAACGCAGCCATGAGCAAGATTTTGTTGATCGACATCGACGGTACTCTGGTGGATTACGAGAACCATCTGCCTGAGTCGGCTGTCCGTGCCATCCGTGCGGCACGGGCGAATGGGCACCGGGTCTACCTGTGCAGCGGCCGGAGCAAGGCCGAGAACAAACAGGAGATCTGGGATATCGGCATTGACGGCTATATCGGCGGCAACGGAAGCTATGTGGAATCGGACGGAAAAGTTCTGCTCCATCAGCTCATTACTGCCGACCAGTGCCGCCGCATCGTGGACTGGCTGGATGCCCGTGGGCTGGAATTTTATCTCGAGAGCAACAACGGCCTGTTTGCCAGTCGGACGTTCAAGGACGTTGTTGTTCCGGTCATGGACGAGTACAGCCGCCGCAAGGGTCGTGCGGTTGAAAAGAAACAGACCTATCAGGAAGCGTTCCCGGGCATGATCTGGGATGGAGAGCTGTACCGGGATGACCTGAATAAAATCAGCTACGTTCTGCACAGCTATCAGGATTTTCTCGATGCACAGGAAGCCTTTCCGGAAATGCAGCACGGCACATGGGGCGGTGTAGGCGAGACGGCTCTGTTTGGCGATATGGGCGTGAAAAATATCACCAAGGCCCATGCAGTCAACGTTCTGTTGGAAGCTCTGGGCGCATCGAAGGAAGATACCATCGCCTTCGGGGATGCAAAGGTAGATATCCCGATGTTTGAGGCCTGCGGCTATGGCGTCGCAATGGGCAGCGGCGGCGAGGAGATCAAAGCAGCTGCCGACTATGTGACCGGCGATGTGGACAAGGACGGTCTGTATCAGGCGTTTGAATATCTGAAACTGATTTGAAAGTGAGGCACTCAACGTGCAGACAGAACAGCTCAAGGAGAACATGAAAGGGAAAGTCCGGGATATCGAGGACGGCGGTATGCGGCTCATCAAAAAGGGAAAGATGGGACTTGTCCGTGCCATCTTCAGCCGGTTTGGGTTGGTGCTGTTGCTGCTGTTGCTGCAATTCGGCCTCCTGTTCATGATCTTCCGCTGGTTCGGCAATCTGGTTCCCCATTACTTTGGAAGCAGCATCCTGCTGACTGTCGGCATGGTTCTCTATCTGCTGAACTGCGATATGGACAACAGCGTAAAGATCACATGGCTGGTCGTCATCGCTGTTCTGCCAGTCGTGGGTGTTCCGCTGTTTTTCTACGTCAAGAGCAACGTGGGTCATAACCTGCTTCAAAAACGGCTCCTGAAACTGGAAAGCGAAACTCGTGTCCATATGCCGCAGGAGAACAAGACGTTCCGGAAACTGGAAAACCAAAACCCGGGTGCGGCGTCGCTGGCACGGTATCTGGATGGCAGGGGCGGCGGCTTTCCGGTACGGGAAGATACCGCTGTGACCTATTTCCCCGGCGGCGAGGCAAAGTTCGCTGAACTGCTCTGCCAACTGGAAAAGGCCGAAAAGTACATCTTCGTCGAATACTTCATCATCGACGAGGGCCTGATGTGGGGCAAGATCCTCGAGATACTGGCACGGAAAGCTGCCGAAGGTCTGGATGTCCGGGTGATGTATGACGGCACCTGCGAATTCTCGACCCTGCCCCGGGATTACCCGAAACGCCTCGAAAAACTTGGCATCCGGTGCAAAGTGTTCTCGCCGGTCATGCCTTTTGTCTCGACCCACTACAACTACCGTGACCACCGGAAGATTTTAGTGATTGATGGTCGGGTCGGATTTACCGGCGGCGTCAATCTGGCAGATGAATATATCAACCATGTCGAGAAATATGGCCGCTGGAAAGATGCTGCCATCATGCTGGAGGGCGAGGGCGTCCGCTCCCTGACCGCACTGTTTTTGCAGCAGTGGAGCATCCTGAGTGAGCCGGAGCTGGAACAGTTTCTCAACGAGCCGATCCCGGTGCCGGAAAACGCCAAAGGATTTGTGACCCCCTACGGAGACTGTCCGCTGGATGGTGAGCGAGTCGGCGAGATGGTCTATATCGACCTGCTCAACCGGGCACAGCAGTATGTCCATATCATGACGCCCTATCTGATTCTGGATGGTGAAATGGAGCTGGCTCTTCGGTTTGCAGCAGAGCGCGGCGTGGATGTTCACCTCATTCTGCCCGGTGTGCCGGATAAGAAGTTCGCCTATTCGCTGGCAAAGACGCACTACGCCGCCCTGTTGAAATCAGGCGTCAAGATCAGCGAGTGGACGCCCGGTTTTGTACATGCAAAAGTTTTTGTGGTGGATGACCGGGAGGCCGTGGTCGGCACCATCAACCTCGATTACCGCAGTTTGTACCATCACTTTGAGAATGCGGTCTGGATGGTGGACACCGCCTGCATCCCGGACATTGAACGGGATTTCCAGATGACGCTGGAACAGTGCCGCACGGTGGAAGCGACCCGGGAAAGCATCTGGCAGAACCACCCCTTCCTTCATGCAATGGGCGTCGCACTGAAAGCGATCGCACCTTTGATGTAAATGAAAAGCGAGGAGAGCCGAAACTCTTCTCGCTTTTTTGCAGCCGATCATTGGTAGTTTTTGTCCAGTGAGAAACCACGTCCGGCGACCTCCGTGACCCGGCTGACGATCATGAAACACTCCGGGTCGATGCTGTGGACGAGCCGTTCCAATCTGGGAAGTTCCCGGTTGGAAACGACCGTCAGAAGCAGGGAGGCCGGTTCCCGGGTATAGCCGCCCTCGCTGTGCAGGATGGTAACACCACGGTCGATATCGCTGAGGATGGCGGACAGGATCTCGTCCGACTTGGTGCTGATGATCTTCACCTGTGTCTTGCTGCTGCCGAGCAGGAGCATCTTGTCCATGACGATGGTGTGGATGATGATCATCACGATGCCATATAGTACCTGCCGTACCGGGCTGAACACCGCCTGCACTAACAGGATGGCTATATCAAAAGCCATCATCGTTGCCGAGACCGGAAGATGGAACCATTTATGCAGCACCAGCGGCGGAATATCCATGCCGCCGGTCGATGCACCGGAGCGCAGGACGATGCCCAGCGCAACGCCGATGCCAAGACCGGAAAAGATGGTGCAGAGGATGATATCGTCGGTCGGGATACGTCCGGCCAGCATCCGCTGCCATGCCTCAAGGAAAAACGGACTCAGCAGACTGCTTGCGAGGGTGTTGAGGGCAAAAGCCCGGCCAAGCACCACCCAGCCCCAGACCAGCATAGCAAGGTTGAAGACCAGCAGGACGCCTGAAACGGAAAGTCCGGTCAGCCGTCCGACGGCCAGTGCGATGCCGGTCGCACCGCCGGTGATAAGCCCGGCAGGTTCCAGAAAGACGGCGACCGCAAGCGAGTAAAGCGCATTACCGAACGTGATAGCTGCCGCATTGCAGAGCAGTTGTTTCATTTTGGATGGATTCATGTCAACACCTCCCATATCTCTTCTCTATGATACAGGAAAATCATGAAAAAATCCACGCCAGATAATTCCTCTGGGCATGAAATGTATTTCAACGAAAAAGGAGCGTATTTCAAAGAATATTGTCATCCAGCGAAATCTATGGTAAAATAAAAACGCCGTCCGAAGACGGCGAACTGGTACTGCCTGCATTGATAGGTGGTCATGCTCCTGCACCCACTCGCTGAAGATTCTTACGAACGAATCAGGCGAGCCGGGAAATGGACTTTTTTGAAAAGCGAATCTTCCCGGTGCCTGACGGCAAGGGGGGATGCACGATGACTCTGCTGGAGGTTCTGGCGTTGCTGACGCTCATAGTCGCTGTGATTTATGATACCGTCGACATCACGCTGAAAATTATGCAGTACATTGATGACAAGCAAAACAAAAAAGATTGACCGCCACAGCCTAGCAAACTCGAGCAGTCAATCTCTTTGTTGAATGATCTCGGGTACAGGAGCTGACCCTTGCAGACAGTACCTTTTCTGTTTGTAGTATAGTTGAATTTCTGCCTTTTGTCAAGCAGAACACAGCCTGACTTTACACCGTCTCATCCGTTTCATCCAGCAGGCGGAGGCCGGCGGTATCGGTGACAGGCAGAGAGAAGACGATCGCACCGGCCTTCGGGTCGGCGTTTTTCATAATGGCGGACATGATCTTGTTTTTCTGGGTGGTGCGGCTGACGATCAGCACCACCTCTTTTTCGTTTACGAGGTCAACGCCGAGGAACCGGGCAGCTCCCTCCATTCCGGTACCCTTGGCGTGGATAACGGTTCCGCCGCCTGCGCCTTCGGCACGGGCCGCATCCATGATGGAGCCGGTATAGCCCTGATTGGCGATGACGAGCAGCAGCTCATAGCGAGTATCTTTCAAGGTGCTTTCCTCCTTCAGCTCGAGCTTCTGGTTTTCAGTCAGAAACAGCAGGGCACGCTTGCCGCCGATGCTGCTGACTGGGATAATAAAGGCAATGCCGGTTCCGGGAACGTCGATCCGCATCTGACGGCAAAGGGTTTTCTGGATCTTCGGCCAAGTGTCGGCGGTGACGATGGAGAGCAGCACGGCCTTTTCGGACTTTTCAAGGCCGAGAGTCGCCAGCACCTCACGGACAGCCGTACCCGAACCGACGGTGCGCAGGTTGACATTCACGCCCTGTGCTTCATACAGTTTAAGGAAAGCGTCGGTGGAACGGCGGTCGGTGATGGTGATGAGCCAATATAATGTATTCACGGACATCCTCCTTTACAGCTCGATGATGGCATCATCCGACAGGTCGGCAAAGGCCATCGCCGCTGCGAGGGCAGGCTGTGCCTTGCGCGCTTTACGGTTTTTCAGCTCCGCTACCAGACCCATCAGCTGCACCGTGATGAGCGGCGTCATGGCGACCATCGCGACCACGCCGAAAGCGTCGGTAACGATGTTTCCGCCCACGGCTACGCACGCACCCTGTGCCAGCGGCAGCAGGAAAGTTGCCGTCATTGGGCCGGACGCAACACCGCCGGCATCGAACGCAATGGCGGTGAACAGTTTCGGCACAATGAACGAGATGCCAATAGCGAACGCATAGCCCGGGATGAGAAACCACAAAATCGAGATGCCGGTCAGGACACGCACCATCGCCAGACCGACCGAGATGGAGACACCGGCGGAGAGTGCTGCACCCATCGCTTTGGCAGAAATGGCTCCATCTGTGACTTCCTCGACCTGCTTGTTCAGGACGTAGACCGCAGGCTCGGCTCTGACGATGAAATAACCAATGAGCATTCCGATGGGAATCAGCACCCAGCGGAAGCTCTGTCCGGCGAGGACCTGACCCAGATAATTACCGGCAGGCATAAAGCCGACATTTGCACCGGTCAGGAAGAGGACAAGTCCGACATAAGTATAGGCCAGACCAACGGCGATTCGACCCAGCGTCCGCTTGTCGAGCCGGAGTGCAGCGAACTGAAAAACGCCGAACATGATGATAATTGGAAGCAGCGAAGTCGCTATCTCGTGGATGTAGGTCGGCAAGCCATCGTGGAAGAGCTGCCACAGCTCCACCGAGTCATCCACTTCGGGCAGAACAGGCGGAACATAGGTGCTGTCGCTGGCATTGAAGGCGATGCCCAGAATCAGCACCGCAAGGATTGGGCCGACTGAACAGAGCGCGACCAGACCGAAACTGTCGTCTGCGGCGTGGCGGTCGCTGCGGATGGCGGCAACACCGACGCCCAACGCCATGATGAAGGGAACCGTCATCGGGCCGGTGGTGACTCCGCCCGAGTCAAATGCCACGGCCAGAAATTCTTTCGGCACGAAAGCCGCCAGAATAAAAACGATGCCGTAAAAAATCACCAGCAGCTGCGGCAGTGGGATGCCGATCAGCATACGCAGGAAAGCAAACGCCAGAAACAGCCCGACACCGGCAGCGACGGATAAAATCAGCGTCATGTTCGGGATGGACGGTACCTGATTTGCCAGAACCTGCAAGTCCGGTTCCGAGATGGTGATGAGAAATCCCAGCACGAACGCAATGCCGAGGATGAGCGGCACACTTTTTGTTCGGGTAATGACTGAACCCACCCGTTCGCCCATCGGGGTCATGCTCATCTCAGCACCCAGTGTAAAAAACATGATGCCGACGATGATCATCGCTGCGCCCAGCAGGAAACAGAGCAGAATGCTCGGCGAGACCGGCGCAATGGAAAAACAAAGCACCAGCACGATGGCGACGATGGGCAGTACCGCCTGTAACGCTTCGAGAAGTTTTTCTCGCAGTTTGGGAAGAGAATCTTTAAGTATGTTGTCCACCAGCCTTTCAGACGCCATTTCTACAATTTTAGAAAAAGCGTACAAATCGTTGAATCCGCGAAAGGATTTATGAACAGTATACCAGACCCAAAGCTTTCCGGTCAACTAAACGGCGGCTAAGAAAATAAACCTCTCTGCCGTTGATTTTGTGGGCAGAGAGGTTCTCCTTGACAAGTCAAAAAATTTTGACTATACTACAAATAG
The DNA here is from genome assembly GCA_963599235.1 of Lawsonibacter asaccharolyticus. Classification (GTDB taxonomy): domain Bacteria; phylum Bacillota; class Clostridia; order Oscillospirales; family Ruminococcaceae; genus Faecalibacterium. The sequence goes on along the minus strand of CAVBWT010000017.1, from coordinate 10,843 downwards.
AAAAGGTGCTGGCCTGCAAACGGCTGGCATCCCGGTTACTTGTGGTTAAAAAGGATTAACCGTTGCTTGGGGAAGCAAATTGGCGGTTAATCCTTTTTGTTATGTTTGCGCTCGAGATGAATCTGCCATGCAATGTCAAACACTGCACGAACCACATCGACAACCAGTGCCAATGCTGCAATGATCGCAGAAGTATCCATGCGCTATCCCTCCCTTCGCTGCAAGCTCAGGGAAGTTGAATTTTCACAAAAAAGATTCGTCTTGCCCGTCACCGCCTGCTTCGCTCTGAGTAAAAGCAAAACATCCAAGTGACCGGAGACATCAGCCGCCTGCGTTTGGGTCAGCACCTGCCGTCATTCGACGGCTTTTTTAGTTTAACATAATTTGAGAAAAAGCGCAACAAAAACGGGCTGCCGCGGAAAACAAACCGCAGCAGCCCGTTTTGTATACTTACAGATTATCCTGCTTCGTCAGGACATCGGAGGTCGGGGTGGTGAAGGTGGGGATATTTGCGTAGGGGTCGGGAGTGTTATCAACAGGCAGGCTCTTCATATACTTGTCCATCGACTCAGCGACCTTCTTTGCGATAGCAACAGCCTCGACAACGGTGCGTGCGCCCATAACAGCGTCGCCGCCTGCGAAGACGCCCTCACGGGTGGTGCTGCCGTCCTCGCCGACGGTCACCAGACCGCGCTGGTTGGTCTCGATGCCGGTGGTACTCTTGACGATGTTGCTTTCAGAGCCCTGACTGACCGAGACGATGACGCCGGTGTGGGGATAGAACATCTCGCTGCCCTCGACCTGCGTGAACTTGCCGTCCTCACCCTTGACGGTGTCACGGCAGATGATGCCGTTCTCGCGGATCTCGACAGGAGCCTTGCAGAAGCGGAAACCAACGCCCTCGAGCTTTGCATAGCGAACTTCATGTTCCGATGCGCTGATGCAGCTCTCGTCACGGCGTGCATAGCAGGTGACATGGCGTGCGCCGTTGCGGATAGCTGTGCGTGCGCAGTCCATTGCGGAGTTGCCAACGCCGATGACAGCGATATCATCGCCCAGACGGAACGCCTTGGAGTTTGCCAGATAGTCGATGCCGAACACGACATTGCCAAGGCTCTCGCCCTTGATGTGGAGAGAGTTTGCCTTCCACAGACCGGCACCGATGAAGACGCTCTTGTAGCCGTCACGGAACAGGTCGTCGATGGTGATGGAACGGCCGATGGCGGTATTGGTGCGCACCTTGATGCCCTTCAACTCGAGGTGGCGATAAGCGAAGTCGTCCAGCACGCTGTCGGGCAGGCGGTAGTTGGGGATGCCGTATCGCATGACGCCGCCGATTTTATCCCGGGCGTCGAAGATGGTGACATCATAGCCCCAGCGAGCCAGCAGGACGGCAATCGTCAGACCGGCAGGGCCTGCGCCGACGACAGCGGCTTTCATGCCGTTCTTTTCCGAGGGGCCGGCCACCATCTTGTTTGCGTAGGTGGTCGAGATATAATCCTCGATGATGGAAAAATGAACCGGGTCGTGGCTGGGCATCCGGTTGCGGATGCAGTGACCCTCGCACTGGTTTTCGTGGTTGCAGACCAGACTGCAGACGGTCGTTAAGGGGTTGTTCTCAAACAGCATCCGGCCGGCGTCGTCCAACTGGTTGTTCTTGAGCAGGCGGATGACCTCGGGAATGTTGGTGTGGATGGGGCAGCCCTGCTGGCACATCGGCTTTTTGCAGCCGAGGCAGCGGTTGGCTTCGTCCAGAACGTGAAGTGCCATGAAATTCTCCTCCGTAGTGTGTGGATCAACGGTTTCTACGTTGTATCCAAGTATGTCTCTCTAATGATACACCGAACTGTGGGGAAGAACAATAGTGAAAATGACAGTTTTTACAGAAAAAGTTTTGTCATTACGTCAAAAAGATAATTTTTTGACGAAGTGCGCCGCCCATCGGCTCCGGTTTTTGGCGGCAGAACGCCGCAAAATCACTCGCGGCAAGCTGTGCCCGAACAAAGGCATCGCAGGAAGAATTTTCTTCCCGAAGGTGGCTGAGCGAGTGGGAGACGGGAAGTGCTGTACTTTTTAAAAGAGAAAACAGCTCTCGGTGTCCGCCCAGCAGATGGAGATAGGGCGGAAGAACATCCAGCTCAGACGTATAGCTCAATGCGGCGTCCATCGCAAGACGGCGCATCCGGGCGCGCGGATAGCGGACGGTCGTCAAGGCATCCAGAAGTTCTTCCTGTGTGGTGCAGCTGCGGACAGCGTTTTCCAGCCGATGCTCCAGACCTTCGGAAACACCCCGGATATTTATAAAAGGTGTGCTGCGCTGGCAGGCGGCACGAAGCAGGGTGAGTTCTGACCGGCCGGCGGCGGAAAAATCTGTGTATCGGCCAGAGGAAAACGCTTCCTGATAGAGCGGAAAGACGCTTTCGGGCACATACGGTCTAAGGGCGTCGACCCCCTGCTCGACCCAGAGCTTCCGGAGCGCACTGGCACTGGCGAATTGTCCGGCAGTGGACTGCGCAAGAGCTTCGCCGTGGTTCGCTCCCTGACGGGGAAGTGGGGTGGGCGTCATGGGCGAATTCTGCTCGAGGATGGCTTTGCAGTATTCGATAGCGAGATTGTTATTGGGCTTGTCCAGCAGTCCGGTAAGGCCGCTGTCCGGGCAGAGAGACTCGACCGCAGTCTGCCGCGCGGCGGCAAAGTTTCTCGCGCCGTCCGCAAGCTGCTGCTTGAGTGCGGTGCGGTATTCTTCGCTCAACAGGAGACGTGCGGTTTTCATCAAAAGAGCAGCGTCCGGTGTTTCTGCACCAAAAACCAGAGCGTCACACCCGGCGGCGGAGAGAAGACGGACACCGGCACGGGCAAAGGCTTCGGCACCCGAACAGGCGGACGGTGCAGGCAGAGCGAAAACGAGGTCGGCTCCGCAGGTCAGTGCGGCACGGACACGGACATCCTCGGGCAGGAGCGGCACGGCTCCGCGCTGGGTCAGGCCGCAGCTCATAGCGACGGCGACATGTTCGGCACCCAGTGCTTTCGCCTGCGCCAGCTGCCACGCATGGCCGTTGTGGAAAGGGTCGTATTCAACAATGATACCAGCTAATTTCATAAGAAGTTCACCTCGACAGCAGGGCCTACCGCCTGAAAATAAACGCTCAGACCTGACCGACATGCCAATGGCTCTCCTGACAGGAGAGCTGGACGCGAAGCGGCCTGAGAGGTTGAAAGTTTGTGAAATATCTGTCAGAGTGCCGGGAGAAAACAAGGACTTTGACACAATTCTGGGCAGGATGTACAAAAAAGGCGGCGAGGATTGTCAAACCCTTGCCACGGTTACGGCTTGAAAAGATGTTGACCCTATTATATAATAAAAATAGGAATCTGTAAAATTCTGCCCGGTTTCGGGCTGCAAAAATCAATATTGGAGGCAACAGAAGATGAAGGTTCTGGTTATTAACTGCGGTTCTTCTTCCCTGAAGTATCAGCTGATCGACATGGATGGCGAGAAGGTTCTCTGCAAAGGCCTGTGCGAGCGCATCGGCATGGAGAGCAGCATGATCACCCACGAGGCAAACGGCCACAAGGCTACGACTCCGGCGATCTTCCCCACCCACACCGAGGCTTTTGCTGAGGTCGTCAAGAAGATGACCACCGGCGAGGGCAAGTGCATCGATGACGTGAAGGAAATCAACGCCATCGGTCACCGTGTTGTCCACGGCGGCGAGAAGTTCAAGAACAGCTGCCTGATCACCGATGAGGTCATCAATACCATCCGTGAGCTGAGCCCTCTGGCACCTCTGCACAACCCGGCAGGCATCCTCGGCATCGAGGCTGCTCGCAAGGTCTTTGGCTCGGACATCCCGATGGTTGCAGTCTTCGATACTGCTTTCCACAGCACCATGCCGCCGAAGGCTTATATGTATGCTATCCCCTATGAGTACTATGAGAAGTACGGCGTCCGCCGCTACGGTTTCCACGGCACCAGCCACAAGTATGTTGCTCACAAGGCTGCTGAGTATCTGGAAGAGCCCATCGAGCGTCTGAAGCTCATCACCTGCCATCTGGGCAATGGTTCTTCCATCGCTGCTGTCGATCAGGGCAAGGTCGTCGATACCTCGATGGGTATGACTCCGCTGGCTGGCCTGATGATGGGTACTCGCTGCGGCGACCTCGACCCGTCTGTTGTCAACTACCTGAAGTACACCCTGAACATCACCGGCCATCAGCTGGATGAGATCCTGAACAAGAAGTCCGGCCTGCTGGGTATCTCCGGTGTTTCCAGCGACAAGCGTGACGTTGAGGAAGCAGCAGCTGCCGGCAACGAGCGCGCACAGCTGGCTTCTGATATGCTGAACTATCAGATCAAGAAGACCATCGGCAGCTACATCGCAGCTATGGGCGGTGTTGATGCTATCGTCTTCACCGGCGGCATCGGCGAGCATGACGCAATCGCTCGTGCAAAGATCTGCCACCACATGGATTGGCTGGGCATCCGCATCGACACCGACAAGAACAAGCATCCTGTCGGCGATGTCTGCGAGATCACCGCTTGGGGCGCAAAGGTCCGCACCATGGTCATCGCTACCGACGAGGAGCTGATGATCGCTCGCGACACCAAGGAAGTCATCGAGAAGTAATTTCTCACCAAAGCAGAGTTTTGAGGGCTGCACGTTCTGAAGTTAGGGCGTGCAACCCTCTTTTATTGCATTTTGTAAAGTCGAAGCCGGTCTTATTTGGCTGAATGCACAAAAAGAAAGGCGAAGGCGTGTTTTTCGGTTGACAAACAAAAAAAACCACGGTACAATAGGGGAGTCCTCAGTTCGAGGGCATTTACTCATTCAAGCCCCTGGTAAGCTTACGATCAGCGCGATGGTCCCGAAAAACCAAAGGTATGGTTACAATCCTTCCGTGGGCAAGAACTAAACAAAGAGGAGATACTACTATGTTTGAAGACAAGACTTTAGTTTGCAAGGACTGCGGCAAGGAGTTTGTTTGGACTGCTGGTGAGCAGGAGTTCTACGCATCTCGCGGCTTCGAGAACCAGCCCCAGCGTTGCAAGCCCTGCCGTGATGCTCGTAAGAACGGCGGCGCACGCAGCAACAACGGCGGTGAGCGTCAGATGTTCGACGCTGTCTGCGCAGCTTGCGGCAAGGCTTGCAAGGTTCCCTTCCAGCCCCGTGAGGACCGTCCGGTCTACTGCTCTGACTGCTTCGCTCGTATGAAGCAGAACTAAGCTTTAGCTACAACTGAAGTTCTGAGCCTCCTCTGCCATCCGGCAGGGGAGGCTTTTTTCTGTCCGCCTCTTGCAAAATACCCTACCTTTGGGGTATAGTATAAAAGAACGGCTGTTTAGGCCGCAAATTACCCGGAAGAAAGGAATTTCAACTATGTTTGATATTTTTAATATGCTCAAGAAGGACGAGGAGACTGCTGCTGTCAAGCAGGTGACCCGTGAGACCATCATCGGCGACATCCTCGATATGGATCAGACCACCGCTCCCTACTTTATGGAGATCGGTATGCACTGTCTGGGCTGCCCGGCATCCCGTGGCGAGAGCATCGAGGAGGCCTGCGAGGTTCACGGCGTGGATTGCGATGAGCTGATCGAGAAGCTGAACGCTCATCTGGCATCCAAGAAGGCATAAGTTTGCTGCCGACACTGGATGCGCGTCTGACTGCTGCCGCCGAGCTTGTCCGCCCGGGTCAGCCTGTGGCGGATATCGGCTGTGACCATGGCAAGCTGACGGCGGTGCTGGCGGCGTCGGGAAAATTCCCGAAGGTCATCGGTGCCGACCTGCGGCCGGGGCCGCTGGCAAAGGCAAAGCAGACGCTGGAACATGCAGAGTGTGAAGACCGCGTTGAGCTGAGGCTCGGCGACGGTCTTTCTGTGTTATCGCCGGGCGAAGTGGGAACCATCGTGCTGGCCGGCGTTTCGGCGCAGACGACGTGGGAGATTCTGGAGAGGGCTCCGTGGGTCTTCTCGAAGAGTGGCCCTCGGCTGGTGATGGTACCAGCGACCCGGCACAGCGATCTCCGCCGCTGGCTCTGGGAGAATGGGTTTGCGCTCGTAGCTGACCGTCCGGTTCAGGCCGCTGGCCGCTGGTATGCGGTCATGGCGGCGGAATACACTGGCGAAAAGCAGGAGCCGACCTTTACGGAATGTCTGCTCGGAAAGACCGGGGAGTATCCCGAAGGTGCAGATTACGCCGCATGGCAGAAAGCGAAGCTTCCGCGTTTCCGCCTTGGCGTACCCGATGGAACGCCGCTTGCAGAAGAAATCGACGCGCTTTTGAAAGGATGAGAGAAGATGCCGACTGTACACCAGATCTACGAAGAAATGACCCGTATCGCACCGCCGGAACTGGCCGAAGGCTGGGATAACGTCGGCCTGCTGGTCGACTGCGGCGGAACAGTGAAAAAAGTGCTGGTCGCTCTGGATATCACGCCCGAAGTGGTAGATGAAGCGGCGGCAAAGGGGTGCGAACTTATCGTCTCCCACCATCCGGTGATCTTTTCTCCGCTCAAGCGGCTGTCACCGGAAGATGTGCCATTCGAGCTGGTGCAGAAAGGTATTTCGGCGATTTGTATGCACACGAACCTCGACGCCGCCGAGGGCGGTGTAAATGAGGTGCTGGCCGGTATTTTCGGAATGAGGGAGATGCAGGTCTTCGCCGAGGGCTGCGGCCGGGTCGGAGAAATCGAACCCATCCCGGTGGCGGAGCTGGCGAAAAAAGCGCAGACGGAACTTGCGAAACGCTGCAATCTGCCTTTGGATGGCAGCGAACCGGTTCAGATAAAATATGCCGACGCCGGAAAGATCGTGCGGCGGCTGGCCGTCATCAGCGGCGCAGGCGGCAGCATGTTCGAGGATGCCATTGCGCAGGGAGCGGATTGTCTGCTGACCGGTGAGGCAAATCATCACCATGCCTGTGATGCCAAGCGGCTGGGTTTGTCGCTCATTGCGGCAGGCCATTACGCCACCGAATTTCCCGTGACAGCGGCTGTCGCAGAAAAGCTGCGCACGGCATTCCCGGAACTGGAAGTTCAGGTCAGCTGTGAGAACCGTGACCCCTACACTTATTTATAATATATAGTAGAGAGATAATTGCTTTGCGGATGCTGTGCGTCTGCAAAGCAATTATCATAATTTAACAACGAGGTAATGAACTATGGCATTGGATGCCGCGACACTGGCGTTAACGGCGGCGGAACTCAAAACCACCCTGACCGACGCAAAGATCGCAAAATTGTTTGAGCCGACCCGGGATGAGCTGGTCATCACCCTGCGCACCCGGACGGACACTTACAGCCTGCTGCTGTCAGCGCGCAGCGGCTCGGCACGGGTCTGCCTGACGGAAGAGAGCTTCGAGAATCCGGAGACGCCGCCGTCGTTCTGTATGCTGATGCGCAAGCATCTGACCGGCGGACGTCTCATTGACGTCCGGATGGAGCCGAGCGACCGCATCGTATACTTTGAATTCCTCTGCACCAACGAGATGGGCGACCTTGTCCATAATATCCTCTGTGCGGAGCTGATGGGTCGGTACTCGAATCTGGTTCTGGTACAGAATGGCAAGATCATCGACGCTTTGAAGCGAGTTGATTTTGAGGACAGCGATGTGCGTCAGCTGTTGCCCGGCCTGCCCTACACGACGCCGCCCAAACCGGCTCGCCCGGATTTCCTCGCCGTGAGTTCGGCGTCCATCGTGGTAGCGGCCTGTGAGCGTGACCTCCCGGTGGCGGATGCTCTGAACAAGACCGTTGCAGGCGTTGGCCCGGTGATCTGCCGGGAAGCCGCATGGCGTGCTTTCAACGGCGAACACCTGCCGGCGAATGAGCTGACCGAGGAGCAGAAACGTCAGCTGATGGCAGCGATCGACGAGCTGAAGGAGATTTACGACAAGGGCGGCTGTCCGTGCAGCGTGACGGCTCCCGACGGAAAGCCGGTCGAGTATACCTTCTTTGAGCCGAAGCAGTACGGCGAAAAGTATGAGATTCGGAAGTGGGAGTCCTTCAACACCATGCTGGATGGCTACTACGCTGAGAAAGACCGTGCGGAGCGTCTCCGCACCAAGAGCAAGGAACTCCACAAGGCCGTTCATAATATGTATGAGCGTGCAGTCCGCAAACAGGCAGCTCGTCAGGAAGAGCTGGCCGCCAGCGGAAAGAGCGAAAAGCTTCGCCTGTATGGTGAACTGCTGTCGGCAAATCTTTATCTGGCGCAAAAGGGGATGAAGAGCATCACCGTGCCGAACTGGTACGATGAGGGTGGGGAAGTCACCATTCCGCTCGACCTGCGGTTCAGCCCCAGCCAGAATGCTCAGAGCTTCTTCAAGAATTATAAGAAGAAGCAGACGGCGGCCCGGATGCTGGTCGACCTGCTGGCCGAGGGTGAGAAGGAAATCGCTTATCTTGAAACAGTCCTGTACGAGGTGGAGTCGGCCACAGGTGAAGCGGCTCTGAATGAGATCCGTGCAGAACTCAAGAGTCAGGGCTATCTGAAATATTACAAACAGCGCGACAAGCGGCAGAAACCGGCGGATTTCCTGCGGTTTATATCCAGCGATGGGTTTGAGATTCTGGTCGGTCGGAACAATGCCCAGAACGACCGCCTGACTCTGCATACTGCTCGCGGCAAGGATTTGTGGTTCCATGTCCAGAAAGCTCCCGGCAGTCATGTCGTCGTCATGAGCCGCGGCGAGGATATCCCGGATACCACCAAACAGGAGGCCGCAGAGCTGGCTGTCCTCTATTCCAGCGCATTCAAGGCTGGCACCGGTGCAAAGGTGGCGGTCGATACCACCGAAGTGAAAAACATCTGGAAGGCCAACGGTGCAAAACCCGGCATGGTGCTGTATGAGGTCTATACGACAGTCTACGTCACTCCTCGGGAAAAGCTGGCGGAACAGCTGAAGAAAAAGTAAAAGTTGAGGTCGCTGAAAGGCGGCCTTAATTTTTTTTTGAAAAAATTAAAACACTTTGCCTCTGCCGTTCGTCTTACAGACAGAACGCCGCTGAGGAGAAAGGAGGGAGACACCCCGATGTGGGAAACGATGTACGAAGAGTTCTGGGAGAAGCTTGAGCATTTCTGCGCGAAGCTCTGCCGGAACGAAAGCCGTGCCGAAGACCTGACGCAGGAAGTTTTCCTGAGGGCATTGCAGAACCGGGAACTGATCGACAGCTTCAACACCCGGCAGTGCAAAGCGTGGCTGTTTGCCACGGCCCGGAATCTCTACTGCGACCAGATACGCCGCACAGCGAAGGAAGAGGAACTGCTGAACTCCCTCAAACCGGACGGCGGCGAGGAACCTCCGGATGAGACGGCATCTGCCGCAATGGGCGAGGTAGAACTTGACAATCTGCTGGACCTGCTGGAACCGGGCGACCGCTTGTTGTTCACCCTGCGCTATGAGGAAGGGTACAATGCCAGTGAGTTGAGCGAGATGTTCGGCCAGCCGCCCGGAACCATCCGCACCCGTCTGATGAAAGCACGAACCTTATTGAAACATGAACTGTTGGAGGAATGAACGATGAAAGCTCTGAAAGCAAATGCTACGATCCTTGACCTGCGCCACCTGACCGAAGAAACTCTGCAAGCATATGGGGAATGCAAGCTGAACGCCGTTTTTGCCCTGACAAATCCGCAGGCACAGGCACTGCTGACCCGGTATGGCGTGAAATTGAACGTGGTGCAGAGCATCAACTGCGAAGACGATGTGGAGGTCAACACCATCAACGGCAAGGCAACTCTGGACGGAAAAACGTCCGTCTCGGAAAAGAAACGGGCGATGGTCATCAACGGCAAGCTCTATGTCAAGCCGGAGGGCGTGAAAGCTCTGGAACAGTATTGCGGCATCGTCATCAACGGCAAGCTCTACTGCCCGGAATCTCTGGCGTCGGCAGTCATTGGAAAGTGTATCGTCAATGGCAAAATCTGCGCTTATCCGGATGATGCGGTGATTTTGAACAGCACGACCCGGCTGGACAGGGGATTTTTGTTCCGGGCACAGCCGAAGCTTTACTGGGCGGAAAAGATGTTCATCGCTGTTGACCCGAAACTGAATGCCGAGGCTTTGGCTGCAAAGGGCGCAAAGTTTGCCGCTCCGAAAGCTATCCTGACCGAGAGCAATGCCGAAACGCTGGCACCGCTCTTTACCGACGACACTGAACTGGTCGTCCTGCCGGAAGATGTGGCGGTGATCGAGGATGATATCGAGCTGAAAGCGTCTGCACGCCGCCGCTATGGAAAGCGTCTATATGTCATGGGGGACGTCACCGTTGATGAAGATGCCGGAGACACACTGGAAAACATCGAGTATCTGCATGTGAATGGCAGTGTGCTGCTGCCGGAAAAGCTGGAAGAGCAGTTCGACCGTATCCCGGATGTGGAATATGAGGAACTGCGCCTGCTGAGCGGCCATGCCATCGTCGGCAAGCCGATGCTCCGGCTGGGCAAAGAGATGCTGGACCTCTATCCGGACGGTGTGACCTGCGCCGACTGCGCAATGGTGATGCTGGATGCTGCGCTGGAACCGGATACCATTGCAAAGAAGTTCATCTTTGACGGCTGCGCAATGGTGAAATGCACTGCCCTACAGGAAAATGCTGTGAACGCTGTCTCAAAGGATGTAGCACGGGTTCAGGTAGCTGACAAGGAAGAGGAGAAAGACGAAAAGGATGTCAAACTGAACGGCATCCAGCTTACCCTGTAATTGATAGAGCGATCCTCCCATTGATATAAAGGCAGAAGTGCCGCACCCTCCCGACTGCGAAAGCAGTACCCTCCGGGAGGGTGTTTAAACTGTACCCCTTGTCAAGGACATTTTGAATTAGTGTAGTGCCTTATTTTCGG
>CAVBWT010000016.1:0-56258 GCA_963599235.1 Lawsonibacter asaccharolyticus | reverse complement strand
TGGAAACATAATTATTCAATTTTGAGCCAGTGTCCAGAAAACTGGGTACATATCATTGTGGTCAGCACCTTTTCTATTACTTATTATAGAGTCTCCCCTGAAAAATGTCAAGGGAGGCTCTTTTGTTTTGCGTTCAGACGTCTCTGGATCTGCCGTACCATACGGTGGAGAGCTTCCAAGAGAGAGCATAGATGACAACGGCGGCCACAACAACACCCAGCAATGCCGGCAGCGGAACGTCTGCCCCTGCATGGCCCAGCTCGTCATCGGTGGAAACGCCGAAGCCGAGCAGACCGGCGAAGAGAGCGATGATGACAAAGTAGAGATAGCGTGCTTTGGTCGAGCCGAAGCGGTAGCTCAAAGGCAGAAGAACAGAATTCGAGATGAGCGGTGCCGTAACGGATTCCGTCATCAGAAAAGTGATGTAGCCACGGTCAAGTCCGCCGCCGAAGACGGCCAGAACCGCGATTGCGAAAATCGTGCTGAGGAGGGTACACAGCAGTCCGGTCAGATACTTCACGCCGGTGAGCTGTGCCGGACTGACCGGAAACGCATAACTGTACATCGTCCAACCGTAACTCTCGTCGTAAGCGAAAAGGGTCATCGGGAAAATGCCCATCAGGAAGCAGGCGTAGACCAGAAACACCCCCTGCTTTCCTCCATCATGCAGGGTCGCCGCCGACACAGCGAACATTGCCAGCGATGCGATGAGAAGGGTCTTTCCATAGGCAGCCGACTGATACCATTCCTTCAATAACAAACCTTTCATGCTCGGGTCTCTCCTTTCACCATCTGAACAAACAGTTCCTCAATGCTCACCGGTGCCAGCGGACTTCCGGCCGGAACACCCTCACGACGGACAAGAGCTTCCGTACCGTAAGGTGTCGTCCGTCGGCTCAGGACAGATGCTTCATCCAGCTCCGCCAGCTGCTCCGCCGTGCCATGCCAGAGGGCATATTCATCACGCAGAACATCCTTGTCTTCGCAGAGAAGCAGCTTTCCTTTATGCAGGAAGGCGATGGTGTCGCAGAGCTTTTCCAAGTCGCTGACGATGTGGGACGAAATGAGGATAGCGTGGTCTTCGTCCCGGGCAAAATCCAGCAGCAGGTCGATAAGTTCATCCCTCACCACCGGGTCAAGGCCGCTGGTTGCCTCGTCCAGCAGGAGCAGTTTCGGGTGGTGAGCCAATGCGACCGCCAGCCCCTGTTTCATCTTCATGCCGCGAGAGTAGTCCTTGAACTTTTTATTCAGCGGCAGTGCAAATTTCTCGCAGATATTTGCATAGACATCCGCATCCCAGTTCGGGTAGATACCGGCCATGACCTTTCCGACCTGCTGAGCGGTCAGGCAGGGTGGGATCCCCGGGTCATCCAGCACAACGCCCAAATCGGCTTTTGTCCGGAGAAACTCCATTCCGTGATTGTCCTTTCCGAGGACGCTCACAGTTCCGCCGTCACGCTCACAGACGCCGAGGATGAGCTTCATCGTGGTGCTTTTGCCTGCGCCGTTCTCGCCTACCAGACCGCAGATGGTTCCGCCGGGAACCGTCAGGTCGAGCGGCCCAAGGGTAAAATCTTTGTAATGCTTCGTCAGGCCATGAAGTTCCAGTGCATTCATGAAATCAATCCTCCCATAACAGGTCGAGCATTTCGGCCAGCTGCTCCTTGCCCAGTCCGCAGGATGCCGCCAGACGGACAGCCTCCGTGAGATGGCTCTCGATGTTTTTCAGGTTTTCTTCTCGCAGCAGCTCCGTGTTCTTTGCCGCCACGAAGAAACCTTTTGCCGGTATTGCGTATAAAAACCCTTCTTTTTCCAGCTCATCATAGGCACGTTTGGTGGTGATGACGCTGATGCGCAGATCTCTCGCCAGCCCCCGGATGGAGGGCAGTGCTTCGTCGGTCTGGAGCGCACCGCTCAATATCTGGTTCTTGATCTGGTCATAGAGCTGCTCATAGATGGGTGCGCCGCTTTTGTTGTCGATAAACAGATTCATACCAAGTCTCCTTGCAGGGATGATGCACAGTCTGTACATGTACAGTATATACAGTAGATACAGTATTGTCAAGAGGGAACCTTCATTGGAATCCTCTATATCTCTGCGAAACCGCGCCGCCGCAGGCTCGAGTCGTTCCGGCGCATTCTGCCATTTTTTCAAAAAACTTTCAGAATCCTCTTGACTTCAGGAAACTGAAGTGTTATGATAAGCCCATACTTCAGGAAACTGAAGTTCAGTGTAGTGATTTGCGGCAACGGGGCTATGACTCCTCTTGCCGATAAAAATGATTTGAGAAGGCAAAGGAGAAACCGCTATGATCATCGTATTGAAACAGGACGCCTCCGACGTACAGGTCCACGAGTTCTGCCGTGAGCTGGAAGGAATGGGCTTGCAGATCAACGACTCCAAGGGCAGCGACACCCACATCCTCGGACTTATCGGTGACACCAAAGCCATCGCTGAAAGCTGGGTGCTGGCGAACCCGGTGGTCGAGACCTGCCGCCGTGTGACAGAGCCTTACAAAAAGGCCAACCGCAAATTCCATCCGGACGACAGTGTCATCGACGTGAACGGCGTCAAGATCGGCGGCGGCAACTTTGCCGTCATCGCCGGCCCCTGCAGCATCGAGAGCGAAGAGCAGATCACCTACTGCGCACAGCGTGTCAAGGCTGCCGGTGCTTCCCTGCTCCGCGGCGGTGCTTTCAAGCCCCGTACCTCGCCCTACTCTTTTCAGGGTATGCGGAGTGAGGGTCTTGATCTGCTCAAACTGGCACGCCGCGCTACCGGTGCGCCCATCGTCACCGAGATCATGAACACTGAGCATCTTCCCCTTTTCGAGAATGTTGACCTGATTCAGGTCGGCGCACGCAATATGCAGAACTTTGAGCTGCTGAAAGCAGTCGGCCGCCAGAAAAAGCCCGTTCTGCTCAAGCGCGGCCTCGCCAACACACTGGAAGAATTCGTCATGAGTGCCGAATACATCATGGCCGAGGGCAACGAAAACGTCATCCTTTGCGAGCGCGGCATCCGTACCTTTGAGACCAGTATGCGGAACACCCTTGACCTTGCCGGTGTCGTCATGCTCCACAAGATGACCCACCTGCCCGTCGTCGTTGACCCCAGCCACGCCTGCGGCCACGCATGGATGGTCCCGGAGCTGGCAAAGGCCGCTGTCGCCGCCGGTGCTGACGGTCTGATGATCGAAGTCCACAACAACCCTGCCAAAGCCAAGTGCGACGGCGCACAGAGCCTGACCCCCGACCAGTTCGATGAGCTGATGCAGTTCATCAACAAGGAAGTCGAGTTCTTCGGCAAGAAGATGAACTGAGCCTGAATTTCCACCCTCTCTTCGGAGAGGGTTTTTCTTTTCCCTTAAAATGTGGTATACTATTTTATTATTGCGCAACCGCAAGATGATTTTCCGCTGAAAAGAGGTATCTTTATGAAAGCACATATCGCACGCAACCAGAACGCCGGTATTCCGCTGGCTCTGGGCTGGAATCTGTCCGCCGCTGACCGCGGCATTCTGGAAGGGATGGCTCCTGCCTTTGGCATGAAGCTCCTCCTCGTCTCCCCTGCCGATGCAGGCCGGACGGTCGCTCAGCTGCTGGGCGAGGTCGAGACGCTCGCACCCCGTACCCTCGTGCTGGAACCGGGCGCGTATCCTCCTGCGCTGGTACTGGCAAATTTCCGGGAGAAAGACCTTGACACCCTGCTCGACCTGATGAAGCAGGCCAAGGTGAACATCCCCCTCAAGGCCGTCGTCACCCCCAGCAACAAGAACTGGGTCTTCGGTGACCTGCTGGCACACCTGCAGGAGGAACACGCCGCCTTTACTGCCGCAAAGGAGACGACCAACGCATGAGAACCCGACGCCTGATTTCTTTCCTGCTCTCCGCCGCCCTCTGCCTGAGCCTGCTGGCCGGATGCGGCAGTTCCTCCGCCAGCTCCTCTTCTTCCGCCGACGAGCCGCAGCGGTACAGCACCATTTTCTATGACGCTTTTGACACCGTGACGCAGGTCATCGCTTATTGCGACAGTGAAGAAGAGTTCAACGAGCAGATGAACGCTCTTCATGAAGATCTGCTGACCTACCACAAATTGTACGACATCTACAACGATTACGACGGTATCACCAACGTCAAGACCATCAATGACAATGCCGGTATCGCGCCGGTCAAGGTCGATGATAAAATTCTCGGGATGCTGGAACTCTCCCAGAAGATGTACGACACCACCGACGGCAAGCTGAACATCGCAATGGGCAGCGTGCTGAACATCTGGCACAACTACCGTGAAGCAGCCGAGAAAAACGAAAACGAAGCCAACAATACCCTGCCTTCACAGGAGGAGCTGGACACTGCCGCTCAGCACTGCGATATCTCGAACCTCGTCATTGATGAAGACGCCAAGACCGTCTACCTGACCGATCCGGAGATGTCTCTGGATGTCGGCAGCGTTGGCAAGGGGTATGCCGTCGAGATGGTGGCGCAGGCCGCCGAAGCACGCGGTCTTACCAGTGCCCTCATCAGCGTGGGCGGCAATCTCCGTGCTATCGGCACCAAACCGGACGGCTCCCAGTGGTCGGGCGGCATCGAGAACCCGTGGAACGCCTCAGAGGTCTACACTTCCAGTTCGTCCTACGTCGGAGCCGTCAACATGAGTGACCTCGCCCTCGTCACCAGCGGCGACTACCAGCGGTATTTCGTCGTGGACGGTGTGCGGTATCATCACCTCATCGACCCGGCTACCCTCTGGCCTGCCGCCTACTTTGACAGTGTCAGCGTCCTGACGCCCGATTCCGGCGTGGCCGACTGCCTGACGACCGGCCTGTTCTGTATGCCGTTGGAAGAAGGACAAGCCATCGTAGAATCGCTGGATGATGTCGAGGCCATGTGGTGTACCACCGATGGTCAGATCATCACCTCCAGCGGCTGGGATGCCCACGCCAAAAACTGATCCGGATATGCAGAACCGGAGGCTCTTTTCCCTGTCCGGGAAGGTCAGCCTCCGGTTTTCTCTGCACTTTTACCGAGATGCGCTCTCAGCTTTCCGGAACTTTTTCCAATCAGACGTCCGATTTTTCAACCTCGATTTTATTTTTCGTCAAAAGCTTGCCATTTTTGCACAGCTACGCTATATTAGTGATATCGTAAATCGTAGTTTTTACGGTTGAGCCGCACTGGAAGAATGAAAGGAGAATCCAATTTTTCATGAACAAACACGCTTCACCACAAACGCTTTGGAAACTTTTCCTCAGCACTCTTTACATCAGCACCTTCACGTTTGGCGGCGGTTTTGTCATCGTCACCTTCATGAAGCGGAAATTCGTGGATGAGCTTCACTGGCTGGAAGAGGACGAGATGCTCGACCTCGCTGCTCTGGCGCAGTCCAGCCCGGGAGCCATCGCTGTCAATGCCGCCATTCTGGTCGGCTGGCGCGTCGGCGGTTTCCTTGGAATGGTGACGTCGGTCGTCGGCACCATCATTCCGCCCATGACGATCCTTTCGGTCATCTCCTTCTTCTATGCGGCCTTTGCCACCAATCCTTATGTTTCTCTTGCATTAAAAGGAATGCAGGCCGGTGTCGCCGCCGTCATTCTCGACGTCGTCTGTGGTCTGGGCGGCAACGTCATCAAACAGCACAAGCCGGTCTACATTGCCGTCATGGTTCTGGCGTTCCTCGCAAACAGCGTCTTCAACGTCAATGTCATTTTCATCATTCTGGCCTGTGCCGTGTTCGGCATCCTGCTCGAAGTCATTCACCACACAAAACAGAAAGGAGACGCCGTATGATCTACCTTCAGCTGTTCCTGAGCTTTTTACAGGTCGGCATGTTCAGTGTCGGCGGCGGTTACGCGGCCATTCCGCTGATTCGGGATCAGGTCGTTACCGGCCACACATGGCTCACCATGAGCGAGTTCACCGACCTTATCACCATTGCCGAAATGACACCCGGCCCGATTGCAGTCAACTCCGCGACCTTCGTCGGCATCCGCATCGCCGGCCCTCTGGGCGCCATCATCGCCACGCTGGGCTGTATCACGCCGTCTCTTTTTATCGTCTCCCTGCTTGCCTACATCTACTACCGCTATAAGAATGTTTCCGCTCTTCAAAGCGTTCTGGCCAGCCTGCGCCCGGCCGTTGTCGCTCTGATTGCCGGTGCCGGTCTGTCCATCCTGAAACTGGTCGCATTTCAGGGCAACGCCGTCGCTCTCGCTTCGGTCAACTGGGTCGGTATCCTGATTTTCGTTGCCGCTTTCATCGCCTTGCGGAAATTCAAGACGAACCCGATTTTAACCATGCTCTGCTGCGGTGCGGCGAACCTTATTGTTGGACTCCTTCGGTAAAATAAAATATGACAGCACAAAACCCCGTCACCGAGGGAGTTCTTCCCAAAGTGACGGGGTCTTTGTGTTAAAATACAATCAAGCAGCAGCTTGAATCAATTTACAGCTGTCTCTGGTATTCCTTGCGGTAGCCTTCCAGCTCTTTCTGGTTGCCATAGACGAAGTGACCGTTTGCGATCTCTTCCCAGACCGGCTTGTCCACGCTGTAATCGTGGATGGACGGATCGTAGACGAGAAGCTTTTTGCTCTTCTCCAGACCCGGGTCGGGGATGGGAACTGCGCTCAGCAGAGCCTTGGTATAGGGGTGCAGCGGATGAAGGAACAGCTCTTCAGCCTCTGCCAGCTCCACGATACGACCCTTACTGATAACAGCGATGCGGTCAGAAATGAACCGGACGACCGACAGGTCATGCGCGATGAACAGGTAGGTCAGGCCACGGGACTTCTTCATGTTGTTGAGCAGGTTCAGCACCTGAGCGCGGATGGAGACATCCAGTGCGGAGATGGGCTCATCTGCAACGATGAATTCCGGCTCCATGATGAGGGCGCGTGCGATGCCGATACGCTGACGCTGACCGCCCGAGAATTCGTGCGGAAAACGGGAAGCGAACTCGGGCAGCAGGCCGACCTCGTGCAGAGCGTTCATGACTTTCTCATGCAGGTCGTTCTGGTCTTTGTACAGGTGGTGGTTCAGCAGACCCTCAGCCACGATATACTCGACCTTTGCGCGTTCGTTCAGAGACGCCATCGGGTCCTGGAAGATCATCTGGCACTTGCGGATGACCTCTTTATCCAGTTCCTTGGGGATCTTGCCATTGATCTTCTGACCCTTGAATAAGATGTCGCCGCCCGAAGTCGGGTTGATGCGGCAGATAGCACGGCCAATGGTGGTCTTGCCGGAGCCGGACTCGCCGACCAGCGAGAAGGTCTCGCCCTTGTAGATGTCAAAATTAACATGGTCGACAGCGACGAATTTCTTTTTGCCTGAGCCAAAGGAGATCTGAAGGTCTTTCAGCTCAATCAGCTTTTCACGTTCAGCCATTTAAGTTGGAACCTCCCATCTTTCCCATCTTCTCACGCAGGTTCTGGATGGAGTGCGGACGCTCGATTTTCGGAGCGCGCGGATCCAGATACCAGGTCTTTGCCGCGTGGGTCTCGGACACCTGAAAGAACGGAGGTTCTGCCACGAAGTCGATCGCCAGCGCGTGCTTGTTACGGGGCGCAAATGCGTCGCCCTTGATCTCGTTGAACAGGTTCGGCGGCGTACCGTCGATGGTGGGCAGAGCCTCGCCCTTGGTGCCCAGCTGAGGCAGAGCCTGCAGCAGAGCCCAAGTGTAGGGGTGCCATGCGTCGTAGAAGATCTCCTCTACGGTGCCATGCTCGACGATCTGGCCGGCATACATGACCGCCACACGGTCAGCGACGTTTGCGACAACGCCGAGGTCGTGGGTGATGTAGATGACCGACATGCCCAGTTCCTTCTGCAGATCACGGATCAGCTGCAGGATCTGTGCCTGAATGGTAACATCCAGAGCGGTGGTCGGCTCGTCGCAGACGAGGATCTGCGGACGGCAGGCCGCTGCGATCGCGATGACGACACGCTGACGCATACCGCCGGAGAACTCGTGGGGGTACTGGTCGTACCGACGCTCCGGGTCAGGGATGCCGACCTTTGCCAGCATCTCGATGGCTGCTTTCTTGGCGGCCTCGCCCTTCAGACCCTGATGATGCTCGATGCTCTCCTGAATCTGCTTGCCGATTTTCTTCAACGGGTTCAGGCTCGTCATCGGGTCCTGCATGACCATTGCGATTTTCTTACCGCGAATGCCCAGCCAATCCTTTTCGGTGAACTTGGTCATATCACGGCCTTCATACATGATGGAGCCGCCGGTGATCTTACCGTTGACGTCCAGCATACCGACAAAGGTCTTGGTAAAGACACTCTTACCGGAACCAGACTCGCCGACGATGGCCAGCGTCTCGCCCTCGTACAGGTCGAGGGAGCATTTGCGGATAGCGTTCAGCTTTTTACCGCGCAGGCTAAAGGTGATCTCCACGTCTTTGGCAGAGATGATCGGTTGTCTATCCATTTACTTTTCTCTCTCCAATCTATTAAACGTGGTTGCGCGGATCTGCCGCATCCGAGAAAGCGTTGCCCATGATGTAGAAGGAGATGGAGATGATGGACACGATGGAAGCAGGGAAGATCAGCAGGTAGGGATAATCGAGGAAGAAGCCACGCACCTTGCTCAGGATCAGACCCAGAGAAGGCGTCTCGATGCCCAGACCGATGCCCAGATAGGACAGGGTGGACTCGAGGTTGATGGTTGCCGGGATGGACAGTGCCATACGCAGGATGATGACCGACACCAGATAGGGCAGGATGTTCTTGGTCAGAACACGCCACAGCGGAGTGCCGAGGCAGCGAGAAGCGAGGTTGTACTCGCGGTCACGATACATGAAGACCATGTTGCGGACGCGGCGAGCCATGACCAGCCAGCCGATAGCGATCATCGAGACTGCCATGATGGTGAAGCTCTGACCAACGATCAGAGCGATCAGGGTCATATAGATGATATACGGCACGTTGTCGATCAGGTTGTACAGCTCGGTGAAGAAGCGATCCAGCTTGCGGACGTAGCCCCAGATCAGGCCGACGATGACGCCGACGATGCTCTCGCCGACAGCAACGATCAGAGCCAGACGGATGGAGACCTGCGTTGCGTACCAGACCTGACACCAGTAGTCACGACCCAGATTGTCGGTACCGAACCAGTATTCGCTGTTCGGACGCTGGAATGCCAGCGAGGAGTCGCTGACGAGGGTCGCATAGTCATACTTGCCGATCGCCAGAGCGATGAAGGAGAAGATGACCAGTGCGAGGAACAGCACCAGACAGACGACAGCCACCTTGTGCTTGAGGAAGTTCTGGACGACAGAACCCCAGTAGGAATAGTTGGAGTAGCCGATGCGCTCAGCTTCTTCCGGGGAATAATCCACGAAGTAGAACAGTTCGTCCTGCTTCTTGCCTTCAAAATCAGATGCCTTAGCCATCAGCGAGCCTCCTCCTTTCCGGTCAGAGTAATACGGGGGTCAACGACCATCATCAGGACGTCGCCCAGAAAAACGCCTGCAATGCCCAGAGCGGCATACAGGATGACCAGCGTCTGGACCACGTTCAGGTCATAACGCTGGATCGCATCGGTCAGCAGGGGACCCATGCCGGGAACGGAGAAGAACCGCTCCACCAGCAGAGAGCCGCCGACGGTCAGCAGGATGGACTGGGGGATATACTGCACCATGGGAACCATGGCGTTGCGCAGAACATGCTTGAACATGATCTCGCTGGAGCTGAGACCCTTGACACGAGCCAGCTTGATATAGTCACGGGTCAGCTCATCGACCATATAGCGGCGAGTCCACAGGGCGTAGCCTGCGATGGATGCCAGCGACAAGCAGGTGATGGGCAGAACACTGGACGGACCGACATTACGGGTGGAGTACAGGGTCGGGAAACCCAGATACTTTGAGCCGAAGACCAGCACCAGTGAGTACGAGACCAGAGACGGAACTGCATTGACGAAAACCGTATATGCCGTGCCGATCCAGTCAAAGACCTTGTCCTTGAACGCGGTCTGCAGGATACCCAGCAGCACGCCGATGACGAGCGAGATAGCCGAAGCGATCAGACCAAGGCGCATTGAAACGCCGAACTTTTTGCCGATGACCTTGACGACAGCCGCGCCGTTCTGGATACGACGAGACGTGCCGAAGTCCAGATGGAGCAGGTCGTTATAGAACTTGAGCAGCTGGGTGCCGATGGGGTCGGTCAGACCCGCGGCCTCCAGCGCGGCTTCTTTCTGCGCGTCGGTAAACTTCATCAGCTGTTCTTCCGTGAAGTAATAGTCCGTAGGCAGGCAGCGCATCAGCAGGAACACGAGAGTCGCTACCAGCAGGATGGTGACAAGCGATTGTGCAAGCCGTTTAACTGTATATTTTAACATTATAATCGAACCTTTTTAATTTATTATGCCTTGGTTGCAGCATCGAATGCGGCTGCGAAAGCCTCATACTGCTCGGTGGTGTAAGCCTCTTCGCTGGTCTCCCAGTTGACAGCCTTGTAGTTGCAGGGACCATACATTGCGTTGATCTTGCTGTACTCGTTGGCATGGGTCAGGCACCATGCGACCTCATAGTAGCAGGGACAGACCAGAACCTTATCCAGCATGTAAGCCTCTGCCTTTGCAAAAGCCGCATAACGCGCGTCGGTATCATCGACGATCGCCTTTGCCTCGTTCACCAGATCGGTATACTCCTCGTAGCAGTCGATCAGATCCTTCTCCCAATCTGCCGGCTCAGTCCAAGTCTCGCTCTTACTGGAGTTGTCAACGATCTTGGCGATGTTGGAGTAGTAGCAGCTATAGTATGCGTTATCGTTGTGCAGGATCTCCTGACCCAGAAAGTTGACCGGGTCGCCGAAGTCTGCGCCCCAGCCGTTGATGACGAAGCTCTGCAGCTGAGGATTGCGGACCTCCTGCGTCTGGCTGGATACATAGGTCTTGATATCCAGCACGATGAAGTCATCGCCGAAGCTGTCGGTGAAGCACTGCTTCAGGACGGTTGCGCTGTCCAGAGCGGTGGTATTGCCGGCAATGATGTAATAAGCAGCGTGGACGGGGAACTCGACGCCGATCGCGCTCAGCTCCTCCATTGCCTGCTTCTTCAGGTCAGCGATATCGCCGTTGTTGGCGCGCAGACGCTTCATGGTCTCGCCATCGTAAGTCTCACTGCCCAGACCGGTCTCCTCAGCGACCAGAGTGGTGTACTCCTGACCCTGCGTGTTGTAGCAGACGCCGGGCATGGTGTAAAAGTCGTTCTCGCACTTCAGAGGGTTGATCTTATTGGTGCGTGCGTACCAGGAGGTCAGATTCAGACCCTTGTAGAAGCACTGACGGAATGCGGTGTTGGCAACAGCCTTGTTCCAGTTCTCGTCTGCAGTACCGTCCTCGTTGTTCTTCTGATAGTTGAAGTGCATCTGATAGCTGTACTTCTTAGGACGCTTCTCGCAGAGCTGATCGTTGTACTCGTTGCTGGGATCAGACTGGATGGTGGTCAGGGTGCTTTCGCCGCAGTCCATCTCGTCCAGCTCACGGTTCTGGTACAGCTGGAAGGTAACAGTATCATCGGAGATCATGGTGACGGTGAAGTGGTCGAAACGAGCATAATCGTCTGCACCCCAGTAGTTCGGGTTGGGGATGTAGCTCTTGGTATTCTGCTGGATGAACTCCTCGATGAGGTACGGACCATTGTACCACATGTTGGTGTAATCGCAGGCACGGAAGCCCTCGACGCCCAGCTCGTTGATCAGATCCTCAGAGACCGGATAGAAGCTGGTGTATGCAGCGACGGTATCGAAGTACGGGCAGGGATCCTTGCAGGTGAAGACCAGCGTGTAACCATCCGGAGCCTCAACGCCGACGCCGGCAGCCAGCATGTCCTCGTAGGTCAGGTCAGCAGCAGCGTCGCCCAGCTCCTTGGTCTTCTCGTAGTAATCAGCCGCGCCGACCAGAGTCTCGGACGGCATGGAGGTATTGTTTGCCTCATTCTTGTATGCGTTCAGGACCCACTCCAGACCAACCAAGAAGTCCTTGCTGGTCAGATGAGCCTTGACCTCGCCGTTGACGTCGACCCAATCGACATCGTCACGCAGGTGGAAAGTCCAGACGGAAGAATCGTCGTTGTGTTCCCAGCTCTTTGCGACAGAGGGCTGTGCCTTACCCAGATTATCGAAGGTGAGCAGACCTTCCCACAGGTTGCAGGAGACATTGGAGTCCGAAGAAAGCTGGCTGTACAGCATGTTCCAGCTCTCCAGCTCACGTTTGGATGCCTCCCAGCTGATGAACTCCTTCAGTGGAGTAACATCAGAGCTGCCCACTGCAGAGGATGCGCCAGAGGAAGCGGTGCTGGTGGAGCTGCTTCCACCGCAGGCAGCCAGAATGCCTGCAGCGCCAACGACGCCGGAAGCCTTCAGGAAGCTGCGGCGGCTGATCGCATGAGATTCATAATTGATATTCATTGTGTTATCCTCCCAAATAATTTTCTGTGCCTCGGCACATGAGTGCAGGACCTTTTGTCCTGCAAGATTCCCACTCTTCTGCGAAAGTTTTCCCTCAGTGTATTGCCAGAGAATACAAAAGAGCGTAGAAACAGACCCCTCTGTCTGCGTCTGCGCCCCTTCCGCAAAATCCTTAACACGTGATATATTGTACCATTGAAATAGAACGATGTCAATGGAATCCAAATCCCTTTTTCTTTAAAAATGAAGAAATGCGGTCAAAAAAGATGAAAATCATTTGCTTTACCCGAGTGAAGAATGACGAAGTTTAAAGAAAATCGCAAAAAACAAAAACGCTTTTTTGTTCGCGAGCTGCGGACAGCTCTTTTCCTGCAGGATGGCCTGACACTTTTTTCAGCATTTCCGAATAGACTATGCTTGATACTTTATAGGTAAAGGAGACGCATTATGGCTACTGGAATCCTCCGCATTCAGGCCTTCGCTGCCCGGCAGTCCTCGCCGGTGGAAGGGGTCGTCATCACCCTAACCGGCGACGGTTTTACCGCTCACCTGACGACCGACGCCGAGGGAAATGCCGGCGACTACACCATTTCCACTCCGGATTGTTCCCTTTCCCTCGACGAAGACAACACGACCGTTCTCCCCTACGCCGTCTGCTCCCTGACCGCTGCCAAGACCGGCTACCGGACGGTGCGTATCCAAGGCATTCAGGTCTTTGCCGGGCAGGTCACTCTCGCTCAGCCCGAGATGCTCCCCGAGGCAGACGAGGGTCGGGATGTTCCCAATGAGCCCATCGTCATCCCGACCCACTCCCTGTTCTCCGGTGACGGCGGCAGCGGCCCACAGCCCACCATCAACTGTGTTCCCCGTGTCCTCGACCGGGTCATCATCCCGAAAAATATCACCGTCCACCTCGGCAAGCCTGCCGCCTCCGCCCAGAATGTCACCGTGTCTTTCCGGAACTATATCGCCAATGTCGCGTCAAGTGAGGTATACCCGACTTGGCCGGAACAGGCACTTCGGGCAAACATCCACTGTCAGATCTCCCTTGCACTGAACCGCATCTACACCGAGTGGTACCCCAGCAAGGGATACAGCTTCAACATCACCAATTCGACCAGCTACGACCAATACTATGTCCACGGTCGAACGGTGTTCGAGGTCATGACAAAACTGACCGACGACATCTTCAACACCTACATCCGGAAGACCGGCACGGTCAACCCATACTACTCGGAATACTGCGACGGCAAATCAGTCACCTGCCCGGGTCTGAAACAGTGGGGCACGGTCACGCTGGCAAATCAGGGTCGGAACGCTTTGCAGATCCTCAAATACTACTATGGCAACGATATCGAGATCGTCCGGACGAACAACATCCAGTCCATCCCTCAGAGCTATCCCGGTTCTCCTCTCCGGCAGGGTTCCACCGGCTCAGCAGTTTTTACGCTCCAGCGTCAATTGAACCGCATCACGAAAGACTACCCCTTCCTCGGTCTGCTGACCGTGGACGGCATTTTCGGTTCCAAGATGACCGCTACCGTCAAGGCATTCCAGAAGCAGTTCAACCTGACAGCCGACGGCGTCGTCGGACGCAGCACATGGTACAAGATAAGCTATATTTATGTGTCCGTCAAAGACCTTGCCGAGCTTACCAGCGAGGGCGAAACATCCAGCGGCACCCTCTCGGACGGAACATGGAACGGCACGGTACTGCGTCAGGGTTCCACCGGCAGTACGGTCGAGCAGCTGCAATTCTGGCTGAACACCCTCGCCCAGTACGATTCCGCTATTCCGTCGGTCACGGTTGACGGCGTTTTCGGTTCCGGCACCACGGCGGCTGTCCGGGCATTCCAGCGGAAATACGGTCTGACCGTCGACGGCATTGTGGGGCAAACCACATGGAACGAACTCTACGATGAGTTCCGGAGCATCCAGTCCGACAATGGCACCCCCAACGCCTACCCGGGTTCGCCGCTCCAGTCGGGTTCCAGCGGCCAGAACGTCCGGCTGGTGCAGTTCTGGCTCAAAATCGCCCGGACGGTCTATTCTTCCCTCAACAATGCGACCGTCGATGGCAGATTCGGCTCCTCCACCGAGGCCGCTGTCCGGAAGTTCCAGAGCTATTTCGGCCTGACCAGCGACGGCGTGGTGGGGCGGACAACATGGAACAAGCTCTACGAGGTCTACAACGACATCGCCAACAAGCTTCTTTCGTCCAGCCTGCGTCCGGGCGAGTATCCGGGCGTCCTGCGGAACGGTTCCAGCGGCACCGCCGTCCGGGAACTGCAATTCTACTTTTATTTAATGAGTGCCTATGAGAGCAGCATCCCGTCTGTCTCCATTGACGGACAGTTCGGTTCCGCGACCGAAGCCGCTGTCCGTGCCTATCAGCGGTTTGCCGGTCTGACTGTCGACGGCGTGGTGGGACGGACGACATGGAACTCCCTTTACGGCAAAGCATCCGCCCTGCGCACCTCCGGCCCGGTCGTCACATTGGAACGTCTGCCCTATCCTGACACACCGCTGACGGTTGGTTCCGAAAGCAGTGCTGTTCTATATTATAATGTTCTGCTCCAGCGCATCGCCTACTACTTCGACAGCGTAGAAAATCCGCCGCTGTCCGACCTCTACTCCGAAGAGACTGCCGCCGCCACCCGGAGCGTGCAGGAGCTTCTTGACCTGCCTGCCACCGGCGTAGTCGATGCCGAAACATGGACGGCAGTGGAAGCCTTGAGCCTGCAGCTCGCCGCCTACACGCCCAATCCCGACCGTGACAGCGAGCAGGGACTTCCCTATCCCGGCCGGGCTATGAGTGAGGGCAGTGTCGGGCCGGACGTCTCCCTCATCGAGCAGTGGCTCAATGGCCGTGCAAGCCTTTACTGTGGTGAAGACTATGTATCAGAGAATTCCTCTTTCGGCGAAGCGGAGACGGTCGGCGTCCGGGCAGCGCAGCAGCGTGCCGGGCTGGAAGTGACCGGTACCGTCAACCGGGAAACTTGGGCGGCACTCCGGGCACAAAGCTGCGAATGCGACCCGGCGGATACTACAATCGAAAAGGAGGACTGACCTATGGCAAGGCTTCTCGTCTACGATGCCTACGAAAACAAGGTGTACACCTATTCCAGCATCAACGAAAACGACCCGATGCCGTACAGCACCGGCACGACCCTGACCCTCCGGGAATTCCGGGGCAAATCCGGAAGTCCGGTGCTTTGGACGACCATCGCCGCCATGGAAGCATGGAACCTGACCCGGCGCAAATACGGCAAAGGCATTCCGGTGGGCTATGCGTTCCGCCGCATCTGGGAGGGCGGACACGGCACCCGAAGCCAGCACTATGCCGGCGTCGCCTTTGACGTCGGACAGAGCCTGTCCAGCGCGCAGCGGACGGCCATCTACAATGCTGCCCGTGCCACTGGTGCATGGGGCTATGTGGAACCGCTGAGCCAGACGCCGACATGGGTACACTTTGACCGCCGGTACGGAACGCCTGCCTGCAGCGGCACCACTGCCGGGTATCCCACCCTGCGGCGTGGGAGCCGCGGATGCTACGTCATGATCCTGCAGGACGCCCTGTCCACCCTCGGCTACCAGACCGGGAGCCGCATCGACGGACTGTTCGGCACCCGAACCGAAGAAGCCCTGCGAGGATACCAGCGGCGCACCAGCCTGACCGTGGATGGTGTCTGCGGCTGCGACACATGGAAAAAGATCACTACCGCCGTCATCGGCGTGGGAAGAACCAAGACGACGATCGATTGAGGTTGATTTCCTTTCAAACTATGCTATACTTCCAATAGAATAGCGTTTGAAAGGGGCGATTCTTATGGTACCAGCACTGGAAAAGATCATTGCAGAGAGCAATAACATCGTGTTTTTCGGCGGAGCAGGCGTTTCGACCGAGAGCGGAATCCCGGATTTCCGGAGCGTCGACGGCCTGTATCACCAGAAGTACGCCTATCCGCCGGAAACGATTTTAAGCCACACTTTCTGGGAAGAGCATCCGGAGGAGTTCTACAAATTCTACCGGGATAAGCTCATCGTCAAGGGGGCAAAGCCCAACGCCGCCCACCTGCGTCTGGCAAAACTGGAACGGGAGGGCAAACTGAAAGCCATCGTCACCCAGAACATCGACGGTCTGCATCAGGCAGCCGGTTCCAAGACGGTCTACGAGCTGCACGGCAGCACCCTGCGCAATTACTGTGTGGACTGCGGCGCATTCTACGATGTGGATTTCATCGCCAACTCCACCGGTGTTCCTCACTGCCCGAAGTGCGGCGGCATCGTGAAACCGGACGTCGTTCTCTACGAGGAGGGCTTGGACGAGGGCGTTCTGTCCGGCGCAGTCTCCGCCATCCGGAAAGCGGATGCTCTCATCATTGGCGGCACCAGTCTCGTGGTCTACCCTGCCGCCGGGCTTATCCGGTATTTCCGGGGTCGCCATCTCGTTGTCATCAACATGCAGCCCACCAACGCCGACGAGGAAGCCGACCTCTGCATTGCAAAGCCCATCGGTCAGGTTCTCAGCGAAGACGTGGTGCTGGAATAAAAAATTCGGAGGATTTTCCATGATCTATGATACCCTGAACAATCTCCCCAATTACCTCGGCATGTCCGACAACCTCGATACGGTCATCGAGTACGTCATGGCACGGGATATCAACACCCTGCCTGCCGGAAAGACCAAAATCGACGGCGACAACGCCATCGTTACGGTCAGCACCGTCACACCGCAGGTCTGCAACAAGACCCCCTTTGTCCGCCACAACGCCCACCTGACCCTTGAGACAGACCTTGAGGGCAGCGAACTGTTTGAAGTTTCGCTGGGTGAGTTTTCTCCCACCAAGCCCACCGATGAAGCCGCAGATATCACCGTCGGCAGTGCCGGAACCAGCATCGCCGGAATGCTCTGCGAGGGTCGCTTTGCCCTCTACCTCGCCGGTGAACCGTACAAGTCCGGCCTGAAGGCGCAGGGCTGTGGCAAGCTGAAAAAAGCCGTCTTCTCCATCGCCCTCGACCCCGATGAGGAAACGGACGAAACGGAAGAATAATTAGCAAAAGCTATTTTCAACTCCACGCAGCGTAGGTTGTGTGGAGTTTTCTTATACAGAAAAAGCCGCTCCGGGCAAAGCAAACCGGAGCGGCTCCCTCTAAGGAGGTAATGAATTAGGAGAAGATGAAACAAACGATCAGGAGAAGGAAGACCGTCTGTTCTGGCAAGGTTTAAGCGAAGAAGGAGATGACCAGTGCGACGAGGAAACCAACGCCGCCGACCAGTGTTTCCATAATAGTCCATGTCTTGAGGGTGGTTTTTTCATCCATGCCTACCAGACTCTTTACCAGCCAGAAGCCGGAATCGTTGAAGTGCGAGCAGACAGTGGAGCCGCCAGCGATCGCCGCCGTGACACAAGCCAGATACAGTGGGCTGAGTTCGCTGATGCCGGGCATGGCAGAGATGATACCTGCCGCCATCGTCATTGCAACTGTGGAGGAGCCAACCGAGATACGCACCAGTGCAGCCACGATAAAGGCCACCAGAACCAGCGGCAGGCTTGCGTTTGCCACCGCATTACCAATAACATCACCCAGACCGGAGTTCTGGAGCATATAGCGGAGAACACCGCCGCAGGCCGTAACAAGAAGGATCATGCCGGTGGGTTCCAGAGATTTCGTCATGATCTTTTCCAGCTGTGCGTTGGAATAGCCATGACGAGTCCCCAGAAGATACATTGCAGCAATGGTAGCCAGCAGCAGTGCCATGAAAGGCTCACCAAGGAATGCCAGCACCGGCTGGATGCCGGACAGAGCCGGAACCACCTTTGCCACAGAGTTTGCAATGATAAGCACCAGTGGGATCAGAATGATGCCGACGATGGTTCCGAACTTCGGCAGCTTGCTTTCATCAATGTCCTCCTGCTGTGCAATATGTTCCGGAACCGCGATCATGTACTTTTTGCCGCAGATGGAACCCCAGATGGGGCCTGCAACGATCATCGCAAAGATTCCGCAGAAGATACCGATCAGGATGACCCAGCCAAGGTCAACACCCAGCATGGTAGCCACCAGAACCGGGCCGGGCGTGGGAGGGATAAATGCGTGACCGACCGCCAGACCGGCCAGAAGAGGGATCGCATAGTACAAAACCGAACGATTGGTACGCTTTGCCAGAGAGAACGCAAGAGGGATCAGAATGATAAGACCTGCGTCGAAGAAAACCGGCATTGCGATGACAAGACCCGTGATTCCTAATGCCCATGCCGCTTTCTCATCGCCGAACTTCCGCACCATCGTTACCGCCAGCGTTTGTGCGCCGCCGGATTCTTCCAAGATCGCGCCAAACATCGAACCAAGTCCAACCAGAAGCGCAATGCCTTTCAGGGTGTTTCCAATACCCTCATTGACCGAGCCGACGATCTCCGTGAGCGGCATACCAGCCATCAGGCCAATGCCTACCGCACCCACCAGAATCGAGATCATTGCGTGGACTTTGAATTTGATAATCAGGACGAGCAACAAAATAAGGCCTGCCACGGCAGCAAATATCAGCCGAGTGGCGTCGGGCGTTGCAACTGCTGTCATAATATGTTCCTCCATTTTTGGATGCATTTTCACAAGCCGTTCAGCAGAATCACGCTGAGCAGTTGATTTTTAAAAAGCCTTTTCAATTTTTCAGAAGGAGTTTTTTACTCCATGTAAGCACCCTTCATCGGGCTGACTGCGTGTTGTGAGTACAGCTTCAGCAAGCCCTTTGTATACTTGGGTGCTTTTGGTTTCCAGTTTGCACGGCGTTCCGAAAGGATTTTTTTCATCTCCTCGGGCGTCTTTTCTTCACCCTTGACGCCCACGATCGCCAGCAGACGGTTCGGAACGTCGATTTGGATCAGGTCGCCCTCTTCCACCAACGCAATGGGGCCGCCGACAGCGGCTTCCGGGCTGACGTGGCCAATGACCGGGCCCCGGCTTGCACCGGAGAATCGTCCATCGGTGATAAGAGCCACGCTGGACGCCAGTTTCGGGTCTGCGCAGATTGCTTCGCCGGTATAGAACATTTCCGGCATACCGCTTCCGCGAGGGCCTTCGTACCGGATAAAGATGGCATCACCGGGCTTTACCTCTCCATGCAGGACTGCTGCAATGCACTCTTCCTCGCTGTCGTAAGGCTTTGCACGAAGAGTAGCTTCAAACATGTTCTTCGGGCAGGCCGTATGCTTGATGACGCAGCCTTCCGGAGCCAGATTTCCTTTCAGGATGGCAATGCTGCCGTCGGTGCCCTTTGCGTTATCAAAGCTGTGGATAATATCTTCCCGGCTTACCGGACGCGCGAATTCCTTGGTCTTCTCCTTCAGGATCTCATCGCAATGCTCGTAGAAGCCGTTTTTCTTCAGCTCTTCAAGGTTTTCACCCAGCGTCTTACCGGTGACCGTCATGACATCCAGATGAAGCATGGATTTGATTTCTTCCATG
This sequence comes from Lawsonibacter asaccharolyticus, assembly GCA_963599235.1. Taxonomy (GTDB): domain Bacteria; phylum Bacillota; class Clostridia; order Oscillospirales; family Ruminococcaceae; genus Faecalibacterium. The sequence continues at coordinate 36,371 of CAVBWT010000016.1, read as the reverse complement.
ACACGTGGTACGCCGCCAGCATAATAGAAATACTGTGCAGGCCAGTCACCGGACGGACGGATATTCAGCAGATAGTGCGCTCCTCTGTGCATCCGGTCGAAGGTATCTGCGTCGATCTCAATGCCGAACTCATGTGCAACGGCCGGCAGGTGCATCGTTGCGTTGGTCGAACCGGAAATCGCCGCATGGACCATGATCGCATTTTCAAAGCTCTCTTTGGTCACGATGTCCTTTGCCTTGACGCCCTTCTTCACCAGCTCCATCAGTTGTTTACCGGCGTCATAAGCAGCCTGTTTCAGTTCCGGAGCGGTGGCAGGCATCAGAGCCGTACCGGGAAGCATCAGACCCAGAGCCTCGGCCATGATCTGCATGGTAGAAGCTGTTCCCATAAAGGAACACGCACCGCAGCTCGGGCAGGCATTGTGCTTGTAGTAATCCAGCTGTTCGTTGGGAATGACGCCGGTCTTTTCCCAAGCGTCGAACTTACCGATCTGTTCCAGCGTCAGCAGCTCATTGATGGCACAGGCCGGGTCATTTACTACATAGTTTTTCGGCAAAGCGTGCGCTTCCATGACACCACCGGTCACTACGATCGCACTCATCTCTTTCAGACGTCCAATGCTCATCAGCATAGCCGGAACCGACTTATCACAGCTGGCAACGAACACACCGCCGTCATAAACGCTGGCGTTTGCCTGCGCTTCCACCAGATTTACGATCGCATCACGGTGCGGCAGTGAGTAATTGATGCCATCATGACCCTGCGCAATACCGTCGCACATATCCGTTGCAAAATAACGAGCCGCCTTTCCGCCATGCTCGTTGACGGCCTGAACTGCCTCTTCCACAAACTGATTCAAATGCGCACTGCCGGGATGGCTGTCGCCAAAGGTGCTTTCCACTATGATCTGCGGTTTTCCAAGGTCGTCTACCTTCCAACCCATGCCGATTTTCAGCGGATCATTTTCGGGTGCCAGAGTGCGAACTGTCTGAGAACGTAATTCCATAAATTCTCCTCCATTTTCTCTTTTGTCCTGCTTTGCGGTTGTCCTTTTTCGGTCGGACATCTTATGGCTTTATTTTAATTCGTCATGCGTTCGTTTGCAAGTTATCCCGATTGCATCCCACTATATGTTCAAAAAATCTGGGATATATGTAGCATTTTGTCCAAATATCCGAGATTCTTCACGGCAAATCTACCGAAAAACCATTTTGAAACCCGTTTTCTTTAAAAAGTCGTCAGACAACTTTTGCAATAAAAATCCCCTGCGCTGAAAGTTTTGCGCAGGGAATCCATTATTTTACAAATTCAGAAATCCCGACCGTTCCATCTTCCGGGTCTTCACCGTCATAAAGCTTTTTGATGTATGTCCGGTTGAAATTCAGGTGCATCACCATAGCCGATCTCGCACCGATGGGGTCATGAGCGGCAATGGCTTCCGTTATCATCCGGTGGGTCATGATCGTCTCGTCGATCAGTTTTTTGTGGGTAACATTAACAAACATCATAACCGCCGTGTCAATGATCGGGATCAGCTGTTCCACCACCATATTTTTGCTGCTCTCCGCCACGCAGGTATGAAATGCAATGTCGTCTTCAATATAGCGGTCACCATCATGGATTTTCGTTTCCACTCGTTCGCACAGCCGCTGCAGACGTTCGATATCTTCCTGTGTCGCATTTTGCGCCGCCATCTCTGCAATGCCCGGTTCCAGCAACAGACGGACATTTACCAAGTCTAACGCCAGCGCATTTTTATCTTTTACAGAACGCAGTCCCAATGGGTCAGACAGTCCCTTTGTCGTTGTAACGACATATGTTCCAGACCCTCGCCGTACCTCTACGATTCCCTTGCTGGACAGCAGCTTGACTGCCTCCCGGATGGTGCTTCGTCCTACTCCGAATTTTTCACCCAGCTCAAACTCATTCGGCAGTTTTGCTCCCGGTTCGACCGGGGTATCCAATATATAGTGATAGATCTGGTCTTCTACCTGCTCAGCCAGAAGTTTATTCTTCAAGTGTGCAAATTCGCTCATCTTTATTCACCCTCCCGGCTTTATCCTACCGCGTCTTCTTTCTACCGTCAAGCTCCAACTCCACGCAGCGTAGGTTGTGTGGAGTTTTTTGTTATAGTATACTTTTTTCAGAAAGAAAGGAGTCCGCTATGAACACTTACGTCACCGGCAGCACCATCCGGCAGCTGCGCGAATCCAAAAACATGACTCAATCCGAACTTGCGCACACGCTGGCCGTCAGCGCAAAAACCATCTCCAAGTGGGAGACGGCGAAAGGCCTGCCCGACATCTCTCTTCTCGAGCCGCTGGCCGCTGCATTGGGCGTGTCGGTCTTTGAACTGATGCAGGGCGAGCCGGTCATCAACCGGAATCGTTCCTCGAATCTCCTGCGCTCCAAGCTCTACATCTGCCCGGTCTGCGGCAATGTCCTGCACGCCACTGGGCAGGCCGTCGTCAGCTGCTGCGGCGTCGCTCTGCCAGCCCAGAGCATCGCCGAGGCCGAAAACGCTGACGAAAACCACCAGCTCACCGTCGAGCGCGTCGAAGATGAGCTTTTTGTCACCATCCACCACCCCATGACCAAGGAGCATTTCATTTCCTTCATCGCCTATCTGACCGGCGACAAGTTTCAGCTCGTCAAGCTCTACCCGGAGGGCAATGCCAGCTGCCGTTTTCCCCTCCGCGGCAAGGGCGTGCTTTACTTTTACTGCAACCGCCACGGCCTGATGAAGCAGACAGATTTCTTCACTCCTGCCCGGAAAACTCTGCCCCAGAAGCTTCATCTCCGCAAACCGGCCGAATCCGACCGGGAACAGGTCATGGCCTACCGGGAAGAGTTCCTTGCCGTTGACTCTCGCCTGATCGGCACCTGCGCCCTCGACAAGTACAATGATTTCGACGCATGGCTGACGAACGTACAAAAATATTCGGCTCCGGAAACGACACCCACCGGGAAAGTTTCCTCAACACAGTATCTCGCTCTGGACGAAAACGAGCATCTCGTCGGCATGGTGAATCTGCGCCACAGCTTGAATGACTATCTGCTGGAATTCGGCGGACACATTGGATACAGCATCCGGCCCTCCGACCGCAAAAACGGCTATGCGATCCAGCTCTTAAAGCTTGCTCTGGAGGAAGCAAAAGCTCTTGGCATCGACCGGGTTCGCATTGCCTGCGACCGATATAATATTGCTTCTGCAAAGACCATTCAGGCCAATGGCGGCATCCTCGATGGGGAACGCTATGACCCACAAGATGGCTCTATCATCCAGCGGTACTGGATTGAAAATCTATAAAGACAAAAGGGAGCTGCGGCGACGTCGCAGCTCCCTTTTGTCTTTATCTATTATTTTACCCCAGATGGAACACATCAATGAGGAAGATCATTACGAGGCCATAGTAGGTCACAACAGCAACAAGGTCATTGACGGTCGTGATGAGCGGACCGGACGCAACTGCCGGGTCGACATGGATCTTATGGAAGAACATCGGGATCACAGTGCCGACCATACTCGAGATCACCATTGCCACGATGAGGGAGATGCCGACACAGCCAGATATGAGGAAAGCTTCGCCCCAGAGATAACCCTTGAACAGGTGGATATAGATACCCAGAATCAACAGGGACATTATGGCAAGGATGCCGCCGTTTACCAGACCAATGCGGACTTCCTTGAAAAGGAGTTTCAGCTTTTTGCTGGTCGTCAGCTGCTCATCCATCAGGACACGGATAGTAACGGCCAGTGACTGGGTGCCAACGTTGCCGGCCATATCCAGAACCATCGACTGGAAGCAGATCACGATGGGCAGGATTGCGACCACCGATTCAAACATGCCGACTACTGAGGAGACGACCATGCCGAGGAACAGCAGAGCAATCAGCCAGGGCAGACGCTTCTTGACACTCTCGAAGACGGTTTCGTTCAGGTCTTCCTCGCTCGTCAAGCCGCCGAGTTTTGCATAGTCATCGCCCATCTCATCATCGACGATCTCAACGACATCCGCCGAGGTGATGATACCCAGCAGCTCTCCGGCGTCGTTCAGGACAGGAAGCGACTTTTCAGCGTATTCCGTGATGCGGTCGATACATTCGCTGATTTTTTCATGGTCGGTCACATAGGGATAGGAGCTGCTGATGATGGATTCCAGTTCATCCCCTGCACGGGCTACGATAAGGTCTTTCAGGTCGATGGCACCATAATACTTGTCCTTTTCATCGACGACGTACAGAGTCGAGATGTTATCATTCTCGCCTGCCTGCTTCACCAGCTCGCTCATGGCCTGCCGGATGGTCAGATCCTTCCGGATGCAGATGTAGTTGGTCGTCATGCAGCTGCCGATCTCGTCTTCATCATAGGACATCAGCAGTTTGACATCTTCCGCAGCGTCCTTATCAAGGTGTTTGACAAGTTCCTGTTTGTCGTCCTCTTCAAGGTCATCCAGTATGTCCACCGCATCGTCCGAATCCATGTTCGAGACGACCTTTGCCGCTTTGTCTGCCGGCAGTTCTTTCAGGTAAGGCTCTGCGTCATCCAGATACGAGAAGATCTCTGCCACTCGCTCCACACCCAGAATAGTGTACAGTTTCTGCCGCTCATCCGGGGTCAGATGTTCCAGCGCATCGGCCAGATCGTTCTCATGGTAGTCCGACAATCGTTCTGCGATCTCCGCCTCCGGCAGTCCGCTGTGAATGATGTGAAGGATCTCCTCCAGATAATTTTTCTTCTGCATGTTTATCAGCCTCCTATCCGCTCTGTTTTAGCCCGGTTATCATACTACAATGCGGACGTTTTTTCAACCCATTTTGCAAAAATTTTACCGTTTATAAAGCAAAAAAGCCGAAACACCCGTCCTGCTGCAGGACAAACCGTTGTCTCGGCTTTTCTTTGGTTCAGTATGCGAGGATGCTCAGGGAAGCGATCTCTGTTTCCAGCTCCGCCGCCTGCTCTTTTGTCAGGTTCTTTGTTTCGACCATCCGCTGCAGAACGACCTTTGCGCGCTTGAGTGCAAGGTCGGGATTCGCCGTCGGCGAGTAGAGTGAAGGTGCATTGGGCAGACCAGCCAGCAGCACGGCCTCGGCATCGGTCAGCTCCGCGGGCGTCTTCCCGAAATATCCCTGCGCCGCCTGCGCAATGCCGTAATAGTTATTTCCAAAATAAATGGTATTGGCATACATCTCAAAAATCTGCTGCTTGCTGTATTGTTTTTCGATGCTCATCGCGGCAAACATTTCCGCCGCTTTCCGGGCGAGACGCTTTTCCTGTGTAAACAGCTCATTCTTTGCCAGCTGCTGGGTCAGAGTGCTTCCTCCCTCCGCCAGCGAACGGGTCTTCAAATCAATAAGCAAAGCCCGTCCAATGGAAATTGGATCGATGCCGTGGTGCGACACGAATCGTTTATCCTCAACCGAAATGACAGCATTGACATAGATCTGAGGCATTTCATCATAAGTGACAAAATCCGCCCGGCTTTTGATGGACTCATACATCGTCGAAATGGGGTAGTTTTTGACTGCTTCCTCGTACAGACTATGACCCTGCCAGCCGAAATAGATTCCGAACACGACCAGACCGATCAAGGCGATGAGAAGAAGTGTCATAAGCAGCTGCTTGAAAAAATGCAGCACGCTGCGCATATTCATCCGCTCCTTTCTCGCTTATCTTACCCTATCGTGTCGTTTCTTGCAAGCAGAATCAAAAAATTTTATAGTTTAGATTTTTACAAACCTCTCCGTCAATGCTGACGCATTGCCACCTCTCCTGATAGGAGAGGCTTTTTTGCGGTCATGCCTTCACATCTCTCTTTTCCAACAGAAGCTTTGCCGCAATGAACATTGCCGTCAACCAGAGGAAGCAGGAGAGAAAAAACATCCCATAGCCGCCCGAAAGTACATCCTCACTGCGGTTGGAATTCATTCCGGCCTGCATCAGGGAATAGGGTCAGAGCATCGCATATCCTTTACTGCTGATGAGCATTCCGGCGACACCGCCCAGCAGTGCAAGAAAGACCGGCACCGCAAAGCTGCGGATCAGCATGGACAGCACCAGCTGCAATGCAATGACCGCCATCGCACCCACGGCACCTCGCAGCAGAAACACCAGCAGGATGACCGGCGGCCAACCGGGAAGCTTTGCAAAGAGTTTTCCGCAGATCGTATACAGCAGAAAAACGAACCCGTGGGTCAGGACAGCCAGCTTGATGACAACAATAAACTTGGCCGTAAACAGGTCGATGGGCTGGACCGGTGCTGCCATGATGAGGTTCCAGTTATGGCCCAGATGTTCCAGCCGCCACAGGTAGGCGGCATAAACAGCCACCATTGCCGGGAAGAAGAACATGGAGTAAAAGAGGGTGTGCTGTGTCCAGAGACTATACCAGCCATCCTTTAAAATTTCGAGGTTCTGCATGTAGTTGAAGGTTCCGTAACCTGCCGAGATGAGGGGCAGGACAAAGAATATCACCCAGATGGGCGAAGCATGAAGTTTGCGGTTTTCCGCCGTGATACAGCGTTTCAGCATCGGTCACATCTCCTTATTTTTCATCACACGCCATGCAGCGGCGAGAAAAAACACCGCCAGCAGAGCGGAAAAGCTCAGCAATCCCCAGTTCATTGCCCGGGTGCCGTACAGAACGGTATGGTCGGCCTGATTCCAGACTTTGACCTCATAACCACTCAGCGGAACATAATACCCCCACGGTACAAAGTAACTGACGATCTCCAGCACCCGATCGATATCTTTATAAGAAACACCTTTCAGGTCAGCAACGATCTTCAAATTCTCCTCGGCGGTCAGGTGCAGATAGCCTGCCGGGGATTCGATGATGCTTCCGGTCTGGCGGAGCAGGCTGATGCGGTTTGTTTCGGTGAGAGGCTGACCGAACAGCCGGATGCTTCCGCCGGTCGGATGGATAAGTCCCAGCAGCATTTTTATCGTCGTGGATTTGCCTGCGCCGTTCGGCCCCAGAAAACCATAAACACAGCTCTCCGGCAGATGAAGGTTCAGGTCATCCACTACCCGGCGGTTTCCGTAGGTCTTGCAGAGTTGTTTCGTCTCGATGATATTTTTCATTGCATAACGCTCCTTTTTGTGTTGTCTGCGTTTTGGAACATCTTCAGGATACACTGCCCAGATTAAGGCTTCCCGATGCTCAGCTTAATTTCAGCTTAAGTTTTGCAGAGAACGATAGCCGTGTTTCGTTTATTCTATTAGAATAGAAATCAAGATCTCTTAAAAATCAGGCTAAGCTCTTGACAGGCTTTGAAATCAGAGCATTATAGGCTCAATACAGTAATACATAAATTTGAGAGGGCAATCATGGAGGATATCCGTATGAACAGCATTTATCAGGCCAAGCTTTTTCTTGTTGACGATAACCCCGACCTTATCCGTCTGCTCTGCGACCAGCTGTACAGCGCAGGGTATCAGAATATCACCACTGCATCCAACTGCGCCGAGGCATGGACTGCGTTTGCCATGCCGTCTGGGGTGCGGACTACTACGGCTACGAGAACAATCTCAATGTCCACATCCGCCATCTGCGGAAAAAGCTGGAAGCCGACCCGGGCAAACCGCAGTACCTGCTCACCGTCCGGGGCATCGGCTACAAGCTCGCACAGGAGGCGGTCAAATGAAGACCTTCACCCGTATCATCCGCCGGTACATCCTCGCCGGGACACCGCCCGTACCAACTGGATCGCCGGAGTCAGCCACGACATCCGGACGCCTCTTTCTCTGATTTTGGGCTGGGCGGAGCAGTTGGGTCAGGACGCCACCCTGCCGGATTCTTCCCGGGAAAAGGCCAACGACATCCGGACTCAGAGCGAGAAAATACGCTCCCTTATCGAAGACCTGAATCTGACGAGCAAACTTCAATATGGTGCCCAGCCTCTCCGCTGCCGTCCGCTGACCGCCGGGCCGTTTTTACGGGAACTGGCGGCAGAGTTCTATGAAAGCCCATTTGCTGGATCCTGTGAGCTGGAACTTTCTCAGACCGAAGAAGCCGAACATGCCATCCTCAACGCAGACAAGGCTCTGCTGACCCGGGCAGTGGAAAATCTGCTGAACAACAGTGTCCATCACAACACCCGGCCAGTCACAGTCACAGTCACCCTGATGGCTCAAATCACGAACGGTCTGTTCCAACTGACTGTCTCCGATAACGGTCAGGGATATCCGCCCACCGTCCTTGCCGCCCTGCGAGAACCGGAAACTTCTGACAATGCACCCCATATTCTCGGCCTGCATGTCGTGGAACAAATTCTGCAGGCGCATGGCGGTCACGTCGTATTCGGACAGAACCTGCCGAAGGGTGCAAAGTCCGACTTATTTCTTCCTGTGAAGAAAAAGTAGAATAAACCTATTGACAAACCGGGTAGATGCGGATATAATTCAATCACAAACCAACTTACAAGGTTGGTAGGCAGTACTTGAAAGGAGGGCTTTTCCCATGTCGCTGATTTGGAACACTCTGCTCCATGCGAACTTCCGTTGTGGGCGAATGTGCGGAACACGGGCAGAAATTCTGGCCGATACCTGTGCTTTGCCCTCCGGTATCCGAATGTGCCGCTGAGTACACAAGCCCTGTATCGAACGATTGAGTTTTATGCCCGATGCTTAAAATGTTGTGGAGCATCGGGTATTTTTGTACAAAGAAATTATACAGTCAGTAAAATTAGAGAGGTAGATTACAATGCCCAACTATAAATTTGAAACGCTCCAGCTCCATGTCGGTCAGGAACAGGCTGACCCTGCCACCGATTCCCGTGCAGTTCCCATTTACCAGACCACTTCCTACGTCTTCCGCAACAGCCAGCACGCTGCCGACCGTTTCGGTCTGGCAGATGCCGGCAACATCTATGGCCGTCTGACCAACTCCACGCAGGACGTTTTTGAAAAGCGCATCGCTGCTCTCGAGGGCGGCACCGCTGCTCTGGCCGTTGCTTCCGGCGCAGCTGCCATCACCTACACCATCGAGGCTCTGGCACAGGCCGGCGACCACATCGTGGCACAGAAGACCATCTACGGCGGCAGCTACAACCTGCTGGAGCATACCCTGTCTCAGTTCGGCGTCGAGACCACCTTTGTCAATGTTCACGATCTGGCTGAGGTCGAGGCTTCCATCAAGCCCAACACCAAGGCTGTTTACCTCGAGACTCTGGGCAACCCCAACAGCGACATCCCCGATATCGACGCAGTTGCTGAGATTGCTCACAAGCACGGTCTGCCCCTCGTCATCGACAACACCTTCGGTACCCCGTACCTGATCCGTCCCATCGAGCATGGCGCAGACATCGTGGTTCACTCCGCAACCAAGTTCATTGGCGGCCACGGCACCTCTCTGGGCGGCGTCATCGTCGACAGCGGCAAGTTCGACTGGAAGGCCAGCGGCAAGTACCGCAACATTGCTGACCCCAACCCGAGCTACCACGGCGTTTCCTTCGCAGATGCTGCTGGTCCTGCTGCTTTCGTCACCTACATCCGTGCGATCCTGCTCCGTGATACCGGCGCATGTATCTCTCCGTTCAACGCCTTCCTGCTGCTGCAGGGCACCGAGACCCTGAGCCTGCGCATTGAGCGTCATGTCGAGAACACCAAGAAGGTCGTCGAGTATCTGGCAAACCATCCGCAGGTCGAGAAGGTCAATCATCCTTCCCTGCCCGACCACCCCGACCACGCTCTGTACGAGAAGTACTTCCCGAACGGCGGTGCATCCATCTTCACCTTCCAGATCAAGGGCAGCCGTGAGGAGGCCTTCAAGTTCATTGACAATCTGAAGGTCTTCTCCCTGCTGGCAAACGTTGCTGACGTCAAGAGCCTTGTCATCCATCCGGCTTCCACCACCCACAGCCAGCTGAACGACGAGGAACTGGCCGAGCAGCAGATCTATCAGAACACCATCCGTCTGTCCATCGGCACGGAGCATATCGACGATATCATCGCCGACCTCGAGAACGGCTTTGCAGCTGTCCGCGGCGAATAAGTTTTCAAAGAGCATCCTCCTGCTCTGACATTTAACTCTCTTTCATCTTTGCAATTTCTCCTCCTTTTGCTCGTGTGTCTATAAAACGACTCCCGGCAGATGCCTGTTTTACAGGTTCCTCTGCCGGGAGCTGTTTTTTTTACGCATGGGCTTTTCCATTCCGGTTTTTTCTCGACACCCAGAACCATTTGGACTGCTTTTCGCCGGATGCACAATTTTCATGGATCCTTTCGGGCAGTATGACGAAGAAAGTCTGTTTTCACCCATTTGGCGGTCATTCATTCCAAACGTGACTGAATATCCAGAATTTTTCCGCCTTTTACAAGTGTTTGATTTGCTGGTACACTCATGCCAGAGAAACGGAAACGAGTTCCGGACAGAAAAAATCAGACACAGGAGGGTATCTCATGAAGATCGAAAACAGTGCGATGGCCGGCACGCTGGAATCCAGCGACGCACAGGTCACCATCGAGCCCGGCGAGGGCATCGACCTGAGCATCCAGAGCAGCGTCCTGAACCAGTACGGACGCCAGATCAAGGCCACCGTCCTCGAGACGCTGGAGCGTCTGGACGTCAAGGACGCCAAAGTCACCATCGTTGACAAAGGTGCATTGGAATGCACCCTGAAAGCCCGTGTCGAGTGCGCCGTCTTCCGCAGCTGCGGTGCATCCGCATCCAACATTCCTTGGGGAGGTGCCGTAAAATGAGTAAGGAAATTCGTCGCCCGAAGCCGGACAAGAAGCGTCTGCGCCGTACCATGATGTTCATGAACGCCCAGAAGCCCGGCCTGATCAAAGATGCCTATATCTACGGCACCGACAGCATCATCCTCGACCTCGAGGATGCCGTCGCTGAGAACCAGAAAGACGCCGCCCGTTTCAGCCTGTATCACGCTCTGAAAAGCATCGACTACGGCGATACCGAGGTCATCGTCCGCATCAATGGTCTGGATACTCCCCACTGGCAGGAAGATATCCGGGTCTGCGTGGCAGGCGGTGCCGACGGCATCCGCATCGCCAAGTGTGAGAACGCCGAGATGGTCCGCACCGTTGACGCAGCTGTGACCGCTGCCGAGAAGGAGTTCGGCGTGGAAGAGGGCCGCACTCTGCTGATGGCCGCTCTGGAAAGTCCTCTGGGCATCATGAACGCCTATGAGATCGTCACCGCAAGCCCCCGTATGTTCGGCTGCGCCATCTCCGGCGGCGACTTTCGCAAGAGTATGCATGTCCAGATCCAGCGTGACGGCATCGAGATGATGGTCGCCCGGGGCCAGATGCTGCTGGCCGCCCGTGCCGCCGGTGTCCAGTGCTTCGACACCATGTACCCCAACATCGACGATATGGAAGGCTTCAAGGCAGAGGTCATCCAGAACCACAAAATGGGCTTTGACGGCAAGAGCATCGTCAACCCGAAGCAGATCGCATTTGTGCATGAAACGTTTGCTCCCACCGAGAAAGAGATCGCCTACGCTGAGAAACTGGTTCGCGGCTGTCAGGCACAGGCCGACGCCGGCATCGGCGTCTACACCGTGGACGGCAAGATGGTCGATATTCCGTTCTTCGAGGACGCAAAGCGTATCATCGCCCTGGCAAAAGCCTGCGGCGTCTATCACGGTGATTTGTAAGAAAGGAGCGAGAGACAATGATCAACGCAGTTGGCAGAGATATCCCCGATTACCTGCTCGTCAATGGTAAGGAAGTCTATCAGGGCAAAAACTACAAGGACGGTCAGCTGGTAAAGAAAGCCAGCCCCACCACCGTCCGTCATGAAAAGCCGCAGGAGGACAAACTGTGCGCCTCCATCCGAGAAGCCTGCGAAAAGTGCGGCGCGCACGACGGCATGACCTTCTCGTTCCACACCGAATTCCGTGACGGCGACTATGTTGCCAGCATGGTAGCGAAAGTTCTGGTGGAGGAGATGGGTCTGAAAGACCTGCATGTTGCCGCCACCTCTCTGGGTTCGGCGCAGGACATCTTCGCCGATTACATGGAAAAAGGCATCATCGTCGAGGCGCAGACCTCCGGCGTCCGTGGACGCATCGGCGAGGTCATCTCCGCCGGTAAGATGGAAAAGCCGGTCATCATCCGCAGCCATGGCGGACGCCCCCGTGCGGTCGAAGCTGGTGAAGTCCACATCGACATTGCTTTTCTCGCCGCCGCTACTTCCGACTGCTGCGGCAACGCCAAGGGTCAGGGCGGCAAGAACAACTGCGGCAGCATGGGCTTTGCGAACCATGACGCCCACTATGCCGACTACACCGTTATCATCACCGATACGCTGGTTCCGTTCCCCAACCTGCCCTCTTCCATCAGCTGCATTGATGTCGACGCTGTCTGCGTGGTCGATGCCATCGGCGACCCGAAGAAGATCGCCACCAAGGAAGCTCGCATGACCGACAACCCCCGTGAGCTGATGATGGCTGAGAATGTCGCGAAGGTCATCGCCGCAACGCCTTATTTCAAGGATGGCTTCTCCTTCCAGACCGGCGTCGGCGGCCCGTCTCTGGCCGTCAACCGCTTCCTCGAAGAGCGGATGAAGAAGGCCGGCATCAAGATGAGCTTCGCCCTCGGCGGCACGTCCAGTGCCATCTGCGCATTGCAGGACAAGGGTTTAGTCGACTACATCCTCGACACGCAGGACTTCGATCAGGGTGCCGCTACTCACCTGTTCTCGAATCCGCACCACATCGAAATCGACCTGAGCGAGTACGCCAATGCAGGCAACAAAGGTGCTTACGTCAACAAGCTGGACTACGTCGTCCTGTCTGCTCTGGAGATTGATACCAAGTTCAACGTCAACGTCATCACCGGTTCGGACGGCGTCCTGCGCGGCGCACCCGGCGGACACCCCGACACCGCAGCCGGTTCCAAGTGCTGCATCATTGTCACGCCGCTGACCCGTGGCCGGATGGCGACCGTCTGCAAGGATGTTGTCACCGTCACCACCCCCGGCGACTGCGTGGATGTCCTCGTCACCGATTACGGCATCGCTGTCAACCCTGCCCGTCAGGATCTCATCGACTGTCTCGACAAGGCTGGCATCAAGCATGTTTCCATCGAGCAGCTGCAGGAAAAGGCCTACGAGCTGGTCGGTGAGCCTGACCCGCTGGAGTGGGAAGACAAGGTCGTTGCCGTTGTCGAAGCCCGTGATGGTACCATCCTCGACGTCGTCCGTCAGGTCAAACCCTTTACCTTCGATTAAGCACTGAACTCAGCTTCTGTCACATTTATCACCGCGCCCCTCTGCATCCCATGATGGGCGCGGTGTCTTTTTTATTCATTAGAAACAAAAGTTGTTTACGAAGTAGAATTTCTTTCATATATTAGAAAGGATGTTTCCCATGTTGGCACTGATTGGTTTTATTCTGATGGCCGTCTTGATGGTCTTCCTCATCAAGAGCTGGGTCAGCCCTCCCGTCGCTTTTATCAGCCTGCCCCTCATCGCGGCAATCATTGCCGGATTTAGTGCCGAAGATATCGGCGGCTTCATCGGCTCCGGCATGAAGTCCATGCTCAGCACTGCTGTCCTGTTCGTCTTCTCCATCTCCTACTTCACCCTGATGGATGAGATCGGCCTGTTCGACCCCATTATCAACTTCCTGACAAAAAAGGCCGGCAAAAGCCGGATGATGATCGTCCTCGCCATCATCCTGACTACTTTCGTGGCCCATCTGGATGGCTCTGGTGCAACTACGTTCCTCATTGTTGTTCCTGCATTCCTGCCCATCATCAAGCGTCTGGGTTTCCGCAAAGAAGCACTGCTGGCTATCATGTGCGGCCCCTATGCAGTGATGAACATTGTGCCGTGGGGCGGCCCCACTATGCGTGCTGCGACAGTTGCCGGTGTTGAGACGGGAGATTTGTATGCCTTCATCATCCCGGGTGTCATTGTTCTGGCCATCCTCGCTTTTGTCAACGGTTTCCTTGTCAACCTGAACGAAGTCCGCCACGGTCTGACCCCGGAAAGTGCCGAGGAGATTGCCGCCGAAGAAGCTTCTTCTAAAACCGAAAAGCGCATCTGGAAATACTGGTTCAATCTGGCTCTGACCCTTGTGATGCTGGTCTTCCTCTTCCTCGACACACCGCTTCTCCTGTACTCCATCTTCATGATTGCCTACGCAATCGCTTTGGTCGTCAACTTCCCACAGACCAAGACCCAGAACAAGAAGATCAAAGAGCTGGGCCAGAACGCGATGGTAATGACTGTTACCCTCTTCTCGGTCGGCATCTTCATGGGCGTTATCAGCGGCACCGGCATGGTCGATGCAATGGCTACCACCATCGTCAACATCCTGCCTGCGGCAATGGCTCCTCACATGCACTGGTTTATGGCACTGTTCAGCGTTCCTCTGATGATGATCCTCGGCACCGACGCCTTCTATTACGCTCTGCTCCCCATTATCATCGGTGTTGTCGCTCCCTTTGGTGTCTCTCCTGAGGCTGTCGCTGCGACCTTCCTTCTGACCGCGACGTTTGGCACCCCGGTCAGTCCTTCGGTTGCCGCCGTCTATGTCGGCCTTTGCCTTGCCGATGTCAGCATCGGCGACCACATCAAATATTCTCTGAAATTTGTCTGGCCGATGAGCATCCTGACTCTTATCGTCTCCACCCTGCTGGGTGTTATTCCGTTCTGAGTCTTTTATACCTTTAAAGTAAAATGACTTTTGTGATAATCAAGGAGTCCGTCTTTTTTCATCTTTCCCAGCTCCAGCGACAAGCCGCTGCGCTCAACACCAAGATAATCTGCAAGCTGCTGTCTTGAAAACGGAATATCAAATTCGCAAGTTCCGAGCCGCTGTGCTTCAGCGGAAAGATAAGACATCAGCTTTGCCCGTGTATTGCGCTGCCCCATGTGGGTGAGCTTTTGATTCAAGCGCAGGTTTTTTCCAGCCAACTCGCCAAGCAGATTCCGAATGAGCCGGCTGTGGTGTGAACAGGCGGAAGGGCAGAGTTCCAGAACACGCTTTACATTTAAAAACATTGCGGTGACAGGCGTTTCCGCAACGACACTTACATTTAATACGGAACCGGGTGCGCAAGCAAATGCGATGGCGAAGGTCTGCCCCGGCCCTGCTTTGGAAAGAATATTACGGTTTCCCCAAATATCCTCCTGAATAATCAGAACCATTCCGGATAGCACGAAACCGATTGAGTCCACCGTATCGCCGGAACGCAGCACAAAAGCTTCCTTCGGGAAGTCTTTTTTGCTTGCCTTGAGGCAAGAGAGCATTGCAGTCAACTCTTCCTCAGAAATGCCGGAGAAAAGCTGAGCAGAACGAATCACAGGTAAAAAATCTTTCATGAAATCCTCTTTCGTTGAAAATTCAACCGACTTATTGATTTAATTTTAGTATAATCAAACTGCAATTGCAAGGATGGTATGTAGCGAAACTATCTTTGCAGAACGGTAGAAAATTCATTTCATGGCAGGCCGGATTGATACTTGTTCAAAGAAAGAGAGGATTTCAAGATGGAACGTAAAATGTTTTGTTTTCAGTGTGAACAGACAGCAGGCTGCACCGGATGTATGGGAAAAGCAGGTGTCTGCGGCAAGACCGCTGATGTAGCGAAGCTTCAGGACAAACTGACTGGTGCTCTGGTTGGGCTGTCTCGTGCGGCAGATCATGCTCCAAACGTGAATGAGGGCACATGGCAGCTAATCATCGAGGGGCTGTTTACTACCATTACAAATGTGAGTTTCAATGAAAAGACCCTCCGGAAACTGATTGATCAGGTACACGGGGAAAAGGCACGTCTTGTTCCCAATTGTTCCGCCTGTGATGACTATGATATGGAGAATGTCTGGAACGCGCAGGAGGACATCCGCAGTCTCAAATCCCTTATTCTTTTTGGTGTACGCGGTATGGCGGCTTATGCGCATCACGCTATGGTGCTGGGCTATACCGACGAGGAGGTGAACCGATTCTTTGCTAAGGCACTCTTTGCCATTGGCGAGGACTGGGGCATGGACGAGCTGCTACCCATCGTGACTGAGGTCGGTGAAAAAAACCTCAAGTGCATGGCACTTCTGGACAAGGCCAACACCGAAAGCTACGGAAATCCCACGCCTGTTACCGTGCCTCTGACTGTGGAAAAAGGACCGTTCATCGTTATCTCCGGCCACGACCTCCATGACCTGAAGCTGTTGCTGGAGCAGACCAAGGGCAAAGGCATCAATATCTACACCCACGGTGAAATGCTCCCTGCTCACGGCTATCCTGAACTGAAAAAGTATTCCCACCTCAAGGGTAATTTCGGCACGGCATGGCAGAACCAACAGAAAGAGTTTGCGGAGCTTCCTGCACCAGTGCTGTTTACTACCAACTGCCTGATGCCGCCGAAAGCAAGCTATGCCGACCGCGTATTCACCACAGCGGTAGTATCTTACCCCGAAATAACGCACATCGGAGAAGACAAGGACTTCACTCCGGTCATCGAAAAGGCTTTGGAGCTGGGTGGTTACTCCGAGGACAAGCCTTTCACCGGCATTAACGGCGGCAGCACGGTCATGACCGGCTTTGCACGTGGCACGGTGCTTGGCGTGGCGGATCAGGTCATCGAGGCTGTCAAGTCCGGCGCGATCCGGCACTTCTTCTTGGTTGCCGGTTGCGACGGCGCACGCCCCGGCCGCAACTACTACACAGAGTTTGTCAAACAGACGCCTGCTGATACCGTAGTGCTGACCCTTGCCTGCGGCAAATACCGCTTCAACGACCTTGACCTCGGCACCATTGGCGGTCTACCCCGTCTGATGGATGTCGGACAGTGTAACGACGCTTATAGTGCCATCCAAATCGCTGTTGCCCTTGCCAACGCTTTCGGCTGCGGTGTGAACGATCTGCCGTTATCTATCGTACTCTCTTGGTATGAGCAGAAAGCTGTATGCGTTTTGCTGACACTGCTTTATCTGGGTATCAAGAATATCCGCCTTGGCCCCACGCTGCCGGCGTTCGTTTCACCCAACGTGCTGAACTACCTCGTAGATAACTTTGGCATTGCACCTATCACCACACCGGAAGAAGATCTGAAACAACTTCTCAAATAACAATCATGGTATTTCCCCTTGACTTTTAACAGAAGTCAAGGGGATTTTTTCTGTTTTATCATTCGCAAAAGTGCAAAAAGTCCTGTGTCCAACTCTCTCGAAAAGAGCCGACACAGGGCTTCTATTTTTTACTTATCTACTCAGCGGCCACGGCCACCACCGCCGCCCATACTGCGGCCGCCGCCCATGCCACCGAAGCTTCCGCCACCGCCGTGGAACGAACCACCGCCGCCGAAACCTCCACGACTGCCGCCGCTGAAGCCGCCAAAACCTCCGCCTCTCGGAGGACGGGGTCCTCTCGGGCCTCTGGGTCCACGGGAACCTCGGGAACCGCCAAAGCCCCAGTCGTCATAGGGGTCATGGGGAGGACGAGGCCCACGGCGGCGATGACGCCAGCCGAACCAGCCAAACGACCCCCAGTACCAGCCAAAGGTATGGCCGATGGGTGCGATAAAGATATAGAACAATGCCATCACAACGATGATGGCTGCAATCAGAGTGATCAGACTGCTCATAAGAGAACCTCCCGGCTCCTGTCCATAGGAGTCGTCATAGCCGGGCGTTGTGGGCTGAGTAACCGTTCCGGCATTGCCGGTGCTGCCCGACAGGGTCACACCATAGACATCCGCAATGGTGTCTGCCACATTCTGTGCGCAGGTCTTGACTGCGGCGTCGTAATTCTTTGCGGCAAATTCATCTTCCATCGTCTGAGCGATGGCACTGGATTGTTTATCCAGTGTGGTATTCCGGAAACCGATTCCGTAGGTCAGATAGTAGTCGCCATCGGCGTAGTTCGGCGATTCCATCACCAGCAGGATGAGGACACCGTTGTTCTCGCTGGAACTGCCAATGCCCCAAGTATTGAACGCTTCCGTTGCATACTCTTCGGTCGTTACATTTCCGGTATATTCGACCGTCAGGACGCCGATTTGTGCCCCCTTGCACTGGTTTTCCAGCTGTTGATTCAATTCCGTGATGAACTGCGTTGTGCTGTCGCTCAGAACATCTGCATCATCCACCACACACTCGCTTGTCGGCAGGTCGGGCAGCTGTGCCTTGGCTGCAAATGCCGCCGGGCAGAGTACCGCAATGCCGACCACAAACACCAGCAATACGGCGAGAAACCGCCGTGACGTGTTTTTCATCGTTTTCATGCGAAGGGTTCCACCTCCTTGATCCTGAACAGACCTTTGAGCAGATTTGCCGGGAAGCCGCTGGTTTCCTTTTCATAGGAAGCCACCGCCTCGTTATAGCTCAGGTTTCCGATGATGGTCGCTGAGCTGTTGAACTGCCCATACTGCCCCTGCACGGCTCCCATCTTCATGGGGTCAGCGGCCTGCTCCTGCAATTTTGCGTAGAGCTGGTCGATGGCAGCACCGAGAGCGGCGTCATCCTCATAGACAGCGTGCATCCGGGTCTTGCCAACGTTCAGGCCGTCCAAATCGTTGCTGAACACCGTCAACGCGTTCTGCGCCGCCAGCACTTCGGCGTTGTCTGCGCCAAGGGTGTTGGAAGCCGTTGTGATGATATTAGCAGCCGTATTCAGACGGGTCGTCAGCTCCTCGCTGAGATTATATCCGCCATCTGCCGAGACGCCTACTGTGTACCACTTCGACGCTTCGTTGTATTTGCTGCGGAGTTTTCCGCCGCCGAAACCGACCACCGACAGCACCATGACAGCAACCATCAGCAGCGCAGCGACTGCCTGCTTGCCCAAAGCCGCTGGTAGAGCCTTTTCGAGGTCGGCCAGCTTTTTCTGGAACAGGGGCAGCCGAAGCTCCTGCTCCGGCGCGGCCTTTTCCCGGTAACTTCCGGCATCAAATCCGCCGGGCGTTGTATTCTGATTCTGCGAAAAATCTGCGTTCGCCATATCAGCCATGAATCTCCATCATCTTTTGTTTCAGCTCGTCCTCGATCCGGTTCAGCTCCTGCTCTGCAGCAGCACGCTTTGCCCGGCCCTCGCTCTGGATCTTGTTCAGCTCGTCCAGCGTCTCGATGAGGCTCTTGTTGGTCTGCTGGAGCGTCTCGATATCCACGATACCACGCTGGGATTCCTTTGCCGTCTCGATGGTGCCCATCTTGAGGGTCTCGGCGTTCTTCTTGAGCAGCTCGTTCGTCATGTCGGTCACGGCACGCTCGGCCTGCATTGCCTGCTGGCTGTGTGCCAGACCCAGAGCCAGCACCATCTGATTCTTCCAGAGAGGGATGGTGTTGACGATGGTGGACTGGATTTTTTCTGCCATCATCGAGTTGTTGTTCTGGAGCAGACGGATCTGCGGCCCCATCTGAAGGCTGATGTTCCGGGTCAGCTCGAGGTCATAGAGCTTCTTCTCGAACCGCTCGCACTGGTCGGCGAGGTCACGGGCTTTCTGAGCGTCCTCGGGCAGACCGGAACGCTTTGCCTTGTCCATTGCCTCCTGCAATTCGCCGTTGCGTACCTCTTCCAGTTTCTTTTTGCCGGCGAGGATATACATGCTCAGTTCTTTGAAATAGGCCATGTTCAGGTCATACATCTTATCCAGCATGGCGATATCTTTCAGCAGCTGCACCTGATGCTTTTCCAGCATGGCCTGAATGTTCTCGACATTCGTTTCGGCCTTATTGTACTTGGTTTTGAGCTGGTCGAGCTGGTTGGATTTCTTCTTAAAGAAACCGAGGAAGCCTTTTTCCTCTTCCGCAGCATCGAAGCTCTTGAGTTCGCCGATGAGGTTCGAGATCATATCACCGACTTCGCCCAGATCTTTGGTCGAGACTTTTGCAAGAGCGGCCTCAGAGAAATCGCCGATCTTCTTCTGGCAGGCGGAACCATACTGCAGCACCTGCTGGCTGTTGGTGATGTCGATCTTCTGAGCAAAATTATCCACCATCGCCTGTTCTTCGGGGCTGAGGTTGACCTGCGGTTCCTGTACAGGTTCCGGCTCCGGTTTCTTTTTCTCCGTCTTCGGTTCTTCCACCGGGTCAAGGGTCAGGTTCGGAACTACGGGTGCATCAAGGTCAAAATTCAGAGTATTATTGTCAGCCATTAGAGATTCCTTCCTTTCCAGATATCCAATTTTATTTGCTTAATCCTTGCCCTTTGAGCATATTCTGCAGCACGGTCAAATCTGCCGAGAGATCCATACTTTCCGCCGCATAAAGGGCATCCAGTTGATTTTCAAACGCCGTCGCAATGGAAGCAGCGTTCCGCTCGACTTCCGCGCGGATGGAGGCTGCATTCTCGCCCCGGACACCCTGCTTTGCCAGCTTTGCGTACTGTTCCAGCACGTTCACGGCATCAGGCAGATAATAGTTTGCAAACCGCCGTACCTGCTTGGCTTTGGCCGGGTTCGCTTCCACCGTCTCGACGATGGAACGGCCTGCTTTTTCCATCCGGGTCATAGCCGCCGAGAGCTGAGGGTCGGGCAGAGCCTCGTTCAGGGCGTGAAGGGTGTCCAGCTTTTCCTGTATATCGGTCAGCATCGAGTCCACATCACCCACACCGGTATGGAACGGAACCACCGTCTCAATGACCCGGGGCGGACAGACTTTTTTCGCTGCACCAAATGCCGCCAGAGCCACACCCAGAGCAACCAGCAACGCCCAGAGCTTATAGACCGGGAGCAGTGCGCAGAACACCACAAAAACGATGGCCGCCGCATACCACGGCAGGACACTCGGTTTCTGGGTGCGAATGATCTTGCTCATCCTGTTTCTCCTTTTCTGGGAAGTTTTTTCTTCCCTCTATATCTTCATAATAAGACCTTTTGCAAAAAACGCAAGCGTTTCACGAATAATTTACAGGTTTGAAATCGTTTGTTATTTTACGAGCCAGTCTTTCAGAGCTTCTCCCCAAATTTCCTTTAGTTTTTCCGGGCGGCAGGCGGCGTTTGCCGGGCTGGTGCTGGGCAGTCTGACCGCCGGGATGCCGCTGACCGGTTCGAGATACTTTGTATAGATTTTATAGGCTGTTGCACCGTTGCAGAACACCGCCTCAATGGGAGCTTTTGGGAGCAGTCCGGCGATATCGTTCGGCACTACATCTTTGATGGACGCATCCGATGCCCCAGTGATGGTACAGCTCTCGAGGGTATCCCAGAGTGCCAGCCCATGCCGGAGGATGATCTGTTTTTTTGCCGGGATATCTTCCCGTTCCGGCACCGGTTCGCCAGTCAAAGCGGCCATCATCGGCCAGAAACGGTTCTGCGGATGCCCATAGTAAAAAGACATCTCCCGGCTTTTGGGACTGGGCCAAGTTCCCAGAATCAAGGCGCGGCTCTTTTCGTTGTAGACCGGTTCAAAGCTCATTTCCGGACCGCTTCCTTCTCGAATTTTCCCCATGCCGAACCGAGGTCATTTCCGGAGGGTTTTGCTTCCGGGCCGTCAAACCAGAGTTCCTCGATAAGATCTGCAAGGCCGTTCTCCCGGACGTCGCCAATGATGCGGTCAGCGGCTTCCTTGGCGTCCTCGGTACCGTTTGCCATACAGCAGCCCAGACCGGCGGCTTTCAGCATTCCGACATCATTCGCCGAGTCACCGGCGGCAACAGCATCTTCCAGCGTCAGACCCATCTTTTCGCAGAGGTCAGCCAGACCCACGCCTTTGTCGATACCGCCCCGAACAATATCGAAGAAACGATAGCCTTCCGGCGTGTAGGAACCCACCATCATAAAATGAAGATTCAAATGACCGTATTTTTCTTCAAACTGCTTTGCTGCCTCCGGCGGCATAGCGGCAAAGGCGGCGTGCGGCATGTCGATGAGGTGGCGGTCACGATCTTCGCCATCCACGCAGGCCAGACCTTTGCTGTTCATCATGGCGTACCGGCGGCGGAGATAGTCGTATTCACAGTATGCGTAGCAGGCATCCCGGAAATCAAACTGAAGCGGATAGTTGTAATCCTCGCAGAAATCCACCAGAGCATACATTTCCTCATTTGTCAGCGGATGCTCCGCAATGATTTTTCCCTCTTTGTCCACCACACAGGCACCGTTGCAGGTGATGGCGTAGTCATACCGGATGCCGCCCAGCTGCCCCTTTTCCCGGATGGAAGGATAGGCACGGCCGGTACTCAGAACAAGCTTTCCGCCTGCGGCCTGCATTTTTTTGACTGCCTTAACGACCTCCGGACGGGGGCACTGTTCGCCGAAGGGCACAAGGGTGTTATCGTAATCGCTTGCAAGAATCTTGTATTTCATACTGTCTCCTGACTTCTGAAAAAGTTTGTTTTTATCGAGTATATCACAAAAAGCCGCCCCGGACAATTCCGGAACGGCTTTCGAGAAAATTACTGATTCAGTTATCCGAGAAATGCCACGACCAGCTGCATTCCAACGCCCAGAGCAGCACCGAAAGCCCAGACAAGACCGGTGATGAACAGGTTCTGCTTCCATGACGGATTTGCACGCCAGAGGACAGCCAGACCCACGCCTGCACCGGTGCAGAGACCTGCAACAAGGCTGGAGAAACGGAGTGCGCCCTCCACATAGAGCTGTGTCAGCAGAACGCTTGCCGCACAGTTCGGGATCAGACCGACCAGAGCGGAGACGACCGGCTGGAAGAATCCCATCCGCCCCAGAACATCCGCAAAGACATCCTCGCCGACACCTTCGACGATGAGGCCGAACACCAGACTGAACGCAAAGATGAACACAAAGATCTCAAGGGTGTGACGGAGAGCCGCCATCCAGATGGGTCTGGGCTTGCCATCTTCATCGTCATGCTCCTCATGGCAGTCGATCTCATCTGCGCTGCCGGTATAGCCGCCACGCAGGGATTTCGGCAGGACGCCGCGCAGAACAAAGTCCAGCACCAGACCCACTACAATGGCGTAAACGACCTTGATGACCATCAGCAGAACCAGCTTATCCCAGTAAGCCGGCATCGAGATCAGAAGCGGAACCGCCTCATCACTGGTTGTCAGAAAGACCGCCATCAAAGTTCCAAGGCTGATGACCCGGGAAGCATAGAAGTTCGATGCAATGGCCGAAAATCCGCACTGCGGCACACAGCCCAGCAGCGCACCCGGGATGGAACCCCAGCGTCCGCCGCCTGCCAGAAGCATCTCGATGCGTTCACCGTGGCGATGCTCGACATATTCGATAAACAGATAGGCCAAAAACAGGAAGGGCAGCATCTTCGCGGTATCCACCAGCGATTCGCCCAGTACGTCCAGAAACAGTTCCATAGGGTTCTCCTCAAAAAGCAGGGTGCTTTATTTTTCTAAATTGCAATCAATTTGCATTTTCATGCGGAGTAGAGTATACACGTTTTATGCCCCAATTGCAAGAGCAAAATGCAAATCAGTTGCAAATTTATCCCTTTGGACGTCCGGACATCAAAAAAGACCTGCCGAAGCAGGTCTTAGAAATGCGTTTTTGTGTTTTACCCCTTCATCGGCACAAAGCCAACAAGGTCTTTGACGACTTCGCCGCCGATGATAAGGCCAGCAACGGAAGGGACAAAGGCATTGGAGCCGGGAACCGAGCGGCGGATGGTGCATTTACGCTGGGTACCCGGAGGGCAGATGCAGTGATACTTGCAGCTGATGGAATCATCCTCGATAGGCGTCATAGCAGGCTCCTTCGAGTAGACGACTTTCAGGTGCTTGATCTTCCGCTTGCGGCACTCGGTACGCATGACCTTTGCCAGCGGACAGACCGAGGTCTTATAAATATCCGTGACCTCGAACCGGGTGGGATCCATCTTGTTGCCCGCGCCCATTGCACAGATAATGGGAACATTTGCTTCTTTTGCTTTCATGACAAGGGCGATTTTGCCGGTCACAGTGTCGATGGCGTCGACCACATAATCAAACTGGGTGAAATCGAACTGATCCTGCGTCTCCGGGGTGAAGAAGGTCTTATAGGTCGTCACCTTGATATCCGGGTCGATTTCGTGGACACGCTGCTCAGCGACATCGACCTTGTACTGGCCGACCGTCTTCCGGGTCGCGATAATCTGACGGTTCAGGTTCGTCAGGCAGATTTTGTCATCGTCGATGAGATCCAGCGCACCGACACCGCTGCGTGCCAGTGCCTCAACGGTATAACCGCCCACGCCGCCGATGCCAAACACGGCCACGCGCGAATTACGCAATTTTTCCATTGCTTCCGCACCCAGCAGCAGCTGCGTACGGGAATACTGATTCTGCATTTTTGTCTCCTTACTTTTCCACTCTCGTAATGGTTCCGCCGCCCAGAACGACATCCCCCTGATACAGCACCACCGCCTGACCGGGCGTCGGCGCACGCTGCGGCTGGTCGAACTCCAGCCGGAAGCAGCCTTCACCTGCCGGGTAGACCGTTGCGGCCTGCTCCACCTGATGATACCGGGTGCGTGCCGTCACCCGAAGCGGCTCGGTCAGTTCCGGGATAGCGATCCAGTTCACCTCATCCGCATACACGATGCGATCAAACAGGCCGCTCTCCGGGCCGACGGTAACGGTGTTCGCCTGCATATCCTTGCAGCAGACGTAGACCGGTGCGCCCATCGCAAGGCCAAGACCCTTCCGCTGCCCGATGGTATACCGGACTGCACCGTGATGCCGTCCGACCTTTTTCCCTGTTTCGTCGAGGAAGTCGCCCTCCGAGTAATGCTTGCCGGTGAAGTCTTCCATGAAACGGGCATAGTCTCCGTCCGGTATGAAACAGATATCCTGACTGTCGTGCTTCCGGGCGTTGACGAACTTCTGCTTTTCTGCAATTTCACGCACTTCGGTCTTGTGGAGTCCGCCCAGCGGAAGCCGGACATGAGCCAGCTGTTCCTGCGTCAGATTGTACAGCACATAGCTCTGGTCTTTTCCCTCGTCCAGACCCTTTTTCAGCAGCCAGCGGCCGGTGGTCTTATCCTGCTCGACCCGGGCATAATGGCCGGTCACAACGTACTCGATTCCGTGTTCCCTCGCCCAGTTCAACAGGTGGTCGAACTTCATATATTTGTTGCAGTCGATGCAGGGATTCGGCGTTCCGCCGGCCTCATAGACCCGAACGAATTTGTCGATGATTTTCTCCCGGAAATCCACTGTAAAATCCAGCACTTCATAGGGGATATCCATCGTGAACGCCACCTCTGCAGCGTCCTCGATATCCTTTTCGGAACAGCAGGTGTGAAAACCCGACTGTCCAATCGTCTCGTTCCGGGTCAGGCGCATGGTGATGCCGGTGCAGTCGTATCCGGCGCCCTTCATCAGCCACGCCGCCACCGAGCTGTCCACGCCGCCGCTCATGGCAATGAGAGCCTTGGGGTTCTGTGTATCTGTCATATCTTCCTCTGTCCGCTCCTGCTTCTGGGGAGGAGCATTTTCCCACTTCACAAGTAGTTATATACTACCGCATGTTTTTTCTCTTGTCAAGACGCAGAAAATCGCTTTGCAGCGTTCAACAGCATCTCCTTCTCGTTCGGGAGCTGTTCGGTGACGACTGCTTCCAGCAGAGCATCCAGAATCTGTTTCAATCCCCGTCCGGGCTGAACGCCCATTGCGATGAGATCACGTCCATTCACCGCAAGGTCAGCCACCCGGCAGCAGGCATGTTCTGCCGTCAGCCGTTCCGCTTCTTTCCCGAGTGCTTCAAACGCTTCGGCCTGTTCCGGCCGTTTTGCCACGCAGAGCAGGATCAGCCGATGCAGCATCTCCGACGAAAGTTTTCCCAGTAGACGCTTTGCCTGCAAGCGGAGGTTTTCTACTTCTGGCACAAGGCCGCTTTCTTTCACAAGTATCGCCGTCTCGTCGATTTTCGCATTGGAACCGCGCAGGCGTTTCAATGCTTTCCGGGTTCCGGATTCGCCCAACGGAGCCAGCAATGCCGCCAGCCGAATCGTCAGGTTTTCCATCCCGGACGGCAGAGCATCGATGATTTGCTGTGTTTTCACAAAGCGTTCCGGTTTTCCCAGTGGGTCAAGCTCCGGCAGGACGACCGCGAACACCGCCGGTTCCATCCAATTTCCGGGTTTCGGTGCCGCCAGCAGACGACTCAGTTCATCCTCGATGCGTTCCAGCGAAACACAATCGAGGTGTCCGCACAGTTCCTTTGCCGCTTTTCCGGTGGCCGGGTCGATTTCAAACCCGAACCGTGCCGCAAACCGATAGAGCCGCAAAATGCGGAGGGCATCTTCCTCGAACCGCTGTTTCGGCACGCCGACCGCCCGGACGAGGCCGTACTGTAAATCTTCCTGTCCACCGAAAGGGTCGATCAGCCCTTCCTCATCATTGCAGGCCATCGCGTTGATGGTGAAATCGCGCCGTGCAAGGTCTTCCCGAACGTCCGGCACAAAGGCCACGCTGTCCGGGTGTCGGCCATCGGAATAACTACCCTCGGTACGGAAGGTCGTTGTCTCGTACAGCTTCCCATCCTGCTTGATGGTAACTGTCCCGTGCTGTAATCCAGTGGGGATGCAGTTTTCGGCTCCAAACAGCTCTATCACCTGTTCCGGCAAGGCACTGGTACAAAGATCCCAATCGTGGGGCGTCTGCCCCAGCAGGCTGTCACGGACACAGCCGCCGACTGCATAAGCCTTATATCCTGCCCTGTGGAGTTTGTCCAGAAGTTTCGCTGCACCTGCTTCTATTTTGATCTGATTCATCGTCCGTTCTCCTCATATTGGAGGATGATTTGTTTCCCGTCGAAACCGCACTCCGCTGCCGGGAAAACTGCCTGTGCCAGCGGCAGGAATTCCGCCGGGTCGGTGATCATCGGAGAGTAATGCGCCAGCCAGAACCGCTTTGCTCCGGCCTCCACTGCAATTTTCGCCCCCTGCTCAAAGGTGCTGTGGCCGTACTGCTTCGCCTGCGCTTCCTGCGCCGATTCCGGATAGGTCGCATCGCAGATAAATAAATCCGTTCCTACCGCAGCTTTTCTCAGGCTGGGACAGGGAGCGGTATCGCCCGAAAAGACAAAGCTCAGTCCTTTTCGCGGTGCGCTCAGCACCTGCGCAGGCTCGATGATTTTTCCATCCACTTCGACCGTTTCACCGTGCTGAAGATGTTTCCAGTCCTTAACAGGAACCCCCAACGCCTTCGCCTGCTCGGGCAGAAAACGTCCAGCGCGCGGCAGTTCCAGCCGGTAACCGCAGCTCGGAACCCGGTGCCGGGTCTTGAAGGGGATCAATTTTGCTCCAACTGGCCACCCAGAAGCGGAATTGTCCAGCTTATCCAAGGCAATGGGTTCGATTCCCACCTCCCGTGTCTCGATAGGATACGGCAGAGGGCCTGTCAGGGCACGGATGGCGTTCCAGATGGGTTCTGATCCCACCGGACCGAACAGAAACAGCTTTCTCGTCCGTCCCTGACAGCCCAGCGTCTGCAGCAGCCCGGGCAGGCCAAAGATATGGTCGCCGTGATAGTGGGTCAGGCAGATGGCGTCCATTTTCATCAGGTTCACTCCGGCACGGCGTGCCGCTGTCTGGGTGCCTTCGCCGCAGTCAAACAGCAGGCTGTGACCGCCGCATTCTGCCAGTGCAACGGTCAAGGCACGTTCCGGAAGCGGCATGGTCGCCGCCGTGCCAAGCAATGTAATCGTCAGCATTCCAAATCCTCCGTAATTTCTGCAAATAGTGTACCACACTTGGGATTCGGACACAATCTTTCTCGCAAACGCATAGGATGGAAAAACATTCAAAGGGAGGAATCCTTCATGCGGCGCAACCATTACTCGCCTATCTCCGGCCCTCTGCTCCGGGTCCTTCTGGTGCTGGCTCTGCTCCTCTTCTTCGCGGCGTTCCTGTACAGCTGCTCCACCCAGCCGCAGATGTATTCCAGCCGTGGCTATGTTCTTTTTATCCCGGCCAGCAGTGCCGTCAGTCCTCCGGTGACGGCACCGTGGCCGTAAGGCTGTAAAAAACTGACTTTTTCAGGCCGCTGACGCTGCACACATGATTTAAA
This sequence comes from Lawsonibacter asaccharolyticus, assembly GCA_963599235.1. Taxonomy (GTDB): domain Bacteria; phylum Bacillota; class Clostridia; order Oscillospirales; family Ruminococcaceae; genus Faecalibacterium. The sequence continues at coordinate 8,476 of CAVBWT010000016.1, read as the reverse complement.
AAAGCTCCTACACAGATTTTTGTGCAGAAGCCTTCGCTGTTTTATTCAACTCAATCGGTTCAGCTTGATGGCAATATACGGGTTCGGGAGTTTGAGTTCATCCGCGAGGTCTTCCTCGGTAGTGTACTTATCCGCCGCCATCCCGACCATGACAACGCAGGTATCAAACTTACCCTCCGGTGACAGAGCCGTTATTTTCGCCTCCCCGTCGGCAACTGCGGTCACGACGCCGTTGGTGTCAACAGTCGCAACGCCCGGGTTGCTGCTGATCCATGTGATCGGAACATTTCTGCCCGGTTCCACAGCGACCATCGCCGTCAGCGTTTCCTGCTCGCCCACTTCCCGGAGAAGCAGGTCGTTCTTGCTCAAAGTCACTTTTCCGACATCGGAAGTCACCGTCACGCTGCAGCGCAACGCCTGTCCATTGGAGACAAGAGCCGTGATGGTCGCTTTGCCGACCCCCTGCGCCGTCACGTTTCCGTGTTCATCCACCGTCGCGACCGAGGTATCGCTGCTCATCCACTGATACACATACAAAAAAGACTGTTCGTTTTCCGTCAGGCTGAGCTTTTCGGTGGGGTGAAGCCCAACGCTCTGAATCGTCAGGTTCAGGCTGTCCTTGTCGAGGGCCGGTTTTCCACTGGAAGATTCCGTCTTTTTATGGACAGTCACCTTACAGGCAGCACGGTCTCCCCGGTCGGAAACCGCCGTGATGGTCGCCGTGCCTGCGTTCCGACCGGTCACTCTGCCGTCACCGTCAACCGTCGCGACCGCCGGGTCGCTGCTCATCCAGACGATGAAATAATAATTTCCACTCTGATTTCCCGTATAAAGGTAGGCTTTGGGCCGTGGGTCATCGGCAGTGATCTCAAGGGTCAGTTCGCTGATATCCAGCGTGAGCCCCTCGCAGCTTTTGGCCGCTATCTGCTGCATAACGGGTGCGGCCTGCGCCGCAAGCGGACAAATCGCCAGCAGACCGCTCAGACAGAATGCGGCCAGACGCTTTCCGGTTCGTTTCATCCGTTTTTTCCCTCCTTTGTCGGCGTAAATGATGCTGCGCCAGAATTCGCAAAAAACACACTTGTACAGTTCATTTTACACACCGGGAAAAGACGGGTCAAGTTTTTCGACGGAAGTCTCACAAATCCGCAATGGTTTTCGTGGAGTGTCACAAAAAGTTCGGAATGAAATTGTGCAGAAAGCTGTATTGTCCTTTTTCGGGCAGAATATGAAAAGAGCCGTCTGGCTCTTGCGAACAGGACGGCTCTCAAATGTGTTATCAGTAGTTATGCGCGACCAGCTCAAAGTAGCTCTGAGGATGTGCGCAGACAGGGCATTTCATGGGTGCGGACTTACCGATATAGGTGTAGCCGCAGTTCCGGCAACGCCAGACCTGCTGTTCCTCACGGGCAAAGACTTTGCCGTTCTTGAGGTTCTCGGCCAGCTCACGGTACCGCTGCTCATGCTCTTTCTCGATGGCAGCGACCATCGTGAAGAGTGCTGCGATCTGATTGAAGCCCTCTTCCTTGGCCTCTTTTGCCATCCGGGGATACATCTCCGTCCACTCGTCATGCTCGCCGCCGGCCGCCATCTCAAGGCAGGTCATGGCGTCGGGCATTGCGCCGCCCTGAAGCAGCTTGAACCAGATCTTTGCATGTTCTTTCTCGTTGCCTGCGGTCTCTTCAAAGATCGCTGCCAGCTGCTCGTAGCCTTCCTTTTTTGCAACACTTGCAAAATAGGTGTACTTGTTCCGTGCCTGACTCTCGCCTGCAAATGCTTCCCATAGGTTTTTCTCGGTTTTGCTGCCCTTCAGTTCCATGGTGTACTCTCCTTTTATTCTATATGTCCGGGTATGCTCCATCCCGGTTATTCCATTTTACCCACATCCGCCCCGGATGTGTTTCGTCTGACCATAGTATAGCAGATTTTCAGCTCAAAGTCAAGAATCGTTCCTATTTATTTTCAAAAAATCTTTTTAGAAACGACAAAGCCACCGGCGGAACTAGTGGCTTTGATCTAAGATATTCGATTTCAGTTATGCTGTTTCATAGCACAGATAAAAATGCTCAGACCACTCCACGCCGCCTGATACATCAGGATCGCCGCCATGGACAGGAAACCGATGCTTCCGGCGTAGGTCAGCAGGATGCCGATCGCCACTGAGAACCAGACTGACACCACCTGTACCGTGGTCGCTGTTGTCTCGGCGTTCTGTGCCTGCTCTGCCGCGCGCAGGCCGCCGGCCAGACTGGTAAATCCCTTGGTGTGGATCATGCAGCAGGCATCTTTGGGTTCCGTCTCGGGCAGTTCCGCGTTTTCCACCGCGTGCAGTGCGTCGACCTGTTCCTGATCGAGCAGAGTCACCATCCCCTCCGGGAGATGATAGGCATCGGTAATATGCTTCGCGGTCAGGCTGGGGTCAAGGCAGTTCACCATCAGGTGGATATTTTCCTTCTGCAGAATTTCCAGATTCCGTGCAACGTTCCGGACGCCGATATAACGGAGAACGAACATTGCGTGGAGATTGCCGGACACTGCCAGATACAAGATCTGCAGACTGCCATTTTTCGAGTGTTCCTTTTCGTAACCGATCTCGGGCATCGTCACGCCCTCGCTCTCAAGATATGCACGGTTGCCGATCAGGATACGGTTATTGTCGCACCATGCCGCAAAGCCCAGACCCGTATGCACTTCCAGATCCTTTACCGGGTAAAGGATCTCCGTCTTGTCCTCAATGATCTGGCGGAACAGGCCGCGCAGGGTATCGCAGCTCTGGTTCAGGATGCTGGCTGCGTACAAAATCGCACGGTCGATCCGTCCGCCCTTGAAGATGCGGATATCCTCAAGGTTCACGCTGTCATTGGCAAAGAGGTCATCCGAACTCACCTGCACGGTATCGACACCGCCCAGCTCTTCGATAGACGTCCAGCCCGGCACGACTGCACCGACTGCCTCTGCCGAATTCTGGAGCCGCAGAGCAGTCAGACCAGCAATAAAGGTCGAGGAGAGCGGTGCGCCCATGCAGAGCATTGCGGTGGATGCTGCCGCCATGCCGTTGACTCCGCCGCCGAACAGCAGGAAGACCAGACCGCTCAGCACTGCCGCACCCAGCAGGATGTACGAGTTCTTTTTCGCGCGGCGTTCGCTGGTGCGCTCGCTGAAGCTCAGGTCGATGAAAGTCTCGCTCCAATCGGTCTTTCGGCTCAGCAGGATCCACGGGTCTTTCTGTTCCAGACTCTTCGACAGAATACGGATGAGGTCTTTGTTTTTAATCCGGAATGCGCCCCGGTGTTCCGGCTCTCGCATCGCAAGGTCATAGCCGTTTTTGACTGCAGCCAACATGACACGACTGCCCAGCAACGCCATAAACAGCCCCAGAGCAGCAATACCGGAAAGAAGCGTAAAACCGGACGGCTGATAGCTTCTCGCATTGAGCAGCGTGATGACTGCTTCCAGCATTGCGCCGCACGCCGCCAATGCCGGCATGGTATCCGAAGACGCACGGCCATCTTTTTTCAGTCCGTTCAGACCATCGCGCAGGACAGGATAACCCACAGCCATCGCAGCCGCAAGAGCAAGCATATTAGCTGCATAGAATGCCGCCGGTGCCACCACCGGGTCGAGCGATGCCACCGGTGCCGCCAGACCCTCGGACACAAGGCCGAAGTGGAGCAGGATCAAAGCGAGAACGCCGCTCAGCACGCAGCGAAGCGTGAGGGTCACGCCCATCTGTCGCAGACGTTCCCCGACCTGTTCCGGCGTTTTGGGTGTATCGTCTTCCTCTTCTTCCGTTGTTTCCGACTCTTCTGTTTTGGATTCGTTCGTTTCCTGCTTTGCAGATGTTTTCGTCTTTTTCGACTGTTCGGACGGTCCTTCGTCCACATCTTCCCACGCAATAAGAGGCAGACTCATACTGTCATCCATGCTGGGTTCAGTCGTCCGGGTGGGGGCTTTCACCTCATCACCGCCCTCGCCAAAGAAACGGAATGCGAGTCCTTGCTTGTCAGCCGCCTTTTCTGCCGCAAAAACTGCTCTCGGCCACGGCTGCTGCGGTTCTTCCGTTTTTTCAGCCGACGAAACCGGCGCAGATTCCGCAGTTTCCAATTTTAAATCTGGCTCTGCCGGTTCCTGTGCAGTCTTTCCTATATTGTAGAGCATTGCTCTCAGTTCCTGAAGCTCCCGGTGTGCTTTTTCTTCCTGCGGAAGCTGTTTTGCAGAGCCCTGTTCCGTAGATTTTTTCTTCTCTGCAGCTGGTTTCGGTTCATCCGGAGCCAATGGCACGGAAAAGTCCGCATCGGCATCTTCCTGCGCCGCAGGCTTCTCAGGCTCGTTGAGATTCTTTCTATTCTCTGTCGAAACCGTCGGCTGCGGATCGGACTCCGGTCCATTTCCACTATCGTTCAGTGAGATCTCTCCGGTCGAAACTTCTTTCGGCGATTCCTCATCTTTGCTTTGCGGCTCTGTTTCTTCCCGGCGGAAGAGTTTTCCGAGCAGTCCGTGGGTCGGCACCGTTTCTTCTTCCTGTTGTTCTTTTTGTGCTGCGAATTCCTCGGGGGTCAAATCCTCCTTCGGCTGCAGCCGATCATTATCTTTTGGCATCCTTGTCCCTCCCTGTTTTCATTAGGCAGAGTTTTAACTTTTATTTCTGGATCGCTCGCTGGGTCTGGATCTCATACAGAATGATACCTGCTGCCACCGAGACGTTGAAACTATCCACGCCGGTTCCCTGTGCCGCCATATCCAGACGCACCACACCGTCGCAGAGCTTCTTTACCAGCTGAGAAACGCCGCTGCCTTCGCTGCCCATCACCAGAGCAATAGGGCCGGTCAGATTATTCTTGCGAAGCGGCACACCATCCATATCCGCGCAGTAGACGAAAACGCCCTGCTCTTTGAGACGGCGGATAGTCTCGCCGATGTTGGCGACACGAGCCACCGGCAGACGCTCTGCCGCGCCTGCACTGGACTTAATGACGGTCGGGGTCACAGACGCACCGCCGCGCTTGGGGATCACAATGCCATGCGCACCGCAGAGCAGCGCGCTCCGCATCACTGCGCCAAGGTTGTGGGGGTCTTCAATGCCATCGCTCAACACGATAAAAGGCGGCTCACCCTTTTCTTTGGCGATGTTCAGCAGGTCTTCCACACCGACATACTCGATCTCGCTGGCAAATGCCGCCACACCTTGATGGCTCTCGGTTCCGGTCATGAGGCGGAGCTTGTTGGGATTGACTCGTTTGACTGCTGCACCAGCTTCTTTCGCCATTGCGGTATAATACGCCGCCACCGCCGGAGCCATACCCTCGGCGATCAGGACGGTATCCACGCCGGAACCGCTCTTGAGCAGTTCGGTAACAGGATTTTTACCGTAGACAAGGCTTTCATTTTTGGGCTGGTCTTCCGCATTGCGGCGCGGACGGCGAGACATATTTTTTTCTTCCATTCGGTGAATCTCCTTCCATTTATGGCAAGATGCCGTTTGCATCTGAATTTCGATTTGTCTCGAAAAGAGACATTAAATCATTTTAAAGTATAACATAAGCCGACTTTCATTGCCATAGAAGAAGTATTTTTTCTTTTGGATTTTATCGAAAATTTCCCGTTCGCTCCACCTTTTTCAACATTTGAAGCGTTTTTATGCGTTTTGCCGACGGCACAAAGTTTTCAACAACTCATCGATATACGATTCGTATATTTGCTCATATTTTTTAACATGTTGAAATGTCCGTGGATAAAGTTTAAAAATCTAGTATATAAGCCTGCTTTTTCTGTGGAATTCCACTTTCTCAACCGGGTTTTCAACATTCTCTTTCCGACCTCAGATTTCATAGCCCTACATTTTGTAATTTTTAAGGCGAAATTATTACAGTTTTTTGAACTGTTTCATACAGATTTTTGCAGATTTTTCTAGCATCATTTTGACGAATGTGAATTTCCGTTGAAAACTCATTCCTTCAGCGGTCTTCTGTCCATTTCACCACAATCCTGTCAAAATCGGCACAATTTTTGCACCTTTTCACTTCTTTCCGGAATTTCATCTTGTATACATAATAGTTTGTATCGAAAAACGCTCGCTTTGGATTGATTTTATGCCCTGTTTGGGGTATACTACCCTTGTAAGATTGTTAAGCCATGCGCAAAGTCGCAGGCAGGAGCGATCACTATCCCGATAAATTGTGGAGGTAATAAATATGTTGGTAAATGCAACCGAAATGCTTCTGAAGGCTCGTGACGGCCACTATGGTGTGCCTCAGTTCAACATCAACAACCTGGAGTGGACGAAAGCTGTCCTGACTGCCTGCGAAGAGATGAAGAGCCCCGTTATTCTGGGCGTCTCTGAGGGTGCTGGCAAATACATGACCGGCTTCAAGACCGTCGCTGCTATGGTCAGCGCAATGGTCGATTCCATGGGCATCACCGTTCCTGTTGCTCTGCATCTGGATCACGGCACCTACGAGGGCTGCAAGGCCTGCGTTGAGGCTGGTTTCTCCTCCATCATGTTCGATGGCAGCCATTACTCCATCGAGGAGAACGTCGCAAAGACCAAGGAGCTGGTCGAGCTGGCACACTCCAAGGGTCTGAGCATCGAGGCTGAGGTCGGTTCCATCGGCGGCGTCGAGGACGGCGTTGTTGGCGCAGGCGAGATCGCTGACCCCGAAGAGTGCGCAAAGATCACTGCTCTGGGCGTTGACTTCTTGGCTGCCGGCATCGGCAACATCCACGGTGTTTACCCGGCAAACTGGAAGGGTCTGGACTTCGAGGCTCTGGATCGCATCCACAAGGCAACCAATAACATTCCTCTGGTTCTGCACGGCGGCACCGGCATCCCCGACGAGATGATCGCAAAGGCAATCAGTCTGGGCGTTTCCAAGATCAACATCAACACCGAGTGCCAGCTGGTCTTCGCTGAGGCTACCCGTAAGTATATCGAGGCTGGCAAGGATCTGCAGGGCAAGGGCTTTGATCCCCGCAAACTGCTGGCTCCCGGCGCAAAGGCAATCGAGGACAAGTGCAAGGAGAAGATCGAGCTGTTCGGCTGCGCAGGCAAGGCCTGATAAAAAGCAGCTGTCTTAACGGCAACTCCACCTGATTGAATAAAGCGGCTCCGCAACGGGATAACCCAACGCTGCGGAGCCGCTTTTTAGTTATTTCTTTTTGTCAATCAGTTTTTGATATAGCTTCATTAGTTCGGCAACACAGGCACTTTCGCTCATATCACGAATTGAAAAGCCGTATGTCCGCATAACAGAAGCATTTAATCTATCATGTGCCGTTTTCAAATCACCAAGTAATAGAAAATTTTTCTCCTTATACATATCTGCAAGTGTTATATTTAGATGATTTTTCCTCGCTTTTAACACTTCTTTTGCACATTCTTCGATTTCTGCAATCTGTTTCTCTGACGGTTCCGGCCATGGAAAATTATTATAAACAATTTTACTTGAGTACTGATAATCACTTTTCATTCTACCTGCTACAATACGCATCCAAGCATTGTGTACATTTGAAGATAAAATTCCAAAATGATACAGTGTCGCATCTGGAATCATCAATGCACTTCCATTTATAATTATTTCTGGCTCAACATATGAAATTGGAATGTATCGCCTATCTTCAGACGACACTTTAGGTATAACCAATGCTCCATTTTTCGGTTGGCGTATCTCACCAAATAATTGTGGTGTTTCCCCAGCTTTATTTGTTTGTGGGCGAGTAGAGCCATGTAATCTGTATTCCCTAGTTTCAGCAATACGCTTCATAGTAAATTTTGAATGTATATAATTTGCTGGATCAATCCCATCAAGCCATAAGCACCATCGTTTTTTTCCTTTTAACAGTTCATCTCCACCAACATACTCTCGAATAAAGTTCTTATTATCTGGATTTTCTTCAATGGCTTGTTTTACTGCATCCTCATCAAGAATCAGATGATTATCATCAATGGGCATTGAGCCATAGCTCATTTCTGGGACATCTGAAATTGGCTTTGAACGACTCGTAATCAAAACAGTTGGCCCATCTATCAAATACGGATTTATTTGGTTAGCTTCTACATATCTCAGCCCCGAGTATATTCGACATTTTTTGAGTACTTGACTACTCGCAAATCCAATAATGACACAATGAACGTGCGCTTTCTGACTTGCTTCACTGCCCCAATCAAAAGTTTTATAGGCAAATATTATTTTTATATCATATTCATTTAATTTTCCCCATAAAACTGCTGGCTGTTCTCCTTGTGTAATAGAATTTGTAGAAACAAACGCCACCTGAATGTCTGTTTTCTCTATATACTGTGCCGCTTTTATGTACCAGCCTGTAACATAATCCATGTTTCCAACGCCAGAAGCCTTTTTATTATATAGTGCAATTAGGTCTCTTTTTTGCTCTTCTGATTGTTCCTTTTTCCCCACAAACGGCGGATTTGCTGGTGTTAAGCAAAGACTAAAAAAATATGGGGCTGTCAAAGCCAAGC
>CAVBWT010000015.1:0-57651 GCA_963599235.1 Lawsonibacter asaccharolyticus | reverse complement strand
CAGTGCCATGAACCGGGTTGCCTGATACCGATTTGCACAAAAAATTCGCCGCTTCTCTGTGGAAACGGCGAACAAATATCTTATATTATTTTTTCTGTCTACTTGACGGAGAGCACTTCATGTTACCATGAGGGCCTTGTTTTTTCTGCTTAGAACTTTGCGGTAATGGAATCCCACCAGTTCTTGCAGGCAGTACCGGTATTTTCCCATGTCTTCGGGTCAAAGATGCTCAAAATCTTGACCACTGCAAATGCAGCAACACCCGTCAGCGCAGCCGATACACCGACGGCGACAACGGCCTTGACCGCAGTCTCTGCGACATCCGCAGCGGAGCCGCCGCAGGTGTTCATCATCTCGTCCTCGCTCATCGCAGCGCAGGAAGCAGGCAGTTTCATCATTTCGTTGTTCATGGTTTTTTCTCCTTTTCACTTTATGTATTTTTGTCTTATCCAGAAGCTGTTCTCGTTCTATTGTGTATAGGATATCACCGGACTGTTTGACGAATGTTTGGCTTTTGTTTGAGAAATGTTAATTCACACCGGATTCGTCCGGATGTTCATCAACTGCCGTGTCTGCGCAAGTTCAGCCCGGAAATGGTTCGGCAGGTACAGTTCCGCCGCCCGGTGCAGGTCGACCGCACCCGACTGCTTGAGCTGCTCCGCCACAAACTGCGAACAGAAATAATGCTGTTTCCACCGGAACGGGATATGCAGCAGGCAGAACGCCACGCCCAGCCGGGTATACCGGAACTCTTCCCGATGCTCTTTGAACCACCCGATGCGTTCCGCCAGCTTCCGATATGCTTCGTCTGACACTTCAATTTCACAGCTCATGCTCTGCTCAACACCCCGGCGGCGGTGCTTTTCCAGTGTCTCGACGCAGAACCCTTTGTAGTTGAAGCTGTAATAAACGCCCGGCTCTTCTTCCAATCCCAGCGATGCGTGGGTGTAGCCCCGGCCAGCCACATGATATATAAAATCCGAGATCCAGTCCGAATATTTTGTCAGCAGAATCGTGATCTTTTTCATAGCGGTGTTTCCTCTTCCGGATGATATCCCATTGTCCGAAGTCCTCTCTTTGTCTTTGATGCCGCTATTCTACCGTACCGCTGTTTGGGAACTGTTTGCCCTCCGTTTTAGAAATGTTAATTCGTTTTTTTACCGCAAAAGCAAACCGGCAGAGCTTTTTCAGGCTCTGCCGGTTCGTGCTTCGGTATTATTATGAAAAAGTTTCAGCGGATGGCTCTTTTACTTGCCCATCAGAGCGTTCAGGAGGTTCTGGCCGAACTCAAGGAAACCGTTGATAAAGTTTGCGCCTGCGTTCATGCTGTCCTGAATGAAGTTGGTGTCGCTGCTGCCGGTGAACCAGTTCAGCATGTTCAGGCTCATTGCGCCCACAGCCAGTGCGGCAACGCCTGCGACGACCACCTTTGCGTCCAGCTTAAAGCCGCCCTCGACGTACATCATCTCTTCTTCGCTCATCATTGCGCAGTTGGTGGGCAGTTTCATCATTTCGTTTTTCATAGTTTTTCTCCTTTGTTGTTTTCATATTATCTGTATACTCCCCCAATCACAGCTTCGCTGTGCCAGCCCCCTCTGAGATGGAGCCTTGGCTTAACCATCAGCTGTGAAAGCCTCCCTCAACGAGAGAGGTGTCATTCCGAAGAAATGACGGAAGGAGTTTTTAACATTTTTTATTTGAGAATCGTTAATTCTCACTTCAGGCTCTTCGTCAGGGGGATGAGGCAGAGCAGGCCGACGATGCCGATTAGACCGATGATGATGCCCTGCACCATATAGCCGAAGACCATGCACAGGCACATGCCGACGCCCAGCAGCAGCGCACCAACCACAGCCAGCGCGATGGTCGCTAGCGTCTTGCCATTCAGATGGATGGACTCCTTGCCCTCCATCCGACGCCAGATGATAAGATCAGCCAGCAGAACGACCAGACCGATGACGCCACAGATAATACCCTGCTGGAACATATTCCACTCGGTCAGGGTCGTCATACACATGCCCAGTGCGAAGAATACAATACCGACAGTGCCAAGGATGAGTGCGACAAAATTGCTCTTTTTCATTGTTTTTTCTCCTCTTAATGATGATTGTAGGTTGCTTTGCTGTCATGGGGTCTGCGTCCTGCCGGCTCGTTCTCGTCGACTTCCTCAAGGAAGCGGTCTACGAACGCCTTCTCAATTTTCTTATAGGTGCTGATGACGTCGTACTCGATTTTGTAGTAGGCGTCGATGACGGCATTACCGATAACGCCCGGCCTGATGCGGTATTTCTTTGCCATTTTATATTTCTCCTTTCCCGTGTTGGGCATCTGTTGTTTACGGGAGGATTATACTGCCCCTCTGTTTGCGAATTGTTTGGGCTTTGTTTGAGAAATGTTAATTGAGTTTTCCGCCAGCTGACAGCAAAAAAGCAGCCGGTTCCTCACCGACTGCTCCCTCCACCGCTCCTACAGAAGCGACTGCCCTTTCTCGCACATCTCGTAAATTTCTTCGATTTTTTTCTCGATAAACGGCGTGACCTGCCGGATCCTCTTGTCCTTCACTTTCTGATAGACAAAGTACGGCAATATCCAGCCTGCAAAAGCCGGAACCGCCAGCAAGATGCACAGCACGATATGGGGTGGTTTTGCCGTGACTGCAAACACCGACCCGGCCATGAACGCCGTGCCGATGATTCCTATGCTGATTGCCCAGAGTTTCGCCGTGGTAGTTTTCGAGCGTTCCAAAGTTGTAATTTCTTCAATGTCAGCCTCAAAGTGCCGCTGCAATCGGGTCAGCTCAGCCTTGTTTGCGATTCTCCGGTCACGCTTGAGTTTCAGGGTGATTTTTCCGCCGCTCTCCTGCATCGGGAAGTTCTCGTCCTGCTGCCAGCCAAAGCTTTCGTAACATTCCAGATAGAGCGATGCTTTGTCGCTGCGCACCGAAACTTCCTTGTATTCGTAGGTAGTGTAGTCCGCTTTCTGCTTTTCGCTCATTCTTCTCCCTTCTTTCCGTGTTCTGCCAGCGGAAACCAAACCGTAAAGACCGAACCTGTTCCGGGCTGACTTTCTACCGTGATGCTGCCGTCCGATAGTTCCAGAATTCGTTTCACCAGTGCCAGACCAAGGCCGTTTCCCTGAGTCGCATGGCTGGTATCGCCCTGATAGAATTTATCAAAAATATGTTTTACCGTCTCTTTTGTCATACCGCAGCCGCTGTCCTTGACTGCTATCCGCACCCGTCCATCCTCGCTTCTCTGGGTCAGGGTAACGGTTCCGCCCACGGGCGTAAACTTGACGGCGTTGGACAGCAGATTCGTCCAGACCAGTTCCGTCAGACCCGGGTCGGCGTAGGCCAGCGCGCTGTCTTCCAAATCGGCCTCAAAGTCGAGACCTTTCTTTTCCCATGCGTCCTCGAACTGCACCGCACATTCGCAGAGCTGAGCGCAGACATCGAACACTTCCGAAACCGGGCGGATGGTCTGCTTTTCCAGCTTGTTCAGTTTGAGCATATTCTGAATGAGGTTTGAGAGCCGCCGGGACGCCGAGAGGATGTTTTCCACCGATTCCTGTTGGTCTTCATCCAAAGGCTGGCTCTTTTGCAGCAGTTCCGCGTTGCTGTAAATGACCGACAGCGGCGACTTGAATTCATGTGACACATCCGAGAAAAAATCAGTTTTCAGCGTTTCAATACTTCCCAGTTCCTCCACCATCTTGTCAAAATCCAGAATCATCTGGTCGAGGTAATCCGCCTTATCCGGCGTATGGATGGGCGGCACATAGACCGAGAAATCGCCCTCCGCCACCTGCCGGGTCGCCTTTGCAAACTGCTGCATCGGCTCCTCGTAGGTCTTGCGCACCTGTTTCCGGGTAAAGAGGGTCAGTCCGACCGCCACTGCGCCCCAATATAAAATTGGCGTGACCGTTTTTGCCAAATCGCTCCATCCGGCCTGATTCATTCCGACGATGATCCCGGTATGGATGCCCGACATCAACAGCAGCACGCCCAGATAGACCACGAACAGCATCGGCGGAAACCGACTCTGTTTGTGCAGCTCGTTCCACTTGCCCTCTCTGCTCATATCAGCACCGCCTTGTAACCCAAGCCGCGCACCGTCTTTATCTCAAAGCCGTCGCAGCCCGAGCATTTATCCCGGAGCTTGGTGATATACACATCCACGGCACGCAGGCTCGTTTCGCTGTCCAGCCCCCAGAACTCATCCATCAGCTGCGCCCGGGTAAAGGTCTTCTTCGGGTAGGAGAGCAGCTTATACAGAATATTAAATTCCCGTGTCGCGAACGGCACTTCCTCGCCGTCGATTTCTACTGTCATAGCATCGGCGTCCATCGTCAGATTCCCGACAGTCAGTTTTCGTTCTGCCTCGATGTTCGCCCGGCGGAGCAGCGCACGAACACGCATTTCCAGTTCTGCCAGCTCAACGGGCTTTACCATGTAATCGTCGATGCCCAGCCGGAATCCCTTCCGCTTGGACGGCAGGTCATCCTTTGCCGACATGAACAAAATCGGGATATGCTTGTTCACCTGCCGCACCGACTGCGCAAAGGCAAAGCCATCGACCTCCGGCATCATGATATCCGACACGATGAGGTCATACAGACTGTTGTACAGTTCATCGTAGGCTTCCCGTGCGTTGAGCATCCCCTTCGCCGCAAAGCCGCAGTCGTCCAGGTAGGTGCATACTGCCTTATTCAGCTTGGGGTCATCGTCTACGACCAGAATGTGGATCATCCGCTCTTCCTCCTATCCTCTTGATATGTTATTCATAGCATAAACATCCAGCGTTTGACAAGTGTTTGAGTTTTGTTTCAGAAATGTTAATTCTGACATTTCTCCAACGGCTCAGCTGCTCGTATTTTCCCATCTTGTCTTCCGTACAAAAGGAGCCTCCGCACCCAGACATTTCGTCTCGTGCGGAGGCTCCTTTGCTGTTTTCTTGGCCTGTTTTGTGAACATCCGATTGCCAAGTCTGCAAAAATATGCTAAACTGGTACCCGAAAGATGCTGACCCAAACGCAGGCGGCTAGAAAGCCTTACCGGCACAAGCTTGTTCTACATCCTTAGAACGAACGGCGTGCCGGGAGGCAAGCTTTTGAAGTGACCCCCCACTCGCATAACGAGAAGGGAGGGATGTCCAATGACTCTGTCAGAGATCTGTTCTTTGCTGACTCTCGTAGTCGCAATCCTCGCATTGCTCGTTCAGGTGGCTAGTTTCACCTTCGATGCTGCATGGAAGATTTCACATGACAATCATGAGCATGATAACAAAGAAAGCAAATGACCGCCTCTGTGTTTCCCCAAACCACGCGGTCATTTGCTTTTTCACAAGTGATTGCCGGTAAGGTGAACTAGCCGTTTGCTGGCCAGCACCTTTCTTACTTTTAGTATATTCGCTCCCTTCACATTTGTCAAGGGAGCGTTTTTTCTTTTCCCTCAGCCATGAAAATACTCATAGATGGTCTGAGCCAGCTGTTTGCCGACTCCGGGAGTATTTTCGAGCTGGTCGGGAGTGGCTTCCCGGACGGCGGTCACGTTCTTGAACTGGGTCATGAGTGCCTTGGCCGTTTTGGGGCCGACTCCCGGTACTTCGGTCAGGGTCGAGGAATAGCTTTTTTTATTCATCTGCTGCTTGCGGTAAGCGTTGGCGAAACGGTGTGTCTCGTCCTGAATCGCCGTGATGAAGGTAAAGGTTCCCCGGTTCATATTGATGGCGATCTCTCTGCCTTCGCTGTCCACGATGGCACGGGTGCGGTGATGGTCGTCCTTTACCATGCCGTAAAGCGGCACATCGGCCAGTTTGGTACCGGCCAGAGCTTCCTTTGCCGCACTTACCTGACCCCGTCCGCCGTCCATCAGGAGCAGGTCGGGTTTCTGCCCGAAGTAGTTGTTACTCGGCTCTCCGGCCTGCGCCATTGCTTCGTACTTTTCGTACTCTGCCGCACGGCGTGAGACTGTTTCGGCAAGCGAAGCATAGTCATCGGTTCCGGCAACCGTCTTCATCTTGAACTTCCGGTAGCCTGCCTTGTACGGCTTGCCGTCCTTGAACGTCACCATGCCGCAGACGCTCGTTCCGTCGCCCCAGTTGGAGATATCGTAGCTTTCAATCGCACGGGGCGGATCCGCCAGCCCCAGCACCTGCGCCAGCTCGTCCAGAAGCTTTTCTTCCCGGGCATAGCGGCCGCTCTCACGGGCCAGACGCTCAACGGCGTTGGTGTGCGCCATCTCGACCAGATGAGCCTTGTCACCTCTCTGGGGTACATACAGCTGTACCTCACTGCCGCGCTTCTCGTTGAGAGCCTGCTGCAACGCTTCCACATCGGGCGGAAGTTCATCCACTGCGATAATTTTGGGGATTTGCTCATCGTCGAGGTAGTACCGGGGCAGAAACTCCTCCCGAACTGCCGCAATGTCCGCTGTATCGTGGAACAAAAACTCCCGTTTGTCAGTCAGACGTCCTTCCCGGAACCGCAAAACGGCCACGCAGACGCTGTTCGGTGTACCGGCCAGCGCAACCACATCCATCTCCACATCCGGGTCAACGACCACCTTCTGTCCGGCGGTCACCTTGGTGATGGCCGCTATCTGGTCGCGGATCAATGCCGCTATCTCGAATTCCAGCCGCTCCGACGCTTCCAGCATCCGCTCGTTGAGGGTCTTCAGGATATCCTTTTTGCCGTATCGGATCAGATGCACCGCGCTCTTGACAGCCTGATTGTAGTTCTCACAGCTGATTTTTCCACTGCACACCGCCATACACTTTCCGATATGGGCGTTCAGGCAGGGGCGGCCTTTTCCGATGTCCTGCGGAAATCGTTTGCCACACCGTGGGAGCAGAAAGGCATCCATTGCTGTTTCCGCCATCTGCCGTGCTGCAAATGTAGAAGTGTACGGGCCAATATACTCCGCCCCATCGTCCTCTTTCTGGAGCGTGAAAGAAAGTCTCGGCCAGTCCTCTTTTGTAATTTTGATATAGCTATATCCCTTGTCATCCTTGAGCAGGATGTTGTATTTCGGGGTATGAGCTTTGATCTGGCTTGCTTCCAGCACCAGTGCCTCAAACTCGCTCTGACAGACAATGACATCGAAAGCATAAGCGTGAGCAATCATCTGGCTCACTTTGTTGTCGTGGGGCACACCCTCCCGAAAATACTGGCTGACCCGGATACGGAGCCGCTTTGCCTTGCCGATATAGATGATGGTGTCGCTTTTATCCCGGATGATATATACGCCGGGCAGCAGCGGCAGCATACAGGCCTTCTGGTAGAGTTCGGCTTTTGTCATACGTCAGCTTCTGCGGCTTCCTTTTCCCGGTTCAGGCGGCAGATCCTCAGGTTCAGGAAGCAGTTCACGACACCCATTGCCGCCATGAGCCAGCACCACAGCTTGGGCTTTTCCTCGCTGAACAGCTGGCAGATAACATCCAGCACCAGCACGACGACCCACATGCCGAGAAACACATACCACGGTTTGCCCGAGTTGCACAGGTCATGAGCTTTTTCCAAAAAGTTGTAGATTTTCTCTTTCGTGTTCTCTTTCATCAGAATGTCCTCCCTTTAATTTTTGCTTATGATATTCCAGACACAGGCGATAATGCCCACCGCGCAGGCCGGAAAGAACCATTCGCTCACCTTGCCAAGCGGCAGCACTCCGGCATAAGATAATATCCCTGCCGCCAATAAAATTGCCCACACCGCCAGCAGGATATACCAGCCCTTCTTGCTTTTCATGTCATTCTCCTTTCGGGGGGAATACCAAAAAAGCGGCAGGTCACGCCTGCCGCTTTCATTTCTCAAAGGCTCAAATTACTCTGCGAAGCCGGACTCGACCAGCTTGATCAGGCCGTCAACAGCAGCCTGCTCGTCTGCGCCATCGGCGATGATGCGGATGGTGGTACCGCCCACGATGCCCAGAGACAGGACACCCAGCAGGCTCTTTGCGTTTACACGACGCTCTTCCTTCTCGACCCAGATGGAAGACTTGAACTCGTTAGCCTTCTGGATAAAGAAAGTTGCGGGACGGGCGTGCAGACCAACCTGATTTTCAACGGTAACTTCTTTGACGTACATAGTAAAACGCTCCTATCTATTATCGTTCTCGGGAATGCAGAATGTATTGTGCCTGTTGTGTTGTACCTATTTTATCGCAAGCCCAAACCGTTGTACAGTCCTTCGACGCATTTTTGTCGGATTTCCCAATCAGCAAGGGGTCATTTTTAACCTTTTATACAAAGACAACAAAATTATTCCCCCAACCTTGGCTGTGTAACACAAAAGTTTTCAACAATTTCGGGCATTCGACCCGTTTCAACCCTCGTACCGCATGATGAGCAAGGCACAAGATACTTTCACAAATGTATCCTTTTCCGGGTCAAAGACCTCTGCCTCGCCACACACTTTCCAGCCCATCCGCTGGTAGAGTGCAATAGCGCGAGTATTTTTGTCCAGCACGGTCAAGGTCGGGTGTTCATGCTCTTCCAGCTTCTTCCGGGCAAAGTCCAGCACCTTCTGGCCAATACCCTTTCCGCGAGCGGACTCGGCCACAAAGAGATGTTCGACCTCACCGGTCTTGTGGTTGACGCTCACCATTCCGTCCGGCACATCCTTGGTCGTGTGGAGGTAGCAGACCCAGCCTTCTTTTTTCTCGGCTTTCAGCTGCTCCCGAAAGCTCTCCTCGGTCAGGCTGTCGATGTATTCCGGCGTCCAGCCATCGGCGCAGACGGTGCGGCGGCCCTCGGTGAACAGCTTTGCGGCGGCGTTCCACTGTTCCTCGGTCTTCACCAGACGCATATTCTCGCCGCGTTTCCACTTGGGCAGCTCGGTAATGGGGTGGGTCTCGCACCACTGCTCATAGAGTTCCGGGCGGCGGAGACGGGTTCGGGTACGGCTCTGTTCACCGCGCCATGCGTCGATCTTCTGGTGGTCGCCGCCCAGCAGCACCTGCGGAACCGCACGCCCCTCCCAGACTTCCGGACGGGTATACTGGGGATATTCCAGCAGGCCATCCCAGTAGCTTTCCTCTTCATATCCCTTCTGCTCTGCCAGAACGCCGGGTTTCAGGCGGAGAACGCTGTCCGCCACGACCAGACTTGCCAGCTCGCCGCCGGTCAGAATATAGTCGCCGATGGAGATCTCCTCATCCGCAAATGCCTCGATGACACGCTCGTCAATGCCTTCGTAGTGGCCGCAGACCAGCGTCAGGTTGTCATACTCGGCCAGCCGCCGGGCATGTTCCTCGGTGTACCGTGCGCCGCCTGCCGTCAAGAACACAATATGCGGCTTGGGGCGTCCCTGTTCCTCAACTTCCTTCTGGACGGCACGCAGGCAGTCGGCGATAGGCTGAGCATACAGCACCATGCCGCAGCCGCCGCCATAGGGATAGTCGTCAGTCTGCTTCTGGCGGTTCAGGGTGTAATCCCGAATTTGATGGCAGTGAGTCTCGATGTAGCCGCGCTTGGCCGCGCGGCCAATGATGCTGGCGTCCAGCACCTGCTGGCACATCTCCGGGAAGAGGGTCACGATATCAACACGCATCCCCATATCTTACTCTTCCTCCCGTTCGCTGTCACAGTCGTCATCCAGCAGTCCCGGGATGGGAGTCACAAGGATATACCTCTCCGGCGGATTCCGCTCTTTCAGAAAGGCGTCCACGCCCGGGAACATATACTCCTTGCCGTTGGGTGCCTTGACAGTATAGATATCCTGCGCGCCCGGATGGTCGACGCTGGTAACGACGCCGTAGACCTTGCCGGTGTCGGCGTCACGCACTTCACAGCCGATGAGGTCGGCGACATACCAGCGGCCCTCGGGCAGGGTCGCGTCGTTCCGGTCGAAGTAGAACACCTGACCGCGCATTGCCCGGGCCGCATCCATGTCATCGACGCCCTCGAGCTTGAGCAGTGCCATCTGACCCTGCGGACGGATGGACTCGATGTTGTAAGCCCCACCGCCTTTGGCGGAGGGGTACAGCCTGCCGGCCTTTTTCAGGAACGCCACGCCGTCGCACCACAGTTCCAGCTTCATTTCGCCGCGCACCCCGTGGGTGGTGACGACTTTGCCAGCCTCAAGATATTGCTGCATCATAATTGCTCCTGCTATTTATCCTGTGTGTTGGGGATGGATCCCACCTGCGGCGGAACCATCTCTTTCTTTTAGATACAAAAAAGCCCTCTGCCGGAAGGCAAAGAGCCAGTAGGGTACTCAGTCGATCTCAACAAGGACCTTTTCATCGACCCGCACAGCAGCCGCGCGCATCACCACACGAATGGCTTTTGCGATCCGGCCCTGCTTGCCGATGACACGGCCCATATCTCCCTCTGCCACGCTCAGGTGGTAGACGATGGTGCCGTCCTCGCGAGGGGCGTCCACCGTAACTTTGACGGCGTCCTTATCCTCAACGAGGCCGCGGGCAACTGCCAGCAACAGCTCCTGCATGAGTCAGCCCTCCTACTTACAGAACGTTGGACTTCTTCAGCAGCACGCGGACAGTGTCGGTGGGCTGTGCGCCGTTAGCGATCCACTGCTTAGCCTTCTCAGCGTCGATCTTCACGACAGAGGGCTCCTGATTCGGATCATAAGTGCCGATTTCCTCGATGAAGCGGCCGTCACGGGGGAAGCGGCTGTCAGCGACAACAACACGATAGAAAGGAGCCTTCTTAGCACCCACGCGGCGCAGACGAATCTTAACTGCCATAATAAATATCCTCCAAAAATTCTTGTGATGCCCTTTTGCAGGGCGTTTTTATTTATCTGTACAAACCCATCTTCGGGGTCTTATACCACTGTTATTTCAGGCCTTTGAACGCATTGGGATTTCCCATCATGCCGCCCAGACGCCGTGCGAATCCTTTCGGACTCTTCTTGAACTGCTTCATCATCTTCTGCATCATCTCAAACTGCTTGAGCAGCTTGTTGACGTCTTCCACTCGGGTGCCGCTGCCGGCCGCGATGCGGCGTTTGCGTTTCGGGTTGATGATGGAGGGTTTCTCACGCTCTTCTTTCGTCATCGAGTAGATCATAGCCTCGATGCGGTCGAATGCTTTCTCGTCGATCTGGCTGGGGTCGATCCCGGCACCGCCCGGCAGCATTGAGAGCATCGCTCCTGCGCCGCCCATCTTGCGGATCTGCGCAAACTGATCAAGCATGTCGTTCATATCGAACTTATTCTCGAGCATCCGCTTTGCGGTCTCTTCGGCGGCCTTTTCATCGGCGGCGTCCTGCGCACGCTCGATAAGGCTCAGCACATCACCCATGCCGAGGATGCGGCTTGCCATCCGGGAAGGGTGGAAAACTTCGAGGTCGTCCAGCTTCTCGCCGGTGCCCTGGAACTTGATGGGCTTGCCGGTGACGGACAGAACGGACAGTGCCGCACCACCACGGGTATCACCATCGGTCTTGGTGAGGATGATGCCGTCGATGCCGACCGTCTCATTAAAGGTCTTGGCAACATTGACAGCATCCTGACCGGCCATCGCATCGACGACCAGCAGAGTCTCATCGACCGGAACGGCTTCCTTGATCTGGACAAGCTCCTGCATCAGAATTTCGTCGATCTGCAGACGGCCTGCGGTATCGAGGATGAGGATGTCGTTGCCGTAGTCCTTGGCGTGAGCCAGAGCCTTTTTCGCAATGACCGGCGGTTTCTCGCCTGCCAGCGTAAAGACCGGTGCGCCTGCCTGCTTGCCGACGACCTGCAGCTGGTCGATAGCAGCCGGACGATAGATATCGCAGGCGACCAGCATCGGGCGACGACCCTGCTTGATGAAGTATTTCGCAAGCTTTGCCGCGTGGGTCGTTTTACCGTTGCCCTGTAAGCCGCAGAGCATGATGATCGTCTGACCCTTGTTCTTCACGACCAGCCGGGGAGTCTCTTCACCACCCATCAGGGCAGTCAGTTCCTCGTTGACGATCTTGACGACCTGCTGCGCCGGAGTCAGACTTTCCATGACTTCCTGACCCATCGCACGCTCGGAGACCTTGGCGCAGAAGTCCTTTGCTACCTTATAGTTGACGTCTGCTTCCAGCAGAGCCATCCGGACTTCTCGCATCGCTGCCTTGATATCGGCCTCGGTCAGTTTGCCGTGGCCGCGCAGCTTTTTGAACACACCGGCAAGGCGGTCGGTCAAAGATTCAAATGCCATTGTTCGGTGTTCCTCCCAAAATGTTAGTGTTCAGCTCTCGTTCACTTCGTCGATGGAACGAATCATCCCGAGCATCTTTGTCAGGGTATCCGCATAATCAGCCGTTGTCAGGTCGGCATATGAGCCGGTACTCCTGCGCTTGGCGTCAATCACCATCTGTTCCAGCTCTTCGAGCTTTTCCTGCACCCGGCGGTACCGAGCCGCGAAGCCGACTTTGGCTTCCAGCTCTTTCAGGGTCGTCTCGCCATGCTTGATGGCATCGCGTGCGCCCTGCCGGGTGATCCCGAAGTTCTCTCCGATCTCGCTGAGGGAGAGGTCATCATTGTAATACTGGCGGAGCATTTCCCGTTGTTTCTCGGTCAGCACCTCGCCGTAAAAATCGAGCAGATAGCCCATCTCTAAATCTTTTGCCACCGCTCTGACCTCCGGTAATTGTAAAGGTTTTTTGCTTTACAAAGGGAGTATAGCAGAACCCACCCCTCTTGTCAAGCATTTTTTGCATCACTTTGCCGATTTTTCGCTCAAAAATTCTCCATTTTCGCCAAACCGCTTCTTGACGGCATGGGTGGTTTGCGATACGATTAAAGATGTCGATTTTTGACAGAGAGGAGAGCTATCGTGCCAAATATTTACCCCAACTTTTATCAAACGCTCCTGCCCTGCCCCATCGTGGAGCTTCGCGGCTACCTTGCGGACTGCGGACTGCGTGGGCGGCTGTATGCGTATCTGGATTTCAACGGAGCGACCGGAACCGCCCGGGATTCCCTCGCGGAAGGAATGCTGGCTCTCGCCGCCGAGCGTCACGGCCTGCTGCCCGGTCAGCCCATCATCGAAGCCTCGTCCGGCACCTTTGCAACAGCTCTGACGCTGGCCGGGCTGACTGCCGGACATCCGGTGGTCTTAGTCATGCCCGAGGACGCTCCTGCCCTGCGTCAGGAGAGTCTTCTCCGGATGGGTGCAAAAATTCTACATTCGCCCACCCGTTCCGGGCTTCAGGGCGCGCGGACGATGGCTGAAAAGACTGCCGCCGAGAAGGGTTGGTACTATATGAACTGGCTCGCCAATGATGACAATCCCGAATACCACCGCCGGGTGACCGGCCCGGCCATTGTCCGTTCCATCGCCCGGGAGAACACCAGCCTTGTGGACACCATCACCATCGGCGTCGGCAGCGCAGGCACCATCACCGGCGTGGGCGAGACCATCAAGGGATGGACGAATGATGTCCGTATCGTGGCGGTCGAGCCCTATGAAAGTCAGGCTCTGGCCGGGGGGTTCATCGGCAATCACGGCATCCCGGAGATTGGTTTTGGCTTTGTTCCGAAGAATTTCAATTCTTACGTCGTGGACAATGTGGCTTCTGTTTCCACCACTGACGCCACCCGTGCCGCCCAGCGTGTCCTGCGCACCGACGGCGTCCCGGCAGCCCCCAGCGCAGGCGCGGCTCTTCACGCCGCCGCTCAGCTCATCGCCAACGGCACCAGCCGTTCCGCTCTGGCAATCTTCAGCGGAAGAACTACAATTTAAGAAAAGAGACTTCACATGACAAAAGACATGACGACCGGCTCCATCACTCCGCTGCTGGTCAATTTCACCATTCCCCTTGTGCTGGGCAATCTGTTCCAGCTGACCTACAACGCCGCCGACAGCATCATCGTCGGCAAATTCGTCGGCGAGGACGCCCTTGCCGCCGTCGGCACCTCCAATCCCCTTATGACACTGGCGATCCTGTTCATCAACGGCATGTGCCTCGGTGTCGGCATCCTTGTCAGCACAGCATTCGGCGCAGGCGACCAGAAACTGGTGGAGCGTCAGGTCTCCACCACCGCCATTGCCGGAACAGTCTTTTCACTGGTATTTTCCGCCCTCTGCATCCTGCTGGCAAATCCGCTTCTCCGGCTGTTACAAGTTCCGACCGAGATTCTTCCCATCGCGGTGAACTACCTCCGCATCGTCTTCGCCGGACTTATCTTCACCTTCTTCTATAACTTCCTCGCCGCCACCATGCGTGCCTTGGGAGACAGCAAAAGCGCACTCTACTTCCTGATGATCAGCTCGGTGCTGAACATCGGCGGCGACCTCTTCTTTGTCCGGGTCTTGCATTGGGGTTCCGAGGGCTGTGCGCTGTCCACCGTCCTGAGCGAATTCCTCTGCTGCATCCTCTGCGCTGTTTACATCCAGTTCCGGGTCCCTATCCTGCGGCTGGGCAAACGCTGGTTCATCTTTGACGCTTCGCTTCTGCGGAAGACTGTCAGCTATGGCTGGACGAGTGCCATGCAGCAGGCGACCGTTCAGCTGGGAAAGATCGCAGTGCAGGCCATCGTCAACACGATGGGCGTCAACGCAATGGCAGCATTCACGGCATCCAGCCGCATCGACGACTTTGCCTACATCCCTCAGCAGAACATTGCTCACGCCATGACCACCCTGATGGCACAGAACGAAGGCGCAGGCAAAAAGGAACGTGTCCGTCAGGGCTTCTTCTGCGGCATCAAAATTGAGCTTGTCTATGCCGTGATCGTCACGGCCATCTGCTTCTTTGGGGCAGAGCCCATCATCCGGATGTTCGCCGACGAGCCGGAAGTCGTCGAGCTGGGTATGCGGTTCCTGAAACTCGTCTCCCTCTTCTACCTGATGCCTGCACTGACAAACGGCATTCAGGGTGGTTTCCGCGGACTGGGCGATTTGAAGATCACCCTGAACAGCAGTATGCTCAACATGGCTGGCCGTGTGGCCGCTGCCGCCCTTTTCGTCCTCGTCCTCAAGATGGATATCGAAGCTCTGCCGTATAGCTACGCCGTCGGCTGGGTTCTCATGATGATCTACGAAGTACCGGTGATGGTGAAATATCTAAAAAACGGTAACATTTAAAACAGGATAGCACAAAAAGAGGCTGCTCGCCGGTTTTCCGGTGAACAGCCTCTTTGTTATTTCGATACAGCTTAGCGGTTTGCCAGCAGAGCCTCGATCTTCTTGATGGGGTCGATGATGCTGGAAACAGACATATCATGGTTCAGAGCGACCACGAAGTATGCAGCGTACTTGGAAACGTCGACATCGACATACCAGTCACGCTCCAGCAGCTCTGGCAGACGGTAGGTCAGGTTGGTACCGACAACATAGTCCAGCTTACCCTCGGAAACAGCCTGATCGAACTTGTCCAGACCGCTGGTGAAGAGGGGGAAGGTCGCATTTGCGATGATCCGCTTTGCGCCGCGCTCTTTCAGGTTGCTTGCAACTTCCAGCATACTCTCGCCGGAAGCGATGATATCGTCGGCGATGAATACGGTCTTGCCCTCAACGGAATCGCCCAGATACTCGTGAGCGACGATGGGGTTGCGGCCATTGACGACACGGGTGTAATCACGACGCTTGTAGAACATGCCCAGATTGCAGCCCAGAACGCTGGAGAAGTACATGTTGCGGTTCATTGCACCCTCGTCCGGGCTGACAACGATGAACTTTTCCTTGTCGAAGGAGATCTGCGGATTCTTGTGGAGCAGGCTCTTCAGCACCTGATAGGTCGGCATTGCGTTGTCGAAGCTCATCAGAGGCACAGCGTTCACGACACGGGGGTCATGTGCGTCGAAAGTGATGATGTTGCGCACGCCCATCGACTGCAGTTCCTGCAGAGCCACAGCGCAGTCCAGGCTCTCACGGGAGATGCGGCGGTGCTGACGACCACCGTACAGGCTGGGCATAATGACCGACACACGGTGTGCTTTACCAGCCACAGCCTGAATGATACGCTTCAGGTTGGCGAAGTGATCGTCCGGAGACATATGGTTGACATAGTTGAACAGCTTATAGGTCACGCTGTAGTTGCCGGGGTCGACCACGATGAAAATATCGTCACCGCGTACAGACTCCTGCACCAGACCCTTTGCATCGCCGCTCTGGAAACGGGGGCACTCTGCCGGGATGATGAAGGTCTTTTCGTTCAGGCCGGCGTCATTTGCCCAGCGCACGAGGTGCTTGTCGATGAGGTCGGTCAGTTCCTCGGCACCCGGGCAGGCGATGAGACGCAGGTCAGCGACCTGATTCTGCAGAAAACATTCCTTAGGGTTAATATCAGCCATAGTTACAACTCCTTAATGTTCCGATAAAACGCAGACGTGGACGTGCATATCCGTCCTTATTTTATCACAGTTTTACCTTTTCGACACCAGAAACTTTACCCAAACTTCGATTTTCTGCGCCTTGCACATCTGTTTTTCCTTTTCCGACTGGACTCTGTGACTTTTTTACAAAAACCGACCCATTTTGCAAAGGTTCTTGACAAATTCTTCATTCCCTGTATAATTATCTAATGTAATTACCCAAGATAACTATATGTGAAAGGAGTTTTCCATGACCGCTGAACTCATCAAACGGTTGATGGACGCCTGCTACGAAGGCAAGCGTGCGCGCGACCTGCTGCCGCCGCTGCCTGCCGGTGTCCCACCGTCCTATATCCAATACCTCGACGCCATCCAGCGTCTCGAACAGGAGGGCGTCCGGGTCAAGGTGTCTGACATCAGCGACAAGCTGAACCTGCCCCGGCCCGGCGTGACCCGGACGGTGAAGGAGATGGAGACAAAAGGCTACCTCAAAAAACTGGCTTCCGCCGAAGATGGCCGTGTCACCTATCTTTCCCTCACTGAGGAGGGGAAAAAACTCTCCGAGAAGTACGACGCTCAGTATTTCCGCAGCCTGCTCCCCTATCTGGAGGACATTTCCGACGCGGATGCCGAAACCACCATCCGCACCATCGAGGCCCTGTACCGGGTCATGTGTGAAAGGAGAAGAGAACTTTGAACT
Organism: Lawsonibacter asaccharolyticus; assembly: GCA_963599235.1. GTDB lineage: Bacteria > Bacillota > Clostridia > Oscillospirales > Ruminococcaceae > Faecalibacterium. Next base: position 40,699 of record CAVBWT010000015.1, on the reverse strand, counting down.
CAAAATCTGATAAGACCGATTTTACACAGGGCAGCATCCTGAAAAAGCTTGCCCTCTTCATGCTCCCCATTCTGGGCGCACTCATCTTGCAGGCCGCCTACGGTGCCGTTGACCTGCTCGTGGTCGGGCACTTCGGCACCACATCCGGCCTGTCCGGCGTTTCCACCGGCAGTCAGGTGCTGAACCTTGTCACCTTTGTCGTCACTCAGCTTGCGATGGGTATCACGGTGCTGATCGCCCGGTATCTGGGCGAGAAAAAGCCCGAACTCATCGGTTCGGTCATCGGCGGTGCCGGTGTCGTGTTCGCCATCATCTCGCTGGTGCTGTTCATCGTCATGGTCTTCTTTGCACGGCCCATCTCCATCCTGATGCAAGCACCTGCCGAGGCCGTCGACCTGACCGCAAGCTATGTCCGCATCTGCGGCAGCGGCATCTTCTTTATCGTCGCCTACAACCTGCTCTCCGCCATCTTCCGTGGTCTGGGCGACAGCAAATCGCCGCTTCTGTTCGTTCTGGTGGCCTGCGTCGTCAACATCTTCGGCGACCTGCTCTTCGTTGCCGGGTTCAAAATGGACGCCGCCGGTGCCGCCATCGCTACCGTGATGGCTCAGGCTGTCAGCGTCGTCTGCGCTATCGTGATGCTCCTCAAGAAAGACCTGCCCTTTAAGATCCACAAGTCGGATTTCCGCCTGAATCTCCAGTGCAAAAAGTTCCTCGGCATCGGTCTGCCGCTGGCATTACAGGAGTTTTTGACCCAGCTTTCCTTCCTTGCTCTCTGCGCCTTCGTCAACCGTCTGGGTCTGGAAGCTTCTTCCGGCTACGGCGTGGCCTGCAAGATCGTCAACTTCGCGATGCTCATCCCCAGCTCGCTGATGCAGTCGATGGCGTCCTTCGTCTCCCAGAACATCGGCGCAGGCAAGCCGAAACGTGCAAAGCAGTCTCTGTTTACCGGTATCGGCATCGGCCTTGTGTTCGGCGTCACCGTGTTCACCTTTGTCCTGTTCAAGGGCGACCTGCTTTCCAGCATTTTTACAAGCGACGCCGCTGTCATCCAGAGTGCTTTTGCTTACCTGAAAGGCTTCGCCCTTGAAACGATTTTCGCCGCCGTCCTGTTCACGTTCAGCGGCTATTTCAATGGCATCAATCAGACCTTCTTTGTCATGATGCAGGGCGTTATCCAGACCCTGCTGGTGCGTCTGCCGCTGGCCTATTTCATGAGCATCCAGCCCGACGCCAGCCTGACGAAAATTGGCCTTGCCGCTCCTATCTCCACAGCCGTCGGCGTCCTCATGAGCGTCTGCTACTATCTCTACATGAATAAAAAGGCTCCGGCCAAACAGTAACTCTTTATAACAAAAGCAATAGCCCTGCGGACTGATTCAGAAGCATCTGAACCTTGTCAGCAGGGCTATCTTGTTTTATCTTTTATCGAAGCTTTGTGCGTTCATCACAGACTGCGCCGATTTGCCAATGGCTCCCCCTCTGGGGGAGCTGTCACCGCAGGTGACTGAGAGGGCTATTACAGAGACGCCACAGCAGCCTTCAGCTCTTCCACGCGGTCGGTGTTCTCCCACTTCACGCCCAGATCCTCGCGACCCATGTGACCGTAAGCGGCGAGTTTGCGGTAGATGGGCTTGCGCAGGTCGAGGTCACGGATGATAGCAGCCGGAGTCAGGTCAAAGACCTTCTCAACAGCCTGCTCGATCTCCTCATCCTCCACGGTGCCGGTGCCAAAGGTATCGACCATGATGGAGACGGGCTTCGCCACGCCGATGGCGTAAGCGACCTGAACCTCACACTGCTTTGCCAGACCGGCGGCAACGATGTTCTTTGCCACCCAACGGGTAGCGTAAGCTGCGCTGCGGTCGACCTTGCTGGGATCCTTGCCGGAAAATGCGCCGCCGCCGTGACGAGCGTAGCCGCCGTAGGTATCGACGATGATTTTGCGGCCGGTCAGACCGGTGTCACCCTGAGGGCCGCCCACGACGAAGCGGCCAGTGGGGTTGATGTAATACTTGGTGTTCTCGTCCAGCAGCTCTGCCGGGATGGTCGCCTTGATGACCTTTTCCATCACGTCAGCACGGAGCTTCTCCATGTCAACGCTGTCGCTGTGCTGGCTGGAAATAACGACTGCATCGACACGGACAGGCTTTCCGTCGATGTACTCAACGGTGACCTGACTCTTGCCGTCCGGACGCAGATAATCCATCTCGCCGCTCTTGCGGATCTCGGTCAGACGCTTTGCCAGCTTGTGTGCCAGGCTGATGGGCATCGGCATCAGCTCCGGGGTCTCATCGCAGGCATAACCGAACATCATGCCCTGGTCACCGGCACCGCCGACCTCATCGTTGGTACCCAGAGCGATATCGGGGCTCTGGCCGTCGATGTTGGAGATGACAGCGCAGGTGTCAGCGTCGAAGCCGAACTTTGCACGGGTGTAGCCGATGTCTGCCACGACCTCACGGACGATCTTCTGGAAGTCGACGTAGCAGTTGGTGGTGATCTCGCCCATGATGTGGACCAGACCGGTGGATGCGCAGGTCTCACATGCGACACGGGCATCGGGGTCGTGGGTCAAAATCTCGTCGAGGATAGCGTCCGAGATCTGGTCGCAGATTTTGTCGGGATGTCCTTCGGTAACGGATTCCGAGGTAAACAGATGATGCTTTGCCATAGTAGCAAACCTCCTTGGTTTTGGGTGTGTGTATCTTGCAGCTTCATACCCGTCCATCAAGATTTTGCGCAATAAAAACGCCCAGAACCGAAGCTCTGAGCGTTGCACTCTTATCTTCCGGTTTCCCGCAGGATTTGGCACCTTATGCTTCCGCACAGGTTGTCGGGCTTCACAGGGCCTGTCCCCTCAACCGCTCTTGATAAGTCGGTATTCAGTTGTTTTCGAGAGATATCTTATCACCCCTTCGTCCAATTGTCAAGAAGAGTATCACTCTTTTTAGACAAGGTTCCCAAATTGATAAGGTGATATCTCCCGTGTTGCTGCACCTCTGTGGTGGTGTTATCTGATACACATGCTCTTTCTTTACGCTGTATCGTCAGAAAAGCTACTGTATCAAGCTGATACAGTTCGACCGGGTTGATACAGTTGGAAGTGTATCATGGAAAGTAAGTGTATCAAATTGATACAGTTCAAGTTTTAAGCATAGCTAAGTTATTATTCTGGAACTGTATCACTTGATTCTCCACAGTGAGCAGCACTGGCAGAGCTTAGTAGCCCTTTGCCTGCTTGCCGTTCAGAATTTTGACGGCACGGGAGGTGCCGAGGCGGTCTGCGCCCAGAGCGAGGAACTGCTCCATATCCTCGACGGTGGAGATGCCGCCGGCAGCCTTGACCTTGCAGCGGCCATGCACGCCCTTGACCATCAGCTCCACGTCGTGGAAGGTTGCGCCTGCGGTAGAGAAGCCGGTGCTGGTCTTGATGTAATCCGCACCAGCCTCGCAGACGACGTCGCACATCTTTTCCTTCTCTTCGTCGGTCAGCAGGCAGGTCTCGATGATGACCTTCAAAATCTTATCGCCCACAGCCTGCTTGACGGCACGGATATCCTCACGCACTGCGTCGTACTCGCCGTCCTTCAGGCGGCCGATGTTGATGACCATATCGACCTCAGACGCACCGTTCTCGATGGCAGTCTTGGCCTCAAATGCCTTGCTTGCGGTGTCCATTGCACCCAGAGGGAAGCCGACCACGCAGCAGACCGGAATGCGGCCAGCCATATACTCGACGGCCTGCTTGACATAGCAGGTGTTGATGCAGACAGACGCGGTGTGGTTGGCGATGGCCTCATCGCACAGGGTCTGGATCTGCGGCCAGGTTGCCTCCGGCTTGAGCAGGGTGTGGTCTACATGAGACAGGATCTCTTCACGAGTCATTGTTTTTTCCTCCTGTAATGGTTCAGTTCTTGTTGGCATGACGGACTTTTGCCATACCCACCGCACTCAGTGCGATCGCAGTTGCAGAGACCGTTGCGCCGATGATGCCCAGAACCAGACCGGAAACCAGAAATGCGAAGCCTTTCAAACCACGTTTCATAAAACTGTACCTCCAAATATTTTTCAGCTGCTTTGTACAGCTGATGTTCCAATTGATAGCAAGGCCCGGCATTTTACGTTTTTCGCTTTACCTGCCCGGCCTGCCAAGGGCTCTCCCTCCGGGAGAGCTGTCACCGCAGGTGACTGAGAGGGCTACTTCTTACGGGTAAACACGAACACCTTACTGAACAGGTAGTTCAGCACGATGACGGCCACATTCGAGACGAACTTGACGCCAAGGCCCCAGATCTCCTGCGCAGAGATCCTGCTCGTCACAAAAACTGCCGTGGGGCCGTCTACGCTGCTGATGATGGAGATGCCGAAGCTGCCGCCGGTCAGCTTTTCGATCAGAGCCGCGCCGGGAGCCGCCAGCAGGTTTCCGCCCACGACCATGATAACAGCGTCAAGTATCGTCGTACCCAGACGGCAGACGAAAAACTTGCCGAACTCGGCGAACGCCTCTCTGCCCTTCGTTTTGCTGGCGAAGACGAACGTCCGGTTGGTGACGTAGGCAAACAGGATGCAGAGGAAATTGTCCAGCACGTTGCCCCAGCTGTTCGCCGCCTCGTAGCCGAAGAGCTTGTTGAACAGCGCATACAGCACGATGTTCAGCAGGGTCGTCATCACCCCGAAAAACAGGTAGGACAGCACTTCCCAGCGTTCTTTGATCCACTTTATCATAGCTTTCGTCCTCGCTTTGGAAACCTCTCAGTCTCGCTGTCGCTCGACAGCTCCCCTATTGAGGGGAGCCTTTGGCAAAGAGATGAAGCTTCAATCGACTGCCAAGGCCTCTCCTATCAGGAGAGGTGGCTTTGCGAAGCAAAGACGGAGAGGTTTACTCCTGATGTTAAAAAAACAGCCCCACCGCCGTTACCCGGCAACGGGGCTGTTCTGATTGCATTGTGTCCGGCGTTTGCCTTACAAGCGAAGATTACTCCTCGTCGTTGTTCAGCAGAGCCTTCATGGACAGGCTGATGCGCTTCTTGTCGAAGTCAACATCCAGCAGCTTGACGTCGACCATATCGCCGACCTTCAGTGCGTCAGAGACCTTCTCAACGCGGTCATTGCTGATCTCGCTGATGTGAACCAGACCGTCAACACCCGGCAGGATGCGGACGAATGCGCCGAACTTGGTCAGAGAAACGACCGGAGCGTGGAAGGTGCTGCCGATGGGATAGTTGTTCTTCAGCTGCTCCCAGGGGTTGTCCTCAGCCTTCTTGTAGCCCAGAGAAACCTTGTGGTTCTCGGTGTCGATATCCTTGACATACACTTCGATGGTGTCACCAACGGAGACGACCTCGGAAGGATGCTTGATGCGGTTCCAGCTCAGCTCGCTGATGTGGCACAGGCCGTCCACACCGCCGATATCGACGAATGCACCGTAAGAGGTCAGGCTCTTGACAACGCCGGTGTAGGTCTTGCCGACCTCAACATTTGCCCAGAACTCCTCACGCTTAGCCTTGTTCTGCTCAGCGGTGACCTTGTTGATGCTGCCGACGATCTTACGACCGGAGCACTCGGTGACGACCAGCTTGACGTGCTGGCCGACCAGAGCGGTGTAGTCCTCATCACGGCGCATAGTAGCCTGAGAACGGGGAACGAACACCTTGACGCCCTTGACGTTGACGACAACGCCGCCCTTGTTGAACTCGGTGACATCGCCCTCGACGACTTCACCGGACTCAGCTGCCTTAGCGATCTCTTCCATGCCCTTGCGAGATGCGAGCTTCTTGCGAGAGAGCTGGATAACGCCATCCTGATCCATAACCTTCTCGACGATGAGGTCCAGCTCATCGCCAACCTTCACCAGGTCTTCGACCTTAGCGGAGGAATCATCGGTCAGCTCGCTCAGCTTGACAAAGCCGGTCTGCTTCGCACCGATATCCACCTGGATCTCGTTGGCAGAGATGCTGGTCACGATTCCTTTCACAATACTGCCTGCATGAACACGCTTTTCCTCGGATGCGTTCAGCATCTCCTCAAAGCTCATGCTGTCATTAATTTCTGCGCTCATACTGTTAAGTACCTCCTCAATAATAGACGATGGCGTTGAAGCCCCGGCTGTCACGCCCGCCGTTTTTACATTCGCAAACCACTCAGGCCGAAGTTCGCTCGCGGTCTCGACCGTTACGGCTCGCGTATGCTTTGCGGCGACCTGCACCAGCTTTTGGGTATTGGAAGAATGATGACCGCCAATGACAACAATGATGTCGCATTGTTGGCTGAGGTCTTCCGCTTCCTGTTGCCTCGCCCACGTCGCATTACATATTGTATCAAAAATCCGGGCGTTTGTATAGGCTTTTTTGAGAAACTCCGAACTTTCTTGCCATTTTGTTACCTGAAATGTTGTCTGTGCAACCGCAAAAATGGGCTTTTGGGGGTCGGACGGGCCTTTCCATGCCTTCAATTCATCCAGATCGCTGAAGACAAATACCTCCCCCCGGGTATGTCCGACGATGCCCTGCACCTCCGGATGGGATGCGTCGCCTGCCACCAGAAGGACAGCACCCTCGGCTTCGGCCTTGGCCGCAATGTTCTGGATCTTCTTCACGAAGGGGCAGGTTGCGTCATGGTAGGTCACGCCGCGCTCGTTGAGCGTATCATAGATGCTGCGCGGCACACCGTGGCTCCGGATGATGACTTCATACCCGTCGGGGATGTCCTCCACCGTGTCGGCCACCAGCGCACCTTTCCGCTTCATATCCTCGACCGCCTGCGGATTGTGGATGAGCGGCCCCAGCGTTGCCACCTTGTGGCCGTCTTTCAGCAGGCCGTAGGTCAGCTCGACTGCCCGGTTGACGCCGAAGCAGAAACCGGCCGTTTTCGCAAGACGAATTTCCATGTTGTTCTCCTTTAACCCAGCTCCGTCCACTTCTCCAACAGAAGCTGTTTATTCTCTCTCAGCTTTTTCGTATCCCTGCGGCTTTCCATTGCGAACTGTGCCGCCGGGATGGGTTCGCCGTAAACGACTGTCACCTTGCAGAAGAGCTTCATCTTTCCGTCCGGGGTGTCGTAGATGACCCGGGTCGGAACGACATCCACCCCGGCCTGCGCCGCAATGACGAACAGACCGCTTTTGGGCTGCATGAGCCTGCCCTCTTTTTCCCGGGTGCCTTCCGGGAAGATGAGGAGAGTGCCGCCGTTTTTGCAGTGGTTCACCGTATCCTCGATGACGCCCAGCTCTTCTTTGGTGCCGCGGACGCAGACCGCACCGGCACAGCGGAAGAACCAGCTCAGGAATGCGTTGAGCTCAAAAAGCTCTTTCTTGGCGAAGACCACCATCCGGCTCCCCCAGAAACGGGTGATCACCACAAACACCGGGTCGATGGCGGAGACGTGGTTCGGGGCGATGATACAGCCCTTCGTTCCGATTTTTTTCAGGTTCTCACGGCCAACGCACCGCACCCGGAACCCGATGTGAAAGACCAGCCACGCCAGCGGAAGCAGAATATAATATAGTACCATCCGCGCTTCCTCAGCCGACTTTCTTCGCAATGATCTCTTTCATTGCGTCAAGGCTCTGTTCAAAGTTCATCTCCGAGGTGTCCAGCAGGACGGCGTCTTCCGCCTGCTTGAGGGGAGCAGCTTCCCGGTGAGTGTCCTGATAGTCACGCTTCTTGACGTCTTCCAGCACTTCCTCATACGGGGTGTTGTCGCCCTTTGCCACATTCTCTTTCCAGCGGCGCGTCGCACGGGCTTCCGGCGTTGCAGTCAGAAAAATCTTCACGGTCGCGTTGGGCAGAACGACCGTGCCGATGTCACGGCCATCCATCAGGATATTCTGGGATTTTGCCATTTCACGCTGCATTTCCAGCAGATAGGCACGAACAGTCGGGTTCTTACCGACCGCCGAAGCCGCCATACTCGCTTCGTTGGTGCGGATGGCCGTGCTGACGTCCTCTTCCTTTAAATAAATGTGCTGCTCACCGTCGATAGATGCCAGATGCAGCTCGATCTCCGGCAGCAGAGCGTTGACCGCCTCGACGTCCTCGGGGTCTTTGCCTGCGCGGAGGGCGTACAGGCCGACGGCGCGGAACATGGCTCCGGTATCCACATAGATATAGCCCATCTCCGATGCCAGACGCCGGGCAAGGGTCGATTTGCCTGCACCGGCAGGCCCATCAATTGCAACAGAAATCATTTCAGGTTCTCCTTTATAAATTATTCGCAAAGCTCTGCGCCGTACAGAACGCAATTTGTAAGTTGTAGCCGCCGGTATAGGCGTCCACATCCAGCACTTCGCCTGCAAAATACAGTCCTTCGGCCTTTTTGCTCTGCATGGTCTTGGGGTCGACTTCCTTCACCGAAACGCCGCCTGCCGTGATGACCGCATGGGCAAGGTCGCCCCGGGCGTCGATGGGGACTTTCCAGTGCTTGCACAGCTGCACCAGCTCCCGTTTCTGCTCCCGGGTGATCTGATTCGCCTTGGTCGCCGGGTCGATGCCCCAGCGTGCCACCATGACCGGCTGCATACTGGACGGCAGCAGTTTCACCAGCGCACCCTGCGCCGCATGGTTTGCCAGCAGGCCGAAATCCCGGGTGATGCGGTCATAGAGCTGTTCCTCGCTTAGAGCCGGTTTCAGGTCGATCTCTGCATGATAGCGGTGCTTTTTCATGTTACCCAGATGGCTCGACGCGCTCAGGGTCAGAGGGCCGCTGATGCCGAAATGGGTAAACAGCATCTCACCCTGTTCGTCAAAAATCGCCTTGTTGTCCTCGAAAAGGGTCAGGGTGACATTTTTCAGAGCAAGACCCATCATCTTTTTGCAGTCCGGATCATGGCTGACGAGGCTGACGAGGCTCGGCACCGGGTCCACGATGCTGTGTCCTGCCTGCTTTGCCAGCTGATAACCGTCGCCGGTCGAGCCGGTCGTCGGGTAGCTCAGACCGCCGGTCGCCACCAGAACTGCGTCCGCACGGTACTCTTTTCCGGATGTTCCCCGGACGCCCACGCAGCGGTATGCCGAGCCTGCTTTTTTCTTTTTGGGATGGCACGAATTCTCCGGTTTCGCAGGTTCTTCCGGTTCAGGCTGTGCCAGCGGCTCCAGCAGCAGCTTTTTCGCTCCATCGTGAACGATATCGGCATCCTGCGCATGCCGCAGCAATGCCTGCCGAATCTCTTCCGCCTTGTCCGACACCGGGAACACTCGTCTTCCGCGCTCGACTTTCAGCTCCACGCCCAGCGACTCGAACAGCTCCATCGTCTTTGCCGGAGGGAACGCCCCCAGCGATGAGTATAGGAAACGCGGATTCGTCCGGACGTGATGCAGGAACTCTTCCGCCGTGCAGTCGTTCGTCACGTTGCAGCGACCCTTTCCGGTCACAAGAATTTTCTGCGCTGGTTTTTCGGTGTGTTCCAGCACCGTCACCTGATGCCCCTGCCGCACCGCTGCGCCTGCCGCCATCAATCCGGCCGCACCTGCACCGATAATCAGAACTTTTGCCATCCGCTGTTCCCTCCGAACATCTTATATCTTTTAAATTTCATTCTACCGTATCATACCAGAATCACTCTTCGATTGCAATCCGGCAAGCACTTCCCGGAGCCGGTCGATGCTGACCGGCTTCGCCACGAAGCTGTCCATCCCGGCATCCAGAGCTTTCCGCTTATCCTCATCAAAGGCATTTGCTGTCATGGCGACGATAATGATGTCCCGTTTTGCCGGGTCTTCCAGCTCCCGGATGGCCTGTGCCGCCTGATATCCGTTCATCACCGGCATCTGGATATCCATCAAAACCACATCGTAGTGCCCGGCTTCCGCCTGTGTCAGCTTTTCCACACAAACCTTGCCATTCTCGGCACGGTCGACCTCGCAGCCGGACATTTTGAGCAGCTCCATCGCGATCTCTGCGTTCAGGTCGTTGTCCTCGACCAGCAGGATGCGTCCGCCGACTTCTTCAGCTTTCTGTTCCGCACCATGACATAGAACGGTTCCTCGGCAAACTCCGCTACGACCCGTTCATTCGAGCCTTTCCGGACAGAAGTCGTGATGACGGCATCCACTGCGCCATCCTGCAATGCCTCGGACAGTTCCTGCTCATTCGCATAGCTCTTTGTCCGGTATACGAACCCCTCTTGCGCCGCGAACTTCGCCAGATCCTGATTCCGGGTATTCCCCAGCATCTGGCCAATGGTCTCGGCATTCAGGGCAGCATAATCCCGTTCCTCAAAACAGTCATCGTCGGCACGGACACAGATCTGCGCAGTCGCTGTTCCGATGGGTTCGGAGAAGTCAAACTCCTCCGAACGGCTGGTCGTCTTCCGGGTCGAGGTCACGAGGTCAATCTCACCATTTCCTCCGTGCCTCGCCTGTCCTCGGCATCATTTGACATACATTATCATTGTAGCATAGCAACTCCGCAAAAATCAACTGATTTTCTTATTATTTCCCGGTTTTTGTCCTTGAGCGAGAAACAAAAAGCGGCGGAGCTGTCTAGCTCCGCCGCTTTTTCAAAGTTCTTTTAGTCCATCACTTTCGCCGGGTCAAGATACTTGCCATCCTGTTTGACTTCCAGATGAAGATGACTTTCCTCGGCGCACTCACAGCTGATGCTGCCGACCTTGCCGAGGTCGTCGCCGACCTCAACGGTATCGCCGGGTCTCACTTTGGCGTCGGCGACGCCGCAGAGCCGCCATGTCCGGCCTGCGCTGTCCTCGACTTCCACCACCGAGCCCCAGTTGCCATCAGTCCCGGCGGTCACCACCTTGCCAGCCGCCGGTGCCGAGACAGTGCTGCCCTTTTCGCAGGCGTAGTCGATGCCGTTATGGGTGCGCCAGTCGCCCAGCGTTTTATTATACACCAGCTCATCGCCGCTGTAACCGTTCAAGATACGTCCCGAGACGGGCTGCGTGGAGGCAGGTGCTGCTGAACTGCTGGCAGGTTCGGAGTCGGTACGCAGCGCGGAGGGTTCGCGCACCGAACCAGATCCAGACGCCGCACCAGAAGAGGACGAGGACGCAGTCCGCGGTGCTGACGAGACGCTGGGTGCGGTGGGTTTGGGTACATTGGAGACGCTGTTTGCCGCCTCGGTGGTTTCCTGCTGCCATTCGTATTCCTCCTCCGGCACGATTTTTATTCCTTCGTCGATACCCGGCGCAGTGCTGGCCGGGTCTTTCGTCTCGGTCAGGCTTTTTTTCAGTTCATCGCGGACGGTGCGCACTGCCCATACTCCGGCCGCCGCTGCTGCCAGCAGGCAGGCGAGCAGAGCCAACGCGAAGCCTTTCTCTCGCAGAAACCTTCTGATCTGTTCCATCGTTGTTACTCCAATCCATCGTTTGTGTATGTTCATTCTCTGGTTGTAGTGTGCGATGATGCGGAAAGATTTATTCAGACCGGGATACAAAAAAGAGCCTCCCGTTTCCGGGAGACCCTTGCGCTGTCTTGGAAGATCAGTTGCTGCGGCGGCTGTTATTGCCCAGCAGACGGACGACATACAGGAAGATGTTGATGAAGTCCAGATACAGGGTCAATGCGCCGTAGATGGAAGCTTTTTCTGCCAGCTCTGCATCGCCTGCGTAGTAGGCATACATCTGCTGGAGTTTCTGGGTATCATAAGCGGTCAGCAGCATGAAGACCACCAGACCGATGCCGCTGTACAGCACCGTGCTGCCAAAGCCGAGGCCGAACAGAGAACCGATGAGGCCGGTCACGATGAGGGCGACGAGAGCCATCATCAGGCGCGGACCCCAGCCGGTGAGGTCTTTATGAGTAGTCGTGCCGTAGAACGCCATCAGGCCGAAATACACAGCTGTGCTGAGGAAAGCCATGACGAGGGTGCTGACCGAGAAAGCAAGGAAATAATAACTCAGCACCATGCCGTTTATCAACGCGTACCCGAAGAAGGTCGCTCGCGCTGCCTGTACCGACATATTCTGTACCCGGGAGCTGAGAATGAATACCAACGCCAGCTCCGCAATGGTAAGAACCAGATACAGCGAATCCACCACATACAGCAGCGGAGTCGTTGCGGTGAGATAGGCCATCGCGAAGGTGATGAGTAATCCGCAGGCCATCCAGCGGTAGGTGCGGGTCATATAGTCCGCCGCATTCATCGACGGTTCCGCATAGCCGCGGTCATAATTTCTGTAATCCATTGTGGAACTCCTCCAGTCTTTTTCCATCGGAGCCATAGCGAATGATCCTTTCGCCTTGCTCCGGTTTACGAAATATAGTATACTGCATAGAAATGAACGTTTCATGAAAAAGGCTGTGATATTCTATGTCTCTTGGACTTTATCTGCATATTCCTTACTGTTTTTCCAAATGCCGGTACTGCGATTTTTATTCCGCGCCCGGCAAACGGGGCGTTCCGCCCGAGTACACCGACGCCCTTCTGCGTGAGCTGAGCCGCTTTTCGCCGGACGCACCGCTCCGCCCGGACACGGTCTATTTCGGCGGCGGCACACCCAGCCTGCTCGACCCGGCAGATGCTGCCCGGCTGATTCAGGCCGCCCAGCCTGCGCCGGATGCTGAGATCACGCTGGAAGCCAACCCCGAGACGGTGGACGAGGAAAAGCTCCGGGCTTTCCGGGAAGCCGGCGTCAACCGCATCTCCTTCGGCGTCCAGTCCGCCCGTGACAGCCAGCTGAAGACGCTGGGCCGCCCTCACACCGCAAAGCAGGCACGCGCGGCCTTCAAAGCCTCCCGGAACGCAGGCTTTACCAACATCAGCGGCGACATCATGCTGGCTCTGCCCCATTATACGCAGGCCGAGTTCGACGAGACACTGGAACTCATCAAGGAAGGCGGAGCGACCCACATCTCCGCCTATCTGCTCAAGATCGAGCCGGACTCCGCCTTTGGCAAAAATCCGCCGGAGGGGCTGCCCTCGCCCGACGATGCCGCCGATTTTTATCTCTACGCCGTCGAGCAGCTGGAACACCACGGCTACCAGCAGTATGAGATCTCCAACTTTGCCAAACCCGGCTACGAGGGAAAGCACAACCTCATCTACTGGGATTGCGGCGACTACCTCGGCCTTGGCCCGGCGGCACACTCCTGTATGGGCGGAAAGCGGTTCTATTATCCGGCGGACACCGACGCTTTCCTGAATGACAACGCCGCACCCGTCATGGATGGCGGCTGCGGCGCAGAGGATTATCTGATTTTGCAGCTCCGTCTCCGGAAGGGTCTGGACCTTGCAGAGTACAAAGCCAAATTCGGTATTGAGTTTTCCACCCGGCAATTGGCCTTTGTGCAAAACTGTGTCAAGAGCGGCTATGCCCGGTTCGACGGAAAGACCCTCTTCCTGACCCCGGCCGGGCTTATCGTCCAGAACAGCATCTTAGCCGAGCTTCTCTAATTCCAGCACCGGCCAGCCCAGTTCCTCGATGGCGTTCTGGTCGTGGGTCGCCAGAAGCACCGGCTTTTCCCTGCAGCGCGCTCTCAGCAGAGCCGCTGCTTTTTTCATGGTTTCCGGGTCCATGCCGGTGAACGGCTCATCCAGAAGCAGGGTATCGCTCTCCGCCCAGACCGCACGGAGCAGAGCCGCACGGCGTTTCTGTCCGCCCGAAAGCTTCCGGGCTGGCAGTTCCAGAGCCGCTCTGTCAAATCCCAACTGTTGAAAATCTTTCAAGATTTGCTCTTTGTAGTCAGCTTTTGTATTCTCCAGCACCAATTCAACGTTCTGTACAGCGGTCAGCTGCTGACAGAGCCGGTCTTCCTGAAAGACGGCACCCACCTTCCCGACGCCGGAGATGGTTCCGCCGGTAGGATCTTCAAGCCCCATCAGGATACGGAGCAGGGTCGTTTTGCCCCAGCCGCTTGCCGCCCACAGAATCATGGGGCAGTCAACAGCCAGCTTCAGATTTTCAAAGAGCGTTTTCTCTCCAAATCGTTTAGAAAGATTTGTAATTTCCAGTTTGTTCATTCTGCGGACACCTCCCCACCTAGGACTTTCTTTACCGCACGGTCGAGCAGAGCCATGAACAGCTTTTCAAAGATACTGCTCAAAACGATAATGACAAATGTCCACGCGAACAGCTCCCCGGTCGAAAGCGTAATTTTTGCCCGGTAGAGGGCATCGCCGATACTGCCATCCGGCAGGCCGATGACCTCCGCCGCAACACCGCTCTTCCAGCAGATGCCCAGCGCGACGCTGCATCCCTCCCGGAACGCAGGCAGGACTTCGGGCAGCCAGATGGCTTTGAGCCGCTTTCCCAGCGGAAGCCGGAACACCTTTGCCATTTCCAGCAGCTGCACATCCACGCCCTCGATGCCGGTGCGGACAGCACCATACAGCACCGGTAAGACCATCAAAAAGCTGATAAGGACGGACAGCGACGAACCGCTGACCCAGACCAGCGCGAGGATGATGAAGCTTGCCACCGGTGTGGCTTTAACGAGCTGCATCACCGGTGAGAGCAACACCTCCACCCAGTCAGACTTCTCAGCAGCGACTGCCAGCAGGACGCTGCTCACCGCACCCAGCAGAAAGCCGAGCAGGATGCGCCCGGTGCTGAACATCACCCTCTGCCAGAACTCCGCCTGCGGCAGCAGCTGAACCAGCGTCACCAACGCCTGCAACGGCGACACCAGAAAGACCTCCTGCCCGATGAGCATCGCCGCTGCCTGCCAGACAGCCAGCCAGAACAAAATGGAAATGAGCTGCTTTTTGCGGCTCGTTTTTTGTTTTTTCATGCTTTTTCCCCTTTCTCGTACCTTTAAGATAGCACATCATCTTTTAAAATACAATTCTTCACCTTTTGTTTTCTTGACATGAAGAACTTTGAGCAATACACTGAGAGTAGTTTTCTTTGCAAATCCTACAAAAGTGAGGTCTTTCCATGCAAACGCTGAAAGGCAAAAAGCTGCTGCTCATCGGTTTTACCCTGTTCTCGATGTTCTTCGGAGCAGGCAACCTGATTTTTCCGCCCTATCTCGGTGCGCAGGCCGGAACGAACCTCTGGCCTGCCTTTGCCGGGTTCGCGGTCAGTGCCATCGGCCTGCCCATTGCAAGCGTCATCGCCGTCGCACGGGCGGACGGTCTGCCAAATCTCGCCGGACGGGTGCATCCGGTGTTCTCGCAGATCTTCACGATTTTAGCCTATCTCTCCATCGGCCCGTTGCTCGCCATCCCACGCACAGCCAGCACCTCGTTTGAAATGCTGGTGCCGCTGGCCGGGGACAGCCGGAGTTTCCAGTTTGTTTATTCGCTCCTGTTTTTTACCGCAGCGTTTCTCGTTGCCCTCAAACCGGAAAAGCTGACCTCCCGTCTGGGGCGCGTCCTCTGTCCGCTCCTGATCGGGCTTATCGTCCTGCTCTTCGCAGGCTGTCTCGTGCGCCCGGTCGCTTCGGGCTACGGCATCCCGTCGGAAGCCTACGCCTCCCTGCCAGCCATGCAGGGCATTCTGGACGGCTATCAGACGATGGACGCCATCGCCGGGCTGAACTTCGGGGCCGTCATCGCGCTGAACATTCAGGCTCTCGGCATCACCGAGCCGCAGGAGATCGAGTATGCTCATCTCGAACATCGGTCTTGCCGGGCTGCTCACCCTTTCGCTCCCCCTGCTCAACGCCATCTACCCTATCTCCATCGCATTGATCTTCCTCTCGTTTTTGCCCAAGAGATCTCAGCGTCCTTCGGTCTACCGGTCCTGCATCGGCCTGACCGCCGTGCAGAGCATTCCAGCCGCTCTGCCGCTTGGTATCCTCTCTTCGCTGGCAAATTCGCTTCCTCTGTCTTCTCTCGGTTTCGGCTGGGTGGTTCCGGCTGTTGTGGGGATCCTCCTCGGCTTTGTAGTTTGATATCCTGTGAGACAAAAAGAAAGTGCGGTTTGCTGCCGCACTTTCTTTTTTCGTTCTGAAGTTTTATCAGCTCTTGAACCACTTCTGGACAGTCTTGGTGACCTGCTGGGTCGTGGTGGGTTTCGTCCAGTAGAAGTTATTATCGGGCAGCTTGCCGCCGACCGCAGCCGGAGAAGCATCATACAGCACCTGCAGATAAGCGGAGACGTCCTTCTTCATCTCACTGCCGGTACGGCAGACGATGTTGCACTTGGGCAGAGCCTTCTTTGCGATGGCTGCCTTGGCAACAACACCGACCTTCTCGCAGAGGGCTGCGGTGCCGTCGAGGTCGTTGTTTGCCGCCTCAACGCTCTTCTTGTAATCGTTCAGGAACGCAGTAACGACTTCGGGATGCTCTTCTGCATATGCCTTGCTGACAACGGTAACGCCGGTAATAAGCTGGGTATCGCAGACCTTGTTCCACTCCTTTGTCAGGTCGAGGACGACGCGCAGGGAGCTGTCCTTCATCTGAGCGGCAGTGACATAGGGCTGGGGCAGAACCGCAATCGCATCCTTCTTGGTCGCTGCCATCTGAGCCGTGACCTCGGAAGCCTCGCTGTAATACTCGATCTTCACATCTTTATCGGGGTCAAGGCCGTTCTTCTTGAGCAGGTAGCGCAGAACATACTCCGGAGTCGTACCCTTGCCGGTGGACAGGATGGTGCGACCCTTCAGGTCGGCAAAGCTGTGAACGGTGTCGCCTTTTTCCACGACATACAGGACGCCCAGCGTATTGACCGCCATGACCTGAATGCCGCCGTTGGTCTTCTGGTAGAGGGTAGCCGCAAGGTTTGCAGGAATCGCCGCCATATCCAGTTCACCCTTGATGAGCTTGGGAACGATCTCATCGGCTGCGCCGTAGAGCTGGATGTCATAATCCAGAGAAGCAGTCCCCTTCTCCTCCATGCTCAGCAGATTGACAAGACCCATCGTGGTGGGGCCTTTCAGACCGGCGATGCGGACTTTGGTGGTGGAGGTCTTCGCCGACGCAAAGCAGACCAGAACACTCATCATCATTGCCACAGAAAGCAGCAAAGCCAATAGTTTTTTCTTCATCAAACTCTTCCTTTCCTGTTTTTTGTTCCAAACCGGAACAAAATTTGTAAAATCATTTGCTTTACGGGCTCAAGTTTACTATAATGAGAGAAAAAATGCCGTTGCGCAGGCAACGAAATCGCAGTGGGCGGTGAGGGCCCGGAGAAAACCTCATGGAGTAGCTATGGAAAACTATCTTCCGCTGTTACAAACAACATCGCTTTTCGAGGGCATCCGTGCCGACGCACTGAGCCCATTGCTCAGCGACCTCGGCGCGTTCATCCGCACCTATGGCAAGGGCGAGACCCTGATGCAGGCCGGAGAGTCGACCCACAGGGTCGGCATCGTCCTGTCCGGAAAAATCGAAGCGTATCGTCCGGCACCGGGCGGCGCACGGGTCCCCATTACCCATATGGGGCCGGGTGGAATTTTCGGCGACGTACTGGGCGGTTCGAGCCTTGCCAGTCCGGTCAGCGTCATCGCGGCTATGAGCTGCGAAGTCCTGCTCATCCCGTATGAGCGGCTTCTACTCTCGGATGGCAGCCCGGCACGCCAGCGTGTGCTGCAGAACTTGGTGCGCACCATCAGCGACAAGTATTTCCTTCTCTCCCGGCGAGTCGACCTGCTGGTGCTGAAAAGCCTCCGGGCGAAGATCTGTGCCTATCTGCTCAGCGAGGCCGAGCAGCGTTCCAGCCTGACCTTCACCATCCCGTTCTCCCGTATCCAGCTGGCGGATTATCTCAACTGCGACCGCAGCGCACTCAGCCGGGAGCTGAGTCTGATGCAGAAAGAACGTCTGCTGGACATCTACCGGAACAGTTTTAAACTTCTGGAACCGGAAGAGTTGAAAAAGACGATATTATAAGGAGTTCTCAAGCCATGCCAAAACCGATTCTCTGGATCGTGATCCCCTGTTACAACGAGGAGCAGGTGCTGCCCATCACGGCACCCATGTTCCTGAAAAAAATCAACGACCTCGCCGCCGAGGGTCTTATCAGCGGCAAGAGCCGCATCCTGTTCGTCAACGACGGTTCCCGGGACAAAACGTGGGAGCTTATCACCCAGTTTTCTCAGCAGGATGAGCATTTCATCGGCATTTCCCAGAGCCGGAACCGGGGTCACCAGAACGCAGTTCTGGCCGGATTGATGGAAGCTCTGTCCAGCGGCGCCTGCGATATCACCATCTCCATCGACTGCGACGGTCAGGATGACATCAACGCCATGGACGAGATGGTAAAGAAATATCTCGACGGTGCCGAAGTGGTCTACGGCGTCCGGAGCCGCCGGGATACCGACACGTTCTTCAAGCGGTTCACCGCTGAGGGTTTCTATCACCTGATGAACGCTCTGGGCGCAGACATCGTCTTCAACCATGCTGACTACCGGCTCATCAGCACCCGGGTGCTGGAAAGCTTCGCCGATTACAAGGAAGTCAACATCTTCCTGCGCGGCATGGTTCCGCTGGTGGGCTTCAAGAGCGATATCGTCACTTACGAGCGGCACGAGCGTCTGGCCGGTGAGAGCCACTATCCCCTGAGCAAGATGCTCGCCCTCGCCTTTGACGGCATTACCAGTCTGTCCAACAAACCCATCCGGCTCATCACCGGCGCAGGCGTCTTCGTCAGCCTTGTCAGCTTTATCGGCGTCATTTGGGCCATCGTGCAGGCCTGCCTCGGCAGTTCTGTCGCAGGCTGGGCGTCCACCATCTGCATCGTCTGCTTTGTGGGCGGCGTCCAGCTCATCTGTCTGGGCGTTATCGGCGAATATATCGGCAAGATCTATATGGAGACCAAAGCCCGCCCGCGCTACATCATCAGTGAGCGCACCTGGGCTCCCTACGAAAGGAAGTATCACGGATGAGCAAACAGAGCTGGAAAGGAAGTACCCTTCTGAACCCCGAACCGCCCGTTCTTGTTTCCTGCGGCGGCATGGAGAAACCGAATCTCATCACCATCGGCTGGACCGGCACCATTTGCACCCAGCCCAGCATGGTATCCATCAGCGTCCGCCCGGAGCGGTACAGCCACCATCTAATCAAAGAGAGCGGCCAGTTTGCCATCAACCTTCCCACGGAACCTCTTGTCCGCGCTGTGGACTGGTGCGGCGTCCGGAGCGGCCGTGACAACGACAAATTCGCGGCCTGCAAGCTCCATGCGGCGGCAGGCTCTGTCCTGACCGACTGTCCCATTCTGGAAGAAAGCCCGGTCAACCTTGAATGCCGGGTCACGCAGGTCATCCCTCTGGGAAGCCATGACCTTTTCCTTGCTGAGGTCGTCGCCTGCGACGTGGACGAATCGCTTCTCGATGAGAGCGGCAAGCTCTGCCTCGACAAGGCGAAGCTCATCGTGTACAGCCACGGCGAGTATCTGTCTCTGGGCAAAAAGCTCGGCACCTTTGGCTATACTGTGCGGAAAAAGAAGCCGCGGCGAGGAGGAAACCGATGAGCGGTGTACTTTATCCCGATGAAGAACAGCGTCGGCGCATTATGGACTTTATCATGGCCGCCGGTGAGACCCTGCTCCAGAACGGCGCGGAGGTCTTCCGTGTCGAGCAGACCATGGAGATCATGGCACGAAGCTTCCACCTCCGGGAGTTCCATGTCTATGTCCTGACCAACGGCATCTTCGCTTCGGCCGGAACCGCTGAGATCAGCGAAGTCCGGAACGTTCCTGTCCGTACCACCCATCTGGGCCGTGTAGCGGCTGTCAATGAGCTTTCCCGGCAGATCGCCGCAGGCGGCATCACGCTGGACGAAGCTGAAAGCCGTCTGGTATTGGCTCAGCGCATCCCCTTCCCGAAAGGCCGTGTTCAGCTGCTGGCCGGAATGTCGGGTGCTTTCTGCTTTGCCCTCATCTTTGGCGGAACGCTTCGTTCCGGTCTGGCGGCGGCAGTCGCCGGTCTTGCCGCCAGCGGCTACCTGCTCCTCTGCGACCGCAACGACGTGCCGGGCGGCTTCAAGACCATTTCCACCGCCGCCCTCATCACAATCCTCTGTATTCTGGGCTGCGGTCTGCTGAAGGTCGAGGCCAGCCATGCCATCATCGGCACGTTGATGATCCTGACCCCCGGCATCGCTTTCACGATGGGCATCCGGGATTTTGTTCAGAAGGACTACTTATCCGGCACCATCCGGATGATCGACGCTCTGCTCATCGCAGCGAGCATCGCCATCGGCACCGGTCTGGTGCTGAGTCTCTATCGAATGCTAACGGGGGTGATCGTCGCATGACTGCACTCACCAGTGAACAGATCGGCCAGCTGGTCGCCCAGTTCTTTCTGGCCGGTGCCGGAACGCTGAGCTTTACTGTCCTGTTCGCCTGTCCGCGCAAGACCCTGCCTTACTGTGCCCTTGTCGGCGCGGTGGGCTGGCTGGTCTATGAATTCGCCGTCTTACAGGGTCTGGAAGCCTTCGCCGCCAGTCTGCTGGCGGTCATTCCTCTGACCCTCCTCGCGCGCATCTGTGCGATCTTTCTCAAGACACCTGTGACGGTTTTCCTGCTCTGCGGCATTTTTCCGCTGGTGCCGGGCGCAGGCATCTACTATACGGCATATTATTTCATTCAGGGCAACAATGCCCTGTCTCTTTCCAACGGCATCAGCACCTTCAAAATCGCTGTTGCCCTCGCGGTCGGCATCGCTCTTGTTCTCGGCATCCCCCTGCCGAAAAGACGCCGCTGACCGCCGCACATATCTATTTTCGAGGTGAACGCAAATGGCATACGAGTCTGGGGTAAAAATGCGGTTCCGTCCGGCAGGCAGTCGGAAAAAGCGAAGCGGTGAAGCGGTCTACGGGCCGCTGACGACCGGCTGTCCGGCGGTCGAAAAGGCAGTCTCCGCCCTCTATCATGCGCAGAACGAGGAAAGCTTCTGGTCGCTGATGAACGCGCTGAACTACGCGCTGGAACTGGACACCCGAGTTCTGGTGCCGCTTCAGGCTTCTCCCGACCCTCAGGGAAAGCCTGCGCCGTGGGCGGAACACCCGGTCCCGGCAGAAAAGGCCAAAGACCTTCCGCTCTGGCTCCTGCGCACCAACAAGGGCAAAAGCTACCTTCCCATCTTCATTTCGCTGGAAGCAGCCGAGGCGGAGCGCAGCACTGCCGCCTGCCCCATGACTGAGATGCTGCTGTTCGATGCCATGACCCATGCGTTGGACACCGACGGCATCGACGGGGTCGTCATCGACCCGTGGACAGACTCGGCAACACTGGACGTCTCTCTGCTGAACGGTCTGCTTCGTGCCAGCCACGAGAGCGACGAGCCGGGCGATGCAGAGCTGACCGCAGGCAAAAAGGCCGCTCAGGAGAGCAAATGGGAGGATGCCGCAAACTTCTTTGAGGAAGCGGCCAAACAGGGCAATTCCGAAGCTCTGACCTTGTTTGGAGAACTGCTCTACACCGGTCAGGGCGTTCGGAAGAGTGCTGCGCAGGCACGCCGTCTCTGGAAAGAAGCCGCCAAAGCAGGCGACGTCCTCGCCCTCATTGCTCTGGGCGACGACTGTCTGAACACCAAAGGCCGAGGTGCCGCCCTGCTCTACTACCGCAAAGCGCAGTCTCTCTCTGACCGGACGCCGGACATCGCCTATACGCCGCAGGTGCGGCTCCGCATCGCTCAATGTGAAACAAAGTTCATCTCGAGGGAAAAAGCCATCGCTCAGCTTGCCGAGGCAAAGCAGGGATTCGGCATCCGGGTGGACGAGAGCGACGGCGATCACGACGCTCTGGCATGGCTGGATGAGACGAAGTTTGAGATCGAAGAAGTTCTTCATCCTGAAAAAACGTAAAACTGCGGCATCAAACACAGTTTCTTTACATTTGTTCTAAGAAATTGTCATACGAAACCGATAAGATATCTTTGGAAAAACATGCGTGTCGCACGAAAAGAGAGGACAACCTGTATGAGCAAAGTAATCGGAATCGACCTTGGCACCACCAACTCCTGTGTTGCGGTGGTGGAAGGCGGAAAACCCGTCGTCATCACCAATGCGGAGGGTGAACGCACGACCCCCAGTGTCGTCGCTTTTACGAAGGACGGCGAGCGTCTGGTCGGCGGCGCGGCAAAACGCCAGATCGCGACCAACTCCGGCCGCACCATTTCCAGCATCAAGCGGCATATGGGTACTGATTATCGTGTTCATATCGACGGCCGTGACCTGACTCCGCAGGAGATCAGCGCGATGATTCTGACCAAGATCCGCCGGGATGCTGAGAGCTATCTGGGCGAACCCGTCACCGAAGCCGTCATCACAGTCCCGGCCTACTTTGACGACAGCCAGCGCAAGGCCACGCAGGATGCCGGACGCATTGCCGGTCTGAACGTCCTCCGCATCATCAACGAGCCGACTGCTGCTGCGGTCGCCTACGGTCTGGACAACGAGGCTCCCCAGAAAATTCTGGTCTACGACCTTGGCGGCGGCACCTTCGACGTTTCCATTATCGAAATTGAGGACGGCACCTTTACCGTTTTGGCGACCGGTGGCGACACCAACCTCGGCGGCGATGACTTCGACCAGCGCATCGTCGAGTATGCCGTAGCGGAATTCAAAAAATCCGACCGTATCGACCTCTCCCGTGACCCGGCCGCAATGGGTCGCTTGAAAGAAGAGGCCGAAAAAGCCAAGAAGGAGCTTTCCAGCGCACCGTCCGCCCAGCTGAATCTGCCCTTTATCGCCGTTGGCAAAGACGGCCCTCACCACCTTGATCTGTCCATCACCCGGCCCCAGTTCGAGATGATGACCGGCGACCTGCTGGCACGGACGGTACAGCCCGTCCAGAATGCTCTGCGTGATGCAGGTATCTCGGCCAGCCAGCTGGGAAAAGTCCTTCTGGTCGGCGGCAGCACCCGGATGCCTGCCGTCGAGCGTCAGGTCAGGGAGCTGCTCGGCAAGGAGCCAAGCCACAGCCTGAACCCCGACGAGTGCGTTGCTATGGGCGCAGCTGTTCAGGGCGGTCTGCTGCAGGGCGGCGGCAAGCTGGCCGGAGCCACCGGCGCAGCGGCACAGGGTCTTGTCCTGATGGATGTCACGCCGCTCACCCTGTCTATTGAGACAGTCGGCGGCATTGCGACGCCCCTCATCACCCGGAACAGCATGATCCCGACCCGGAAGAGCCAGATCTTCACGACGGCACGTCCGATGCAGACCAGCGTTGAGATCAACGTCCTGCAGGGCGAACGTCATTTTGCACGAGATAACAAGTCGCTGGGAAAATTCAAGCTCACCGGCATCCGGGCAAGCTTCTCCTCCAAACCGCAGATCGAAGTCACCTTTGATATCGACGTGAACGGCGTCGTCAAAGTTTCGGCCAAAGACCTCGGCACCGGACGGGAGCAGAACATCACCATTACCGGCAGCACCAATCTTTCGGAGAACGAGATCCAGCGTGCGATGGCAGATGCCGCTGCCTACGAAGCCGAGGACAGCCGCCGCAAGGAGCGGCTCGACCTGCACAATCAGGCCGAAGTGTTGGCCTACAAGGTCGACGAAGCCCTCTCCAAGTGCAAGAAAGAACTGGATAAGGACGAAAAGAACCGTATCAAGTCCGACCTGTCCAATCTCCGCCGCTGCCTGCGCAAGGATAAGCCTGAGAAGATGAACGAGACCGAAGAAGCTGCTCTTCGTCAGGCCAAGAGCCAGCTCGAGACCTCCGCCAACCACCTCATGATGCTCTACTCCTCCGAACAGGAGCAGAACGGTGAGGGTGGAAATTCAACGATTTGACTTTGTTTTCCCTTGTCATCGCACCAAGTTCATGATAGAATAGAATCAAGGAAGTGTTCCCGACAAACAGAACGGCGGTGATGAAATGGCTGAAAAAGATATCTCTGAAAAAATTCTTGAGTCCTACAACGATGTTTTCTCGGATATCGTCAATGTCCTTCTGTTTGATGGAAAACAGGTTTTGTCCGCAGACGAATTAGAAGACCAGGCACCTCGTGCGGTGTATAAGGCAGACGGCAAGGTTCGTGAAATCGAACGGGATGTTGCGAAACGCTGGAAAAACGGCAATGTCCGCATCGCCTGTATCGGTTTTGAAAATCAGACCGTCGCTGACCCGGATATGCCGCTTCGGGTAATGGGCTACGACGGTGCCGAATACCGTGCCCAGCTGTTGGCCGACAAATCCGGGATGAATCGTTATCTGGTAGCAACACTGGTTCTCTATTTTGGACACAAAAAGCCTTGGGATGGGCCGCTTTCCTTGAAAGAACGGCTGAATATTCCTGACGAATTTGCAAAATATGTTAACGACTACAAATTAAACCTGTTCCAGATTGCATACCTTACAAGAGAGCAGGTTCAGATGTTCAAAAGCGATTTCCGGATCGTTGCAGATTATTTCGTGCAGATGCGAGAAAATGGAAATTACATCCCAAGTTCGCAGGAGATCGCTCATGTACAGGAGACTTTGCAGCTTCTGAGCGTTATGACAAACGACCATCGTTTTGAAGAGGCCTTCAATGAAGACAAAAAAGAGGAAGGAGGGCATTACAATATGTGTGAGGTTCTGGACCGTGTTGAAAACAGAGGCGTCGAAAAGGGCATGGCAAAAGGTGAAGATATGATGACCCTTCTCGTCAAAAAGCTTCTGGACAGCGGCAGGCTGGATGATGTAAAACGCATCACCGAGGATAAAGAGTACCGCCGCAAGCTGTTGAAAGAACTTTCTATCAACTGAATTTGCTTTTATTCCAGTTTTTATTCCACATAAGTATAGCAAGACCCCCGTCTCCTTCCGGGAAACCGGCAGAGGAGACGGGGGTCATTTATCTTCTTCTATTCAGAAAACAGGTCACAGCATCTTGGAAAGGAACGCTTTCAGACGAGGATGCTTGGGATTGGAGAAGAGTTCCTTCGGGGGCTCATCCTCCACGATGCGACCCTCGTCGATGAAGATGACACGGTTGGAAACTTCACGGGCGAAGCCCATCTCATGGGTGACGACCAGCATGGTGATGCCGGTATGCGCCAGCTCTTTCATCAGTTCCAGAACCTCGCCGACCATCTCGGGGTCAAGCGCACTGGTCGGCTCATCGAAGAGGATGACATCCGGGTCCATTGCCAGCGCACGGGCAATGGCGATACGCTGCTGCTGACCGCCGGACAAGCTCTTCGGGTAGGCATCCGCCTTATCAGACAGGCCGACACGAGCCAGAAGATCATCCGCACGCTTGGAAGCTTCTTCCTTATTCTTGAGCTTGAGCAGCTCAGGCGCAAGGCAGAGGTTCTTTTTGACGGTCAGGTGTGGGAACAGATTGAAGTGCTGGAACACCATACCCATCTTCTGACGGACAGCGTCGATGTGTGCTTCGTCGACTTCGGTGCCCTCAAACTTGATGGAGCCGCCGGTGGGGATCTCCAGACGGTTCAAGCAGCGCAGGAAAGTGGATTTGCCGCAGCCGGAAGGCCCGATGAGGCAGACCACATCGCCGCGGTAGATGTCGATGTCGATGCCTTTGAGGACATCAAGAGTCGGGGTGGGCTGTTTTGCGCCCGGCTTTTTTTCGCCGCCGTAGCTCTTCGTCAGGCCACGGACTTCCAGAATTTTATCGGTCACTTTGTGCCAGCCTCCTCTCAAATCTGTTCAGCAGTCGGGTGAACAGCATAACCAGAATCAGGTAGATGACTGCAACACCGCAGAGTGGGAACATTGCTTCATAGGTACGGTTCATGATGCCCTGTGCCGCATACAGCAATTCCTTGCCGCCGATGACAGTGATCAGGGAGGTATCTTTCAGCAGGATAATGAACTCGTTGCCCAGTGCCGGCAGAACGGCACGAATGGCCTGCGGAATGATGATGACGACCATAGTCGTCATGTAGTTCAGACCCAGACTGCGGCCTGCTTCCATCTGACCGGGGTCAACGGCCATCAGGCCGCCGCGGATGATCTCCGAAACGTAGGCTCCCGAGTTGATGCCCAGAGCCAGTGCGCCGACCATTGTGAAGTTGCGGCTGTTGGCGAAGATGACCATGCTCATGATGAGCAACTGGACCATCATAGGCGTGCCGCGGATGATGGTGGTATAGACTTGGCAGACGGCATTGAAGAAGCCCAGCACCGGATTCTTCCGGCCCGGACGCTGCTGGTCGTGGGCAACACGCACCAGAGCGACTACGCTGCCCAGAACCACGCCCAGTGCCAAAGCAATGGCAGTGACAAGCAGCGTCGTGCCGACGCCGTTGATGTACTGGAGCCAGCGGTCTTTCAGGACGAACGCCTGATAGAATTTGTAGAAGAGATCCTGCCCGAAGCTGAGTTTGGTGCCATTGTTCAGCAGCTCCTTCAGCAGTTCGTATTGTGCGGCCATTCGCATCCTCGCTTTCCTGTTTTTGTCAGAATTTTGTAACCTTATTTTTCCAAAAAAGGGGAGGTACCCCAAAATGGAGTCGCCTCCCCGTGGTTCGATGGTACAGCTGATTATTCAGCAGTGATATACTTATCCACAATGGACTGCAGGGTGCCGTCAGCCTTCAGCTCTTCCAGAGCAGCGTTGACAGCGTCCTCCAGAGCGGTGTTGCCCTTTGCCATGCCGATCGCGTAATCCTCTTCAGCATAGCTGGTATCCAGAATCACCAGACCCGGATTTGCAGCGACGAACTCCTTAGCAGGAGCGTTGTCGATGACAACTGCGTCGACCTGACCATTGTTCAGAGCCTGAACAGCAGTCAGGCCATTGTCGTATGCGACAACAGCGTCATCACCGAAGTCATCGGAGCAGTAGATGTAACCGGTGGTGCCGCGCTGGGTGCCGATCTTCTTGCCTGCCAGATCATCGGGAGAAGCGATGTCGGAGCCTTCGGGAACGATGATGGACTGGATGCCGGTAGCATAGCTGTCGGAGAAGTCCATGACGTTCTTGCGCTCGTCGGTGACGGTGACGCCAGCCATGACGATATCAGCCTTACCCTGCTGAACGCTCAGCAGAGCTGCGTCGAAGTCCATGTCGTCGATCTGCAGCTCGAGACCCAGCTTGTCAGCGATGGCCTGAGCGGTCTCGACGTCGATACCCTCGAAGTCGCCTGCGTCGGTGGTCGTCTCATACGGGGGGAAGGCTGCGTTGGTAGCCATGGTCAGCTTGCCAGCCTCGACGGTGGTCAGCTCAGCAGCAGCTGCGCTGGAAGAAGCAGCCTCGCTGGATGCAGCGGCACTGCTTGCAACGGAAGAAGCGGTGCTGGAAGAAGAACCACCGCAAGCGGTCAGTGCCAGAGCAGCAACGCTCAGGCCAGCAGCAGCCAGAAAGCTGCGACGAGTAATCTTTTTCATATTCAAACACTCCTCATGAACTGTATAATCTTACATTCTCCGCCACGATGCGATTCATCGAAAGTCCGGAGAGTGAACTTAGTATAAGTTGTACAAATTCAAAAGTCAAGTGTTGTGCAATAATTCTGTAAAATTGAAACCGAATTGAGAACAATTATGCAGCCTTGGGTCTAAAAAGTGTGAATATATTCACTTACATGTATTTTGCGAGTTCTTCTTTGCTCCGTTTCGGCACGCAGTAGTCACGATTTTCGTCGAGATAATACTTCACGCTGGTCTCTTCGGTCAGCGGAACAACATAGGATTTGTGGGTCGGATAGCCGAACGCCACCATGAAGGTAAGCTTTTCCGGCTCCTTGATGTCCAGCAGCTCGGTCAGGGCCGGGCGGTTGATGGCTCCCATGATGCAGCTGCCGACGCCGGAATCCCATGCGGCCATCGTCATATTCGCCAGCGCAATACCGGTGTCGGTGTTCAGGTCACCCGGGATAGAGGTATCCTGCAGCACGGCCACATACAGGGTCGGAAGCTCGTCCGCCTTTGGGGTTCCCTGCTCCGGCGGCAGATACGCCGCCCATTTTACCAGCGGCTGGACCTTTGCGACCATCTCCGGGCTTTGGACGACCACCAGCCGGACGGCCTGACGGTTCGCTCCGCAGGAGGACAGATGGACGGCTTCCACGATATCGTCCACAACATTCTGCGGTACGGCTTTCTGCTCGAACCGGCGGTAGGTTCGGCGACTCTGCATTTTTTCGATGATAGACATAAAACGTCATCTCCTTTTGGATCTTTTTAATTAGTATAGCATCCGCCGGATTTTTCCACAAGGCGATAAAAAACTTTATTTTTCCTGTTGACAAATCCTACCGAGTTGATTAGAATAAAAGCAATATCACAAAAATGGCTGTGAAGAGAAGAGTAGGTTTTCGCATTGAGCCTTCCAGAGAGCCCGGTCGGTGGAAAAGGGCAGGAAACAGGGAACTGAAAATGGTCTTGGAGCCGCGTGGACGAAGAGCAAGAGTTCTAAGTCTGCGACGGGTGCGCCCGTTAAAGCGTCCGGCTGTAAGCGCATCATCCTGAGGAGGGTGTCCGCCGCAGCTTCGAGGCCGTTCTCCGCAAGGGTGCGGCAAAACAAGGTGGTACCACGGAAGAGTTACGCTTCCGTCCTTGCAGGGCGTTGCCCGGTGAGGACGGAAGCTTTTTTATTTCTTCCGGATGCGCAAAGGTGCGGAACGTGCCGCACAGCGCAGAACGCAATTCATTCTATTTATAAAGTAGAGAGGGAAAAGATCATGATTACTCGCCGCGATTTTCTGAAAGTTACTGGTGTTGCAGCCGCAGCTGCTGCTCTGACCGCATGTGGCGGTTCTTCTTCCAGCACCGCATCTTCTACCGCAAGCTCCGCCGCATCCAGCACTGCTGCTTCTTCTGCAGCTGCAAAGCTGGATAAGGTCTCTGTCGCTGTTCCCAACGACACCACCAACGAGGCTCGTGCGCTGACCCTGCTGGAGAAGAACAACTTCTTCAAGCTGAAGGCCGACGCAGGCATCACCGCTACCAAGAACGACATCGAGGAGAATCCGCTGAACGTCACCATCGACGAAGTTGAGGCTGCTCAGGTCCCGAACGTCCTGCAGGATGAGGACTACGCTGTCATCAACTCCAACTATGCTATTTCTGCCGGTCTCGACCCGATGACCGACGCTCTGGCAATGGAGGACGGCACTTCTGCTTATGTCAATGTTCTGGTCTGCAAGGAGGGCAGCGAGGATGAGCCGAAAATCAAGGCTCTGGTCGCTGCTCTGGAAAGCCAGCAGGTCAAGGACTTTATGGTCGAGAACTACAAGGGCGCAGTCGTCTCTGTTGTTGAGAACCCCACCGACGGCTACGATCCCGACATCGACTACGATGCACTGAACGGTGAGACCGTCAGCTGCGCAGCTACTCCGGCTCCTCACTGCGAGGTTCTGGAAGTCTGCAAGGACATTCTGGCTGCAAAGGGCATCACCCTCGACATTCAGGAGTACGACGACTATGTGATCCCCAACACCGTTGTCGAGGATGGTCAGGTCGACACCAACTACTTCCAGCATCAGCCGTATCTGGACAACTTCAACGAAGAGAAGGGCACTCACCTCGTTGCTGTCGCAGGCATCCATGTCGAACCGATGGGCATCTACGGCGGCAAGCAGGACAGCCTGGCACCCATCGAGGGCTAATTTTCCTGCCGCGGTTCGGCAATTAAACGAAGGAGCATTTCCGTGATCGAGATCAAACACCTTTCCAAGACCTTCCAGATGAAGGACGGCGCAGTGAATGCGCTGAGCGATATCAACCTGACGATTCCCGATGGTTCTATCTATGGCATCATCGGTATGTCGGGTGCAGGCAAATCCACGCTGGTACGCTGCATCAATCTGTTGGAGCGTCCTACCGATGGCAGTGTCGTCATTGACGGCACCGCTATGGAGACCCTGAACCCGGCTCAGCTGCGTGAACGCCGCCGGGAGATCACCATGATCTTCCAACAGTTCAACCTGCTGATGCAGCGCAGCTGCCTGAAGAATATCTGCTTCCCGATGGAGCTGGCCGGCGTCAAGAAAGCGGACGCCGAAAAGCGTGCCAAGGAGCTGCTGGAGATGGTCGGCCTACCCGACAAGGCAAACGCCTACCCTGCACAGCTGTCCGGCGGTCAGAAGCAGCGCATCGCCATTGCCCGTGCGCTGGCAACGAACCCGAAGGTTCTGCTCTGTGACGAGGCGACCAGTGCGCTGGACCCCAATACCACCCACTCCATCCTGACCCTCATCAAGGACATCAACCGCAAGCTGGGCATCACGGTGGTCGTCATCACCCACCAGATGAGCGTCGTCGAAGAGATCTGCGACCATGTCGCCATCCTTGACAGCGGTGTCGTGGTCGAGGAAGGTGAAGTCCGTCAGATCTTTGCGAACCCGAAGACCGCAGCGGCCAAGCGTCTTGTCGCTCCGAACGGCGGCAGTGCAGCCCGTGACCTTTCGAGTTTCGCTCCGGACGATCATGTTGTCCGTGTTACCTTCAACGGTTCTTCCACCGAAAAACCGCTGGTCGCAAGCCTTGCCGCCGAAAAGGGCATTCTGGTGAGCGTCCTCAGTGCGGATACCCGTGACCTGACCGGTCAGTGTTATGGCAGTATGCTGCTCAAGCTCCCGAAAGACATCGGGCAGGCAAAGCAGGCAGTCGAATATATGCGCGCTCAGCCGGGCGTGACGATTGAGGAGGTGACCGGCGAATGACCATTGCAGATTACGGCTTTGCCGTCTGGGAGACGTTCTACGTCACCATTCTTTCTACGGCGTTTTCGCTGGTGATCGGCCTGCCGCTGGGCGTTCTGCTGGTGGCCGGCGATAAAGACGGCGTTCTGCCGCTTCCCAGCTGGCTGATGCACATCCTGAACATCGTCATCAACATCCTGCGAAGCATTCCTTTCCTGATCTTGATGATCTGTGTTTTCCCACTTTCCCGTGCCATCGTCGGCACCACCGTCGGCACCAAGGCGACCATCGTTCCGCTGGTCTGTGCCGCGTTCCCGTTCGTCGCCCGTCTGGTCGAGACCAGCCTGCGTGAACTGGATGAAGGTGTCGTGGAAGCCGCACAGAGCATGGGCGCAACTCCGTTCCAGATCATCACCAAGGTCATGATCCCGGAGTGCCTGCCCGGTCTGATCTCCAGCATGACGACCGCTCTCACCACCATCCTTGGCTACTCGGCCATGTCCGGTGCCATCGGCGGCGGCGGTCTGGGCAAAGTCGCCATCTCTTACGGTTACTACCGCTACCAGACCAACATCATGATCGTCTGTGTCGTGCTGCTGATCCTGCTGGTTCAGGCCTTCCAGTCTGCCGGTACGCTCTGGGCAGCCAAGAGTGATAAGCGGCTGCGCAAGTAATATCCACCGCTTCGGCGGGGAAAGAATTTAACGTTTCAATTCCCCGTCGAGGTCTGACCTCTGACGGGGAATTGTGTTATTCCGAACAACCAAGCAAAGGAGTATGTTACAATGAACCGTGATACCATCTGCGTGCAGGGCGGTTATACCCCCGGCAACGGCGAACCCCGTCAGATTCCCATCATCCAGTCAACCACTTTCAAGTATTCCACCAGCGAGGACATGGGCAAGCTGTTCGACCTTGAGGCCGACGGCTACTTCTATTCCCGTCTGCAGAACCCCACCTGCGATATGGTGGCGAAAAAGATCTGCGAACTGGAAGGCGGCACTGCCGCCATGCTGACCTCCAGCGGTCAGGCCGCAAACTTCTTCGCCCTCTTCAACATCTGTGAAGCAGGCGACCATATCGTGGCGTCCAGCACCATCTACGGCGGCACCTTCAACCTCATCTCGGTCACCATGGCAAAGATGGGCATCACCGCAACTTTCGTTGACCCACTCTGCTCCGAGGAAGAGCTGAACGCCGCTTTCCAACCCAACACCAAGCTCGTCTTCGGCGAGACCATCGCAAACCCGGCCCTGACCGTGCTGGACATTGAGAAATTCGCCAAGGCCGCTCATGCTCACGGCGTTCCTCTCATCGTCGACAACACCTTCCCCACTCCGGTCAACTGCCGCCCCTTCGAGTGGGGCGCAGACATCGTGACCCATTCCACCACCAAGTACATGGACGGCCACGGTGCGGTTCTGGGCGGTGCCATCGTGGACAGCGGCAAGTTCGACTGGATGGCTCACGCTGAAAAGTTCCCGGGTCTCTGCACCCCGGACGAGAGCTACCACGGCATCACCTACGCTGAGCGTTTCGGCAAAGAGGGTGCTTTCATCACCAAGGCCACCGCACAGCTGATGCGTGACTTTGGTTCCATGCAGTCTCCCACCAGTGCATTCATGCTGAATCTCGGTCTGGAAAGTCTCCACGTCCGGATGCAGCGTCACTGCGAAAACGGCATGACCGTCGCGAAGTTCCTCGAGAGCCACCCGAAAGTGGCCTACGTCAACTACTGCGGTCTGGAATCCAGCCCCTATCACGCACTGGCACAGAAGTATCTGCCCAACGGCAGCTGCGGTGTTGTCTCCTTCGGTCTGGCCGGCGGACGTGAAGCAGCAAGCACCTTCATGAAGTCCCTGAAACTGGCTGCCATCGAAACGCATGTTGCAGATGCACGCACCTGCTGCCTGAACCCGGCATCCAGTACCCACCGCCAGATGAACGACGAGCAGCTAAAAGCCGCCGGTGTTCCGGCCGAGCTGGTTCGGATGAGCTGCGGCCTTGAGAGCAGTGAAGACCTCATCGCCGACATTGCTCAAGCACTCGATAAAATCTAAAGACCTCTCAGTCTCGCTGTCGCTCGACAGCTCCCCTATCAGGAGAGCCTTTCTCAAAGTCCATACTCCCAAATCTATACTCTACGAAAGACAGGAGTTCACTATGCCTCTCATCATTCCGAAAACCCTGCCTGCCTACGATGCGTTATATGAAGAGAATGTCTTCGTCATGCACCGGGAACGGGCAGCTTCCCAGCACATCCGTCCGCTCGAGATCCTGATCCTCAACCTGATGCCGACCAAGATCGCGACCGAAACCCAGATCGCCCGTCTGCTGGCAAACACGCCGCTGCAGGTCCACATGACCCTGCTCCAGACGGCCAGCCACGAGGCGACCCATGTCTCCGCTGCGCATCTGGAAGCGTTCTACAAGACCTTCGAGGAAGTCAAGGACAACCGGTACGACGGCATGATCATCACCGGCGCACCGGTCGAGACGATGGACTTCGAGCAGGTGGACTACTGGCCGGAACTGTGCGAGATCATGGATTTCAGCGAGACGAACGTTTACTCCACCCTTCATGTCTGCTGGGGTGCGCAGGCAGGTCTGTATTACCACTACGGCGTCCGGAAAGAGATTTTGCCGCAGAAGATGTTCGGTGTGTTCGAGCATCGGGTCATCCGCCCCTCGAATCCTCTTGTGCGCGGCTTTGACGAAGTGTTCTACGCTCCTCACAGCCGCCACACTGGAAGCAGCCGGGCAGATATCCAGAACTGCACTGCTCTCCGCATCCTTGCCGAGAGCGACGAGGCCGGCCCTTTCCTGATGAGTACCGAGAACGGCAGACAGATCTTCGTCATGGGGCATCCGGAGTATGACAAGTACACGCTGGACGCCGAGTACAAACGGGATATTGGCAAAGGACTTTCCATTGCGGTTCCCAAAAACTATTACCCCAACGACGACCCGTCTCAGCCGCCGCTCTTCCGCTGGCGCGCCCATGCGCATCTGCTGTATGAGAACTGGCTGAACTACTACGTCTATCAGAATACCCCCTACGACCTCGGCACCATCGAACGTGTCCGGCACGAAGGAAAGTAAAATTTTGAACACCTCGGCGGCTTTCCCGTCGGGGTGTCTTTTGAAAGGATAATGACTATGGGCATCGACGCAAAATGGAATCTGAACATTGGCAGGCTGCCGCACGGGAAACTGAATAAGATCAGTGACGTACCGGGGGTTACGGTCGGCCACTGCACATTGGCGGATGGCGACATCCAGACCGGCGTGACGGCACTCTTGCCCCATCCGGGTGACATCTTCCACGACAAAATCATGGCAGCCTGCCACGTCATCAACGGCTTCGGCAAGACGACCGGCCTTGTCCAAATCGAGGAGCTTGGAACGATCGAGACCCCCATCCTCTTCACCAACACACTGAGCGTCGGCACAGTAGAGACGGCACTGGTAAAGTACATGTTGGATAAAAATCCTGACATCTGCGAGACGACCGGCAGTGTGAACCCAGTAGTCTGCGAGTGCAACGACAGCAATCTGAACGACATCCGGGGTCTGCATGTGACCGAGCAGAACGTTTTCGACGCTCTGGCCGACTGCAAGGCCGACTTTGCCGAGGGTGCAGTCGGTGCCGGACGCGGAATGCGCTGCCACGGGCTGAAAGGCGGTATCGGTTCAGCCTCCCGTACCGTAGAGCTGGACGGCAAGCCCTATACCATTGGAACCCTCGTTCTCTCTAATCATGCCACCTTTGATGACTTAGTGGTTGCCGGAACGCCCATCCATCAGCTTCTCGACGAACACACTCCGCCCCACGAGGACAAAGGCTCCATCATTACCGTCATTGCAACTGACATTCCCCTCAGCGAACGGCAGCTGAAACGGCTCTGTCACCGGGCTTTAGTCGGCTTATCTCGTACCGGCTCCACCTGCGGCAACGGCAGTGGTGAAATCGTGTTAGCCTTCACGACGGCGAACCGGGTACCGCATTATTCAGACAAAGCCATTCTTCCGATGGCGATGCTCCACGATGACGCCATCAATACGCTGTTCCGTGCGGTGGCTGAGTGTGTCGAAGAAAGCGTCCTCAGTTCCCTGCTCCACGCCGAGACCGTCACCGGGCGGAAGGGACATACGGTCATTTCGCTGGCTGACCTGCTGACGGGAGCGGAACAGCTTCGATAAATCCATAGCAATTTCGTGCTGTTCGAGTTATAATAAATGAGTATCGAATTTTTTTCGTACCATTCCGTGAAAAAAGAAAGGGAGAATTTGCTTGAACAAAATGCTCAGCTACCTGAGCGGCTACAAACGTGAAAGCGTTCTTGCGCCGCTCTTCAAGATGCTGGAAGCCACATTCGACCTGCTCGTGCCCTTAGTCATGGCAAGCATCGTCAATGTCGGCATCGCAGCTCATGATTTCCACTATATCCTTGTCCGGTGCGGCATCCTGCTTCTGCTGGCGATGATCGGTCTGGTGTGCAGCCTGACCGCTCAGTATTTCGCCGCAAAAGCTTCGGTCGGCTACTCCACAGCTCTCCGCCATGCGCTTTTTAAGCACATCCAGAGTCTCAGCTTTACCGAGATGGATACCCTCGGCACCAGCACCCTCATCACCCGGATGACGAGCGACGTCAATCAGGTGCAGAGCGGTCTGAACCTGTTCCTCCGCCTGTTCCTGCGCAGTCCATTCGTCGTCTTCGGTGCCATGATCATGGCCTTTACGGTCAACGCAAAGGCTGCGATGATCTTCGTCGTTGCCATTCCTCTGCTGTCGGTGGTCGTCTTCGGCATCATGGTCATCACCCGTCCGCTCTATAAAACGGTGCAGAATCGTCTGGATCGTGTCCTTGGCCTGACCCGTGAGAACCTGACCGGTGTCCGTGTCGTCCGCGCTTTCGATAAGGAGCAAAGCGAGATCAACCGCTTCGAGGACGCAAACGATCTTCTGACAAAGATGCAGCTCCACGTCGGCCACATCTCCGCCCTGATGAATCCGCTGACCTATGTCATCATCAACCTCGCCATCGTTGCCCTGCTCTATGTCGGCAGCATCCAAATCAATGTCGGCGGCATGGCTTCCGGTGACGTCATCGCCCTTGTCAACTACATGAACCAGATTTTGGTCGAGCTGGTCAAGCTGGCGAACCTCATCGTGCAGGTCAGCAAGGCTCTGGCCTGTGCCGGCCGTGTGCAGGCGGTTCTGGACACCAAACCCGGCATGGACTTCCCGAAAGAAGTTCTTGGGGATGTTCCTGCCGACAAGTCCGGCGATGCTGTCCGTTTCGACCATGTATCCCTGACCTATGCCGGAGCCGGTGCGCCCAGCCTGAGCGATATCAGCTTCACCGCAAAGCGCGGTCAGACCATCGGCGTTATCGGCGGCACCGGTTCGGGCAAATCGAGCCTCATCAGCCTGATCCCCCGGTTCTACGACGCTACCGAAGGTACGGTCGAGATCTTTGGCCGTCCGGCGCAGAACTATCCCCGTGAGGAACTGCGTGGAGCCGTCAGCGTCGTCATGCAGAAAGCCCAGCTCTTCGGCGGCACCATCCGCTCGAACCTGCTCTGGGGCAACAAGAATGCCTCGGACGAAGACCTCTGGGTCGCTCTGGAAACAGCGCAGGCAACGGAGTTCGTCAAAGCGAAACCGCTTGGTCTGGACGAGCCGGTGGAACAGGGCGGCCGGAATCTCTCCGGCGGTCAGAAACAGCGTCTGACGATTGCCCGTGCCCTGGTCGGCAAGCCGGACATCCTGATTCTGGATGACAGCGCATCGGCTCTGGACTACGCTACCGACGCCGCTTTGCGGAAGGCTCTGGCAGCTCTGCCCGGTGATCTGACGGTCTTCATCGTCAGCCAGCGTGCAGCCAGCCTCCAGCACGCCGACCAGATCATTGTTCTGGACGACGGCAAGATGGTCGGCCTTGGCCGCCACAGCGAGTTGCTGAACACCTGCCCGGTCTATCAGGAAATCTACGCCAGCCAGTTCAAGAAAGGAGATGCGGAGCAATGAGTGCGAAAGCAAAATCCAAGCTGACGCCCGAACAGCGCAACGCAACTCTGCGCCGGGTTCTGGGCCACATCAAGCCGTACAGTTTCTATGTTATTTGCAGCCTGATTGTCGCGGCCGTCAGCGTCGCCGCCCAGCTGTATATCCCCATCCTCTGCGGCAACGCCATCGACTATATGCTCGGCAAAGGCAACGTTCAGATGGCGGCTGTCCTCAAAATCATCGTTGAGATCATCGTCATCGCTGTCATTGCCGCCTTTGCGCAGTGGCTGCTGAGCGTCTGCAACAACCGCATCACCTTCTCAGTCAGCCGTGACCTGCGGAACTCCGCCCTGCGGAAAATTCAATCTCTTCCCCTGTCCTACCTCGACAGCCATCCCTCCGGTGATATCGTCAGCCGAATGGTTGCCGATGTGGACACCTTCGCCGACGGCCTGCTGATGGGCTTTACCCAGCTGTTCTCCGGCCTGCTGACGATTTTCGGCACCCTGCTGTTCATG
This sequence comes from Lawsonibacter asaccharolyticus, assembly GCA_963599235.1. Lineage (GTDB taxonomy): Bacteria > Bacillota > Clostridia > Oscillospirales > Ruminococcaceae > Faecalibacterium. Next base: position 3,781 of record CAVBWT010000015.1, on the reverse strand, counting down.
CTGCGTGAGAATGTTCCCATCACGCTGGTGGTCGTCTGCATCACGCCGCTGAGCCTTGTTGTCGCAAGCTTCCTCGCAAAGCGGAGCTACGGCTACTTCCAGAGCCAGAGCAAAGTCCGAGGCGAGCAGACTGCTCTTGTCAATGAGATGATCGAGGGCCAGAAAGTCGTGCAGGCGTTCGGCCACGAAGCCGAGAGCCTTGAAGCTTTTGACGATGTCAATGGCCACCTGCAGGACGTCAGCCTGAAAGCCATCTTCTTTTCCAGCCTGACCAACCCGGCCACCCGATTTGTCAACAATATCGTTTACGCCGGTGTCGGTCTGGTGGGTGCAATTTACGCCGTGCAGGGCGGCATCACCATCGGTCAGCTGAGCATCTTCCTGAGCTATGCCAACCAGTACACCAAACCTTTCAATGAAATTTCCGGCGTCGTCACCGAACTGCAGAACGCTCTGGTCTGCGCCGCCCGTGTTTTTGAGCTGCTGGATGCGGAAGACCAGATCCCTGAAGCTGAGAACGTCTCCAAACTGGTTCCGGATGGACATGTCCAAATTGAAAACGTCTCCTTCCGCTACCTGCCCGACCGTCCGCTCATCGAGGGTCTGTCTCTGGACGTCAAGCCCGGTCAGCGCATTGCCATCGTCGGTCCGACCGGCTGCGGCAAAACGACCCTCATCAACCTGCTGATGCGGTTCTACGACGTCAACGGCGGCGGCATCAAAGTTTCCGGCACCGACATCCGGGATGTGACCCGTGCTTCCCTGCGCGGCAGCTACGGCATGGTTCTGCAGGACACATGGCTTCGTGCCGGCACCATCCGGGAGAACATTGCCTACGGTAAGCCGGACGCCACCGACGAAGAGATCATTGCAGCCGCAAAGGCAGCCCATGCCCACAGCTTCATCCGTCGTCTGCCCAACGGCTATGATACGGTCATCGCGGAAGATGGCGGCAACATCAGTCAGGGTCAGAAGCAGCTGCTCTGCATCGCTCGTGTCATGCTCTGCCTGCCCCCGATGCTGATTCTGGACGAAGCGACTTCTTCCATCGACACCCGTACCGAAGTCCGTATTCAGGCCGCATTCGCCCAGATGATGAAGGGACGCACCAGCTTCATCGTGGCGCACCGCCTGTCCACCATTCGGGAAGCGGACGTCATCCTTGTCATGAAGGACGGCCACATCGTCGAGCAGGGCAACCACGACGAACTGCTGGCAAAGGGCGGCTTCTACGCCAAGCTCCACAACAGCCAGTTCGAGGGCGTGGAGACCTGATTTTCCAATAGATAACGCAAAACCCGGAGAGCTTCGGCCCTCCGGGTTTTCTGTTTGTTCTCGCTTTAAACCAATTTGTTCTCCACGCAGTAATGATAGATGCCGTCCTCGGCGCAGCTTCCGCAGACGGTCGTTGCGACTGCTTTGAGTCTGTCGGAGCCGTTTTCCATTGCCACACCGGTTCCAACAGCATTCAGCATCTCAATGTCGTTATTGCCATCGCCAAACGCAATGGCTTCGGACTTGTCCAGATGATAGTATTCCAGCATCTTCTCAACGGCGACGCCCTTGCCACCGTTAGCCGGGATGATGTCCATTGCCCGATCCCACCATGCCGCAATTTGGGCATGACGGACACCCTTCATCCATGCTTCGTGGGTATCTTCCCTGCCGCCGACCATGAGCTGATAGATCGTTTCTTTCAGCATTTCATCAAAGTCGTCCGCCACTTTGACTTCGACGTTTGCGATGGCTGCATAGTCCACGAGGTCTTTCTCCCGGCCATTCGCTGCCAGCCGGTCTTTGGTCGCCAGCATCACCGGACGTCCAAGCCCCTCAGCATTGCGCAGGATGGTGCGCACATCATCGAGTTGGATGGGATTGCTGAAAATCGTCTTCCCCTCATTGGTATAGCAATAGGAACCGTTATAAGTCAGAAAGGCATCAAAATTTACGCCTTCGATTTTCGGCAGCTCCGCCGGGGCACGGCCGGTCGCAATGCAGATGAGGACGCCGCTTTTCTGGAGCCGGTGCAGCGTCTCGACCATTTTTTCGGTGATCTTCTTGGTCTGCATGTCGATGAGGGTTCCGTCAATGTCAAAAAAAGCGATCTTGCTCATGATTTATCCTTTCTGTCAGGCTTCTTCCATCACCGGTTCTTCCGGCGGAGGAGTCAGCGTCGAGTGGGCGATGACAAACGCCGCCGCCCGGCTGGTGGCGAGGTGCTGACGGGCTTTCCGCTCATCATTCGAGGGGAACGTCCGCTCTCCGTACACCTTTTCATCCCAGTCTGCAAGTTCGACCTTTACCTCTTCTTCGGTCGGCCAGAATCCCTCTTTCTCTGCGACCAGCAGCAATCCCAGACGGCTCCGGAGTTTCTGCTCTGCCTGCGCATGGAGCCACGTCCGGAACTCTTCGACGGTCTGGTTCTGCACCTTGAGATACTGGTCGAAGTTGATTTCATTCGCCTGCATCCGGAGGTTGAACCGCCGCTGTTCGGCAAAGTAATTGCCTGCCACCAGCTGTTTGGGCAGTGTTCCCTTGACCTCTGCGCCCAGCTGGAAGATCAGCTCCTGCTCCGCCAGCTTTCTGGCCTGCGCACAACGCTGTGCATAAATCTCCCGGGTCACCTGTTCTCTCAACGCCTGCTTGCCTGCGGCGTCGGCGGCACGGTCTTCGTCACCGTGTTTCTGGTTGATCTCCAGTTCCACTGTCAGCGGACGGATCGGACGCGGACGAATGGGCTGGGTGAATCCGGTATCCCGGCCAAGGGTCAGCGGCGGCAGACTGAAAAACTGCGCTCCGGCTCGGAAGCCCTCTTCCCTATTGACCGCCAGAAGCTCAAAGTCCGGATCCGTGACCGGTACCAGTTTATATTCCGCAAGAAGCTCCGCATACAGTGGTGAAAAGCCCTCCAGAATCGCCCGGTTGACCGCCGCCGTCAGCAGGTCTTCCTCGTCCTGCGCGGTGTTTCCTGCAGCTTTTTCGGCCTCGACCGCCCGGTTCAGCTCCTCGGCGTCTGCCGTAAAGACTACCCGGCAGTCACCGGGTTCCGCCATTCCAAAATGTTCCAGTTTCATGTTTCTCCTCCTTACCACTGGGTAAAGCTGAACATCAAAGCCAGCAGCACGATACCGAGACAGACATACAAGATCTCTGCTCCCAGAACTGCCTTGTCGCCCTCGACGTACAGATTCTCCAAATCCTCTGGGTCGTACAGCAGGTTTACGGTCGAACCGATCTCAAATCCCTTGCCTTTGGGTGCTTTCGGGTAGTGGAGCCGGTGACTTCCGCCTGCCGTTTCAAATTCCAGAACATATGCCGTGCCGTCTCTGCTCTCGACCGTTCCGGCGACCTTTGCCGTGACCTTTTCGCCTTTGCTCGCCAGCTTCCGCCGCCGCATGACACCGCGCAGTGCCATATAAAACATGATGCCTGCGCCGATGATAAAGATCAGAATGTTGAACATGGAAATTCCCTCGTTCCCTTTGTTTTTCCGCCCGGTTCCTGTGTTTCAGGCGTAGCTTTTATTGTACCATATTTCCATGAATTTTTCGCCCCATTGCCCCTGTACGGAGTTCACAAATTTCGGCGGAAAATTTGTCCAAAGAAATTTTCAAAATCCGCTTGACATTTTCGATATCCATGATATAATAATTAACGTTCCGAGCCGAACAGCTCGAACACGAAACAAAATATGCGGATATGGCGGAATTGGCAGACGCGTTAGATTCAGGTTCTAATCGGGGCAACTCGGTGGAGGTTCAAGTCCTCTTATCCGCACCAA
>CAVBWT010000014.1:0-65112 GCA_963599235.1 Lawsonibacter asaccharolyticus | reverse complement strand
CCAGAGTACTCAGAGCTTTTGTTTTTACTCTGTCTACTCTAGGGGTAGCATATCAACAGCTGCACCATGAAGGCCTTGTAGCGTTTTGGGGAAATCAGTTTTCCTTGGAGATATCCTGACCGAAGTAACGCTCAGAGATCTCGGTCAGAGTGCCGTCAGCACGAAGCTCGTCGATGGCGTTGTTGATGGCCTCCAGCAGGGATGCGGTGGCATCACCTTTGCGCAGAGGAATCGCAACGTGGGAAGCATCCTCGGTCTGTGCGACGATCTTGAAGTCTGCGTCCGGATGGACATTCAGGTAATCGTAGAAGGAGACATCGGCGTTCAGGGTGGCGTCGATGCGGCCTGCGGTCAGGAGCTGGATGGTCTCCTCGAGGGTATCAATGCCCTGAACCGTTGCGCCATAGCTCTCGGCCAGCTCCATATAGGTGGAAGCGAGGCTGTTTGCGGTGGTTTTGCCCATCAGGTCTTCAAAAGACTTGATGGTGTCATTGTCCTTCTTGACGGCCAGAGCGGTGTGGATGTAGCCATACGGAGTGGTGAAGTCGTAGGTCTTGGAACGCTCCTCAGTGACCTCGACGCCGTTGCAGACGAGGTCGTAGCGGCCAGCGTCCAGACCGGCGAACAGGCTGTCCCAGTCGCTCTCGACGTACTCCGGCTCGACACCCAGCTTCTCGGCGATGGCACGGGAAACTTCGACATCGTAACCGACCAGAGTATCCGTCTCATCGTGGTAGCTCCACGGCTGCCATGCGCCTTCGAGGGCGACGATCAGCGTACCACGGTTCTGGATGGTGGACAGCAGGTCATCCGCAGCGGCGGCAGAAGATGCGCTGCCGGAAGCGGCGGAACTTGCCGCAGAACCTGCGGCGGAGCTGCTGCTGTTATTAGAGGAGCAGCCTGCGAGAGTCAGGACGCCTGCGGCTGCCATAACACCCATCATCGAAATAAAAGTTCTTCTTCTCATAATCATAGATTCCTTTCGTTTATTTTTTGCAGGAAGGCACGGGTGCGCTCTTCTCTGGGGTTGGCGAAAAATTCGGCGGAAGGAGCTTCCTCGACGACGACGCCGTTTTCCATCAGGACGGTCTTGGAGGAAACGTTCCGGGCAAAACCCATCTCGTGGGTGACGACCAGCATCGTCATACCCTCTTCAGCCAGCTGACGCATGACCGAAAGCACCTCGCCGGTCAGTTCCGGGTCGAGTGCGCTGGTGGGCTCGTCGAAGTAGATGATCTCCGGGTCGGTGGCAAGGGCACGGGCGATAGCGACGCGCTGCTGCTGACCGCCGGAGAGCTGGCGAGGGTAGTAATCTGCACGGTCGGACAGACCGACCTTTTCGAGCATCCGGCGACCGATGGCGTTAGCCTGTGCCTGCGGAATCTTCCGGGCAACGACAAGACCCTCAGTGACATTCTGCAGGGCGGTCTTGTTCCGGAAGAGGTTGTAGTTCTGGAAGACGAAAGCGGTCTTCCGGCGGAGACGGGCGATGTCGGCTTTGGAGATGCTGCCAAGGTCGAACTTCTCCTCGTCGAAGACCAGCGCGCCGCTGTCGGCGGTCTCAAGGAAGTTCAGACAGCGGAGCAGGGTCGTCTTGCCGGAACCGCTGGGGCCGAGGATGGCAACGACGTCGCCTTTGTTGACGGTCAGGTTGACCCCTTTCAGGACGTCCAGTGTGCTGGCGGTCTGACGGGGCTTCCAGAAGATGCCGGGCTTGACCTTGAGCGGCTCCATCGTCCGGAAGGATTTGTGGATGTTTTGGATCTCGAGCATAGCCATAGATGTTCCGCTCCTTTCTTACTGGAACCCGTGGGCGTTCAGGTGACGCTCCATCAGGGTCTGCAATTTGGTGATGACGGTGCAGAACAGCAGATAGACCACGGCGACCTCACAGTAGATCGGCAGGAAGATATAGGTACGGGCAGCGACACGCTGACCGGCCATGAACAACTCGGCGACCGTGATGTTGGAGGCCAGCGAGGTATCTTTGATCATGCCGATGAGGGAGTTGGACAGGGCCGGAACAGCGGTGCGCAGTGCCTGTGGCAGAACGATGCGGCGCATGATCTGCCACCAGCTCATGCCGACACAGTAACCGGCTTCCAGCTGACCCTGCGGCACGCTTTCCAGCGCACCACGCATGGTCTCGGCGCAGTAGGCACCCTCATTGAACGCAAAGGCGATGACCGCCGCCGGAAATGCGTCCAGCATGATGCCCACACTGGGAAGACCATAGAAGATGATGAACAGCTGCACCAGCAGCGGCGTGCCCCGGATGACCCAGATGTAGAACCGGGCGATCTGCCGCAGCACCGGAACGTGGGCGTACTGCACCAGAGCGACCACCACGGCGATGATCATCGCAAAGAAAAAGGAGATGACCGTCAGTGGGATCGTTATGGTGAGGCCGGCCGTCAGGATACGAGGCAGAGCTTCCCACAGCACGCTGACGGTGCGGTTGGATAAAAGTGCTTCAAACATGTAAAAATTTTCCTTATTGACACAAAAGAAAACGAAACAGAAGGAATTATACACCCTCGACCCGGCTTCAGGTCAAGTAAAACCTACAATTCCTACTGGATTACTATAACATGATTTTCCAGTGAACGCAATTGTTTTTTGCAAAGCGCATACTATTCCTAAAAATCAAAAGAAACACGCACTAACTTTGTGCAGATTGGCAAGGTGTTGACGTTGTATCCGGTTTTGTGTAAAATGAAAGGGAAGAAGACTGCGCATAACTACGCAGGAACATTGCCCACGGCGCAGGCCGTGCGGCGAATACGGAGGACTGAACGTGACGAAACGTAAAATTGGTATTCTGGGCGCAGGCACTTGGGGTATGGCTCTTGCAAGGATGCTCTGCGTGAGCGGACATGATGTGCTGGTCTGGTCGGCCATCGAGAAGGAAATCGACAACCTGTCGACGACCCGTGTCCATCCCAACCTGCCCGGGATGAAGATCCCTGAGGAGCTGCGGTTCACCAAGAGCATCGAAGAAGTCTGCAAGGACAAGGATATCCTGCTGTTTGCGGTGCCGTCCGTCTTTGTGCGGTCGACTGTGGCAAAGGCACGGCCTTTCGTGCAGGATGGTCAGGTCATCGTGGACGTGGCAAAGGGCATCGAGCCGGATACCCTCTTCACCATGACCGAAGTTCTGGCCGATGAGCTGGGAAAAGAGGGTGGCCCGAAAGACATCCATCTGGTGGCACTGTCTGGCCCGACCCATGCCGAGGAAGTGGCCATCGACCTGCCGACTACCATCGTGTCGGCAAGCCCGGACGTGGAGGAGTCCAAGTTCGTGCAGGAAGTTTTCTCTAACACCTGCATGAGAGTCTATACCAATGAGGACATCAAGGGCGTTGAGCTGAGCGGTGCCATGAAGAATGTCATCGCTCTGGGCGTCGGCATCTCCACTGGTCTGGGCTACGGCGATAATGCTCGTGCCGCCCTTATCACGCGCGGCATTGCCGAGATCGCCCGTCTGGGCGTGGCGATGGGCTGTAATGTCCATACCTTCGCAGGTCTGGCCGGTATCGGCGACCTCATCGTGACCGCGACCAGTATGCACAGCCGGAACAACCGTGCTGGTATCCTCATCGGCAAGGGCGAGACGCCGGAGAATGCTGTCAAGGAAGTCGGCATGGTGGTCGAGGGTATGAACGCTCTGCCTGCCGCGCTGGAACTGGCGGAACGCTATCAGGTCGAGATGCCCATCGTGCAGACGGTCAATGCCATCGTCAACAAGGGCATGAGCGCGGCGGATGCTGTCCGTGCCCTGATGGACCGTGACCCCAAGAATGAGCTGCCGCAGGGCTACGAAAAGTAAAAACTGAGAGAAACAAAGGGGCTTTCCGTCGAAACGGAGAGTCTCTTTTTTAATATCTCAAATATTTTACTCAAAATATACCCAAAAGGGTGGAAGGGCGGAAAAAATTCTGTTATACTGCTTGAGAAGAGCGAATTTTTAAGGGAGGAATCATTATGCCTTCGACATATGCGCACCGCCGGTTTGGAGCCAATGTGCTGGAACACCTGCCCGGCGAGGTACAGGCAAAGATCGAGCCGTACCGGGAATTGTATGACATGGGTCTGCATGGGCCGGATCTGCTGTTTTACTATGACGCCATCCACTCCAACAAGGTGAACCGGCTGGGCAATGCCATGCACGAGCAGCCCGGCGAAGCATTCTTTGCGCCGGCTCGGGAACACATCCGGAACGCGGAGAACAAAGAGGCTGCTCTGGTCTATGTGCTGGGCTTCATCTGCCATTTTGCGCTGGACAGCACCTGTCACCCCTATGTGGAGCAGTATGTCCGTTCCAGCGGCGTGAGCCACTGCGAGATCGAGACGGAGTTCGACAACATGTTGATGCGCCGGGATGGATACGACCCACTCCATTTCTTCACGGCGAGTCACATCCACCCCAGCATGGAGTGGGCGAAGGTGGTTGCTCCCTTCTATGACGGCATTACCGTCGAGGAAGCTTACGGCTCGATGAAGGGGATGATCACCGTCCACAAGCTGCTGCAGACATCCAACCCGGTCAAACGCTGGGTCGTCCTGACCGGCATGAAAATCGCCGGAAAGTATGACGGGCTGCACGGTCTGGTGGCAAACCCGAAGCCGAACCCGAACTGCACAGTCAGCAATCGGAAACTGGATCTCCTGTACGGCAAGGCTCTGCCGCTGGCGGAACGGCTGATTCTGGAATACATCGACACGCTGGACAGTGACAAGCCGCTGGACAGGGCGTATCAACACACCTTTGGTGAGAATTAAGAGGAATTATGGCAAAAGAGAGTAATAAGTTTCAGCTGACCGGGCTGGAACGTTCGTGGATCCTGTACGACGTCGGCAACTCGGCCTTTGTGCTGATGGTGGCGACCCTCATCCCCATCTTTTTCAACGCTCTGGCAGAAAACGGTGGATTATCTTCGGTGGAATATCTGGCCTACTGGGGCTACACAAGCTCAGTCGTGACGGTCATCACGGCCATCCTCAGCCCGATTCTGGGTACACTGGCGGATACCAAGAACTTTAAAAAGCCCATCTTCATGCTCTGCCTCATCGTGGGCGTGGTCGGCTGCTGCGCAATGGGTTTTGCGACGACATGGCTGCCCTTCCTCGTCATCTTCGTCATTGCGAAGGTCGGCTTCTCGGGAAGTCTGGTCTTCTATGACTCCATGCTGAGCGACGTCACAACGCCGGAGCGGATGGACGAAGTTTCCTCCCGTGGCTATGCGTGGGGTTATATCGGCAGCTGTGTCCCTTTCGTGGTCTGTCTGGCGTTGGTGCTGGGCTCGGGAGCTATCGGCCTGTCTCAGATGACGGCTCTGAATATTGCCCTGCTCATCACGGCGGCCTGGTGGCTGGTGACGACGCTTCCGCTGCTGGAAAGTTATAAACAACGCCACTATGTCGAGGTGGAAAAACACGCTATTTTACAGAGTTTTGCCCGTATCGGCCACACCATCAAGAACCTGTATAAGGATAAACAGGTCTTCTGGTTCCTGCTGGCATTCTTCTGCTACATCGACGGCGTGTATACCATCATCGACATGGCAACGGCCTACGGTACGGCTCTGGGACTGGATACGACTGGACTGCTGCTGGCCCTACTCCTGACGCAAATTGTTGCGTTCCCGTCGGCATTGATCTTCGGACGGCTGTCCTCGAAATATCCCTCCACGACTCTCATCCCGGTCTGTATCGCAGCTTACGCAGGCATTGCGATTTTTGCATTCTTCCTGACTCAGCAATGGCAGTTCTGGGTACTGGCAGTGGTCGTCGGCATGTTTCAGGGCGGCGTGCAGGCTCTGAGCCGCTCCCACTTCGCAAAGATTACGCCGCCGGAAAAGTCGGGCGAGTACTTCGGTCTGTTCGATATCTGCGGTAAGGGTGCATCCTTCCTTGGCACCATGATCGTCAGTGTTGGCAGTCAGCTGACCGGCAATGCAAATGTCGGCGTCGGTTCTCTCATCGTGCTGTTCATCCTCGGATTCATCCTGTTCCGGGTGTCCTGTAAAAAAGAATTTATCAAAGAGTAAACCTCTCAGTCTCGCATCCGCTCGACAGCTCCCCTGATAGGGGAGCCTTTGACAGAGCGAAAAAGCCTCTCCTACGAGGAGAGGTGGCAATGCGAAGCATTGACGGAGAGGTTCAGTTGGCGGTTTGTCGGTTTTGACAAACCGCCGATTGTCTTTTACCCACCGGGATGATACAATAGAGCCAGAGAAAAAATAAAAACAAAGGAGAAAAAAGCGATGAACTATCCCGGTTATACCCTTGTGCGCCGTGAGGACTGCCCGGAGCAGCACGGCACACTGTCGGTGCTGACCCATGATGTCAGCGGCGCGACCATTCTGCTGGTGGAAAACGAGGATGTGAACAAGGCGTTCGGCATCGGCTTCGGCACCTTCCCGACCGACGACACCGGCGTATTTCACATTTTGGAACACTCAGTGCTGGCCGGTTCAGAAAAGTACCCGGTCAAGTCGCCGTTTCTGCAGGTGCTGAAAAGCAGCATGGCCTCTTTCCTGAATGCAATGACCTTCCCGGATAAGACCGTATATCCCTTCGCAAGCCCGAATGAGACGGATTTCATGAACCTGCTGGATGTCTATCTGAATGCGGTCTTCCGTCCGCTGGCGATGGTGGATAAGAGTGTGTTCGAGCAGGAGGGCTGGCATCGTGATGCCGACGGCACCGTGAGCGGCGTCGTTTACAATGAAATGCAGGGTGCGCTGGCTTCGCCGGATGCACAGTTACAGGATGCTCTGGAACGGGCAATGTTCCCGGATACGGCCTATGGCTTTGTTTCGGGCGGCGACCCGGCATCCATCCCGGCTCTGACCTATGAGAAATATGTCCGGATGTACCGCCGTCATTACAGCGCGGACAACTGCTGCATCACCCTGTATGGCAAGATGGACATGGCGGAAAAGCTGACTTTTCTCGATGAACACTACCTGAGCAAGATGCCCAAGGGCACCAGCCGTCCGCACCTGACTCTGCAGGATGAACAGAAGGGCGTTTTGGTGAAGATCCCGTATTATACCGAAAAGCCGGAGTCGGACGAGGTGCAGTGCGCACTGGCATGGTATACCGGCGCATTCGCTGACCGGGAACGTCAACTGGGCGTGGAGATCCTGCTGGATGCCCTGTTGGGCAACAACCAGTCTCCCCTGAAAGCGGCTCTGCTGGAACAGAAGCTGGGCGCAGATATCGACATCGGCTTCGATGACAGCACTTTGCAGCCGACGCTGGAGCTTGTCCTGCGCGGAGCAACGGAAGAATCTGCCGCAAAATTTGCTGACGGTGTCCGGAAAGCGGCAGAAGATATTCTGGCCGAGGGCATCCCGGAAGAACTTCTGCTGGCTTCGCTGAATGCAGCTGAGTTTGCATCTCTGGAACGTCCGGGCAGTCTGCCGGACGGCGTACTGGACGCCATCAACGCTTCGACTGGCTGGCTGCACACCGGTGACCCGGCTCTGCTCCTTCATACCAATGCCCTGTTCGCTTCTCTGCGTGAAAAGCTGGCGACGGGCTGGTTCAATGAGCTGTTCAAAGACCTGTTCTGCGCCGAGCCGGTGCAGGTCATTCAGGTGCCGACCCTGCCGAAGAAGGAAGAAGAGACGAAGTCGGCCCGCACCGATGGAAAGCTTGTCCTTGACCATCCGCTGACCGTTGCCGACCTCGGTGAGGGCGAAAAGAACCCGGAAGGCACCGAAGAGACAGCAGCCGGTGCGACCCTGCTGCGGTACCCTTCCAAGGGCAGCCTGTACCTGAACTTCTATTATGATATCGGTGACCTGACGCCGGAAGAGATGCAGTATCTCGACCTGTTGACCGATGTGCTGGACGAGCTGGATACCCCGAAGCACACTGCACGGGAGCTGAACACCCTGCGCAGCACATGGCTGGGTGACAGCCACACGGCACTGAGCTTCTGGACTGGCCGTCAGGAGGGTGATCCCTGTCATGCAAAGCTGATGCTGAGCCTGAGCCTGCTGGAACGGAACCTCGAAAAGGCCGTCGAGCTGGGCGGCGAACTGCTGTATGAGACTCAGCTGACCGGAGAAAAAGCGGAAGCGGCTTTTGCCCGGGTGCTGAGCCAGCAGAAGCTGAACATGGAACAGCGTTTCATCCAGCAGGGAAACCTCTATGCGGCAGTCCGTGCCAGTGCGCACTACTCGGTGGAGTATGCACTGAGTGAGCGTGTCAGCGGCGTGACGGGATATCACTTCCTCTGTGATTTGCTGGAAAAGGCCGACTGGAAAGCAATGGGCGAAAAGCTGGAAGCTCTGCGTGCAAAGATTCTGAATCATGCGCAGCTCACTATCAGTCTCCACGGAAGCGAAGAGGCTGAGGTAAAGCTGAAAGAGCTGCTGCCCGGCAGCGTCTTTTCGGCAGAAAAACGTGGTGAAGCAAAGCCTTACACCGAGGAACTGACCGCACCGGTGAATGAGGCGTTCGTCATTGACGGCGGCGTAAACTATGACATTCTGGTCTGGCCGATGCAGCGTCAGGCTGACCGGAAGGTTCTTGCCCGTGTGATGAGCTACGAATATCTGTGGCACAACATCCGGGAAGTCGGCGGTGCATATGGTACTGGAATGGTGACCCGGAATGAGGTCGAGTACCTGTATACCTACCGTGACCCTCATCTGGCTGAGAGCTACGATACCTTTGCAAAAGGCCCGGCGGAGCTGGCCGAGCGTGACTACACTGAAAACGACCTGAACGAGTTTATCGTGGGTACGGTCTCCGAGATGGATACGCCTCAGAAACCCTGCGCTGAGGCGAAAGACCTTGACCGGATGTATTTCTGCGGCATCACCGATGAGATGCTGACTGCTGACCGGAAAGCTCTCTGTGCTGTGACGGCAGAGACCCTCAAGGCACAGGCCGCTGACCTGTCCGGCAGGATGGAACAGGGCGTCCGGGTCGTCTTTGGCAATAAGGAAGCCATTGAAGCGGCGAAGGAACGGTTCGACCGGGTGGAGACGTTGTAAAAAAGCGATAAGCCCTCACGTTATGCTCACCCACAAAAAATAAGCGATAAATCCTCTGTCTGTGGAAATCAAACGCAGACAGGGGATTTTTATTTGTTCAAGATATTACAAATGGGACAAAATGAAACAAAAAGTACAATATGGTCCTGAAAAAGTACGCACTGTTGGACGGCGAGAAAACGTGGTATCCTTTTGCCAAGCCCAAAACGAAAGGATGTGAGAATACGGATGGGGCAGAAAAAATCAGAACCGTTCAAAAGTCTGGAAAGCCTGCGCCGAGCGACGGACACGCTGAGTACGATGCTGGCACAGGAAGTCAAAGACCTGAATCTCCGGCAGAAAGCTGCCCGAAAAGAAAACACCGATGCCGGAACGATGAAAGGACTCAAGGAAGCGACGGCGGTACTCAAAGATCTGGCGTCGGTGACGAAAGCTCTGAACGAGCAGGGAGCCGAATTTGAAGATAATGCCAGCGGTGTGGTGCTGCTGCCGTCAGTGGAGGAAGGATGAGCGAAGAGATGCAGAACCGGGTACCCGTGGTCTGGAGACCGCAGCCCAGACAGATGGAATTCATGCGTCGGCCAGAGCCGGAAGCTTTGTACGGTGGTGCGGCAGGCGGCGGCAAAAGCGATGCGTTGGTCATCGAGGCGTTGCGGCAGGTACATATCCCACATTACCGGGCGTTGATCCTTCGCAAAACTTTCCCACAGCTGAGCGACCTTGTGGACAAGAGCCAGCGGTATTACCGCCGGGCGTTCCCGGAAGCGCAGTACAACGCCAGCAGCCATGTCTGGATCTTTCCGAGCGGAGCGAAAATCTATTTCGGCTCAATGCAGCATGTGCAGGACCGGACGAACTATCAGGGCAAAGCCTTTGATTTTATCGGGTTCGACGAGCTGACCCACTTCGAGTGGGAGGAGTACAGTTACATGATGAGCCGGAACCGCCCGACCGGGCCGGGTACAAGAGTGTACCTGAGAGCGACCACCAACCCTGGAGGCGTCGGCCACGGCTGGGTCAAGGCGAGGTTCATCACACCGGCACCGCCGGGAACGCCCCTTGTGGAGGAATATCCGGTGCGGATGCCGGATGGCTCGACCAAGATGTTCCAGAAAGCGAGGGTGTTTATTCCATCGACCGTGTTCGACAATGCGGCACTGCTGGAAAACGACCCGGGATATCTGGCGAGTCTGGCAGCCATGCCGGAAGCTGAAAAGCAGGCGTTGCTCTATGGCAGCTGGGACAGCTTTTCGGGACAGGTCTTTACCGAGTGGCGGAACGACCCGAACCACTATCAGGATCAGCGATGGACCCATGTCATCGCGCCGTTTACCATCCCGAAACACTGGAAAATTTATCGGGGATTCGATTTCGGATTCTCGAAGCCGTTTTCGGTGGGGTGGTATGCAGCGGATGAAGAAGGAAGGCTTTACCGAATCAAGGAGTTGTACGGCTGCACCGGACGCCCTAACGAGGGATTGAAGATCGACCCGGTGGAACAGGCACGGCGGATACGGGAGGCCGAACAGAACGACCCGATGCTGAAAGGCCGAGTCATTCAGGGCATCGCAGACCCGGCCATCTTCGACGAGAGCCGGGGCGAGAGCATCGCCGCCATGATGGAGCGTGCGCCGAACTTTCTGCACTGGTCGCCCGGTGACCATACCCGACTGGCCGGAAAGATGCAGTTCCACTACCGGCTGGCATTCGATGCCGAGGGCAGGCCGATGTTTCAGGTCTTTGACACCTGCAAACATTTCATCCGGACGATACCGAATCTGGTCTACGATGAGAGCAATGTGGAGGATATCGACACCCGGCAGGAAGACCACATCTACGACGAATGCCGATATGTCCTGATGGAGCATCCGCTCTCGCCGCCGGCACGCCCGGCAGCGGCTCCGGTGGAGGATGACCCACTGGAACTGCGGCATAAGGCGAAATTTTATCGGATTTGAAAGGAGCGATTATGGAAGACGAAAAATTATCCATCGGGCCGGAAGAGGTGGCGGAGGCGGCGCAAATTTTACAGCGGTACAAGGCTGGCAAAGCTGCATTGGACGAGCGGCTGGTGGACAACGAACTGTGGTTCCGGATGGGACACTGGAAGAATTACAAAAATCCCATGATGACCGGCAAACCTCAGCCGTCGAGCGGATGGCTCTTCAACTCCATTGCAAACAAGCACGCCGATGCGATGGACAACTATCCGGCTCCGAACGTTCTGCCCCGTTCGGCAGACGATGAGGAGACGGCGAGGGCCTTGTCGAGCGTCCTTCCGGTGGTGCTGGAACAGGCCGACTATGAGCAGGTGTACAGCGACACATGGTGGCGGAAACTCAAGCAGGGCACCGGCGTCAAGGGCGTTTTCTGGGATCCGGAACAGCGCGGCGGTGTGGGCGAGATCAGTATCCGCCCGATGAACCTGCTGATGCTCTACTGGGAGCCGGGTGTGGAGGATATCCAGTCTTCGCCCAACTTCTTTTCCCTGAGCCTTGAAGATATCAAACAGCTGGAAGCGCGCTGGCCCCAGCTGGAAGGACACGGTACCAGTGTGCTGGACATGCCGCGCTACATCCACGACGGCGGACTGGATACCAGTACGAAAAGCGTTGTGGTGGACTGGTACTACAAAAAGCGTTCACCGAATGGCCGGAACGTCCTGCATTACTGCAAGTTCTGCAACGGCGTTGTCCTCTATGCCAGCGAAAATGACCCGATGCTGGCGGAACGGGGCTTCTACGACCACGGCAAGTACCCCTTTGTATTCGACCCTCTCTTCGTGGAGGAGGACAGCCCGGCAGGGTTTGGGTATATCGACGTGATGAAGGAATGCCAGACTGCCATCGACAAGATGAATCACGCGATGGACGAGAATGTTCTGCTGTCGGCAAAACAGCGGTATGTCCTCAGCGACACGGCTGGCGTCAATGAAGAGGAACTGGCGGACTTTTCACGGGATATCGTCCATGTGGCCGGACGGCTCAACGATGACAGCTTCCGCCCGATGCAGACGGCCGGATTGCAGGGCAACAGCCTGAGTTACCGCAACAGCCGCATCGAGGAGCTGAAGGAGATCAGCGGCAACCGTGATATGACGCAGGGCGGCACCGCAGGCGGCGTGACAGCGGCTTCGGCCATCGCCGCTTTGCAGGAGGCAGGCTCCAAACTGAGCCGGGACATGCTCAAGAGTGCATACCGGGCATTTGCAAAGGAGTGCTACCTCATCATCGACCTGATGCGGCAGTTCTACGACGAAGAACGGGTGTTCCGCATCGTCGGCAAGACTGGCGAGAGCGAATTCCTGCCCTTCTCGGGTGCGGCGTTGCGTCCGCAGCCGGTGGCAAGCGTCGGCGGCGTGGAACTGGGAAGCCGGGAACCGATTTTCGACATTGTGGTGAGCGCGGAAAAGAAATCGACCTTCAGCCGTCTGTCGCAGAACGAGACAGCAAAGGAATGCTACCAGCTGGGATTTTTCGCACCGGCCAACGCGGACGCAGCTCTGGCGGCGTTGGAGATGATGGACTTTGAGGGCATCGAGAAGGTGCGCCAGAGAGTTCGGCAGAACGGAACGCTTGCACAGCAGCTGGCACAGATGCAGGCGCAGGTGACGCAGCTGACCCAGCAGATGCAGAAACAAAAAGTTTCCATCAGCGGTGCGGCGGAATCCCTGCCGACCAGAGCTGCGGCGATGGGAACGAAATAAACCTCTCAGTCGGGCAGTCGTCCTGCGGACAAGCTGCCGACAGTTCCCCTGATAGGGGAGCCGAGAATTACGGAAGGAGTTTGAGAATGATCAAAGTGACATATGCTGAGATGGACGGCCCGGATGGGCTGACCTGTCGGCTGGAAGCGGCCGGTCATGCAGGCTATGCACCTGCCGGGCAGGATATCGTCTGCGCAGGCGCAAGTACCCTGATGCAGTCGCTGGTCTACCTGCTGGCCGGGGAAGAGGGGGTCGAGAGTGACGCATGGGATGAACCGGACGGCCCGAGACTGGCCGTGACTGCTCTGCCGCCGGTAAGCAAACTGGTCGAGGGTGCGTTGGAATGCGCAAAGGCCGGTTTCACCCTGCTGGCGGAACGCTACCCGGAGAATCTGCGGTTTGCGGATATCAGCCGCCGGGGAGAAAGCCAGATGATGAATTTACAGTTGTTTGCAGAAGGCAACGGCGGTAATGGTGCGGAAAGCGCACTGCCTGCCCTCAGCCCGGCACAGGAACGGCAGGCAATCGCTTCCGGAACCCTGAAACCGGGCAAAGCAGCCGAAGAAGTGCCGGTGCCGACAGAGCAGGAGCCTGAAAAAGCCGAAGCAGCACCCGAACCGCCTAAACAGGAACAGCAGCCAAGACCGACACCGCCGAGAATTCCCCCGATGAGCCGGAATGTGGTGGAAAACCTGCATCGTCAGTGGGCGGCGGAGGAGACCGCCCTGCGGCAGAAACACCCGGAATTTTCGCTCCGGCAGGAACTGAGCAACCCGGAAATGCGGCGGCTGATGCAGATGCCCGGAATGCGGATGCAGGACGCCTACCGGCTGGCGCATTATGACGATACTCTGCGCAAAACGGCTCAGACTGTGGAACAGGGCGTCGTGGAGCGCATCCAGCAGCGAGCGATGCGCCCGGCAGAAAACGGCACCCGTCCGGGTGGTGCCGCCGTGACCCGTGCTGATGTCGAACACATGACACGCGCCCAGCGTGAAGCGTTGGAGCGGCAGGCTCTGCACGGAAAGACCATCCAGTTTTAAGGTCTCCAAAGTGGAGACCGGAAGATAAACACAACAACAGAAAGGACAAAAAACATGAAAAAGGCTGAAATGACCCTGAACCTCCAGCTGTTCGCCGATGCAGCCGCCCAGCTGCAGAACACCTCCGGCACCATGACCAAGGAGATGAAGACCTTCTATGAGAAGCGTCTCATCGATCAGGCTGAGCCGCGTCTGGTCCATGACCAGTTCGCCGATTACTACCCCATCCCCCAGAACGGTGGCAAGACCATCGAGTTCCGCAAGTACGACAGCCTGCCTAAGGCCAAGACTCCCCTGAGCGAGGGCGTGACCCCGAACGGCCAGGCTCTGCTGGTCAGCAGCATCACCAGTGACCTGCATCAGTACGGCGGCTGGACTCCGCTGACCGATGTGCTTCAGATGACTGCCATTGACAACAATGTGGTGCAGGCGACTCGTGTGCTGGCAAGTCAGGCAGGCCGCACGCTGGACACCATCACCCGTGACGTGCTGGCCGGCGGCACCAACGTTATTTACGCGCCTAAGGTGGCAGAGGACGGCACGGAAACTGCTGTTACCAGCCGCCGCACCCTCGACAAGACCTGTACACTGACCCCGAAGCTGTTCTTTCAGGCGGCAGCGCAGCTGGGCGCGATGAACGCCGACCCCATCGGCGACAGTTACATCGCCATCATCCACCCGTATGCCGCTTATGACCTCAAGACCAGCAAGGAGTGGATCGAGGTTCACAAGTACGCCGCGCCGGAGACCATGTTCCGCGGTGAGATCGGCAAGCTGGGCAACATCCGTTTCATCGAGACCAGCGAGGCAAAGATCTGGAAGGACAGCGGCTGTCCGAGCAACAGCAGCGGCGGCAATCTGGCCGTCTTCGGCACTCTGGTGCTGGGTGCGCATGCCTACGCTGTGACGGAGCTGGAAGGCGGCGGTCTGGAGCATATCGTCAAGCAGCTGGGTTACGGCGATGACCCTCTGAACCAGCGTGCATCTGTCGGCTGGAAGGGTATGCGCGCCGCCGAGCGTCTGGTGGAACAGTACATGGTGCGCATCGAGAGCGTGTCCAGCTATTCCGAGACTGCGGCAGCGAACTGATCAGAAAGGAGAAAATCATGAACGAGAAAAAGAAAACAGTACGCATCCGGCTGTTTAAGGACAACAGCCGCTATCAGGGAGATTTGTTCGTCAGCGTCAACGGCGTGAATTACAAGATCCGCCGGGGCGTGGAGGTGGAGGTTCCGCCCGAGGTGGCGGAAGTCCTCGAACACAGCCAGCAGCAGGACGAGCATACTGCCGCACGCATTGCGGAAGCGGAAAACGCCGTGCTGTAACCGGAAGTGAGATGTCTGCCCGGCTGGGAACTGCCCGGCCGGGTATTTTTGAAAGCGAAAGGAGAATCACATGACAGCAGGAGAAGCGTTGGAACGGGCGGAAAGTCTGCGTCCGGGAAGCCGCATCCCTCGGGAGACACGGCAGCAGTGGCTCCGGGAAGCGGACGGGATGCTCCGGAACCGGTATTTCAGCAAGAGTCAGACTGACGCATATGAAACAGTTGGTGCAGACCGGAACTGGGAAAACGGGCTGATGGATGAAACGGTGCTTCTGACACCGGAACCCTTCGATGCCCTGTATCCGCACTACCTCTGTGCGAGGAATGATGCCGCTTTGGGCGAGACAGACCGCTATGCCGGTGAACAGGCGCAGTACAACAGCATTCTGGCAGAACTGGCCGTCTGGCTGCGGCAGACCTATCCGCCGTGTTCGTATGCCCGGTGGAAGTGGTAAGGAGGGAGAAAGATGGTACTGGCAAACCGCAGTCCTTTGCAGAACAGCCGGAGTCTGATTCGGGCATTCGGCGGACTGAACGAAACATACGGCTGCACCGAGGCGGAGTACAGCAAGGGCATCAATTTTTCTTCCCGGAATTTCCCGGCTCTGAGTACCCGGATCCCACGCCGGAAGGTGGGCGAGATGGAAAAGGTCAACGGAATATACCACCTGAATGGCCTGCTTATCGTCAGCGGCAAAAATCTGCGCTACACACCGGACGGTACAGGAGAAAAAACAAAGGTGCTGACCGACGCGGTATCAGACAGCAAAAAGATGCTGGTCGGCATCGGAACGAAGATCTTGATTTTTCCGGATAAGCTGGCCTACGACACGGCGGAACATGAACTGACTACGCTGGGTGCGGTCTGGGAGAACGGAAATGGAACCGTGGAGCTTTCGCCCTGCGATGCAGCAGGAAAGACCTATCAGGTGAGCCGTTTCGGAAAGACCGAACCGGCAGAACCGACGGACGGACAGGCGTTTTTGAAAGTCGCCGACATGAACGACCCGTGGCGGAGTGACAGTGTGCTGGAAGTGTACAGTGCTGTTTCGGGCAACTGGTCGGCGGTGATGCTGGACTACTGTAAGATATCTGCGGCAGGTATCGGAAAGGATTTCCGGACATGGGATACCATTACTCTGAGCGGAACGGTAGCAAAGCAGGCTGACCAGTGGGAAGAGCTGGACGGTGAACGCATCGTTTACGAAGTCGCGGACGACTGGATCCGGGTCAAAGCGATGCCCGGCGGCTCGCGGTTTTACGGAAAGCTCATTCAGACAGGAACGCAGGCGAGCTGGGTCAGCCTGACCGGAAACAACACCAAGGTCTACAAGGCGGAGAAGAATGTCCGGCTGGAACGCCGTATCCCGGACCTTGACTACCTGACCGAATGCGAAAACCGGGTCTGGGGCTGTTCCAGCAAAGAGAACGTCATCTACGGTTCCAAGCTGGGCGACCCGACCAACTGGTTCTCCTACCGTGGCATTGCGGCGGATAGTTACGCCGTGACCGTCGGCAGCGACGGCGCGTTTACCGGTGCGGCGACCTGTATGGGTTCGGCGTTGTTCTTCAAGGAGAATAGCCTTCACAAGCTGTACGGCTCAAGACCTTCGGATTTCCAGCTCAGTTCCCTGCACTGCCGGGGCGTGGCAAAGAACGCCGCAAAGAGTCTCTGCGTCCTGAACGAAACACTTTATTATCTCTCAACAGACGGCGTTATGGCGTGGGATGGCAGTCTGCCGACCAAAGTTTCCAACGCGCTGGATTCCAGCAGACTGGCGAACGCGCAGAGCGTCGCAGGCGGTGCGCTGGATGGCCGGTACTATCTGTATCTGACGCGCGGCGAAAACGCTCGGATGTTGGTCTACGACACCGAACGCGGCCTTTGGCAGGAAGAAGATGTCTGCTCGGAGGAGATAGCAAGCACGGGAGGTCAGCTTTATCTCTGGGATGGCAATTCCCTCTGGGCGGCTGACCCGAGCCGGGAGCCGGACTGGGAAAATACCGACGGTACCGAAACGTCGATTCCGTTCGAGCTGGTAACGGGTGAGATCAGACAGGACAAGACCGAGGAACAATATCTCTCCCGTCTGACTCTCCGGATGGATGCCGAGGCACAGAGCAAGATCGAGGTTTCGGTGAGCTACGACGGCGGCAGCTGGGAGAAACTTGCGACGCTGGCCTCAGACCGGAAACGGCAGTGCTTTGATATTCCCTTTGTGCCGAGACGATGCGGAATCCTGCAGCTCCGGCTGAGCGGAACAGGACAAATTACCCTGCGCAGCATCGCAAAGACGCTGGCAAACGCAAAAGGAAATATCATCGGATGAGAAAGGAGACAAGATGGCAAGCATCAGCGGACTGGGAAAGCTTGGACTGCCCAAGCTCAGCGAAGAGATGAACCCGGAGGATGCCCGGGCATTGCGGAATTATCTGTACCAGATGCAGGAGCAGTTACAGTACATCCTGTCCAATCTGGACATTGAAAATCTGTCGGAGAGCTTGCAGAGCCAGCTCCGGAACCAGTAAGAAAGGAACGGTGAAACGATGGCGACCAAAAAGAAAGAAGATGTGGAACAGAAGGTTCCGAATACGGATGGCTATTCGACAAGTGGTCTGAACAGCCGTCAGGATGTCGAAAACGCACTGGCCGGTGCGCAGTATCAGCCCTCACAGAAGGTGCAGGAGGCGGAAGACGCCCTCAAACAGTGGCAGGCAAACCGCCCGGCGGACTACGAGAGCTGGTATCAGAATCGGATTGACAGTCTGCTCGACCAGCTGAATGGACGGGAAAATTTCCAGTATAATTACGCGCTTGACCCACTGTATCAGCAGTACGCCCAGATGTATACTCAGAATGCGGCCAACGCCAGCGCGGATGCTGCAGCGCAGGCGGCGGCTCTGACTGGCGGATATGGCTCGAGCTATGCGGTCAGCGCGGCGCAGCAGGCCTATCAGCAGCAGATGAACGGCCTGAACGCCGCCCTCCCGACCCTGTATCAGCTGGCATTGGATACTTATAACAGCGGCGGCGACGAGCTGGTAAACCGCATCGACCTGCTGAATTCGCAGGAAGAGAACGCTCAGAAGCTCTACAATGATAAGCTTTCAGATTATTATACCCAATTGGAACAGAAGGGCAGTGACTACAACACTGCCTATGCGCAGGATTACGGCCGGTATCAGGATTATCTGAGTCAGCTGGACAGCCTGCACGGGTATTACTCGGCGCAGGAGCAGACTGCCGCCGCCAAGAAACAGCAGACCTTCAACAACGTGATGAGTGTTCTGGGAATGTTGGGTGATGCGGTGCAGCTCTATTTCACCGGCACCGCAGGCCTTGGCTCAATGCTCAGCGGCCTGATGAACACCGGCTACAACATCTACTCGGGCGACCGTGCCTACGAAGCAGACCGTGCGGATACCGCATGGAGCCAGCAGATGCAGGAAATGCAGCGTCAGGATAATCTGACCCAGCAGCAGTACAAGAATGAGCAGGCGGAACGCCAGTATCAGGACAGCCTGAAACAGCAGCAGTTCGACAACAACGTGACGACCGAGAAGCTGAACATTGCGAAAGGCGAATGGGCTTTGAAACAGGCAAAAGCGGCACAGAGCGCGTCGAAGGGCAGTTCCGCAGCATCCTCAAAGACGAGCGGTACGGCTACGGGAACGACTAGCCGGGGTAGCACTCTGAGCGGCGGAAACCTGAACGTCGGTAAGAGCAGCAACATGAACGGCACCGTCGTTCCGTTTGAGGCGGCAAGGATGCGGAGCATGGGTCGCAGCGACAGTGCCATCCGCACTGAACTGCTCAAAAACGGTTATACCAATGCGCAGATTACCGCAATTCTAAAACAGATGAACAGCTGAATCTATCCCAATCGACCGTCCGGCAGACCGCCGGGCGGTTTTGTGGGTTTGAGTGGGTTTTAAATGAAGTGATAACACGTTGAATTTGGAAAAACCAAAAAAGAAAGCACGAAAGATGAAAAAATAGTTGACAAAATCGAGACTCCATGCTAGAATAAACAAGTCGTCCGGCGGATGACATGAAATGAATATGGGCGTGTTCCCGAGTGGCCAATGGGGACAGACTGTAAATCTGCTGCTTTTCAGCTTCGGTGGTTCGAATCCACCCGCGCCCACCAAAAAGACCAGCGTAGTAATTACGCTGGTTTTTTGTTTTGCATGGAATCTTAAGTTTCACGAATCCACCCACGCCCACCACCCACCAAGAGAACGTCTGTATAGAGATACACGGATGTTTTTGCTTTGCAGAAACATAATAGAAATACAGGGAGGAACCTCAATGATTTTATCACTGCAAGGATGCATGGCTGTTGGAAAGACAACTGCGGTGCGCTACCTGCAAGAAAACGCACCGTACATTCATATCAGTTACGAAGATAATCATGATGTTATCGAAGAGATTCGTCGGCGGAAACTGGACAAAAACATGTATCCGGACTATCTGGAGGTTCAAAAACTCTGGCTTCATCATGAGGTCGTCCGGGATCAGAAAGCGGTGCAGTATCCATGCAGTATTATGGATTTTGGTGCGGAAGAAATCGAGTTCTACACCTTGCATTATCCCAAAAGTATTGGAAAGGACTGGGAGATAGAAAACGCACTCAAAGAGGAACTGGAAGCGGTTCGTGCCTGTCTTCCAGACCATATCCTGTTTCTCGATGCCTCGGAGGAAGTTCTGCGCAGACATAAAGAAAATGACGCAACCCGGAGCCGGAACTTTTTTGAGCAGTATCTGAAAACACTGCTTCCGCTTAAGCGGCAGTGGTTTGCTCAGAAAGAAAACGTAGATTATCTCTTGGTTGATGACTTATCGGCTCAGGAAGTCGGTGAAAGAGTCAAACAGTGGTGCGATGATTGTATCAGAAAAGCGGCTCGAAACTGATTTGAGTGGAATTTTGCAAACAAAAAGAGCCGCCGCAGATGCGGCAGCTCGAAAATGCTGTGGGAAAACTTATTTGGTGCCGTAGATACGGTCACCGGCGTCGCCCAGACCGGGAACGATATAACCGTTCTCGTTCAGGTGGTCGTCCTTTGCGCCGAGGTAGATATCGACGTCGGGATGAGCCTTGTGCAGGGCCTCGATGCCTTCCGGAGCAGCGATCAGACCGATGAACTTAATGCGCTTTGCGCCATGCTTCTTGATCTGAGTGATGGCGTCGATGGCACTGCCGCCGGTAGCCAGCATCGGATCCAGAACCAGAACGTCACGCTCGGCGATGTCCAGAGGCAGCTTGCAGAAGTACTCGACCGGCTGCAGGGTAGTCTCGTCACGGTACAGACCGATGAAGCCGACCTTTGCGGCAGGCAGCAGGGTCAGCATACCGTCCAGCATACCCATGCCTGCGCGCAGGATGGGAACCAGAGCCAGCTTGCGGCCTGCGAGGACTTTGGTCTTTGCCATGGTGATGGGAGTCTCGATCTCGACTTCCTCCAGAGGCAGGTCACGGGTAGCCTCGTAGCACAGCAGAGTTGCGATCTCGCTCACGAGGTCACGGAACTCCTTGGTACCGGTCTGCTTGTTGCGCAGCAGGCTGATTTTGTGCTGCAGAAGGGGATGCTCAACGATCATAGGGGTCATAACAACACGCTCCTTTTGTTTTTATAAAAACCTCTCAGGCCGGAAAACCAGCCTAAGAGGTCGCTGTGTAACTTATCGGTTTTCGATGTCAGTCAGCTTTGCGACACGGCGGACGTGACGGCCGCCCTCAAACTCGGTGCTGAGGAAGATGTCGACCAGCTGGCAGGCCAGACCTGCGCCGACAACGCGGCCGCCCAGACAGAGGGCATTTGCGTCGTTGTGACGACGGGTATACTCGCAGCTGAAGCTGTCGGAGCAGCAGCAGGCACGGATGCCCTTGACCTTGTTTGCGGCCATGCTCATGCCGACACCGGTGCCGCAGAACAGCAGTGCCTTCTCGCACTGGCCGCTTACAACAGCATCACAAGCCGGAACAGCCATGTCGGGGTAATCGACGCTCTCGGTGCTGTGGGTGCCGAAGTCGATATATTCGATGCCCTTCTCGTCCAGATGTGCCTTGACTGCTTCTTTCAGTTCAAATCCGCCGTGGTCAGCGGCAAGTGCAATGGGTTTAGCCATGATCGGTTGTCCTTTCAAGCGATTTCAGATATTCGATGTTTTTTCGGCGGCGTGAGTAGCTTCCGCTGCCAGACGCTCGGTGCGTTCTCTCTCGGCCTGACTCAGCCGGTGGTAATCCGGCAGCAGAGCCTCCGGCAGAACCGCCTCACCGCGCTCTGCCATCTGTTTGGCGACGAGTGCCACCGCAGCGGCTCTTCCGCCGCGAAGCGCAGGCGGTACACAGACCACACCCGGAACTTCGCCGTATTTATTATAGCACAGAGACGCGCCATCACCAACAAAAAAGAGAGGCTTTTTGCAATTTTCTACAAATTGGGCAAGGTCAGCCACGGCACGGGCGTCATCGTCCATCAGACGGGTGTGGGTGGCAAGGTCAAAAGCGGCACTGTATACCTGCGCACGGCGTGCATCCAGAGCGCACAAAACCGTTCCTTCACCAGTGTGAGCGGCAGCTAAGGCTTCCAGTGTTGAGACAGGAGCGCAGGGCGTTTCCCGGGGGAACGCCAGCCCCTTGACGGCAGCCAGACCAATGCGCAGGCCGGTAAAGCTGCCCGGGCCTGCGTTGACGCCGTACAGGTCAATGTTCGCACAGGTCAGGCCGCATAGCTTGAGCGCGTTGTCGATGAGCGGCATCAGCGTCTCGCTGTGGGTCATGCCTGCGTCGAGATAGCATTCGTACAGCAGGCGGTCATCCTGAATGACGGCCACGCCGACGGTCTTTCCGGCAGTATCGACGGCTAAGATATTCATACGTTGACCCCCTCGATGGTAATGCGGCGCGTGGTATCGTCCAGCCGCTGAATATCGACCCGGATGGGATTTTCGGGCGCGAGCAGGTCGGCGAAGTTTTCGCTCCACTCGACGGCGACAATGGCACCCTGATCGAGATAATCGTAGAAACCAGCGGCGCACAGGTCGTTCTCGGTCGAGATGCGGTATAGATCAAAGTGTGCCAGCGGCTTTGGGCCGCGGTAATAGTTGACGATGGCAAAGGTCGGGCTGCTGACCGGGTCGGTGCAGCCCAGCCCCTCGGCCAGACCCTCGCAGAAAGCGGTCTTGCCTGCGCCCAGACCGCCGGTAAACGCGATGAGCGCACCGGGTTCCAGCACAGAAGCCATTTTCCGGCTCAGAGCGACCGTCTCCTCACGGGAATGTGTGATAAATTCAGACATCAAAGATACCTCATAAACAAAACGGGGATGGCAGATTTCTGCCATCCCCTAGTATAGTATAATTTCGTCAAAAGTGCAACTGCAAACAAATCATGCGGCAATTTGTTCAGACGGTTCCAGCGGCGTGATGTGGAGCTTCGATTCCGCATCGCCGTAAATCGTGGGATAAGCGGCAGCGGCGTGAGGCCGGCGTCCGCCCTGCGCGCGATACCAGACAAGATCGTCTTCGCCGTAAGTGTCCTTTGCGTGCTGGAGAGCCGACTGGATGTTCTCACCCAGAAGCAGCTGGTTGACCGTATCCCAAAGCATGCTCCGGGAATAGACGGTGTAGACGTTGTTGGTGTAGCCCACGACTGCCGAAGCACCGGCGGAGAGGAGCGCGTCCGCCATCGAGCTGTCCGGGCTGCTGCTGGTGCCGCCGAATTCGCAGGTCTCCGACAGAACAATGGTGCCGTCCATCGGCTTGAAGAAATACGCGCTGCGGAAGAAATCCGGTGTGACCGAATACAGACCGTTTATCTTGATGATGCGGTGGCAGAGCAGGTCGATGCCATACCGCAGGTCTTTGTAGGGTGCGGCTTCTTCGGTCAGAAGAATGACAGACTGAGTGGCTGTCCGCTTCCGGAACAGGCCATAAGAGTAGGTATAATAGGCACCGTGCGCACTCAGGATGCACAGGTCATACTGCCCCATCTTTTTCAGGTCGGAGATGGTGACGGTGGTATCCAGATGGATATCCATGCCCAATGCCGACCAGAAACCCTTCATATAAGAATAGTACGGATAGCGTGAGCTGTTGATGGTGTTGTCGAAGGCATAGTAGATCATAGCTGTGCCAAGCTCACGGGAGCGAGTCTGCTCGGATACATTTGTGACAGAGAGGTCGTTTGGGTCGAGCGGAGCCGCAAAAACGTTCTCGTCATCTAAATCATTCAGCAGGATGCCGCCCCAGACGCCGCAGGTATAAGAAAAGCTTATCATCCCGTTTTCAGCGTCCACGCAGATGGAACGGGCACTGATAAGCCCCTGCTCAGCCAGCTTGTCCAGCTGTTCCAAAGCGGCGGCCTGCCGCTCTTCGAGGGTCATTGCGGTGTATTCATCGCTCTCGGTCAGGGCGGTCACAGCCTCGTCTGCCTGCTGCATCTGCTGGGCGTCTTCTCTCGTCAGTGTCTCAGACGGCGTAAGCTCTGGCTCCTGCGCAAAGGCAGAGACCGGTATGGTAGCTGAGACAAAAATAACGAGCGCAAAAAAAGCGCACAGGAAACGGTGGCATTTTTTATTCATGTCGTAGAAGTCCTCCCAGAGAACGCAACGCCGGCGGAAAATACCGCCGGTTCGACAGGTTTCTCTGAACTCATTTTAGAGAGTCTGTCCGCCTTTGTCAAGCGTTCCGCACCGATTTTGCAAAGCTGTCACAGGAAAGAGAATTTGTGGGAAAATCAGGATTTCAACCGGTATTTTCGGCTGCGGTTTTTGCCGATGGTATTCGCAAAGGCGGAATAGGTTTCCCGGATGCTTCTAGGAAGTCAACCCTGTGCTTTTTTGGCTTCGATACGGTTATTTTCACGATATTTTCCCAACGCGTTGAAATCAGCACTTCGGACACCTGCCTTCAAGTATTCTTATCCACATCATATCATGAATGGAGGGTGTGTTCAAGCAGAACAGAGGCGAGAGTTTAGTTTGAACTCTCTGTGAAAAATCGCTGCCGGGTTGCGAAGATGTGCGGTGTGCTGTATAATAGTGGCGACCCTTTGAGAAAGGCGGTGCTTTTTTGGAGAGCATTCAACGATATTGGAAACGGACCGATAAAATTTACCTGCTGCTGTGCCTGTTCAGCAGCGCGATGGCGGTGCTTGCGCTGTCGTCGTGGGCGGCGAAACAGGGGAATGGCTTCGCGCTGGACGAAGTGACCGGAAAGATCGCAGGTATTGGCGATTATCGCCGTGCGCTGGTGCAGGCAGGTGCAGCGGCCATTGGTCTGGCGGTGGCGGTGCTGCTGTCGAACATCGACTACCGGAGCCTTGTGAAGATCTGGCCGGTGCATGTGGCGGTGACGTGGGGTCTTGTCCTGCCGACGCTGGTCATCCGGAACGTCAGCATCGGCCCCATCACCATCGGTTACAACGCAGGCGATACCGATAACTATTCGTGGTACAAACTGGCCGGATTTACTTTTCAGCCGACAGAGCTGGCGAAGATCAGCTTTATTTTGACGTTTGCGATGCACCTGAACAATGTCCGGGGCAAGATCAATGAGCCGAAAGAGCTGGGAAAACTCCTGCTGCATCTGTTGGCTCCCATTGCGATCATCCATGTGCAGGGTGACGATGGCACGGCGATCATTTACGGCATTATTGGATGCTGCATGATGTTTGCGGCCGGCATCAGCTGGAAGTATATCTTTGCAGCCATTGCCGCCGCCGGTGCCGCGGTCGCAGCAGCATTTACCTTCTTCAGCGACTCCATCGGCAAAGGCTATCAGTGGTATCGCATCCTTGCGGTCATTGACCCGGAAAACAAAACGGGCTGGGCCCCCAGCGAGGCGGTCTGGAAGAATATCATCTACCAGCAGCAGCGCGGCGAGATCGCCTTGGGCTCCGGCGGAATTTTCGGCAACGGCCTCTTTGATGGCCGCTATTACAGCGTGCCGAACGCCCACAACGACTTCATTTTCAGCTGGATCGGCAACGCGACCGGCTTCGTGGGCTGCTGTGTGGTGCTGGGCGTTCTGTTCGCCCTCGTCGTGAAGACCTTCACCACCGGTGCAAAGAGCGAAGACATGCTCGGCAGTTTCATCTGTGCCGGTATCGGCGGCGCGCTGATGGCACAGATCGCCGTCAACGTCGGCATGAACCTGCGCGTCCTGCCCGTCATCGGCGTCACCCTGCCGTTTTATTCAGCCGGCGGCAGCTCGGTGCTGATGCTGTATATCTGCGTCGGATTGGTGCTGTCGGTGTATATGCACAATACGAAAAAGTTGTTTGGGTAAAATATTTGCAGCGAATACGAAAGCAAATTTGGGGATTGCTTAAGGAAATAAACTTAAAGGATAGACTGTCGCACAGCGTTTTTGTGCGGCGGTCTATTTTTTATGAGAACCTACAAATAAATAGACCGAATTTTGTCGGAAATTACGTTGACAAATTGTAATGGGGGGGGGGTACACTTTAAATGACTATTTAATAAATAGTCACATCAAATAAAAAGAAAGGAATCATGGACTATGAAAAGGCTCATTGCGGTTTTGCTGGCCCTGTCGATGGCGTTTTACGTTGCTCCTCTCAACGCGATCGCAGCGACAAACGACAGCTTCAGCCAAACGATCACGGTCAATTCACAGCCGGATGCAGACCTCGTGCAGGCCATTGCATCTGACCCGTTCCTGACGCAGGCAAATTCTGCCTCGCAGGAACAAAACGCTACCGTTGACACCTCGAACATGTCGATGGAAGCGACCAACAGCTTCGGTAAACTGCTGTTGAACGGTATGGATGAGGAGAACGGCTCGAATTTCTCTTCGGATAACCGCATCATCAGCGTCACGCTGAACGGCAAAACGGCCACGGTGAAGTATCTCGTTGAGGAAGATGCCGACCTCGTGGTGGGTATTTATGCTGACGACGCCGAGGAACAGATGGTTGCCAGCGGTACGGTCGCCGTCACGAAGACGACTGACGGCACGACAACGGTTGCCATTACCGGCGATATCCCGGAGTATTATGTCATCAAGGGCTATCTGTTTGATAAGGCGGAACATGCGCCGTTGTGTGAGCCGTATAAAAATATTTCTAATGTAGAAGAAATTGTGGATTTGGAGTCGGCAACGATTTATGATTTTGATTCAGAACGAACAATCAATTTAGACGAAGATTCTGATACAAACTTTGGCGTATTGCAGAAAGACGTAACGTTTATTCGGGCAAATGGAGTAGATGAAGAAAACGGTGTTGGAGAAAATTATATTGCGATAGAAGATAATGATAAACTATTTTATCAAATTGAAAATGCAAGCGAAGAATTTCTTTCTTTGAAGCAGGGTGATATAGTTGTTTATGAGTATGCGAAACAATGCTTGCTTATCGCACGAATAACAAGTATTGACGTGAGTGGTACTACTGTTACATTTTACGGTGATAATACGCTAAGTTTAGGTGATGTGTTTGAGACACTCAAGCTGGATGGAGATGGGAATTCGGACGATGCAGTTGTTGATGAATCAACAGGTGATAGCCAGATTAAGTATATTGGTAAACAGGAAATCGAAACAATAGAGAGTACCAATGGAAAGGCAGAATTCAGCCATGTTTTTAAAATTTCAACAGACGATTTTAAAGATGATAAAGAAGACAAGTCAGATTGGACAGTTGGAGGCTCGGTTGATGGAACACTTTCTATAACAGCGGGAATTGACGTTGCAGTTCGTATTACGAAGGGAGAAGAATATTTTTCACTATCATTGCCTTTGACAGAAACTTATGAATTGACGGGAACGGGAGAAATTAAGGGCGTGTTATTCCATCTTCCGGAATTTACTGTGCCGGTTCAAGGTTTGTTTAGTGTTGGTTTTGCTCCACAGATTGTGTTCAAGGCGAGTGCATCACTTTCCTTTAGTGGTACAATAATACATAGTATAGGGATTGAGTGGGGACGAAATATTCCAACACAGGATACAAGTCAAGAGTATTTGATGAGTACAAACTTTAAGTTAGAAGGCACTGTTTACATTGGTCTTGACTTAGGTCCGGAAGTGAAATTTTCGCTTGCAAATAAGCTTGACCTTTTGTCTGTAAAGCTGAAAGCAGAAGGAGGAATTGAACTCTCAGCAACGGAAACGATGGGTGAACTTGGAGTAGGACAGGATGAAATTCATGAGTGCATTACCTGTTATGAAGGTGAGCTTAAATTTAAACTGACTTTCGGAATCAGCTTGAAAATGTTGTTTTACGAACCGGGTGTTACTTTAAAACCGATTGAACACAGCTTTGGAAAAGCGTATGCATCACAGGATCATGGAACGTTTGGCTGGGGAAGCTGCCCGTATAAAAAATATCGACTGACCTTTAAAGCAGGAACTGGTGGTGCAGGTGTGAAAGTGAAAATAGAGTCAATAGACTCGGATAAAAACACACTATACACAGAAATTGTTTTGGATTCTGATGGAAATGGAACAGTTTACCTTCCGGAAAAAGAATATTTGATCATCGCAGATAAAGGCAGTAAAGAATTTACAAAGACTTTTACTTTGTCACGCGGAATGACTGTGGAAGTTGATTTAGGTAATGAGCCGGATATTCCTACAGGTGGTACTGTTATTGCATCAGGCGATTGTGGCGCACAAGGGGACAATGTAAAGTGGACGTTGGACAGTAATGGTGTTTTAACAATTAGTGGAACAGGTGATATGTATGATTGGTACATCTTGGATGATACGGACTACTATCTTCCTCCATGGCAGGAAGATAAAAATTTGATTGAGTATGTGCTGGTAAATAATGGTGTGACACATATTGGCCGTCATGCGTTTGATTACTGCGAAAATTTAAAAAGTGCTGTTATTTCGGATAGCGTCAAGAGTATTGGAGCTATGGCATTTGATAGCTCAGGGCTGACGAGTATCATACTCCCTAGTATTAGTAGTATCGGCTTTTATGCGTTCTATAATTGTATGGCGTTAAAGGACATTTATTTTAAAGGTACAGTTGCGCAATGGGGTTTGAGTGACGTTGAAAATACCTATGCTGGAAATGATAGGTTGCTTCATTGTACAATTCACTGCACTGACGGCGATATTGTGCCAACCATCGAAAACTCCATCACCACTGGTAAACCCATCGAAGCAAATGCAAAGCTCCATGCGATTTTTAATGGTCTGACTGCTGGCGAAGAATATACGGTCATCGTCAGTGAGTCGGCGATGAATCCGTTCGATACAAACAACCTGATTTACGTCAATCAGAAAACGGCTGATGCAAACGGAATATTGGATGCGCAGTTCATTTCAGATGAGGGCAGTACGGCGGTATATGTTGTAGCCTGCCGCAAGGGTGGTTCGTCTAATACGGGCGGAAATACGAGCAAAGACGATACGATTAAACCCAGCGAACCTCAACAAGATGACGAAAGCGATGCTATTGTGGGTATTGTCCTGATTGGCGGCGCAGCGATCGCGGCAGTAATAGCAGGCATTATCCTGATAATGCCCGTTGAAGTCAGCGGTGTTGCACAGCTGAGCGACGGAAATGTTCTGGCGAACGCAAACGTTCAGTTGATGAAGGACGGCCAGCAGGTCGCCCAGACGACGACCGACGAAAGCGGTCACTTCGCGCTGGAAGTCAAGCGCGGCGAGTACCAGCTGAATGTCACCACCTTCAACCCCGAAACGGGTGAAGAAATCGTGCGGACGACCAGCATCAAGGCTCCGGCAAAGAATACGAATTTCGTGTTCTGAAAAATGCAATAGCCTGAAAAAGGCATAAAGAAACACGGCACTCAGCGAAAAACTGGTGCCGTGTTTTTGTGTATTGTGTTAGGTTACTTCAGCACTGCGCCGAGGTTCGCGCTGGTGACCATCCGGGCATAGCGGCTCAGCCAGCCGGTCTTGATGTTGGGTTCGGGAGCGACATACTTTGCCTTGCGCTCGGCCAGAACCTCGTCCGAGACCTCGAGGGTGATCTTTGCGTTGGGGATATCAATGTTGATGATATCGCCCTCCTCGATCAGGCCAATGGGGCCGCCGGAAGCTGCCTCAGGGCTGACGTGGCCGATGGCGGCACCACGGGAAGCACCCGAGAAGCGGCCGTCGGTGATAAGAGCGACGGTTTTGTCCAGCTTCATGCCAGCCAGAGCGGAGGTCGGGTTCAGCATCTCACGCATACCGGGGCCACCCTTGGGGCCTTCGTAGCGAATGACGACCACATCGCCCGGAACGATCTTTCCGGCGTAGATGGCGGCAATGGCAGTCTCCTCGCTGTTGAAAACACGCGCCGGGCCGGAGTGCTGCTGCATCTCAGGAGCGACTGCGCTGCGCTTGACGACACAGCCGTCGGGAGCGATGTTGCCCCACAGTATCTGCAGGCCGCCGGTCTGGGAGTACGGATTGTCGATGGGGCGGATAGCCTTATCGTTGAGGATGTGCGCGCCCTTGATGTTCTCGCCCAGCGTCTTTCCGGTAACGGTGGGAACATCGAGGTCGAGCAGGCCCTTCTTTGCCAGCTCTGCCTGAACCGCCGGGATGCCGCCTGCTGCGTACAGGTCGGGCATGTGGGTCGGGCCGGCAGGTGCCAGATGGCAGAGGTTCGGGGTCTTCGCGCTGATCTCATTGAAGAGCTTCAGGTCGATGGGGACGCCTGCTTCGTATGCAATGGCCAGCAGGTGCAGGACGGTGTTGGTGGAGCAGCCCAGTGCCATATCGCAGGTCAGGGCGTTCCGGATGGAACGCTCGTTGATGATCTGGCGTGCGGTGATGCCCTTGCGCACCATGTCCATGACGGCAATACCGGCGTGCTTTGCCAGCTGGAGACGCTTGGAGTAGACGGCCGGAATGGTGCCGTTGCCGGGCAGGGCGATGCCGATGGCCTCGCACAGGCAGTTCATGCTGTTGGCGGTGTACATGCCAGAGCAGCTGCCGCAGCTCGGGCAGCAGTTGCAGGTGCAGTCTTCCAACTGTTCGTCAGTGATCATGCCGGCCTTATATGCGCCGACTGCCTCGAACATCTTGGACAGGCTGACTTCCTCGCCGCCGTAGGTGCCGGCCAGCATCGGGCCGCCGGAGCAGACAACAGCCGGAACATCCATACGGACAGCTGCCATCACCATACCGGGAACGATCTTGTCACAGTTCGGGACCAGAACCAGACCGTCCAGCTGGTGTGCCATCAGCATGGTCTCAACGCTGTCGCAGATCAGCTCACGGGATGCCAGAGAGTATTTCATACCCACATGACCCATTGCGATGCCGTCGCAGACGCCAATGGCCGGAATGAGGATGGGCGTGCCGCCTGCCATCTGGACGCCAGCTTTGACTGCATCGGCGATCTTGTCCAGATTCATGTGGCCGGGTACGATCTCGCTGTATGCGGAGACGACGCCGATCAGCGGACGTTCCAGCTCTTCGGGGGTGTAGCCCAGTGCGTAAAACAGGCTTCGGTTGGGAGCGCGCTCCGAACCCTTCGTCACGTTGTCACTTCTCATTTTTATCCTCCACAAATAAAAAAGCGTCGGCATTGCCGGCATAACCGCCGCAGCCGACGCTTTCTGATTCAAAAAATCCGAGAACTTACTTCTTCAGCCAGCTCATCATGCCGCGCAGCTCAGCACCGACCTTCTCGATGGGATGCTCAGCCTGAATGCGACGCTCAGCCAGAAAGTGAACCTTGCGGCCGCCCTTGTCGCTCATCTCGGTCAGGAACTCGGAAGCGAAGGTGCCGTCCTGAATCTCGGTCAGGACCTTCTTCATCTCCTTGCGAGTCTCCTCGGTGATGAGACGCTTGCCGGTGCGGTAATCGCCGTACTCAGCGGTGTTGGAGATGGAGTAACGCATCTTGGAGAAGCCGCCCTCGTTGATCAGGTCGACAATCAGCTTCATCTCGTGGCAGGTCTCGAAGTATGCCATCTCGGGAGCATAGCCAGCCTCGACCAGAGTGTCGAAACCAGCGTGGATCAGCTCGCAGACGCCGCCGCACAGGACTGCCTGCTCGCCGAACAGGTCGGTCTCGGTCTCCTCACGGAAGGTGGTCTGCAGGATACCTGCACGGCCTGCGCCGATGCCGGAAGCATAAGCCAGAGCGATATCCTTTGCCTTGCCGGTATAATCCTGCTCAACGCAGATCAGAGAGGGGCAGCCCTCGCCCTCGGTGTACAGGCGGCGGACAATATGGCCGGGGCCCTTGGGAGCGATCATGATGACGTCAACGTTCTTGGGAGCGGTGATGGTCTTGAAGTGGATGTTGAAGCCGTGAGCAAAAGCCAGAGCCTTGCCCTCGGTCATGTAGGGAGCGACCTGCTTGTTGTAGATGTCAGCGCACAGCTCGTCCGGAACCAGCATCATAACAACGTCGCCAGCCTTGGCAGCTTCCTCAACTTCCATGACCTTGAAGTTTGCGTGGGTAGCTGCGAACTCGGAAGCCTTCTCCCAGTGAGCGGAACCCTTGCGCAGACCGACAACGACGTTGACACCGCTCTCGGCAAGGTTCTCGGAATGAGCGTGACCCTGGCTGCCGAAGCCGATAACAGCAACGGTCTTGCCGTCCAGCACGCCGAGGTTGCAGTCGGAATCGTAGTACTTCTTGATCGCCATGATAGTGTTCTCCTTTTTGTTTCTCAAATCAAATTTTAATCAACTTTATATTTTCGCCCACGGCGGAAAATCATTCATACAGTGGCTCCCCTCATAGGGGAGCTGTCCGCAAAGCGGACGGAGAGGTTTATTTGGTGGTCGGGCATTTCGTGCCCGGGAGAGGGAACTGCATTTCGCGGATCTCCTGCGGAGGTTTTTGGATGTGCTGGTGCATGCCGCCGCGTTCCAGTGCAGTGACACCAGTGCGGCACAGTTCCAGAATGTGATAGTCCTGAAACATCACGAGAAAAGCATCCAGTTTGTCGGGCTTGCCGATGAGTTCAAACACCATGCTGTCCGGAGACAGGTCGATGATCTTTGCCTTGTAGATGCTCGCGATCTCTCGCAGTTCACCGCGGTTGTGGACGTCGGCCTCGACTTTGAGAAGAAGCAGCTCACGCTGCAGCGTCTTCTCGTTGTCCAGAACGAAAACCTGACGAGTGACTTCCAGACGTTCGGTCTGGAGGATGAGCTGTTTCAGCTCTTTGTCGGTGCCGGAGACGGTCACGGTGATGCGGCTCACGGTGGGGTCGTTGGTCGCCGAAACAGTCAGGCTGTCAATGTTGAAACCGCGGCGGCAGAACAGATTGGACACCCGAGCCAGAACGCCGCTCTGGTTGTCCACCAGCAGGCTGATGACCCTGCGCTGATTGGATTCCATGTCGTTGTGTCCTCCTTATTTCATGATGATGTCGTTGATATCGCCGCCGCCGGGGATCATCGGCAGGACTTTTTCGTCCTTGTCGATCATACACTCGATCCAGATAGGGCCTTTCTGCTTCAGAGCATCAGCGAAAGCAGCTTGGAACTCGGCGAGGTTCTCGCAGTGATAACCCTTTAGGCCAAAGCCCTCGGCCAGCTTGACGAAGTTGGTCTTGCGGTGGGGGTCAGTCTGGGAGAAACGTTTCTCATAGAAAGCGGTCTGCCACTGACGGACCATGCCAAGCACCTGATTGTTGAAGATGACGGTGATGATGGGCAGCTGGTAGCTGACAGCGGTGCAGGCTTCGTTCAGGTTCATGTGGAAGGAACCATCGCCGGTGAACATCACAACACGCTGATCGTCGCCCAGAGCGACCTGTGCGCCGATGGCGGCACCGTAGCCGAAGCCCATCGTACCCAGACCGCCGCTGGTGATGAAACCGCGGCTCTTGGTGTGGCGGATGTACTGTGCCGCCCACATCTGATGCTGGCCGACGTCGGTCACATAGACGGCCTCGGGGCCGCACTGGTTACAGACCTCGCCGATGACCTGATGGGGCATCAGGCGGCTGGCATCGGATACCGGGTGGTAATCCTGTGCCTGCCACTCGTGGATCATCTTCATCCAGTCAGGGTGTTTCTTCTCCTCGATCTGAGGAAGCATGGCGTTCAGGACGTAAGCGGCATCACCCACGATGGATAGGTCAATGTCCACGTTTTTGCCAAGCTCGGAAGCGTCAATGTCGATCTGAATGATGGTCGCATTCTTGGCGAAGGTCTTGGGGTTCAGGGCAACACGGTCGGAGAAACGGGTGCCGACGGCGATCAGCACATCGCAGTCGGCAATGGCACGGTTGGAAGTGTAGCAGCCGTGCATGCCGACCATGCCAAGGCTCATCGGATCGCCGTAAGGCACGATGCCGGCTCCCATCAGGGTGTAAGTGGCCGGAATCTCAGCCTTGTGGAGCAGGTCACGCAGGGGCTGGCAGCTGGCTGCCGAGCGGACGCCGCCGCCGAAGTAGACCAGCGGACGTTCTGCCGCGTTGATGATGTCGGCCGCCCACTTGATCTGTTTGGGGTCAAAGGTCGTCACGGTGCGGATCAGCTCCGGCTCTTTCGGGGTGAACTCACAGACATTTGCGGTCACATCCTTGGGAATATCCACCAGCACCGGGCCTTTGCGTCCGCTCTGCGCAATGCGGAAAGCGGCACGCATGGTGTCGGCCAGATCTTCGACCCGGCGGACGGTGAAATTGTGCTTGGTGATGGGCTGAGTGATGCCCTCGATGTAGACCTCCTGAAAGCTGTCGCGACCCAGAGCAGGCGTTGCGACGTTGCCGGTAAAGGCGACCATCGGGACAGAGTCCATATAAGCGGTGGCAATGCCGGTGACGAGGTTGGTAGCACCCGGGCCGCTGGTCGCCAGCACGACACCGGTGCGGCCGGTGGCACGGGCATAACCGTCTGCTGCATGGGATGCGCCCTGTTCGTGAGCTGTGAGGATGTGACGGATGCGGTCGGAGTTTTTATACAGCTCGTCGTAAAGATTCAGAACCGCGCCGCCGGGATATCCGAAGATGGTATCCACGCCCTGCTCACAAAGGACCTCAACAAAGATCTGAGAACCGTTCAACTGCATGGTGAGTTTCTCCTGTTTTCCTATTCCTTCTCGAACTTCATACACTTTTTTAAACACAGGGGCTTTTAAAAGAAAAGGCCCCTGTCCCCTGTTGCTCAAGAGACAAAGACCTTGAAAAATACAAGCTCTCTGCGGTACCACTCTCGTTGGTGCGGCATCTTCCGCACCCTCTCACGGGGTTCCAACAAACCCCTGCACGCTAACGGCTGCGACCGGCTCTGCTTAACAGGCAAATACCCTTGGGCAGGCTGCTCCGGGAGGACTTCCCATATAAGATACTTACTGTCTTGCATCCACCGGCAGCTCTCTGAAAAGTACGACTTATATGCTACTTTTTCCCATCTGTGCATTTGTTTGGGTTTATTATACTATAAATCGGGCTGTTGTCAATCGACGATTTGTAAAGTGAATCGTCGGAAAGATGAAGATAATTGAACACCCTTGCGCCCCAGCAGACGAAGAGGTATACTTTTAAACACCATGTACTTATTAAAATAAGAGGGAATAAAAAGGGGAATATTATGAAACTCAGAGAATGGAACGCCCACCTGCATGGGCTTGTAGTTTTCCACGCATTGCTGGATGACCCGGTGATGGCGAAACTGGTCGACCTGATTGACCGGATGGAGGTCGGAAGCCGGAGCATGGGAACGGTCTGCGACGCAGTGGCTTCGTTTGAAGCGGCATTGTTTGAGCAGACCACCAACCTCGGCGAATATCTGGCCGCAGCCGTCCTTGAGACGGAGACCGTCTGCGTCCGTCAGGCGGCGGCAGGGGAGCTGTCGCCGGTGCTGCAGAAAGCTCTGGACAGCGAACTGCGTTTTTTGCAGGAGCTGTGCGGCCTGACGCTGGATGAGCTGTTCCAGACGGCTTACTCTGAACAATCTCAGCGTCCGGAACTGGCTTTCCTGCCCCGTTGGGAAACATCCAAAATCGACCTGCCTGCAGCATACGCCCAGCGGATGAGCGAAGTCGGCAAAAAAGGTTATGGCATGTTTGCAAAGCACCATGTCTTTACGGTCGAAAACGGCCATCTGGTGCCGGTCAAGTACCCTGACCCCCAGCGTCTCAGCGAGCTGCCGGGCTACGAGAAGGAGCGGGAAAAGGTCATCGCCAATACCCGTGCGCTGTTGGCCGGAATGCCTGCGAACAACGTCTTGCTCTACGGCGACGCAGGCACCGGCAAATCCAGCACGGTCAAGGCCATTGCGAATGAATTCGCTGCCGACGGTCTGCGTCTGGTGGAGGTCAAGAAGAACCAGCTCTATCAGATCCCTGATCTGATGGATAAACTGGCGGCTAATCCGCTCAAGTTCGTCCTCTTTATCGACGACCTGAGCTTTACCGCCAACGATGATAATTTTGCAGCTCTGAAAGCTATCCTTGAAGGCAGCGTCGGCGGACGGGCAAAGAATATCGCCGTCTATGCGACTTCCAACCGCCGCCACCTCATCAAGGAAACGCTGTCTGACCGTTCCGGCGACGACATCCACGAAGCTGATACCCGTCAGGAGCTGATGAGCCTGTCTGCTCGTTTCGGCCTGACTGTGACCTTCCAGCGTCCGGAAAAGGCTCGCTTCGAGGCAATCCTCACCGAGCTTGCCAAGCAGCACCACATTGATATGCCGCTGGATGAACTTATGGTGAAAGCGGAAGCTTTCGCCATCCGTGCCGGCGGCAGAAGCCCCCGTGTGGCAAAGCAGTTCATCGAACAGTGCGAGGGCGGAGTCCAGAAATAACACCGCAAGAAAGCAAAATGACCTGTGCCAACACCCGGCACAGGTCATTTTTGTAAGTGAGATTATACGCGTTCAGCGACCAGCTGGAAACCTTCTTTCGTCAGCTCCTGACGGATCTGCTCGATCTGCGCATGGTCGCGTGTTTCGAGAGCCAGTTTCAGGAAGCAGCTGGAAATAGGCATGTTGGGGTCGGAACCGTCATGCAGGACGGAAACGACGTTGCTGCCGCAGCGAGAAACGATGGCAGCTACCTTTTCCAGCTGACCGGGCTTGTCCTCCAAGGCAATGGTGAGGTTCGCCTTGCGGCCGCTCATTACCAGACCACGGGTGATGACACGGTTGAGGATGTTCACGTCGATGTTGCCGCCGGAGACAAGGCAGACGACCTTTTTGCCCTCGATGGGGAGCTTGTGGAATAGCGCAGCCGCCACCGGAACTGCACCGGCACCCTCGGCGACCAGTTTCTGGTTCTCCATCAGGGAGAGGATGGCGGCAGCAGTTTCGTCCTCGCTGACGGTCACGATGTCGTCAACATACTCCTCGCAGAGCTTGTAGGTCAGCTCGCCGGGAGTCTTGACCTGAATACCGTCTGCAAAGGTGGAGACAGCAGAGAGGGTCTGATACTTATGCTCGTGGAGAGAGCGATACATGCTGGGTGCGCCCTCGGCCTGAACACCGTAAACTTTGACCTCGGGTTTCAGGCTCTTGATGGCAAATGCTACACCGGAGATCAGTCCGCCGCCGCCGACCGGAACGATAACGGCATCGACATCGGGCAGCTGTTCGAGAATTTCCAGACCGATGGTACCCTGACCGGCAATGACCTGCTCATCATCGTAAGGGTGGATAAAGGTCATGCCCGTCTCAGCCTGCAATTCAACCGCCTTGTCATGGGCATCGTCATAGGTGCCGGGAACGAGACAGACTTCCGCACCCAGATTCTTGGTGTTTTCCACCTTCATGATGGGCGCGCCGTCCGGCATACAGACGATGCTCTTGATGCCCCGGCGCGTTGCGGCCAGAGCAACGCCCTGCGCATGGTTGCCGGCAGAGCAGGCGATAACGCCCTTCTCGCTCTCCTCCTTGGAGAGCTGGCTGATTTTATAGTAAGCACCGCGGACTTTGAAGCTGCCGGTCACCTGCAGGTTCTCGGTCTTGAGGTAGAGGTGGCAGTCCTTCGACATCCGTGAGGCTTCGATGAGGTCGGTCTTGCGTGCGACGTCCTTGAGGACGAAAGCGGCGTGGTAGATTTTGTCCAGAGTCAGCATGACATTTATCCTATCCTTTTTTCGTTTTTTAACAATCTTCGTGATATGAAGATAGTATAGAATACCAAAATTGCTTTGTCAAATGAATGTTCTTCATGATTTGACTTGCAAAGAGGAAAGCAAAAAGCCCTCAGGCCGCAGCCTGAGGGCTTTCATGTTGTCGAAATTTTTAGATTTCTGCCAGAATTGCGTCGCCCATAGCGGTGCAGCCGAGGCAGGTGCAGCCTTCGCTCATGTTGTCAGCGGTGCGTAGACCCTTATCAAGGACTTTGCTGACCGCATTCTCGATGGCGTCGGCCTCTTCGGTCATGCCGAAGGAGTAGCGGAGCATCATGGCGGAGGACAGGATGCAGGCGGTAGGGTTCACGATGTCCTTGCCGGCGATGTCGGGAGCGGAGCCGTGGATGGGCTCATACAGACCACGGGTGCCCTCACCCAGAGAGGAGGAGGGAATCATGCCGATGGAACCGGTGATCATCGAAGCCTCGTCCGACAGAATATCGCCGAACATGTTCTCGGTCACGATGATGTCGAACTGGCTGGGGTTCTTGACGAGCTGCATGGCACAGTTGTCCACAAACATCTCGCTGTACTCAACGTCCGGATACTCAGCCTGCAGGCGGTGCATGACCGAACGCCACAGACGGCTGGTGTCCAGAACATTTGCCTTGTCGACACAGCAGAGTTTCTTGCGGCGTTTCTGCGCCGTCTCGAAACCGATGCGGCCGATGCGCTCGATCTCATGCTCGGAGTAGGGCATGTAGTCGATGGCCTGCTTCTCGCCATTCGCAAGCGTTTCGGTGGTGTGCTTGCCAAAGTAAACGCCGCCGATGAGCTCACGCACGATGATGAAGTCGATGCCCTGCGCCACGATTTCGGGCTTCAGGGGGCTGGCAGGAGCCAGCTGCGGCCAGATTTTGGCCGGGCGATTGTTGGAGTACAGACCCATACCGGCACGCAGACGGAGCAGGCCCTTTTCCGGACGCTGCTCACCGGGCAGACCTTCCCACTTGGGGCCGCCGACGGCACCCAGCAGAACGCTGTCCGCTGCAAGGCACTTGTCCAGTTCGTGCTGGGGCAGAGGGTCGCCGTACTTGTCGATGGCTTCGCCGCCCATAGCAGCATCGGTGTAGTGGAAGGTGTGGCCGTACTTTTCGGCGACTTTATCGAGGACACGGATCGTCTGTTTGACGATCTCCGGGCTGGAGCAGTCGCCCCAGATGACAGCAATGTTTTTTTCCATAATCAAATCCCTCATAAACCGGTCTGCCGCCAACGGCGGAAGACTGGTTTTGCTTTTTTATTTTTTCGTCAGCGACTTCATCAGACCGCCTGCGGTGATGATCTCCTGAATGAACGGGGGGAACGGCTCAGCCTGAAAAGTCTTGCCGGTGGTAACATCGGTGATAACGCCGGTGTCAAAATCGACGCTGACCTGATCGCCTGCGCTGATGGCGTCAACGGCTTCGGGGCACTCCATG
The DNA here is from genome assembly GCA_963599235.1 of Lawsonibacter asaccharolyticus. Taxonomy (GTDB): domain Bacteria; phylum Bacillota; class Clostridia; order Oscillospirales; family Ruminococcaceae; genus Faecalibacterium. The sequence goes on along the minus strand of CAVBWT010000014.1, from coordinate 26,554 downwards.
ATGGGCAGGCCGATGTTGATGCTGTTGCGGTAGAAGATGCGAGCGAAGCTCTTGGCGATGACGACCGAAATACCGGCGGTCTTGATGGCCAGAGGAGCGTGTTCACGGGAAGAGCCGCAGCCGAAATTCCAGCCGCCGACCATGATATCGCCGTCCTTGACGTTGTTGACGAATTCCCTGTCGATGTCCTCCATGCAGTGAGCGGCAAGCTCTTTTGCGTTGGGGGTGTTCAGGTAACGGGCAGGAATGATAACATCGGTATCGACGTTATCGGGATATTTGAAAACAGAACCGTTTGCATTCATGGCTGTGTATCTCCTTTCGTTAGACCGTGCGAGGGTCGGTGATGTAGCCGGTCAGTGCGCTGGCGGCGGCAGTGGCCGGAGAAGCGAGGTAGACTTCGCTCTTGACGTGACCCATGCGGCCGACGAAGTTGCGGTTGGTGGTGGAAACGCAGCGTTCGCCCTCGGCGAGGATGCCCATATAACCGCCCAGGCAGGGGCCGCAGGTCGGGGTGGAGACGATGCAGCCAGCGTCGATGAAAGCGGTCGTCCAGCCGCGCAGGATGCACTCTTTATAAACGTGCATGGTTGCCGGGATGATGATGCCGCGCACACCCTTTGCGATGTGCTTGCCCTTCAGGATGTTGTAGGCGGCTTCCATGTCCTCAAGACGGCCGTTGGTGCAGCTGCCGATAACGACCTGATCAATTTTGATGTCCTTGCCCTCGCTGGCCGGATGGGTGTTCTCGGGCAGGTGCGGATAGCTGACAGTCGGCTCCAGAGCGGACAGGTCGATCTCAATGGTCTTCTCGTACTCTGCATCCGGGTCAGCTTCGTAGAAGACCGGCTCACGCTGGCTGCGGCCATCCAGATAAGCCTTTGTCACGTCGTCAATGGGGAAGATGCCGTTCTTTGCACCGGCCTCGATCGCCATGTTGCAGATGGACAGACGGTCGTCCATGCTCAGAGAGGCGACACCCGGACCGGTGAACTCCATGGACTTGTAAAGCGCACCGTCAACGCCGATCATGCCGATGATGTGGAGGATCAGGTCTTTGCCGCTGACACGGGGGTTCAGTTTGCCGTTCAGGACAAACTTGATGGCGGAAGGCACTTTGAACCATGCCATGCCGGTAGCCATGCCTGCGGCCATGTCGGTGGAGCCGACACCGGTGGAGAACGCACCGATGGCACCATAGGTGCAGGTGTGGCTGTCGGCACCAATCACGCAGTCACCGGCGGTCACGATGCCTTTCTCAGGCAGAAGGGCGTGTTCAATGCCCATCTGACCGACATCGTAGAAGTTGAGGATGTCGTATTTGTTGGCGAACTCACGGCACTGCTTGGACTGAGTTGCGCTCTTGATGTCCTTGTTCGGCACAAAGTGGTCGAGGACGATGGCGATATGCTCTTTGTCGAACACGCCGTTGAAGCCTGCACGCTCAAACTCGTTGATGGCGACCGGGGTCGTGATGTCGTTACCGAGGACGATATCGAGCTTGGCATTGATGAGCTGGCCTGCCTTGACCTCGGCAAGACCTGCGTGAGCGGCCAGAATTTTCTGCGTCATGGTCATTCCCATGGTGATACTCTCCTTTATCTCCTGAAATCCAAATTACTTGTTATTGATGGCCGAAACCAGAGCCTGAATACCGGCTACGATGATATCGGTGTGGGTGCCTGCGCCCCAGGTCACGCTGCCGTCGCCCCATGTCAGGCCGACATAGGAAGCTGCACGGGAAGTGGAACCCTCGTCGAGGCTGTGTTCCGAGTAGTTCTCGAGGTGGAATTCCATTCCGGTCGCACTCTGGATGGCGTTTGCCACAGCATCCAGACGGCCGTTGCCGACCGAGGTGATGACCTTGCGCTGGCCGTTGAGGTCGAGGGTGACAGTGGCGGTGATGCCGTCCACCTGAGCGAAGTGGGCTTCGATGACCGACAGCGGCTTGCTCTTGTTGAGGAAGGTCTCCTCGAAGATGCGGAGAACTTCGCTTGCGCTCAGCTCCTTGTGGCTGTGGTCGGATACGCTCTTGACCTTGTAGCCCAGAGCCTCACGCATCTTGGGCGGCAGGTTGTAGCCGTAGTTCTGCTCAAGGACAAAGCCGATGCCGCCCTTGCCGCTCTGGCTGTTGATGCGGATAACGTCGGCGTCGTAGGTGCGGCCGATGTCGTGGGGGTCGATGGGAATGTAGGGGCAGGTCCAACGATGCTCGTTGTGTTCCTTGCGGTAAGCCATGCCCTTGGCGATGGCGTCCTGATGGCTGCCCGAGAAAGCAGCGAAGACCAGCTGACCGGCATACGGGGTGCGCTCGTAGATGTGCATCCGGGTCACACGCTCATAGGTGGCGCAGATCTCCGGCATATTGGAGAAGTCCAGCTTCGGGTCAACGCCGTGGCTGTACATGTTCATGGCGAGGGCAACAGCATCGACATTGCCGGTGCGTTCGCCGTTGCCGAACAGGCAGCACTCCACACGCTGCGCGCCGGCCAGAACTGCCAGCTCAGCGCAGGCAACACCGGTACCACGGTCATTGTGGGGATGGGTGGAGATGATGACGCTGTTGCGATATTTCAGATGTTTGTCGCAGTACTCGATCTGATTTGCGTAAACATGGGGCATACTCATCTCAACGGTGACCGGCAGGTTGATGATCATCGGGCGGTCGGGCGTGGGTTGCATGATGTCCAGAACAGCGTTGCAGACATCCACAGCGTAGTCGACCTCGGTGCCGGTGAAGCTCTCGGGGCTGTACTCGAACAGGAAGTTGCCCTCGTATTCCTGACTCAGCTGTTTGACGAGCTTTGCGCCGTCGGTGGCGATTTTCTTGATCTCCTCTTTGGATTTGTGGAAGACCTGCTCACGCTGAGCAACAGAAGTAGAATTGTAGAAGTGGATGACCGCACGGGGTGCGCCCTTGACCGCCTCGAAGGTGCGGCGGATGATGTGGTCGCGGCACTGGGTCAGAACCTGAACGGTGACGTCCTCGGGGATCATGTTCTTTTCAATCAAAGTGCGCAGGAACTCGTACTCGGTCTCGCTTGCGGCAGGGAAGCCGACCTCAATTTCCTTGAAACCGATCTTGACGAGCATCTGAAAGAATTCCAGTTTCTCTTCAAGGCTCATCGGAACGATCAGAGCCTGATTGCCGTCACGCAGGTCGACACTGCACCATGCAGGTGCTTTTTCAATGTGGTCTTTCTTGACCCAACTGTCATAACCGGCCGGTACCGGGTAGTATCCCGGAACGTACTTGGTAGCGTCCATCATCTTTGTTGTCCTCCTGAATCTTACACTTCATAATAAATCCGAATAAACGAAAAGGCTCCCGTCTCTCAAAGGCCGAAACCCCTGAGAGACGAGAGCCTGTAAAGTCATTTACAAGGCGACCCGTGGTACCACTCTCTTTGCCGTAAAATACGGCCACTCATCACGATCGGCTTTTGGCGAATCGCTGTTCCAATATAACGGGGAACCTCCGTCAGAGCCTACTGTCCGCTTCAGCCCTGCCGCTCAGGGGCCAGTAACCGAGACCCTCTGCACCGCCTTGCACCACCCGGCGGCTCTCTGTACGCAGAAGAAAATCGTTTTTTCCCCGTCAAAGCGTTTGAACTTTCTTAAAGTAAGTTCAGTGTATCAAATCTGACCGGAAGTGTCAAGAAGTTTGGCTCACAAGCAGGATGAAACAAATTCACAAAACGGGGGAGATAATTTTCCAAAATTTGAAGAATGAAATCTGTGGAAAGCCTTTCGTCTCTCCGGGAACGACGGATATTAAGTTTTTGCGAAGTTTTTGCAAAGTTGTCCTCAAAGGGCTGGTTTCGGTCAAAACGCTGTGATATAGTGGACTTGTAAAATCCAACAAAGGAGGAAACCCCATGAAAGAAGTCAAAACACCAAAAAAGCCGTTGGCGGTGTATTACGCCATCGTGCTGGTGCTGCTGATGCTCCTGAATTTCGTGTTCGTGCCTTGGCTCAGTGAACGGCAGATTCAGGAAGTCGACTACGGCACCTTCATGTCCATGACCGAGAAAAATGAGATCGGCAAAGTGGATATCGAAGATAACCAGATCTTGTTTACAAATAAGGATAACTCGCAGGTCTATAGGACCGGCCTGATGAACGACCCGAACCTGACCCAGCGTCTGTATGATTCCGGCGCGCAGTTCTCGAGTGAGATCGTCGAGCAGGCTTCTCCGCTGGTGAGCTTCCTTATCAGCTTCGTTCTGCCCATTGCGATCTTCGTCGCCCTCGGCAACTATATGAATAAGAAGCTGATGGAAAAGGCCGGCGGTGCCAACTCGATGATGTTCGGCGGTGTCGGCAAGTCCAACGCAAAGGTCTATGTCCAGTCCACCCACGGCATCCGATTTGCGGATGTGGCCGGTGAGGACGAGGCCAAGGAGAACTTGCAGGAGATCGTCGATTACCTCCACAACCCCAGCAAGTACACCGATATCGGTGCATCCATGCCGAAAGGCATCCTGCTGGTAGGCCCTCCGGGTACCGGCAAGACCATGCTGGCAAAGGCTGTCGCAGGTGAATCGAACGTCCCATTCTTCTCCATCTCCGGCTCGGAATTCGTGGAAATGTTCGTCGGCATGGGTGCCTCGAAAGTCCGTGACCTGTTCAAGCAGGCCAAAGAAAAAGCTCCCTGCATCGTCTTCATCGACGAAATTGACGCCATCGGTCAGAAGCGCAACAGCGGCAATATTGGCGGCAACGACGAGCGTGAACAGACCCTGAACCAGCTGCTGACCGAGATGGACGGTTTTGAGGGCAACAACGGCGTTATTATTCTGGCGGCGACCAACCGCCCGGATTCCCTTGACCCGGCTCTGACTCGTCCGGGCCGTTTTGACCGCCGTGTTCCGGTCGAACTGCCTGACCTGAAGGGCCGTGAAGAGATCCTGAAAGTTCACGCAAAGAAAGTCAATCTGGCTCCCGGCGTTGACTTCAATACCGTCGCTCGCATGGCGTCCGGTGCGTCCGGCGCAGAGCTGGCGAACATCGTCAACGAAGCCGCTCTGCGTGCCGTCCGTGCAGGCCGCAAGTCGGTCACGGAAGCCGATCTGGAAGAGAGCATCGAAGTCGTCATCGCAGGCTACCAGAAGAAGAACTCCATCCTGACCGACCACGAAAAGTGCATCGTTGCTTATCATGAAATCGGCCATGCTCTGGTGGCAGCGTTGCAGTCTCATTCCGCACCCGTCCAGAAGATCACCATCATCCCCCGTACCTCCGGTGCGCTGGGCTATACGATGCAGGTCGATGAGGGAAACCACTACCTCATGAGCAAGGAAGAACTGGAAAACAAAATCGCGACCCTGACCGGCGGCCGTGCGGCGGAGGAAGTCGTCTTCAACTCCATCACCACCGGTGCGTCCAACGATATCGAGCAGGCGACCAAGCTTGCCCGTGCAATGCTGACCCGTTACGGCATGAGCAGCGATTTCGACATGGTGGCTCTGGAGACCGTCAACAATCAGTACCTCGGCGGCGATACCTCGCTGGCCTGCTCTGCACAGACCCAGCGAGAGATCGACCAGAAGGTCGTCGAGCTGGTGAAACAGCAGCACGAAAAGGCCATCAAAATTTTGACCGAGAACCGTGCAAAGCTGGATGAACTGGCAAAGTACCTCTACGAGAAAGAGACTATCACCGGCGATGAGTTCATGGCGATTTTGAACGAAGAACCGGAAGAGAAAATCGAAGCATAACCCATAAAAGAAGAATCTCCCATATCAGCACTTTTTCGGTACAGGATATGGGAGGTTTTTTATAGGGGGGATTGTTTTTTTATTAACAAGTGTGGTATAGTAAGCTCAGGAAAGGGGAAATCGGAATGACCGAATGGGAAAAACTGCAAAGCGGCCAGATGTACAATGATTTCGATGATGACTTGTTCCGGCGAAGAATTGCGGCGAAAAAATTGTTCCGGGCTTATAACAAAACCGAAGATGATGAACTCGATACACGGAAGGACATTATGAAGAACCTCTTTAAAAAAGTGGGTGAGAATGTCTGGATCGAGCCGGATTTTCGTTGTGAGTTCGGAAAGAACATCACGATTGAAGATAATGTGTATATCAACTTTGGTTGTGTGATCCTTGACTGCGCAGAAGTTACGGTTGGTGCAAACTCTCTGCTTGGCCCGAATATTGGAATCTATCCGGTGAATCATGCGATCGACGCAGAAGAGCGGATCCACGGTGGATGCTGTGGAAAACCCGTTCATATCGGAAAGAATGTGTGGCTTGGCGGAGATGTAAAAATTCTTGCAGGCGTTGATATCGGCGAAGGCTCTATTATCGGCACGGGCAGCGTTGTGACAAAGAGTATTCCAGCGAATGTGATCGCCGTTGGAAACCCTTGCAAGGTGATCCGGAACATTACGGAAAAAGATAAAACAGACTATATGAAGGGGTGTTTGAAATGACCGAAAAAGAAAAGATGATGGCGCATAAAATGTATGATGCCAATTACGACAAAGACCTTCTGGAAGAGCGCACAAAGGCAAAAGAGCTGTGCTATGATTTTAACCATCTCCGCCCCTCTGATGAGGAAGGCCAGAGAGTAGTTCTGAAAAAGCTCCTCGGCAAGACCGGAGAACATTTCTGTATCACCGCTCCGTTCTGGTGCGATTACGGGTACAATATCGAGCTGGGTGAAAACTTCTATGCCAACCATAACCTTGTCATTCTGGACGGCGCAAAAGTGACCTTCGGGGATAATGTCTTTGTCGCGCCGGACTGTGGTTTCCACACAGCAGGTCATCCTGTTGATTTTGACCGCCGGAATCAGGGTCTGGAATATGCCTATCCCATCACGGTAGGAAACAATGTTTGGATCGGCGCAGGCGTTCAGGTCATGCCGGGCGTGACGATCGGCGATAATGTTGTCATTGGCGGTGGAAGTGTCGTCGTCAAGGATATTCCAAGCAACTCGGTCGCCGTCGGCAACCCGTGCAAAGTCATCCGCCCCATCACCGAGGCAGATAAGCATACCTGCCTGGATTGGGATAAATAAATCAGATAAAGTGAAACGTCCAGAGCCGGGAAAGACTCTGGACGTTTTTAATAATTTAGAACGAGCCGCCGCTGGAACCGCCGAAGCCGTCGCTGTCGGTGGAAGAGCCGCCCGAGCTGGAACTTTCCTTCTGGGGTGGGTCATAGACCTGTGTCCGGGCGGTGCGAATGTAGATATCATCCTGACGGCTCAGCCGGATGCCGTATTTCGACATGTAGTCGTTGGCTTCCGTCTTCTCCTGTGCTGTCTTCATCTGACCGCACAGGATGCCGCAGACGATACCTGCAACGAGGAAGGAGATGCCGATCACCAGAATGACGCCAAACACGCCGAGGTCATTGTCCGGGTCGTTGTTGGAGTCCAGAGGTTCTCCCTGCTCGGCGTAGAAGTCGAGGGTGTCGGAGCAGAGCGAGATGAACGTCTCTGCTGCGTCTGCATAGTCGCCGTCCGAAAGCTTTGGAACAACGGTATCTTCGATCTGCTCAATGCGGTAATCAGTAAAGGCCGTTACACCGCCGCCATAAGTAATGGCGACGTATTTCCGGGAGCCGACTGCCAGCAAAAACAGGATGCCGCTGTGGGAATTCCCATAGCCGAGGTCGTTCGAGGTATAGTAGCTCTTGGCGTAGTCGCGCTGGTTCTGGTCGCCGATGTCGTTGACCACCAGAAAATAGATGTCGCAGCCATGCCCGGATACGGCGTCTTCGGCCTGCTGTTCCAGCGAAGCTGTCGTGTCGGCGTCGAAGAGTCCGCATTCATCCCGGACGAACGGTGCTGCTGCCGAAACCGGAACCACCGCCCAGAGACAGAGACTCAGGCTGAGCAGAAATGCTGCAAGGAGGGAAAAGGTACGTTTGCATGTCTTCATCGTCATCATCCCCCTTACCACAACAAAAGATAGGACAAAACCATCATGAGGGGCAGGCTGATGCCGAAGAACCATGCGGCGAGACGGCCTTTATCAATGGGCAGGTCGCCGATGAGACGCCCGGTCTGACCGTTCATTGCGAAGAGAAAATCTTTTCCTTTCCACTTGGTGTGGAGCATCCAGACCGGCAGAAGAGCGTAATGGGCTTTCTGCTGCGTGATGTTGATGTTCTCCGCCTGCGGATGGACTTCGGAATAACCGGTGATGGTGTCCCGGAGAGCGTCTTCCGTCGACTGATTCATCCGCTTCTCGGCACGGATGTAGCAGGTCTTTTCGTCCTCGTCGTACCGGTCGGCTAAAAAGCCGGGAAGATACGCCGTGGAGAAGGGAACCATTGCACTGTAATCAAAGGGTTCGATGGCGTCCATGTGGGCGTCCGGCATTTTGCTGGAACCATCCACCGGAACTTTTACGAAATCGGTGGAGCCGTTCCGGACGATGTTGTAGAACTGGGTCGTCGTCACCATGTAGTCACCTTCCCGGTGGCTCTCGCTGATCTGACCTTCGTATCGGCCACGTGCATCCGCATGAGCATCGTAGAGCCAGAAGGGAACATATACGCCCTGGATCTCCTCAATGTGGTTATGGCTGCGGAAAGCTTTCGGCAGAAGGAGCTTTCCCTTATAATACCGGGTCAGCTGGTCGACGGCGGCTTTCCGGTCGAGCTTGAAGGGGATGATGTACTCGGGTTTCAATTTGCCGGAGAGCTTGCCGCCGAGGACGGTCGGGTTGCCACAGTAGGGGCAGGTGGTTGCGGTGGTTTCGGCATCGCAGACCAGTTCTGCACCGCAGGACGGGCAGGAGTAGCTGTTCAGCCCGGCGGCTTCGGCTTCGCTCCAAAGGGGAGCGTTCGATTCCGCCTTGGCCTGCTTTTCAGCCTTTTTCGTGTCGGCTTCGGCGGCTGCATCGGCCTTTGCCTGCTGGCTGGCATACTGCGCCTCGATATCCTTGACTTCATAGCTGGAACCACAGTAGTCGCAGACCAGTTTTCCGGTCTTGCCGTCAAAATGCAGAGGGCCGGTGCAGGCCGGGCATTGGTAGTTCGTGGTTTTCGTTGCCATATTTCTGCCTCATTTATACGCCGAACGGCTTACCGCAGTTCGGGCAGAATTTCGGCGGCTGAGCCGGGTCTGCCGGTTCCCAGCCGCAGCTGGAACATTTGGCGGCAGGCTTGGGTTTACCGCACTCGGAGCAGAATTTACCGGTGTTCTTGGCACCGCAGCTGCAGACCCAGACGCCCGGAGCCTCGGGTTTCGGTTTGCCGCAGGCGGTGCAGAACTTGCCGGTGTTGCCGGTCTGACCGCAGGAGCAGCTCCAGCCGGAAGCAGCCGGTGCAGGCTGTGCGGCCTGCTGCTGTGCGCCCATCTGGTAGAGGGTCTGAGCGTTCACGCCACCCATCGAAGCGGCCTGATTGACGCCCATGAACGCCATTGCCGAGCCTGCGGTGGTGTTGGAAGCGGCGGCCTGCATTGCGGCGGCCTGCGCACCGACCAGATGAGCGGCGGCACGGGTCGGGTCCATAAAGGCTGCACTCCGCTGCAGGTCTTTCAGCATCTGCTCGTCTTCCTCACTGGCCTTGACGCCCGAGACACCCAGCGAGACGATCTCGATGCCGCGCAGCTTGCTCCACTTGGCAGAAAGCTCCTGATTCAGCACATCGGCCAGCTCGGTGGTGTGGCCGGGCAGGGACGAGTAGCGGATGCCCATCTCGCTGATCCGGGCAAAGGCAGGCTGAAGAGCCGTCATCAGCTCCGTTTTCAGCTGGCTGTCCAGAGCGTCACGAGTGTAGGCGTTTTCCACATTGCCGCAGACGTTGGTGTAGAACAGGATAGGGTTGGTGATGCGGTAGCTGTACTCGCCGAAACACCGGATCCCGATGTCAATGTCGATGCCGGCGCGCTGGTCGACGACCCGGAAGGGAACCGGGCTGGGCGTGCCGTACTTGTTGCCCACCAGCTCTTTGGTGTTGATGTAATAGATGCGCTGGTCGGATGCTGTCTGACCGCCGAAGGTGAACCGCTTACCGATCTCGGAGAAGACCTCCTCGATGTTCTTTGCCAGACCCTTTCCGGTAAAGAGGGAGGGCTGGGTGCCGGTATTATAGGTATATTCGCCGGGTTCGGCGCAGAGGTCGACCACCTTGCCCTGCTCGGCGATGAGGGCGCATTGACCCTCGGCGACGGCGATGAGGGAACCGTCCGAAATGACGTTTTCCCCACCACGGCGGTTTGCGGAACGGCCGGAGACTTTCTTTTCACCTTTTACGGCGAGAACGTCTGCCGGGAGAGCGTTACAAGAGAAAAATTCCTTCCACTGGTCGGCCATCACGCCGGATGCCGCACCAACAGCAGCTTTGACAAAACCCATAAGCCAGATTCTCCTTTGTATTCACAGATTGCCGCAAAAACGGCTTTTTATCAGTATAACATAAAGCAAGGCTCTTTGAAAGACTTCCCCTTGGCAGGAGGTGTGAATTATGGGTTGCATTTTTCTGGAAGGTGATGTACAATACAACACGACAACAAAAGACAGGGGAGTCCGTACAGCGGGCTGAGAGGAAGTTCTCAAACTTCGACCCTTTAACCTGATGCGGATCATGCCGCCGTAGGAAGTCATAGGGATATGAATTTTTACAGGAGACACCGCAGAAGGTGTTTCCTGTTTTTTGTTGCGTTGAAATTCTGAGGGGAGGAACACAAAAACGGTTCCGCGGCACCGGTTTGCCGCGGCGAGGCTGAGGGCGAGCCCCCTGAGCTTTGTATCGACAGCGATGGGAAGCCGTGTTCCGGCGTGAGAGGAGACCAGAAAGTCTCGACCGATTCCAAGGGAAAAGTGTCTTTTGGGATGTGCTGTCGTCAGCCGTTCCCGGACGTTTCCCGAAACGAAAAGGAGTGTTCCGCTATGAAAAATCTTTCCGTTAAAAAACTGGCTCTCGCCGGTATGTTCTGCGCTCTGGCCGTGGTCGGCAGTGTCTTTTCGTTCCCCATCTTCGGAAGCAAATGCGCTCCCGTGCAGCACATGGTGAATATCCTCTGCACTGTCCTGCTTGGCCCGTGGTACGGCGTGGGCGTGGCTTTCGTTGCTTCGCTCCTCCGCAACCTGCTGGGTCTGGGCAGCCTGATGGCTTTCCCGGGCAGCATGTTCGGTGCGCTGCTCTGCGGCCTCGTCTATCACAAGACCAAGAAGCTCCTGCCGACGCTGGTCGGTGAAGTCTTCGGCACTTCCATCCTCGGCGGTCTGTGCGCTTACCCGGTCGCCATCCTGCTGATGGGCAAAAGCGCAGGTGATATCGCATTCTATGCCTATATCATCCCGTTCCTCGTTTCCACCGCAGGCGGTGCTGTCATCGCCGGTGTGCTGCTGTTCAGCCTGCAGCGTTCCGGTGCCCTGAAGGGAATGCAGGCAAGCCTGAGCTGATAAGTTAAGGAGAACTCTCTTGCTTTCACTTTGCGAAGTTTATCGAAATGTCCAGACCGTTTCACCCCTTGTCCACTGCATCTCGAATCAGGTGGCATCCAATGACTGCGCAAACATCGTGCTGGCCTGCGGCGCATCGCCCATCATGGCGGAAGACCCGGAGGAAGTTGCCGAGGTGACTGCTATCAGCAAGGCGGTCTCGCTGAGTCTTGGAACTCCCAACCCTCGCAAGGCCGAAGCTCTGCTTCGTGCCGGAAAAAAGGCGAACGAGATGGGAATACCGGTCGTGTTCGACCCGGTGGGCGTGGGCGTGTCGAAGTTCCGTCAGGAGACGGCAAAGAAGTTTCTGGACGAAGTGAAGCCGGCCATCCTGCGCTGCAACTGCTCGGAACTCCGCACCCTCTGCCTTGAGGAAGCGAACCGCCGGGGCGTCGATGCGGATACGAAGCAGGAGCATGACCTGAACCGGAATATCGCGCTGGCAAAAGCGGCGGCAGAGTCTCTGGGCTGCGTCATAGCCATGACCGGCGAAGAAGATGTCCTCACCGACGGAGCAGCCGTTTATCTTGGAAAGAATGGCACCCCTCTCATGCGGAAAGTCACCGGCACCGGCTGTATGCTCTCGGTGCTGACCGGTGCTTTCGTGGGAGCCAATCCGGAGCATCCGCTGGAAGCGGCTCTGGGTGCTGTCTGCGCAATGGGTTTGTGCGGACAGCTGGCTGAAAAACGAATGAGGGGTCTGGATGGAACGGGAAGCTTTCGGGTCTACCTGATGGACGCCGTTTCCAACCTGACCCCGGAACAGTTAGAGGAGGGTGCGGACTATGAATATCACTGCTGAACAGCTTCGGCTGTACGCCGTCACCGACCGTGCATGGGTCGGAAAACAGACCCTGCCCCAGCAGGTCGAAGCCGCTCTGAAAGGCGGAGCGACCTGCGTTCAGCTGCGTGAAAAGCAGCTGGACGAGGGGGACTTCTTCAACGAGGCGTTGGAGATCCAAAAAATCTGCCGTCATTACGGTGTGCCGTTCCTGCTGAACGATAATGTACCGCTGGCTCTGCGCTGCGGAGCAGACGGCGTGCATGTCGGACAGGATGATATGAGCGCGAAGGAAGCACGCCGCATTCTGGGCGCGGATAAGATCATCGGCGTGTCGGCGCATGACCCGGAAGAGGCGAAAAAAGCCTATGCCGATGGAGCCGACTATCTGGGCTGCGGCGCGATGTTCAGCACCTCCACCAAAACGAATGTTCAGGTGCGGAGCCGGGAAACGCTGGCCGCGGTCTGTGCGTCCGTTCCCATCCCGGTAGTTGCTATCGGCGGCATCAACAAACAGAATCTGCTCACTCTGTCCGGCTGCGGAGAAGCCGGAGTCGCCCTCGTCAGTGCAATTTTTGCCGCCGGGGACATCGAGCGGGAATGCCGGGAACTGCGCAAGCTGATCGAAAAGCTTTAAAGGTTGCTTCGACGGCCCACACATGCGGTGTGGAAGCCGTTTAAGAGATATAAGAGAGGTTTGAAGATTATGAACTACACCACACAGATGGACGCCGCTCGCAAGGGCATTGTCACGCCTGAGATGGAGATCGTGGCAAAGAAGGAATACCGCACGGTTGAAGAGATCCGTCAGCTGGTCGCTGAGGGCAAGGTCGCGATCCCTGCCAACAAGCACCACACCTGCCTGAACCCGGAGGGTATCGGCAGCATGCTGCGCACCAAGATCAATGTCAACCTCGGCGTCTCCCGTGACTGCAAGGATTACAGCGTCGAGATGGAAAAGGTCATGAGTGCTGTCAACATGGGCGCAGAGGCCATTATGGATCTGTCCAGCCACGGCAACACCCAGCCTTTCCGTCAGAAGCTGACCCACGAGTGCCCCGTCATGATCGGCACTGTGCCGGTGTATGATTCGGTCATCCACTATCAGCGCGATCTTGCGACCCTGACCGCACAGGACTTCATCGACGTGGTTCGTCTCCATGCGGAGGACGGCGTCGATTTCGTTACCCTGCACTGCGGCATCACGCGCAAGACCATCGACCAGATCCGCACCCACAAGCGGAAGATGAACATCGTCAGCCGCGGCGGTTCTCTGGTCTTCGCATGGATGAGCATGACCGGCAACGAGAACCCCTTCTATGAGCATTTCGACGAGATCCTGGATATCTGCGAAGAGCATGATGTCACCATCTCTCTGGGCGACGCCTGCCGTCCGGGCTGTCTGGCTGACGCTACTGACGTCTGCCAGATCGAAGAGCTTGTCCGTCTGGGCGAGCTGACCAAGCGTGCCTGGGCACACAATGTTCAGGTCATGGTCGAGGGTCCGGGCCATGTGCCTCTGAATCAGGTCGCTGCCAACATGGAGATCCAGAAGAGCATCTGCATGGGCGCGCCTTTCTATGTCCTCGGACCTCTGGTCACCGATATCGCTCCGGGCTATGACCACATCACCGCTGCCATCGGCGGTGCTGTCGCTGCCATGAGCGGCGCAGCATTCCTGTGCTATGTCACCCCGGCCGAGCATCTGGCTCTGCCTAATGTCGATGACGTCAAGCAGGGCATCGTGGCGTCCAAGATCGCGGCACATGCAGCGGATATCGCAAAGGGCGTTCCGCACGCACGCGACATCGACGACAAGATGGGCGACGCACGCCGTGTTCTGGACTGGGATGCACAGTTTGCCTGCGCCATCGACCCGGAGACCGCAAAGGCTATCCGTGACGCACGTCTGCCCGAGGACGACCACAGCGACACCTGCAGCATGTGCGGCAAGTTCTGCGCTGTCCGCAGCATGAATAAGGCTCTTGCAGGCGAATACATTGACATCCTCTAAGCACAAGGCTTTTTCTTCTTAAATGCAAAACCGTCCGGCTGACCACCGGACGGTTTTGTTGTTTGTATGTATTCATGAAAGTCCCACTGGACACCCCACAACGAAAAAAGCTCCGTTGCTAAACAACGGAGCTTTGGTGGGGTGCCCAGTGGGACTCGAACCCACGGTCTCCAGATCCACAATCTGGCGCGTTAACCGACTACGCTATGGGCACCATATCAATGCGCCCGAAGGGACTCGAACCCCCGGCCCACTGCTTAGAAGGCAGTTGCTCTATCCACCTGAGCTACGGGCGCACGTTGTAATCCCATGGGGCTTATTGCGGTGGCAACCGTGTGTCGGAACACGTTGCGAATAGTATAATACCATAGCATCCCCATTCTGTCAAGCAAAATTTCAAAATTCTTTTCGATTTTTTGGGAAATTTTCTTTGCAACGTCTGGACGCTGTTTTTTTTTAGAGCGGATCAGAGCAGCCACATCCCGGCGGCACCCAGACCGAAGCCCAAAACTGCGCCTGCGACCACATCCCGGACGTAATGCACGCCGGCCAATACGCGCAGAACGCAGATAGCAACAGCTACACCGATCATCACAACGCCCACCGGCGGATAAAAGTAGAGCCAGACCGCCGCCAGCACTGCCGCGCTCAGGGCATGACGGGAGGGAAACGAGTTGCCGCTGGTCTCCTTGGCGACGAGAGGGGTGAAACCGGGCTGTTCATATGGCCGGGAAAAGTTGAGTTTGGCGCGAAGCATGGTTCCGAACAGAAAGACCACTGCCGGAACAAGGATCGCGTGGGCGATCTGCGGCATAAAATCGAGGATGGCGCGCCCGGTGCCGCTTCCCATCAGCCCGAACCACTGGATGTTCAGCAGGACGATGAGGACGGGGTAACAGACAAAGGGGATGAGCGGCAGCCATTTGTTCAGAAAGATCGTCAGCCGCTTTGCGGTGGGGTGTTTGTCGAACCATGCGAGAAGCTTGCGGTATCGTTCCGGGGTCATTGAGACTCCCTCCAATTCGATTGTATTTAAAAGCAGGTATCCAGATAATGTTCTACGTCGAAAGGTTCCGGCGTGGAGTCTTTCCGCAGGTAGAGCGGATGGTGAGGATGTCCTTTTTTGCTCCGCTTGCCAAAGGTCACCCACGGGATATTCTTCTCCCGGGTCAGGGTGACCATTTCACGCATCAGGCCGGGCAGGTAATCGCGCTTCTCGATGAGGGTACCCCATGCGGCCCACATGGTCGGTTCCGTCTCGGCGAGGACGGCTTTCAGCCAGCGGATGTTTTCGTCGCAGAGGGCGCGGTCGGGCGTTTTGTCCATGTTGTTGGGGTCGGTGGCGCGCTGGGGGTAGACGTTGAACATGATCCAGCTGTCAAACCCGTTGGCGTTCGCCAGACGCTCGACGCTCTTTAAGGTAGGGTCCAGCGCGCCGGGCTGGGCGGTGCTGGGATTGATGCCGATGCAGACCAGCGGATGCTTTCCGACACGGCCCAGCACATAACGATAGGGTTGGTAAGTATGCGGCTCATAATACCAGATACCGCCGGGATATTCGCCTGCTTCCAGTCTGGGAAGCTGTTCTGTCATCATACAGGATACCTCATAGTTCTATGTTTTCTATTATCGTACCTGAAAATTTTGCGTAAATCAACACCTTGGAGGGAGAAAGTCTCCCACAAATCCGAAAATCATGCTATACTGTAACCGGACAGACGGCTTTGGCCGGACCGTCGGATGAAAAATATTTTAATATTCCTGACAAAGGAGTTTTGCCTATGCCAAACTTGGATGATTACAGGAGTGCTTACCGCGCCGGTGTACGGGCTTACCGTGCAGCGATGGCGCGCGGACAGTCACCTTATCTCGCGGTGCTGGACGATATTCTGGTCGGGATCAACATTGTCGCTCAGGAACCGCTGGGCCTCGTGGATATCCCGGCCGAGAGCATCGTTGGTACCAAGACCGCAGGCCGTCACACCGCCTTTGCGCCGAACTTCATGCCGCTGCTGGAGGATGATACTGAGTTCGCGTCCAAGTGGGCGAACCTGTGTCAGGCGCATCTGGAAGAGGGCATCCATACACCCATCGTCGCCTTTGAGTACATGAATAAGTTTTATGTGCAGGAGGGCAATAAACGGGTATCTGTCCTCAAATACTATGAGGCAGTCAAGATCCCCGGCAATGTGACCCGGCTCATCCCGGAGCGGAACGATACGCTGGAAAATAAAATCTACTACGAATTTCTTGATTTCTATAAGCTTGCCAAAGTCAATTACGTTCATTTCTCCCGTCTGGGCGGCTATGCCAAATTGCAGACGTTGGTCTGCAAGGCTTCGGGCGAGAGCTGGACGGAGGATGACCGGCTGAACTTTGCCTCGCTCTATACCATGTTCAGCCAGCAGTTCTATGCGCTGGGCGGCTCTTCGCTGAACCTGACGCCGGGCGACGCGCTGCTGGTCTACCTGTCCGTCTACCGCTATGCGGACGCCTGCCGTTCGACACCGACACAGGTGCGAGCCAACCTCTCAAAGCTCTGGGATGAAGTCCGTATCCTGACCGAGCCCCACGCCGTGGAAGTCTCGATGGAGCCGAAAAAGAGCAGCGAGCCGCTGCTGAGCAAGCTGAACATCTTCAGCCAGAAGCCTACGGAATTGAAAGTCGTCTTCCTCCACGAACACAACGCCGAGAACAGCGCGTGGGTGCGCGGACATGACAAGGGCCGTGCAGCTCTGCTGGAAGCGTTCCCGAACCGCATTTTCATCAGCTGCAAGGACAACGTGAACCCGGAAGTCGATGCCGAGCAGGTGATGGAGGACATCGCCCACGACAACGCCGATGTGGTCTTCACCACCAGCTCCCGGATGCACACCGCCTGCCTGAAAGTAGCGGCGCAGCACCCGAAGACCAAGTTCCTGAACTGCTCGCTGAATGCCCCTCATCCGCTGGTGCGGACATACTATCCCCGTACCTACGAGGTGGCTTATCTGCTGGGCGTTCTGGCTGGCATTCAGTCGCCTTCCGACCGGGTGGGCTATGTGGCAGCGAACCCCATCTACGGCGTGCCCGCGGCTGTCAACGCCTTTGCGCAGGGTCTGCGGACTGTCCGCCCGAACGGAAGCGTCGTGCTGCGCTGGGCCTGCCTGCCCGACCCGGTACATCCGCTGGATTTTTCCGACCAGAAAGATGTGACCTATTTCTATGCCCGTGACGAACGGGAGCCGGAAGGCACCAACCGGGATTACGGTCTTGTCCGCCGGGATGCGGACGGCAGCATCGTGCCGGTAGCTCTGCCGATCTGGAAATGGGAAGCGTTCTACACCGGCATCATCCGTTCTATTTTTGACGGTACATGGGATAGCAGTACCAATGGCCGCGCCATCAACTACTGGTGGGGCATGAAGAGCGATGCCGAGACGATCAAATACAGTGCAGGAGCCAACAGCGGCACGATGCAGCTGCTGGAAATGCTCCGGACGGAAATCTGCGACGGAAATCTTCAGATCTTCCCGGTGGAGTGCTATGCGCAGGGGCATGAGCTGCGCACCCCGAAAACGGGCGTGTACACCCCGAAGGAACTGATGGAGATGGACTGGCTGGATGAGTGTGTCGAGGGCGGCCTGCCTCACTATGAGGAGCTGGACGTCAAGACGCGCCGACTGCTGACCATCAATGGTCTGGATAACGTAAAAGGTCTGGAAAAATAAGCGGAAACGCTGAATAAGGAGCATTGCGGACGTGAAGATACTAGCCATTTCCGATACCCCATCCAAGGCGTTGTGGGATTACTGCACCAAAGAACGGCTCGAGGGGATCGACCTCATCCTTTCCTGCGGCGACCTGCCGAAAAAATATCTGGAATACCTGACGAACTTTACTGCATCCCCCATTTTATATGTCCACGGGAACCACGATGGAAATTACCGGGGAGCAGAACCCGGCGGCTGCATCTGCGTGGATGACGAGGTCTATGTCTGGCGCGGCCTGCGCATCATGGGTTTGGGCGGCTGCATCCGGTATAATAGAGAAGAAACTTACCAGTACACCGAACGGGAGATGAAACGCCGGGCGCGGAAGCTCTGGTTCAAGGCGCACCGGATAGGCGGCATCGACCTGCTGCTGACCCATGCACCGGCCAGCGGCCTGAACGACGGTGACGACAAAGCCCACAAAGGATTTCAGTGCTTTAATGACCTGTTGGACGAATATCAGCCCAGATGGTTCGTGCATGGGCATGTCCATCTGAACTATGACGCAAAGCTTCCCCGTGTCTGTGAGCGTGGGAATACCACCGTCATCAACGCGACAGAGCGGTATCTGTTTGAGATACCCGACCCGGAACCCATCGTCCGGCGCAAATTTTTTTGGCGTGACCCGGCTTTTACGACCGGGAACTGATAAAGGAGAACTGTAAAATGGAACTGAATCAGGCTGTCCAGCAGCTGGAACTGCTGCAAAAGAAACTCTATGCCTATACCTGTGCGGATTCGTCGCTTTATCTGGATGCTGTGACCGTTGCGCCCAAGAACACCTCAGAGGGCCGCGGCGTGGCTCTCAGCATCCTTGCCGGGGAACGGCAGAAGCTGATGACCTGCCCGGAGACAAAGACTCTGCTGGAAGAGCTGGGCGGACGTCTGGATGAACTGGATCTCGTGCATCGCCGTGAGGTCGAGGAACTCCGCCGCAGCTGCGACCAGCTGACCCGTATCCCGGCGGATGAGTATATGGCATACGGCGAGCTGACCAACCGAGCCAGCGATGTCTGGCATAAAGCAAAGGAGCAGAACGACTTTGCATCTTTCTGCCCGGTGCTGCAAGAACTGGTGGACTATAACCGGAAGTTTGCCGGTTACTATGACTCCACCAAAAAGCCCTACGACGCTCTCCTGAACGAGTATGAACGCGGTGTGGATATGGAGATGCTGGACAACTTCTTTGCTACTCTGCGCCAGACCATTGTGCCGCTGCTCCAGAAGATCGAGCAGAAACCTCAGATCGACGACAGTTTCCTCCACAATTACTACCCGGTCGACAAGCAGAAAGCTTTCGCTGACTACATTATGGAAGTGATGGGTCTGGATCGTGGTCACTGTGGTCTGGGCGAAACGGAGCACCCGTTCACCCTTGAATTCAATAATAAGGATGTCCGTATCACCACCAACTACGACACTCACAATGTGGCATCCTCCATGTTCTCTGTCCTGCATGAGGGCGGCCACGCCATGTATGAGCTGGGGATCCGGGACGATCTACAGTATACCTGTCTGGCCGGCGGCGTCTCGATGGGCGTCCACGAGAGCCAGTCTCGCTTCTTCGAGAACCTCATCGGCCGTTCCCGTCCGTTCGTGGAGGCTATCTATCCGAAGGTACAGGAGTTCTTCCCGGAACAGCTGGGCGGCATCAGCGCAGAGCAGTTCTACCGCGCCATCAATAAGGCGGAACCCAGCCTGATCCGCACCGAATCGGACGAGCTGACCTACTGCCTGCACATCATGGTGCGGTATGAAATTGAAAAGAAACTTATCGGCGGCACGCTGGAAGCAAAAGATGTTCCGGCAGAGTGGGCGAAGCTGTATAAAGAGTATCTGGGCATCGACATTCCCAATGATCGGGAGGGCTGCCTGCAGGACAGCCACTGGTCGGGCGGCTCCTTCGGCTATTTCCCGTCCTACGCCCTCGGCAATGCCTACGGTGCGCAGATGCTGCACAACATGGAACAGACCGTCGATGTGGCCGGAGATTCGGCTAAGGGTGATCTGAGCCATATCGCAGGCTGGCTGCGTGAGAAAATCCACCAGTACGGCGGACTGATGGTTCCGGCGGATGTTGTGAAAAATGTCTGCGGCGAGTTTGATCCGCATTACTACACCGACCACCTGACTCGGAAATATACGGAACTGTATCAGCTGTAAAGACAGAAAAAGAAAAGGGGCTGCCCCGTCAGAATTTCTGGCGGAACAGTCCCTTTTTGAATGCGGAGTCATCGTTCAAATAAAACAGGAAAACAGGTCGTAAAACCGATGCCGGAACTCTCCGGCCGGAGGTTACAGGTCGAGTTTCCCGGAAACTTTGTTGATAACGTAGTAGGCGGCGCGCTCTTCCGGCTTGACATAGATCTTGCAGGACTGAACGCCGACCTTGTGGGTGGTGCGGTAATCGGCTTTGGCACGCTCGACGATGTCCGTGATGTTGAACTGCTTATCGCCAAGTTCGACATAGACTTCGGGCGAGAGCGGCGGACGGCCACGGCGAACTGCCGTCTTTGCGGCTTTCTTTTTCGGCTCTGCCGCAGGAGTCTCAGACAGGGCTGTCTCAGCCGCAGCAAGCTTTTTCTCAGACATGACTTCTACCTTCTTTCGTAAACAGTTTCTGATGTGGGAACGGTGGGAAATGACTCCATAAATAAAAATCCTGATTATATAATAGTTTTTCCCGGAACATTTGTAAAGCGTTTTTTGCAAAATTAAGCCTGAAATTAGCTGCAAACGGCCTCTGCACGCTCTGCGATGGGGAGAAGAAGCTCTTCATCCCAGTCCTCCGAGAGAACAAATAAGCCCTGGTCGATTACCGGAACCGTTTCCTCGGATGGGCGGTTCTGCGCCAGCCGGAACAGGCTGTTCAGGATGCGCAGCTTGAGAGTACGGATATCCTCGGGTGCGTTCCACAGCCGGGCCATATCGTAATCACTGGTATTGCCGCAGGGCATGGCGCAGGTCGCGCAGTTGGGTGCGACACGGTGCTTTTCCTCCCGGACGATGGCGGTCATCCGGCGCAGTGCGTCCAGCCCGGCGTCCGGATCCGAAGCCAGCCGAAGTCCGGATGTCAGCACCCGGTCGGTGTCCTCGGTCTTGGGCTCGTTGACAATGGTGTGTGACAGACCGATGAGCGCACCCAGCAGGCGGTCGCGCTCTGCCTGCGCTTCGGTCACAGGTGCAGAAAGAACTTGATCCATAGAGATACTCCTTTATCTTATGCCGGGCATCCCCGGCGGAATCTCGATGCTCTTAGTATACACGCATTCCGCCCAAAAAGAAAAGCGGATTTGCGATTTTGAGCAAAAAGAGCAGAAATAAAAACTGCATCTTGATTTTGCGGAGAGAATCCGCTATAATAAGAATGTTCTCAAAAACAATATGCCGGTGTGTCGGAATGGCAGACGATGTAGACTCAAAATCTATTGGTAGTAATACCGTGTGGGTTCGACCCCCACCACCGGCATAAAAATCAACTCCAAACTCAGGTTTGGGGTTGATTTTTTATATTGCCGAAATAAACTTGCCCCTTGTGGATTTTGAAAAATTATGTTATAATCCTCTTTGTAATGCGCCATCGCCAAGCGGTAAGGCAGGGGACTTTGACTCCCCCATCGTAGGTTCGACTCCTGCTGGCGCAACTGAAAACCGCCTGAATGGTTCCGGCTTGGAACTGTTCAGGCGGTTTTTGCTGTGGGCAGTTTAATGTCTGTGGATCTTTTTAGGAGCCTTGCGGCCATTCCATGCATTGAGGAGGAGCCACAGGCCGTAGGTGGCGGCGGAGATGATGCTAAGAGTGATAACGACTTTCAAATAGAGACTGTGGAAGAAATCGTTGACCTTTGCTACTGTAAAGAGCAGGGCGTTCTGACTGACATCCTGTCCGGCGACCAGATCGACTACGCCGATGGTCTTACCGGCAAGTTTCAGTTCAACGGTGCCGACCACATCGCCCTGATGAATGGGAGCGCAGACGTAGTCGGGCAGGTGGAAATATTTCTGAGTGACCGACCCGTCTCCCGAGGAGGGAAGAAGGGTCATCATGTTGTCGTTTGGATAAAGCTGCAAGGTGTCTGTGTCGGAAGAATATTTCACTGGGATCTCCGCCAGTGCAACGTCGGTATCCAGAGCGGCCTGAATCGAGAAACTGTCAAATACCCAGTCAATGAGCTTGGTCGTTTCGTAGAGGGCCGGGCGGCGGTTGGCGTAGCCATAATCGTCGCAGGTGTCCGGGCTTTGCATAACGCAGAAGATATAGGTCGCACCGTTCTTGTTTGCCCACGAAACGTAGCTTTGGTTGCCGGTGTCGTTTTTGTAGGCCAGCACATCGCACATGCCGCCCTGCATGGCACTGCGGTAGAATTTGCCGCCGCTGCTCTTGTTCAGGGCAACGTTCTGGCTCAGCAGAACAGAGGATCTGGAATGCTTCTCCTTGGCCGGCATCGTGAAAGTTGGTGCGCTGGAGATCTCCACAAAGGCGTCAAAGCTCATCAGATACCGCAGGATAAGGTACATGTCGACGGCGGTCGTTACGTTGCCGCTGTCGATGCCGCAGGCGTCTGTCCAGATGCTTCCGGTGGTGCCGATGCGCTGAGAGAGGTCGTTCATCTGGCTGACCCATCCGGAGAGGTCGCCTCCCGAAAGGGTATAGGCCAGACCCATCGCTGCTTCGTTGGCATTCCGAGTCACCATTGCATAGATGGCTTCACGGTAGGTAAAGGTCTCGCCGGAACGCATGTCGGCGTTGTCGGAGCCGTAAACGTAATCCGAGATGGCAAAAGGCATCTGGAAGGTGTTATCGAGCTGGTCGGCATAATTAGCCAGAACCAGCGCAATGGTCATATATTTGGTAAGCCCGCCGGCAGAGACTTGTTTCTGGCTGTCTTTGTCATAAACGATGATATTGGTATCGGTGTTGACGATGTAGGCACTCTGTGCCTTGACAGTGTAGACAGGGCTGGGGTCAAATATTGCGCCAGCCGTGATGGACAGGCAGCTGAACAGCACTGCAAGAGAAAGGAAGAAAGCAAAAATACGTTTCATGTGGACAAGTCCTTTAAAAAGCGATATGATATAAAAACCGGGCGACAAATTTCACGCCCGGAAAACACGAACAGCGAAGCAAAAATGCTTCCTGTCCTATAATAACAGGTTTGCCGGAGCGTGACAAGAGTTTCGCAGTTGTTTCACCAGTCGCTGCGGCAGGGAGGGTAAAGAATGGTATATCTGACGGGCGATACGCACGGCGAACTCGACCGTTTCAGGCACGGAAGACTCCGATGGCTGAGCAAGCAGGACGTCGTTATTGTGCTGGGCGATTTTGGGTTTATCTGGGATGGCAGCCGGGAGGAGCAGAAAAAACTGGACTGGCTCCGCAAACGCCCCTACACATTGATCTTTCTGGATGGCACCCACGAGAATTATGATCTGCTGGCCCAGTATCCAACGGTAGAGATGTTCGGCGGCAAAGTACAGGATCTGGGCGGAAATGTGTATCACGTCTGCCGTGGGAGCATCCTTGAGCTGGAAGGCAAGAGTTACCTCTGCTTCGGCGGCGGCGAAAGCCCGGATAAGGAAGAGCGCGAGTACGGGATGAACTGGTGGCCGCAGGAGATGCCCTCGGATGAAGAGTACCAGACCTGCGAACAGAACCTCGAAGCAAGAAACTGGCAGGTGGATTATGTGCTGACCCACGATGCTCCAAGCAGATTTCTCGATTTTACGGTGCTGGCTTTGGGCGAAAGCAACCGCCTGCACCTCTTCCTCGACAAGATTTTGCTGAAAATGCAGTACCAGAAATGGTTCTTTGGATGCTATCACAAAGATATGCAGCTGTCCACCAAGAGCCGGTGTGTCTTCTGTGATGTTGTCAGCGTGGGTGAACGCCCTGCAAGATGGCATAGAAAGAAATGATTTTTAGAAAAATGCGTGGAATCGTTGCGCATTCTGGAAGATCTGTGATAAACTAAAAAAGCCGCCTGATGGCGGCAGGTGCTGACCCAAACGCAGGCGGCTAGAAGTCTTACCGGCAGGAACTGCCTTTGACATTGCGTGGAAGATCTCTCACGACGAACGTCATAAAAATGACAACAAAAAAAGCGAATGACCGCCAAACAGTGTTGCCCAACCTGTAAAGTCATTTCGCTTTTTTGCAAGTGATTGCTGGTAAGGTGAACTGGCCGTTTGTCGGTCAGCACCTTTTGCATTTTTATTATATCCGCTCCCCTGATTTTTGTCAAGGGAGCGTTTTCTTTTGAAAAAATCAGTTCATTGCGCCAGCTTTATCGAACATCTGCTGCACCTGCTGGGCGAGAAGGGCGTGTTCGGGACGCTCAAGAAGAGGGTCTTCGGAGAGGATGAGGACGGCTTCGCTCTGGGCGGCGTGAAGGGTACGGGTGTCGTTCATCAGGTCGGCGATCTGCAGAGTCGGCAGGCCGTGCTGACGGCTCCCGAAGAAATCGCCCGGACCCCGGGTCTCGAGGTCATACTGGGCGACGGCAAAACCGTCGTTGGTGGAGCAGAGAAATTTCAGACGCTTCTGGACGTTTTCGCTGCCGTTATCGCTGACAAGGAAGCACCAGCTCTCGGCGGCACCGCGTCCGACCCGACCGCGAAGCTGATGGAGCGCACTCAGACCGTACCGCTCGGCGTTCTCAATCACCATGACCGTGGCATTTGGAACATCCACGCCGACTTCAATGACCGTTGTGGAGACCAGTGCATCCAGCTGTCCGTTTTTGAAATCCTCCATAACGGCGGCTTTCTCCTTGGGTTTCAGCTTGCCATGCATCAAACCGACCCGGCGTTCCGGAAGAAGGGCTTTTGCGATGTCCTCGTAGTAGCTCTTGACGGCGTTCAGTCCGCCGTCGGGGGTGTCCTCGATGGCAGGGCAGACGATATAGACCTGACGTCCGGCTTCGATTTCAGAATCGAGGAACCCGTACAGGTTTCGTCGCTTTTTACCGGTAACACACCGGGTCTTGACTGGCTTTCGGCCCGGCGGAAGTTCGTCGAGGATGGAGATGTCGAGGTCGCCGTAGATGAGCAGACCCAGCGTCCGGGGAATGGGTGTCGCGCTCATGACGAGCAGATGAGGATTATCGGCTTTCTCGGTCAGCATTCCACGCTGACGGACGCCGAAACGATGCTGCTCGTCAATGACCGCCAATCCCAGCCGGGCAAATTCAACACCTTCGCTCAGGATGGCGTGGGTGCCAACAATGAGGTCGGCCTCGTCGTTCCGGATGGCGGCGAGGGTGGTTCTCCGGGCAGCGGCCTTCATTCCGCCGGTCAGCAGAGCAACACGCATTCCGAAGGGCGCAAGGAGGCGGTTCAAATTCTCGGCGTGCTGAGAGGCCAGAATTTCGGTCGGGGCCAGCAGAGCGGCCTGATAACCGTTCCGGATGCAGTCCCAGATCGCAGCGGCGGCGACCAGTGTTTTGCCGCTGCCGACATCACCCTGAAGCAGGCGGTTCATGGACGTGCTGCCGGACATGTCGGATAGAATCTCGCTGACAGCTCGTTTCTGTGCGCCGGTGGGAGAAAAGGGGAGAGACTCCCAGAAAGGTTCCGGATCCAGCAGACGCATCGGTGCGCCGGTCAGGGCTGCGCCCCGGTTTTTCATCCGGCCGATGCCAAGCTGTAAGATAAGCAGCTCCTCATAGATGAGCCGACGCCGTGCCGCAGCCGATTCCTCTTCGGTTTTGGGGCAGTGGATGGCACGGATGGCGGCTGCTTTGGAGAGCAGCCGGTATTTTTTTAGCATCTCCGGCGGCAGTGGGTCGGGCAGCAGTTCCGCATGAGGGAGCAGCTGCCGGACGCATTTTGCGATGGCGTTGCTGGAAAGCCCTTCGGTCTGCGGATAGACGGCTTCAAAAGGTGAAGACTGGATCTGCGCTTCCGTCCGTACCTGCGGATTCACCATCTGACGGCGGAGCATTCCTCCCGTGACGATGCCCTGAAAATAATATTCCTGCCCGAGTTCGAGTTTTTGAGCGGCATAAGGGTTGTTGAACCATGTGATCTCGAGACTGGATACATCGTCGCCTGCCGTGATGCGCTCCATCCGCCGTCCGCCGGGCAGGATGCGTCCGCCCGGTTTGGCAAAAACTTCTGCCTTGACGACACATTCCGTGTCGAGAGGAGCTTCGGCGATGGAATAGGGCTTGGAAAAATCCAGATACCGCCGGGGATAGTGGCAGAGCAGGTCAGAGAGGGTGACGATACCCAGTTTCTCGAACCGCTCCGCCGTCTTTGGGCCGACGCCTTTCAGATAGCGTACCGGAGTATCCGGCGTTAAACTGGTGTGATGTTCAGCGGTCATATCCTGTCTGCCTCCTTTTTGGGTGTAGTATAGCCATTGTAGCACGGAGAAGGGGAGAAGGCAAATTTCAGACAACAAGAAATCCCGAACGTGAAAACGTTCGGGATTTTTTTGGAGGTGACGACCAGATTTGAACTGGTGGATGAGGGTTTTGCAGACCCTTGCCTTACCACTTGGCCACGTCACCATATTTGGAGTGATTATTACCACTCCTGTTGGAGCGGCCGACGAGGCTCGAACTCGCTACCTCCACCTTGGCAAGGTGGCG
>CAVBWT010000013.1:0-66671 GCA_963599235.1 Lawsonibacter asaccharolyticus | reverse complement strand
TGGAAACGGCGAACAAATATCTTATATTATTTTTTCTGTCTACTTGACGGAGGGTACTTCACGATACAGGAGGCTGGCTTTATTTACAGATTAGATTTCAAGAACATTACCAGAACCAATACCGTTTTTTGACGGCGATATAGGCGATGACGATTCCGACGAGAACAACACCGCCGGCAACGAAGAATGTCCAGTTGATGGTTGTGAACCGGAGGTTCTGGTTGGTGAGCAGGTAATCACCGGCGGTATCTGCCGAGATGACGCCATCCTTGTAGGAGTTCAGGAACTGCCACTTTTCGGTAACGGCATTGTACAGGTACAAACGGCCGTAGCTGGCAGGTTCATCGCTCAACAGGACTTCCACCGTGCCGGGCAGCGTCTCACCGTTGTTCAGGGTAAAGGTCAAACCATGCTCATCCTGCGTAAAGGTCAGCGTAGTGTCCACAGTAGCAGCCGTATTTTTGACGTTATAGCCGTGGATACGGATGCTGTAATCGTTTGCGGTGACGACCAGTGTTGCGTTGTTCAGACGCAGAGCATTGAGGATGTCGCTGGTAATGACGGGGATCTCCGGCCGGGTATAAGTCACTTCGCCACCGTTGGAAGCTTCGATCGCTTCCACGATGGGGTCCGTCTCCATCGGCTCTTCGCTGCCGTCGTCACTGGAATTGTTATTGGAGCTGGTCGCATTCCGGTTGACGATGACCGTCACCGATGCAGAAATCGTACCGTTCGAGACGATGACCGAGGTCGCGCCAGTTTTAACAGCAGTGATAACGCCGCTTTTGCTGACGGTGGCAACGCTGGTATCCTGACTCTTGAAGGTCAGCGACTGAGACGCCGACGAGGGTGTGACCTTGCCGGTGATCTTCTGAGACGCGCCCGGCTTCAGGACGACATAGTTGGAGCTGAGATTCAGAGACTGGGCGGTAATGGCCGAAGAAGCTGAGTTGGAGCTGGAAGGCACCTCAACGACCCGGATATTTGCCGAAGCGGAAATGTCGCCGCAGCTGACCGTGATGGTCGCCGTACCGGGTGCGATGCCGGTCACTTTGCCAAAGTTGTTGACCGTAGCAACGCTCGGGTCAGAGGAGGTCAGGGTGACGGAGATATAATTCGCCGCCGTCGTCGGCAGAACAGCCAGTGAACAGGACGTGTTGTCACCAACGTAGATGGTATTGCTCTGCAGGGTGATGTCCAGTTCCTGAGGGATCATGGAGCTGTCCGGCTCAGTCGTGATAGTGTAAACGCAGCTCACACCGCCAGCCGTTGCCGTGATGTTTGCTGTGCCCAGACCAGCGGCCTGAACCGTGCCGTCTTCGGTGACAGAGACAACGTTCGGATTATCGGAAACATAGCTCACAGCATTGCGCCGGGCTGCTTTTTCGGGGAGGACGACAGGGGAGAGCTGCTGAGCCGTGCCGACGGTCATCGAGGCGGCATAATCGCCAGTTTCCACGGTCTCGACGCTGACCGACTCCCACGGCCAGGAGACCGAGAGAGCCGGAGCGACAAAGGGACTGGCTGCGGATGCAGGCACTGCCATGCCGACGGCCAGCAGGCTGAGCAGAGCGGCGCATACGGCCAGCTGTTTCGGGTTTCGTTTCATAGTTGTGTACCTCTTTGGGCAGTTGGTATGCGGATGCAGGGGTGCTTAGCGGAAGAATACGCCCAAAGCTTCCATCACATACTCGAAATAGGTCAGTTCATCGTACTCGACACGGGCGGTCACGCTCATACCGTTGGACAAGTCGACCTTGTCGCCGCTGTTGCTCACAACATAGGTGCTGTCCGGCTTGATGGTCATCTTGTAATAAGAGCCGTTGGAGCTGGACGTGATGTCGCTGTCGATGGAGGTCACGGTGCCGGTCAGGTTGCCGTAGGAATATTCCGACAGGCCAGTGATCGCGATCTTGCAGGGGTCGCCGACGTCCAGCAGAGGACGGTCACTGACAGAGACATATGCCACGATCTCAAGGTCGCTGTTCTCGCTGGCAACGGTCGCCAGCGGCGTACCGGCACTGAGAACCATGCCGACTTTATACGGGCTGTCCATGTGGATGACGCCGGAGGTCGGCGCATAGATGTAATAATCGTTTGCACCGCTGTTCAGCGAGTCCAACTGAGACTGCAGGTTGTCCAGATTGCTCTGGATGCTCGTCAGGTTGGAGGAAATGCTCTGCAGGGTCGAGTAATACAAAGCCTCGATCTCGCCCTGATTCTGCTCCATCAGACTTTTGATCTGCTCGTCAGAATAGCCTGCGGCCTGATACGGCGTTGCATCGAAAGTCTTCTGCTCGACTTGGCTCTTATAAGTCTCGTACTGATAATAGTACGGCTGATCGTCGATATCCGTCTCACTGAAATAGTTCTTGTCATCCTGAATGGACTTGAGCAGCTTTTCGTACTGAGACTTCTGTTTGGTGTAGATGTCGATCTGGCTCTGCAGATTATCGGCCTGCAGGTCGAGGTCGGTACTCTTGATATGAGCGATAAGGTCGCCCTCATTGACATAACTGCCCTCGCTGATGGTGAGTTCGGTCAGCTCGCCGGAGTAGCTGGACATGATGTAGGTCTTGTTGCTGGCCTGCACAGTGCCGCTGGACTGACTGACGTAGACACGCTTATTCTGCGTACTCCACACGGTCAGAAAAATCAACAGTGCGCTTACGAGGATAATCAAAGCATAGCCAAAGGGCGGCAGCTTTTTCTCCATCATGATGCGGCGATCCTGCAGATCCGAAAGATTCTGGATGGTGGTCGTACTCATAGTTACTTCGTCTCCATGAAGACGTCAACAACGCCTTCGTCCTCGTCCTGATTGACGAAAATGGTGTAAACCGTGCCGGTCAGCTCCAGCTCGTTCTCAAAAGCGTAGATATTGAGTTTCTGGCTGGCAAGAGCATTCTGGCTCATGGGGCCGGTGTAATGAGCGTACAGGCAGTTGCGCACACGCAGAACAGCATCCATCTGGTAGCCCGGGTCAAGACGGGGGATAAGCTGAGTCGCCTGCTGCATGAAGTAGATCTCAGGCTGCGGATTAGGACCGGCAGACATTTTGATGCACTGTACCAGAGGGCCGATCGGCTGCGCGTTGTTGCTGCGGATGAAGTTGTGCATCTGGGTCAGAACGACCTGAAGATTTGCGAACTCTTCCGGCTGGATCTTGCGCGCCAGTACATTCGTCAGCTTGAGGGTCTTGTGATCTGCGATTTGGATTTCTCTCATAATCTTGTCCACCTTGTTCTGTAAAATTTTCCTCCAAAAATCTGGAGGGCGTAATAGGCAATAGCAAATGGAGAAAATAGAAGATGCTAAAGTGAAAGCCTTGGCTCTCCCTTTGGGAGAGCTGTCACGAAGTGACTGAGAGGGCGAGGATGCCAACAAAGAGGCTCAAACACGGCGATATGATATTGCTTTTGAAAGAGTGTGCGTATCGTAAAGAAGTATGCTTTACCCTTCACAGGCTTGCCCTCTCCGTCATTGCTAACGCAATGCCACCTTGTCCTCCCTCTGTCACTTTGCGACATCTCCCTCCGACCGGAGGGAATCTTTCAAAGGGAGAGGCTTTGCATACTACAATCGTTCCTGAATTACCCGATGAATTTCCTCACATACTCCGTCAAAATTCCGGTCAACATCGTTGTTTGCAAAGCGCAGCACTTTAAGCCCGTAGGCTCGTAAGATCTGACTTCGCTCTTCATCGTAGGTTTTGCCCTGCTCCGTGTAATGCTGGGAGCCATCCAGTTCGATGACAAGTCGTGCGCTGGCACAGTAAAAGTCAACGATAAAAGATTCAATGATTCGTTGCTTGTAGACTTTAACAGGATAGCTCCTCAGAAAATCATACCACAATTTCCGCTCCTGAGGTGTTAAATCTCGGCGAAGATTCCGTGCGACGTTCAACATTTTATAGTTTTTATTGACGGTTATCTGTTTCATAGACTTAACCTCATAGAGGCTCTCCCTTTGGGAGAGCTGTCACGAAGTGACTGAGAGGGCGAGGATGCCAACAAAGAGGCTCAAACACGGCGATATGATATTGCTTTTGAAAGAGTGTGCGTATCGTAAAGAAGAATACTTTACCTTACACAGGCTCGCCCTCTCCGTCATTGCTGCGCAATGCCACCTCTCCCAAGGGGAGAGGCTTTGGCGTAGAGTCTATTTTCTCAACTGGCTATCACCTATTACTAAAAAGTAATAAGCGATATAAAAAGAAGGTGTGCCAGGAGGCAGACGCCTCCTGGCACACCATAACGAGGCATTGTCATCTGCCTCGCCCTACTTGTAGGGCGGTGCAAACGAAATACACTTCCTATTTAGTTAAAGAACTAAATTACAGCTTGGAGCCGTCAGCATACAGAACGTTGCCGTTAGCGTAGTTCTTGACATCAGCACGGCCCAGATTCCAGATAGCAGCACCAGTACCAACGACAGAAGCCAGACCCTCAACCAGAGTGCCCTTGTTGCCCAGCTGAGCAAAGGTCTTGGTGAAAGCGTTGTTGGTCAGAACGTTCTTAACAACAACAGTGTTGTCCAGACCATAGCTGCCGGTGAAGACCAGACCCAGAGTGTCAGCCAGCATGGACTTCATGTAGGTGTTGCCGATCATGGTCATGACGTTGGTGTTGAAGGTCTTCAGGTTGTTAACGTCCCAGATAGGAGCGGTGAAAGAACCCAGCCACTCAACTGCGCCACCACCGACGACATAGGTCATCTCGTTCTCTGCGATTGCAGAATAGTTTGCAGGCATCATCATAATGAATTACTCCCTTCAAATGAATGAATCAATTTAAGCGGCTTCTTTCCGGATGCGCATCCATCCAAAAGCCATTTATGTAACCGAGTGCGCACTCGGTTGCAACAGATTAGTAGGTAATCGACTCGCCGTCATCGTCATCATCTTCGACGATTTTTGCGGCTGCGACCGGTTTGGGGGCTTCCTCTTTGCGACGGAAGATACCCTGCTGCATGTTCCACAGGTCACAATAACGACCCTGCTTTGCCAGCAGCTCATCATGAGTACCGCGTTCAACGATCTCGCCATGATCCATGACTAGAATCATATCACAATCGCGGACAGTTGACAAGCGGTGTGCGACGATCAACATCGAACGGTCAGCTAACTGGTTATAGATCATATCAAAAATAATATTCTCTGTACCAAAGTCGAGGTTCGAGGTGGATTCGTCCAAAATATAGAGATTCGAGTCTTTCAGAAACGCACGAGCCAGAGCAATTCGCTGTTTCTCACCGCCCGACAGACCATTACCGGCTTCCTCAAGGAAGGTATGGAACTGCAGGGGGAGCTTACGGATAAACTCATAAGCATCGGCTTTCTTTGCAGCAGCCTTGACTTCATCCAGCGTTGCCTCCGGACGGGAGATGCGGATATTGTCATAAATGGTCTTGCTGAAAAGCTCGATATTCTGCGGAACATAAGAAATTGCACGACGAACAGAGGAATTGGAATACTCATCCAGATTCACGCCGTTCACGTCAATTTCACCAGACTCCGGCTCATAATATTTGAGCAGAAGCTTTGTGATGGTAGACTTACCGCTGCCGCTGCTGCCAACCAGAGCAACCTTCTTTCCTTTCGGAATCGTAAAGGAGATATGGTTCAAAGCGGGGGAACGGTTGCCATACCGGAAGGTGACGTCTTTGAATTCGATATCACCGTCGATCCGCTCCATCTCAGTATATTCCTGATCGGGTTTCTGCTCGGACTCATAGTCCATGATCTCCGTCAGACGCTTCATGGAAATAGAAGCCTCCTGAATGGACATCTGCATACTAATCAGCTCACTGATCGGAGAAGTAAAATAGCTTGAAAGGGTGCTGAACGCCATATAACCGCCCAGCGTTAACTGTCCATTCAAAACCTGCATGAT
This sequence comes from Lawsonibacter asaccharolyticus, assembly GCA_963599235.1. Classification (GTDB taxonomy): domain Bacteria; phylum Bacillota; class Clostridia; order Oscillospirales; family Ruminococcaceae; genus Faecalibacterium. The sequence goes on along the minus strand of CAVBWT010000013.1, from coordinate 60,777 downwards.
ACCGACATAAGTCGTAACCATACCGAGAATGGTAGAAATAAGAGAAGAAACAAGAGACTGACCCGTGCTGAGTTTACTTGACTTCAAGCTGATTTTCAGGCTCTTGATGTACTCACGTTCAAGATTTTCCAGCTCGCGCTCTTCACCAGCGTTACACTTGATGGTCTCAATACCACGCAGACTTTCAATCATCTGGCTGTTGAGGATTGCGGACTGCTGCATCGTCTCTTCGTTGATCCGCTTATACGGCTGCTTGAAGATGATGACCAACAGCAGACTGAGCAGCGAACTGAACAAAGAAATCGAGAACAGTGTGGAATTCATCCGAAAGAGGATGATGCCAGTTGCAACAGCCATCACAACGTCCATGACAACGCTCAACGCAATGTTTGTCAGGACAGATTTGATGGTGCCTGCATCCGAATAGCGAGTGGTGATTTCGCCAGTTTTCCGTGTTGCAAAGAACTTCATCGGCAGTTTGAAGACATGCCCGAAGTAACCCAGCATCAGCGGAATATCAACTTTAATGGACAGATAAATCAAGATCCATTGGCGAACCGTTGATATCAATGTACTTGTCAAACTGACGACACTGAATACCAATATCAATGTAACCAGCAGACTTTGCAATCCGTATGGCAGAACCTCATCCATCAACGCTCGGTTGAAAATCGAGGATACAATGCCAAGCACCGTCATCAGGACGGATGCAACGATTGCATAGATAAATAACTTTTTCTGCGGCAGCAGCAAGTCAAGATATCGCTTGAGCATGCCGCCCTTTTTCTGCTTGCCGGGTTTAAACTCCGAAGTCGGGTTCATCAGCAGCAGAACACCGGTAAAGTTTTTGTAGAACTCATCCAAGGAGATTTTTTTCAGTTCATTTGCAGGGTCGCCAATAACGACGTAATCCTTGCATTTGTACTTTTTACTCTCATCCTGTCTGAGCTGCTCTTCCTTGACAATGTGTTTATGCCGAGCCTCGTCATCCTTGATGGTCGTCTTTTTGAAGATGACAACAAAGTGAGCCAACCCTTGGTCGGTGATGACCTGCGCAATGCAGGGAAGAGTGAAATCGCTTAAAAAGTTTTCACGGTCTACGCGAACCGCCGCAGTGGTGAATCCCAACTCATTGGCGGCCTTTTGCAGGCCAACAAGGTTCGTGCCTTTCAGGTCGGTTCCCATCATGTCGCGAAGCTTCGTGATGGTGATCTCCTTTTTGTAATGCAGGCACACCATTGCGAGACTGGCAGCGGCACAATCCGTTGTGTCGTGCTGCCGGACATAGGTATAACGCATAGATGATGTTTCCTTTTCGAGAAGCTGACCGATGCGACGGGAAAAGCTTCTTTTCAAATATAGTCTATTCAAAACTACAACCACATTCTATCACAATGTGACAGACTCTACAAGTAGAATTTTACATGGCTGTAAGTTTCAGCGAGGAAAAAATATGCAAAAAACATATTTTTTCAGCAGAGCAGCGCATAGTCCGCTGCTCTGCTTTGCCCTGCGGAGACCAAGGCAGAGCAGCGGCCAGCTGCTATCAAAAGAAGGGAGCACCTACCCTTTGATCAATACGCTGCGCTTTAGCGATTAAAAATCTCCTAAAGCTTGGGTGTAGTATAGCACATTGTGACAGCTTCTGCAAGAGGTTCTTTTTTAACAAAACCTGAATTTTGTTAAAAATGTGAAAAAGTCACAAAATGATTACAACCCAAAAACAAAAAAGAGCGACAAGCCAAATGGCTCGCCGCTTAATGGCGCCTCTTGCCTGACTCGAACAGGCGACACCCTGATTAACAGTCAGGTGCTCTAACCGACTGAGCTAAAGAGGCATATCATTCTTGACTTTGCAGCGGCAAACAGTTGCTGCATGATGTATTATACCTCGCCCGACGCGCTTTTGCAAGTGTTTTTTGAAAAAATTAGAAAAATAACCCTCTTGCGGTTTCACAAGAGCCTCTCCTACAAGGAGAGGTGGCACAGCGTCAGCTGTGACGGAGAGGTTGTACAAGCAGTACTTAAACGGCAGCGGTTGAACCTCTCAGTCTGCTTCGCAGCCAGCTCCCCTATCAGGGGAGCCTTTGGCAGAAAGCCGTAGCCGTATCGTTTTCAGCAATTTTTTCTTTATAGATGATTTATCCTATTGGAAAGGGGGCGGTGTCATCAAAACAGTGATCTATCTCGATGTCCTTCTCCTTGTGAACTTCGCTCTTGCGGTGCTGTTTCTGTTGGCGGCCGGGCTGCTGACGGGGTACTGCTGTTCTGCTTTGCGGCTGATTTTGGGCGCAAGCGTTGCAGCAGCTTCATCAGTATCCCTTTTCTGGCCGGAGATGCCGTGGCCGCTGGCACTGCTCTATAAAATATCTACGGGTGCATTGTCAGTCGCCGCATCGTATGGCTGGCCGGGTGTCCGGGGATTCGGGCAGCTGCTGGTCTGGTTCTGGCTGATGAACCTTCTCCTGACTGGAGCGGCTCTTCTGCCGGGGGCGGAAGGAAACAATTTCAGCACATATCTGCCCCTTTCGCCCGGACTACTGCTATCCTCTGCGGCAGGAATCTATCTGATATTACAATTTGTATTGCACTTTTTCGGAAAAACCACGCCCCAGTGCGTGCCGGGAGAACTGTTCCTTGAACGGGACGAGACAAAAGCCATCCCGGTAAAAGTCCTTTATGATACCGGGTTTTCAGTGCAGGAACCGCTTTCCGGCCGGGAGGTCGTGCTGGTACGGTATCCGGCAGTGGAAGAACAACTTCCTTCTGTGCTTTGTACTTATTTGGAAAAACAGCTTTCGGGCGGCACAGGTCTTCCGCCGCCGGAGCTGGGAGTGCGGTTTGTTCCGTGCAATACGGTGGCAGGCCACTGTGTTCTGCCGGCGGTTCCGGCACGGGAACTCCGCATCCATCGGGCAGGAAAAATACAAGTCCGGAAACAGTTGTATGCAGCTTTCTGCGATACGCCGCCTCCGCCGGGAGGCTGGACACTTTTGATGGGAGGGTAACGATTCATGTTTGAATGGCTTTGCAGTCGGCTGCGCCAGCTCTGGCTGTGGCTGACATGGACAGGCGGCGTCCACTATGTGTCGGGCGGTTCCAGCCTGCCGCCGCCACTGACGCAGGAGGAGGAAAAAGAGCTTCTCATCCGGATGATGGCAGGCGACCCCACCGCCCGGGATGAACTGATCACCCACAATCTGCGGCTGGTGGTCTACCTTGCGAAAAAATATGAGAACAGCGGTGTACCGTCCGAGGATATGATCTCCATCGGAACGATTGGTCTTATCAAAGCAGTAAACACCTTCACGCCGGAACGGAACATCAAGCTTGCAACCTATGCCAGCCGCTGTATTGGAAATGAAATTTTGATGTATCTTCGTAAAAGTTCTAACCGTCGTCAGGAGGCCAGCATCGACGAGCCGCTGAACATTGATGGCGACGGGAATGAGCTGCTTTTGTCGGACGTTCTCAGCAGCGATGAGAATCAGGTGGGGCAGAAACTGGAACAGGACGCCGAACGCGCGACGCTGCGTCAGTCGGTCGCCCTGCTCTCGCCCCGGGAACGGCAGATCATGGAACTGCGCTTCGGCCTTGTGGATGGGGTAGAGCATACCCAAAAAGAAGCCGCCGACGCCATCGGTATCAGCCAAAGCTATATCTCCCGGCTTGAAAAACGTATTATCAAAGAGTTGAGAAAACGGTTAGAAGAAAGTTAAAGTAGACAGCAAGGCCATCGCTTTTGCAAATCGCGCATAAACTTGCCCGACATGCCAATGGCTCTCCCTTTGGGAGAGCTGTCACGAAGTGACTGAGAGGGTATACTTTCCATGAATCCTCCGTTCGTCTCTGACCCATACTTCCGGTGAAGTCCAAACGAAACCGGAGGTTCGGGGATGTACAATAAGGTGGAACTCTGCGGAGTGAATACGGCGGAACTGCCTGTCCTGACCGAGCAGGAAAAGCGTCAGCTCTTGAAAAAGGCGCAGGCAGGCGATAAGCAGGCACGGCAGAGCATGATCGAGGGCAACCTGCGGCTTGTCCTGAGCGTAGTGCAGCGGTTCGCGCAGAGGGGTGAGAATCTTGACGACCTGTTTCAGGTGGGCTGCATCGGACTGATAAAGGCTATCGACAACTTTGATCCTTCGCAGGAGGTGCGGTTTTCGACCTATGGCGTGCCGATGATCATTGGGGAGATACGCCGTTTTCTCCGGGATAACAACACGCTCCGGGTCAGCCGTTCCCTGCGTGATACCGCCTACCGTGCCATGCAGTCACGGGAAGAGCTGGAAAAGCAGCTGGGTCGGGAGCCGACCGTGGATGAGATCGCCGAAAAAACAGGTCTGTCGCGCCGGGAGGTGTCCACAGCACTGGAATCGGTGGTGGAGCCGCTCAGCCTTGAAGAACCGATCTATACAGATGGCGGCGATGCGATGTATGTCATCGACCAGATAAAAGACCCGGACGGCGAGGACAGTTGGATCAGCGGATTGGAATTCCGGCAGACCGTCTCGGAACTGACGCCCCGGGAGAAGAAGATCATGGAACTGCGCTACCTGAAGGGAAAGACCCAGATGGAAGTCGCCAAGGAGATCGGCATTAGTCAGGCACAGGTCAGCCGCCTCGAAAAGGCCGCGCTGGGACAATTCCACAACCATAAATAATAAAAAGACGGTCAGTCCTCTTTGCAAAGAAAACTGACCGCTTTTCGCCGCCATCAGCCGGTGTGCGCCGCTTGGCGGTGATACTTTTCACGGGTGGCTGCTCCGCCGCGCAGATGACGCTCGGCTTTATTCCGAGCCAAAATGCCTTTTACCTGTAAAAATAACCCCGGGCTGACCGTCCGAAGCCGGGTAGAAACATCCTTGTGGACGGTGGATTTGCTGCACCCGAATGCTTTGGCTGCGGCTCGTACCGTTGCGCCATGTTCTACAATGTATTCGCCCAGCAGCACCGCACGCCGCTCCGGATCACCTTTCATTGCCGATTCCTCCCACCCACCATAAAATGACCTGATAAAAAATATGCGGCGGAGACACAGGTTATGCTTGACTTTTTGGCAGCGGCGGCTATACTGGGTACGGACACGAAAACAGGGGTGCCGAAAGGCTGAGATTTGCGCAAGCAAAGTACCCTCGAACCTGACCCGGGCAATGCCGGCGTAGGGAGTTTGCGAAAAACGTCCGTTTTTTCACGAACAACCTGTGCGCCTGCTGGTTTCAGCGGACGCACTTTTTGTTTTTGTGTACTATTTATAATGAGAAGAGGAATCTCAATGTCAAAAACCTATTCCAAGACCCGTATTTTGGTCGAGTGCGCACTGATGATCGCCGTCGGTACGGTGCTGTCCAACATCAAGATCTTCAGTATGCCCAACGGCGGCAGCGTTACTCTGCTGAGTATGCTCCCGTTCGTACTGGTGTCCTTCCGCCACGGCGTCAAGTGGGGTCTGTTCACCGGCCTCGTCAATGGCTGCCTGCAGATGCTTCTGGGTTTCTGGGCTCCCCCGACTCCGACCTTTATCTATTTCCTCGGTGAAGTCCTTCTGGACTACATTCTGGCATTTATGGCTCTGGGTATGGCTGAGTTTTTCGCTCGCCCCTTCAAGAACCGGATGGTCGGTGTTGCGGTCGGTACGTTTATGGCCGGTTTCCTGCGCTTCATGTGCAGCTTCCTGTCCGGCGTCCTCGTCTGGGGCAACCTGAGCGATGGCCTGCCTGCATGGACTTACAGCCTGGTCTATAACGCAAGCTACATGCTGCCTGAGACCCTCATCACGGTCGTGGGTGCGGTTCTGCTCATCAAGGCAGCTCCGCAGATCTTTGACCGTCAGAATGCCGCAGCGCACTAAAGAAAGCAACCTTCACTTTTATAAAGTAAGGATGTAAAAGGATCTCCGCCGAATGCTAAAATGCCCGGCGGAGATTTTTTGCGCTTTTTTGAAATTTGTCATTGACAAGTGAGGAATCAGCTGATATAATAACTCCTGTCGCAAGACGTTGTGAATATGGGGGTTTAGCTCAGCTGGGAGAGCACCTGCTTTGCAAGCAGGGGGTCAAGGGTTCGATTCCCTTAATCTCCACCAAATCGGCACTGTGTTTCGTTTGGAACACGGTGTTCTTTATTTTATTATGGGAGCATCCCTATTATAAAATGAAGGAGAAAATAGAATGAAAATTTCCCGTCGTCGTTTTATGGCTGTTGCAGGTGCAGCGGCTGTAGCTTCTGTTCTGAGTGCATGTGGTGGTTCTGGCAGCACTTCCTCCGTCTCCGGAACTTCGGCTGCATCCGGCAGCACGGAGACAACCAGTATCCAGAAAGTCGCCCTTTGCTGCAATATCGGCTCTGTGGACGACGAGAGCTTCAATCAGTCCTGCTGGGAAGCGATCCAGAAGTATATGGGTGAGAACTGCGAATATTATTCTCTGTCGACGGAAGGTTCGCAGGAAGAGCGTGAAACAGTTGTTCGTCAGGCCGTCAACGATGGTGCAGATGTCGTGGTCTGTGTCAGCTATCAGTACGGAGAAACGCTCATGTGGGCAGCGGATCGTTATCAGGATATCAAGTTCATCGGTGTCGATGTAACGAAAGAAGACGTTGGCATGGACGAGCTGCCGGAAAACTGCTACTGCATCAACTTTAAGGAAGAGCAGGCCGGTTATCTGGCTGGTTATGCTGTTGCAAAAGACGGCAAGAGCAAGCTGGGCTTCCTCGGCGGCACAGCCGTTCCTGCGGTCATCCGCTATGGTTATGGCTTTGTGCAGGGTGCGGACGCAGCTGCTCAGGAACGGGGTGCGGATATCGAGATCAATTACTTCTATGCAGGCCAGTTCTATGGCGATGCCAACATTACCTCCCGTATGGAGGGCTGGTATTCCAACGGTACGCAGGCGGTCTTTGCCTGCGGCGGCGGTGTTTATACCTCCGCAGTCGAAGCTGCTCTGAAGAACAATGGCTATGTCATCGGCGTTGACGTCGACCAGAATTACGTTGGTGTTAATGGCGTGAAAGATGGCTCTTACGCCTACAATCCGTTTATTACTTCGGCCATGAAGAATCTTGGCACTGCGATCCATGATTCGCTGGACAAGATCAACAATGGCGAATGGGATGCGCTGGCAGGCGTTGAGGATAAGTTCGGTCTGGAAGACGGTGATTACATCGGCCTGCCTACCGCAGAAGACAGCTGGAATTTCGAGACTTTCACGGTCGACGAGTATGAAGAAGTCAAGAGCAAGATCGCTTCCGGCGAGATCGTTGTCGACAACAGCTCTGATGATGGTGTCAAGCCTGAAGTCAGCGAGTTCACTACCGTTACTTACATTCAGTAAGTGAATTGAACCGTTCAAAACAAAAATTGAGTGGCGCATCCTGAGTGGATGCGCCGCTTTTTTGCCTGAATTAGCAAATTCGTCTAAAAATCTTCTTGCTTTTAAGCGAAAATTTGATATACTTGGAATATAATGTCATACTATTTCGATTGGAGTGTGTACAAATGCGCATTTATGATCTGATCGCGAAAAAACGTGATGGCGGCACCCACAGCCGGGAAGAGCTGGAAGCCATCGTCAACGGTTTCGTCAGCGGCGAAGTAGCTGATTACCAGATGGCCGCATGGATGATGGCCGTCTATCTCCGGGGCATGACCGATGAGGAGACTGCCGAGCTGACCGATGTGATGGCGCACAGCGGCGTGATGGTTGACCTGTCGCCTATCCCCGGTATCAAGGTCGACAAGCACTCGACCGGCGGTGTCGGTGACAAAACGACTTTGGTCATTGCGCCCATTGTGGCGGCCTGCGGTGTAAAAATCGCAAAGATGAGTGGTCGTGGTCTGGGTCACACCGGCGGTACTATCGACAAGATGGAGAGCGTGCCCGGTACCAAGACCGCTCTCACTCAGGAAGAGTTTTTTGCGCAGGTCAACAAGATCGGCCTGTCGGTCATCGGCCAGAGCGAGGGCATCGCGGTCGCCGATAAAAAGATGTACGCCCTGCGTGATGTTACCGCAACGGTTAGCTGTATTCCACTGATTGCGTCCAGCATCATGTCCAAGAAGCTGGCTTCCGGTTCAGACGCCATCCTGCTGGATGTCACCACCGGCACGGGTGCGTTTATGAAGACAGTCGACCAGAGCATTGAGCTGGCGAAGCTGATGGTCTCCATCGGTACCCATCATGGACGCCGTGTCGCCGCTATGATCACCGATATGGATACGCCGCTGGGTCATAACATCGGCAACAGCCTTGAGGTCATGGAGAGCATGGATGTCCTGAAGGGCAAAGGCCCGGCGGATTTGACCGAGGTCTGCCTCCAGCTGGCGACTAACATGCTGGTTCTGGCTGACAAGGGTACTCCTGCCGAGTGCCGCGCAATGGCCGAGGCCGTTATTGCGGACGGCTCCGCATACCAGAAGTGCAAAGAGATGTTTGCCGCACAGGGCGGCGATACCCGTGTGCTGGACGACTACGACCTGTTTGAGAAACCGGCCGCAAGCTACGAGCTGCTGGCTGAGCAGGACGGCTATATCGTTCAGAACGACGCTGAGAAAATCGGCAGCGCAAGTGTTCTGCTGGGCGCAGGCCGCCAGAAAAAGGGCGATCCGCTGGACTTTGCGGCAGGCATCACCCTGCACAAGAAGCGCGGCGATTACGTCCATAAGGGCGAGAGCCTTGCCACCTTCTACGGTGCGGCCGATAAGTTCGCCGCTGCTGCCGAGGGATACCGCAGCGGCCTCGTCTATGGCTCCGAAAAGCCCGAGGAAGCACCGCTGGTGTATGCTTTGGTTACGAAAGACGGCGTAGAGCGGTATTAAGAAATAGGGCTGAGAGTTGCACGCTCTCAGCCCTATTTTTATGGGTTAAAATGTGATAACAATGTTTTCAGCAGGTGCTTTTTGCTGAATGGTTTGATGGAGAAGCTGCCCGGAAGCATCCGTGTAAGCCGCAGTCAATTCGTAAGTTCCACGCTTGACTTTGAACTCAAAATTGCCGTTTTCATCAGCGGTGGTCTGTGCGACAACATTGCCGTTTTTCAGAATCGAAACTTTTGCGTTGGGAATTGCAGCGTGGTCGCTGGATTCGACTTTGCCCTGAATCTTGACCGGCATCATATAGACAACACCGGCAGTGGCAGCGGCGACAGCGGCGGCTCCGACGCCCAGCAGGATCAAAGCTCCGCTTCCGTCATCATCCGAGGACGGTGTTTCAGGTTTGTCCGGTTCGGTGGGCTTTGTAGGCTCAGAAGGAGTCGTACTTACTGTCTTATAGTTGGCTGTGATGCTGACATTCTCAGAACCCATTGCGAACGAGGTGGTCGATGCGGAACTATCGTCCAGAGTGATGTTTCCGGAGTTGACAGTCCAGCCTGTGAAAACCTTTTTCTCAGCACTCTTATCAGCGGCGGTAATCGTAACGATTTCGCCCGAAGCCGCAGAAGTTACGGATACCGTGCCGTTGGTGATGCTGATGGTGTGTGCAGTGGGCTTTGTGGTGTTAGAGGGCTGAGTGACTTCCAAAGTGTTGTTGCCCTCAGAGTCCTGATTGTTTTTGATGGTGACAGAAGCAATGCCGGTATTGCTGTCGGCTTTGGCAGAAATGGTGCTTGTTTGAGTGTCCTCAGTATCAGCGTTTTCGGTCGCAAAGGCGGCATTGTTCAATCCATCGCCGCTCAGCTTCAGACCTTCGTCGGTCAGCTCAGCATGGAGAGTGGTCGTTCCGGTAGTATCAATCGCCCAACTGTGCCAAGGCCAGTTTTCGGTGGTGTCATTTTGGGTGAACAACAGATTAACAGTGGTCGGGTCGTCTGCGGTCACATCAATGGTACGAGTCTGCTCGTCATAAGTGAGTTTGGCAGGCCCATCGGTAGAAATAGAGAGGTATGTATCCTTAAGCATAATATCAATATCAGGATTGCTATCTTTAGTAGCCTGAATATTAGCTTCAAGAATTTTGGAGGTGGAATCAGCAGGGAAAATGAATTCTGTTGCAGAACCGTCACCATTAGAAGGATAATAGACTTGTACACCAGAGGAAATTTCTGTAAGTTTTCCGTTTTCGGAACGAATATATACATTGCCAAGAGATACCGTAACATTAAGAGACTCGTCAAATGTTACACGTGAGGAATCATAATCATGCTTCGATTCAAAATTGTCTTTAGAAAAATAGTTGCGAAGATCTATGAACTCTAAATCGCTTGACAAGATGTGGTATTGTATGCGGTTGTAAGAATGTTCACCATTTTCATATTCATAGTCGATTTTAGGCCACTTGAGACCTGATGAGTCTACATAAGGCGTTTTGTAGAGCGTAAGCTTTTGCTTAGAAGTATAGTTGGGGTCATAAATGTTGATTTCGTAAGAATCGGAATTTTCCGAAGCAACATCCAACATGACGATAGCATGTCCACCAGAACCTTGAATACTAGTGAAAATGGGGTTGTGAGCATTTAAGTTGAGGATGATATCATCAATGGTTTGTTCAAAGGCAGTGTTATAATTAGTTGAACAGTCAGCAAAATACAAATATGTTGTTGGGAAAAATTGCATCATATAGTAATAATTCACAAAGTCTTCAACGGAAGAATCGCTGTTTGGGGAACGAAGGTCATAGACATTTTGAGCAGTCGAAGAAATTTCATTTAAAGGAAGACGGTCAGGAGCGATATAATGAAGGGCAACAATTCGAGACATGCCTTCGCATGAGCCACCCCAGTGAGATAAAATTTGTTTATAAATTTTTGATTTTACACGAGGAGAAAAACCATCTAAAAGCTGATTGGTTTTCTTTTCGGAAAGTTTATAATACATTAAATCTACATGATTTTTAGAAAGAATGGAAACTCTGCTTAGAGCGGTTTCAGTCATTTCCCATCCTGTAAAGAAATCTATACTTGAGTTTAAGAATTTGAAATTATCTTTTTTAAATTCAAATTCCTTTTTCGTGGGTTCGGGATTCGGGTCATAATCATCTGGAAACAGTTCGGCAACTTTTGCGTTGATTTCTGCTTCGGAAAGACTTTCGCCGTTCAGTGAGTTGAGTCCAATAGATGTAGTAGGAATTTCTCCGTTTACAAGAGTTGTATCGAGAGAGTAGCACTCAGAAACTCCCGACTGAGAACCAGAAGCGATTCCTTTTATTCTATATGCGTATGTATAGAGTTCTGTCGAGGAAAAGATACTAGAAGCAAGATTATAGCAAGTATAAGTGTATCCACGATACCAATCGGATACACCACCAATAATTCCTCCTGCACAAGCGTGGTCATCTGAAGTACTGGAAACATCACCGTAATTTACAGAATCGTATACGGAACCACTAAATCCAGAAATTCCACCAACATTACAACGGTATCCATGATGCTGACCTAATTCATAAAATTGATCTTTAAAGATTTCTCCGGATATGGAACCATAATTTCGACAATGAGTGATTTCTGTGCTTTGACTATCGGATTGTCCAACAATGCCTCCCAAATGGCTATATGAGCTTTCGCCTATACCTGTAATATTACCGTAATTGTCACAGTCTGTGATTTTTTTAGTGAGGACACCTGCGATTCCACCAAGATGAATACCAGCACCAATATGTATATTGACAGACGTGTGATTGACAGAATTAGTGACAGTTGATCCGCACCCTACAATACCACCAGCGTGAATTTCAGAATATACACTGGTATCTAAAATCTCGATTGATCCGGATGCAGTGCAATTGGAAACAGGAGAACGGGAATAACCGGCGATGGAACCATAGTAAGTATAAGAACTAGATTCAGGTAAGGCTATGATAGAGATGTTTTCGATATTGATGTAAGAAATCGAATAATCGCTACGTTCAACATACCCAAAAAGGCCAAAATAATTTGAAGGAGAAGATACAATGGAGATATTGCTGATTGTATGACTATTTCCGTTAAAATTTCCAATAAAAGGAGCATCTTTCGTGCCGATGGGTTCCCAATTACTATAAACAGACAAATCAACGTCGTCTATAAGTACATAACAGGCATCCAAATCATTTCGCACAGCATCCAATTGCTCTGCGGTAGCAATCTGATAAGGATTTGATTTGGAACCGTCGCCACCGGCAAAAGAAACGACACTATTTTCTTGTGTCAAAGTTTTTGAAGATTTGGCGACAAGATTCTGCGCCACATCCGATTGCGCAAACGCCGAAAATGGCAGCAGTTCACACAACATTGTCAGCGAGAGTATCCACGCTAACAGCCGCAATTGCTTTTTCATGAGAGAACCTCCTTTGAAATTTGGGATGAATGTTCGGACAACCTTAAAAATTCTTTTCGATATACTCGTTCATGGATTTGATGGTGTTGTATACCGAAAGAAAATTATTAAGCATCGCACTGGTCGCAGAGAACACACGGGCCATATAGTTGAAAAGCTTGCTTAGTTTAGAGACATTGTCCAGAAAAGCGGTCACACCGTCTACCTCAGCACCACCGATGATATAGGCCGCTTCGGAAGCTGAAATAGACTGAAAAGAAGCAGGAAAACGTAAAACGGATTTCATGCGAGAAAACCCTCCCCAATTAAGAATAAACGACCACAAGCAAAACCAAAACGGTTCCGGCTACAAGCAGGGTGCCGATATGAGATTTGAGCTGAAATGTTCCGGAAGACGACGAACTGCCGGAAGAAGGTAGAGTGGAATCCGACGAAGAGAGCGGAATCCACCGGGCATAAATCGTCGTGTCGGCTGAAAATTCGGTGTTGACAGTGACTTTATCGCCTTCCAACTCATCGGTGTACCAGCCCTCAAACTGATAGCCGGACATGGTCGGAGTGGGAAGCGTTGAAAGACGCCCGGAAGCTGTTGTGCTGGCAATGACAGGAATTCCCGTTCCGCCGCCTGCCTCAAAGTAAATCGTATAGAGCTGATACCCGGTCGAGGATGGCTCTTCGGCAAGACAAGTTAAGGGTGTAAATACAGCCAGCAGGATGGTAAAAAATAACAGAATAAATTTTCTTTTTTGCATAATCTCTCCCAATTGCGTTGATTTATAATAAAAGTATAATGCGGGGGGGGGGCGCGATGTCAATAGATATTGATAAATTGTGAAATGAAAAGTCGTGCAGATGCCCTGTGTTACAATGAATTTTGTTAATCGGTGGAACTTTCTTGCTGAATATGGTATACTGGGACAAAGTTTCCCGGGAATTACGGGAAGAAGAAAGGACGTTTCTATGAAAATCGTTTTGGTGGGCGGCGGCAAGGTCGGTACGGCTCTGGCACGCCAGCTGAGTGAGGAAGGCCACAGTGTGACCGTTGTGGATACCAACAAGTCGCGCGTCGAGCATATCGGCGAATCTTATGACGTGATGAGCATCCTCGGCAACGGCTCTTCCATCACCACCCTGTCGGAAGCAGGCGTCGAGGAGGCCGACGTTTTTATTGCGGTCACCGGCTCGGACGAGCTGAATCTGCTCTGCTGCATGTTCGCGAAAAAAGCAGGCCACTGCCACGCCATCGCCCGTGTGCGCAACCCGTCGTACAGTCACGAGCTGGACTTTATCAAAAAACAGATCGGCATTTCGGCCATTATCAACCCCGAGATGGCGGCGGCAAAGGAGATTTCGCACCTGCTGCGCTTCCCGGGTGCAAGCAAGATCGACACCTTTGCAGATGGCCGGGTGCGTCTGATCAAGTTTGCTCTGACCCCGGAGACCAATCTTGACGGCGTTGCCATCCATGAGATCCCGACCCGGCTCAAGAGCGATATTCTGGTCTGCGCAGTTGAGCGCGACGGCGGCGTTGTCATCCCGAATGGTAACTTTGTGCTGCAGAACGACGATCAGGTGACCTTTCTTGCTACGCAGGAAAAGGCGCATGAGTTCTTCCAGCGCATCCACATGAATGTCAAGCCGGTGCGGAACGCACTCATTGTCGGCGGCGGTGCCATTGCGTATTATCTGAGTCAGGAACTGTTGGAAAATCACGTCCGTGTGCGAATCGTGGAACGTGACCCAGCACGCTGCAACGTTTTGGCTGAGCAGCTGCCCGGTGCGCAGATTCTGAACGAAGATGGCTCGAACCGGGAGTTCCTGCTGTCGGAAGGTCTGGAATCTACTGAGGCATTCGTTGCATTGACGAACATCGACGAAGAAAATGTTCTGCTGACCCTGTTTGCGAAAAAGCATTCCAAGGGCAAGCTGGTGACGAAGATCAACCGCCTTGAGTTCGACGACATTCTGGCCGGACTGGATCTGGGCAGTATCGTTTACCCGAAGTACATGACCTGCGATTACATCGTTCAGTATGTTCGTGCTTTGCAGAACGAGGCAGGCAACAACATCAAGACCCTGTACCGCATTCTTGATGACCGCGTTGAGGCATTGGAATTCACCGTTCACGAGGAGAGCGAGGCCACCGGTGTTCCGCTGAGCCGTCTGCACCTGAAAAAGAACCTGCTGCTCTGCTGCATCATGCGCGGCAGCGAGATTTTGATCCCTCGCGGCGGCGATGAGATCAAGGTCGGCGATAATGTCATCGTTGTCACCCTCGAACACGGCCTGCACGACCTGCGGGATATCGTGGAAGACTAATGGAGGCGGCGTATGAATTATGCGATCGTGTTCCGCCTTCTGGGATATATCCTCCTCTGCGAAGGCGCATTGCTGCTTCTGCCTGCCATTACCAGCCTGATTTATGGCGAGTGGGCGGTGCTGGGAATTTTTCTGGCTGTGGCGGTGTTCTGTGCCGTGGTGGGCTTCCTGCTGAAAGGCATTAAACCATCCAGTAAGGTCTTCTACATGCGAGAGGGCTTTGCCTGCACTGCTTTGAGCTGGGTCGTCATCAGTATCGTGGGCGCAGTGCCTTTCGTCTTGACCGGCTGCATTCCGAACCCGGTGGATGCCCTGTTTGAGACCGTCTCCGGCTTTACGACCACCGGCGCGAGCATCCTCCCGGCGGTCGAAGATCTGCCGAAGGGCATCCTGCTCTGGCGAAGCTTCACCCACTGGATCGGCGGCATGGGCGTTCTGGTCTTCCTGCTCTCCCTGCTGCCGCTGACTGGCGGTTCCCATGTCAACCTGATGAAGGCCGAAAGCCCCGGCCCACAGGTGGATAAGCTGGTGCCGAAAGTACAGTCCACCGCAAAAATTCTGTACGGTATCTACATGTTCCTGACCGTATTGGAATTCATTTTCCTGCTGGCAGGCGGCATGAGCGTGTTCGAGTCCATCTTGACGGCGTTCGGCACGGCCGGCACCGGCGGCTTCGGCTTTCGGAATGACAGCTTTGCCAGCTTTTCGCCCTACATCCAGTGGGTCGTGACGATCTTCATGATTTTGTTCGGCGTCAACTTCAATGCCTACTTCCTGCTGCTGATGCGCCGGTTCCGCCGTGCCGCAGCCAGCGAAGAGGTGCGTGGCTACTTCATTATGATTTTTGTCGCGATCGCCATTATTACTGCGAACATTCACAGCATGTACAACGGCATCGGCGAAGCTCTGCGCCATGCAGCGTTTCAGGTCGGCTCCATCGTCACAACGACGGGCTTCTCGAGCTGCGATTTTGACCTCTGGCCGACTCTCTCGAAAGAAGTGCTGGTCATGCTGATGTTTGTCGGTGCCTGCGCAGGCAGTACCGGCGGCGGCATCAAGGTCAGCCGCTTCCTGATTCTGGGTAAGACGCTGGGCAAGGAGCTGAAACAGGCTCTTCATCCGCAGGTCGTTGCACCGGTCCGGATGGATGGCAAGCTGGTGAACCATGAGACGATCCGGACGACGAATGTCTACATGGCAGCGTATATTTTCATCTTTGTGGCGTCGCTGTTCCTCATCAGTCTGGATGGCTTCGATATGGTGACGAATTTTACCTCTGTTGCCGCAACGCTGAATAATATCGGCCCGGGCCTGAATCAGGTCGGCCCGATGATGAATTTCGGCGGATTCTCCAATTTTGCAAAGCTCGTCCTTATCTTTGATATGCTGGCAGGCCGACTCGAGATCTTCCCGATGCTTGTGCTGTTTATGCCGGATACTTGGAGAAAGTTCTGAAAAACAATCAACCCTGCCGTGTGTCGGATAAAACGATGCACGGCAGGGTTTTGTTATACGATGAAATCAAATCTCCCCGATTTTTTCTTGGGCGCGGTACTGGAGGGCCTCAAGGAGGGCGTCTTCGTTGAGGAGGCGTTCCCCGGCAAGGTCGGCGATGGTGCGAGCAACGCGGAGGATGCGGTCATGCGCACGGGCGGACAGGCCAAGCGTATCATAGGAAGCACGGAGGAGCTGTTCTGCCGCCGGGGTCATCCGGCAGATGCGGCGCACCTGTCCGGCGGTGAGCTGGGCGTTACAATGGATGTTTTCGTACTCAGGGGCAGAATAGCGTTTGGACTGAATGGTTCGGGCAGCCATGACCTGTTGACGAAGCACGGCACTGCTCTCAGCCAGAGCCGCACTGTGCAGCTCGTCAAAGGCGACGGGATCCATCTCAACACAGAGGTCGATGCGGTCGAGCAACGGGCCGGAGACCCGGCTCCGGTACTGCCGCACCGCACTCAGGGAGCAGGTGCAGGGGTGGGTCGGATGGCCGTAGTAGCCGCACTTGCAGGGGTTCATGGCGGCGATAAGCTGAAAGTGGCTGGGGTAAGTTGCGCTGCCAGCGGCACGACTGACAGTTATCTGGCCGTCTTCCAAGGGCTGACGCAGAATTTCAAGACTTTCCCGGAAAAACTCAGGCAGTTCATCCAAGAACAGCACGCCGCAGTTGGCAAGGCTGCACTCCCCGGGACGGAATTGTGCGCCGCCGCCAGCCAACGCTACCGCACTGGCGGAATGGTGCGGACTGCGAAATGGCCGGGTAGTGATGAGCCCTCGGCCTTTTGGTAGTTGCCCGGCGATGGAGTAAATTTTGGTCGTCTCAACGGCTTCCTCCCGGGTGAGGGGCGGCAGAATGCCGGGAAGCCGCTTTGCCAGCATGGATTTTCCGGTTCCGGGTGCGCCAACCAAAAGCGCGTTGTGGCCTCCAGCGGCGGCAATCACCATCGCGCGGCGTGCCAGCGGCTGACCCATGACGTCGGCGAAATCCGGCACCGTCTGCCAGAATCCGGTCGGGTCAAAAGGGATTGCTTTTGCAGGAGCAATGGGAGCCTCTCCACGCAGGGCACGGACAACATCACCAGCCGAATGAGCAGGGTAGACCCTCATCGCATCCCCACCGGCTTCAGCTGCTTCGGCAGCATTCTCCGCCGGAGCATATAAAGAGCGGATTCCGCTCGATGCCGCCGCAAGTGCCATCGGCAGAACACCGGAAACGGGGCGAAGGGTTCCGTCCAGCGCAAGCTCACCCAGAAAAGCAGTATCTTCAGGAGGCTCATCCAGCTGCCCGGCGGCGGAAAGCACCGCCAGCAAAAGCGGCAGGTCGTAGACTGGGCCGGTCTTCCGGACATCGGCAGGGGCGAGATTGACGGTGATGCGGCGGTCGGGCCACTTGAACCCCAGATTCTTGACGGCAGCACGGACACGGTCGCCGCTCTCACGGACAGCGGAATCGGGCAGACCTACGATGGAAAACGCAGGCAGTCCGCCGGAGACGTCGGCCTCGACATCCACAGCGAACCCATTCAGACCGTTCAGGCCGAAACTTCTTAAAACGGAATACATCGCTTTCCTCCTGTGCCTTGCGGCGTGACGGGCAGATATCGGACAAAAGTTGCGCTGGCTAAGACATGGTAAAAAATGGAATGCAGCGTCAGGATTCGACGGCATTTTTATCTTGAATTTATTATAGTAGAGGTCGGAATAGATGTCAATCTGCCAAAAAGAACCCATCAAAGGAGGAAAAAAATTATGGGTCGAAGAGAATACTGCCGTTATGTTCGTACATATTCCGAACTGGAGGGACTGCAGAGGGCGCATACGATGTGGTATAGCGCAAGCGTGGAAAAAGAGGGAATCCTGATGGAACTGCGGCTCCAGCAGGATGGAAAATGCAGTATCCGGCAGGTGATCTGTCCGCAAGGGGACTTCCGAAAGGCAATGCGGCTGATGCGGTATCTGTGCGAAAACGGCGTGGGATTTGAGCATTGGCTGGATATTCTGGATGACTTTGGGGTGGGATATCTGCCGGTGGATGAGGTCAGAAATACGGTCGAAATCCGGAAACGACCGGTAGAATCCGCGCGATTTGTTGCTTTTGCTGGTTTTTAAAGCAAAAACTTGTTGCATAATACAGAATTGACACAAAGCACAGAAACGCTTATATTATAAGTAGGTTTAACAAACTATTCTTTTCGCGAAAAATTATTAAAGGTAAGGTGTGCAACATGTATCTGGAAGAATACAAGCGTTGGCTGGCAGCCGATTTTGAGGACGCAGATCTGAAGCCGGAACTGGCAAAGATCGAGGGAAACGACGATGAGATCAAGGATCGCTTTGCGGTGGCGTTGAAATTCGGTACCGCTGGTCTGCGCGGCGTTCTGGGCGCAGGTACCAACCGCATGAACATCTACGTTGTCCGTCAGGCAACGCAGGGTCTGGCAAACTGGGTCAAGACGCAGGGCGGCAGCCAGACCGTCGCCATCAGCTACGACAGCCGTCTGAAGAGCGACATCTTTGCAAAGACTGCTGCCGGTGTTCTGGCTGCAAACGGCATCAAAGTCCGCATCTATGATGCGCTGATGCCGGTTCCGGCTCTGAGCTTTGCGACCCGTTACTACGAGTGCAACGCCGGTATCATGGTCACGGCTTCTCACAACCCGGCCAAGTACAACGGCTACAAGGCTTACGGCTCCGATGGGTGCCAGATGACCGATGACGCAGCGGCCATCGTTTACGATGAGATCCAGAAGACCGATGTTCTGACCGGTGCAAAGTACATCTCCTTCGCAGAGGGTGTTGAGCAGGGTCTGATCCGCTTTGTCGGCGACGACTGCAAGAAGGCTCTGTATGACGCCATCGAAGCTCGTCAGGTTCGCCCGGGTCTGTGCAAGACTGCCGGCCTGAAGCTGGTTTACAGCCCCCTGAACGGTTCCGGTCTGGTTCCGGTCACCCATGTTCTGAACGATATGGGCATCGCCGATATCACCATCGTGCCCGAGCAGGAGTATCCCAACGGTTACTTCACCACCTGCTCCTACCCCAACCCCGAGATCTTCGACGCTCTGAAGCTGGGTCTGGATCTGGCTACCAAGACCGGCGCAGATCTGATGCTGGCGACCGACCCGGATGCTGACCGTGTTGGCATCGCTATGAAGTGCCCGGATGGTTCTTACGAACTGGTCTCCGGCAACGAGATGGGCGCACTGCTGCTGGATTACATCTGCGCAGGCCGCATTGAGAAGGGCACTATGCCCAAGAACCCGGTGGCCGTCAAGTCCATCGTTTCCACTCCGCTGGCAGATGCGATCGCAGCACATTATGGTGTTGAGATGCGCAGTGTCCTGACCGGCTTCAAGTGGATCGGCGACCAGATCGCAAATCTGGAAGCTGCCGGTGAGGTCGACCGCTTCATCTTCGGTTTCGAGGAGAGCTATGGCTATCTGGCAGGCCCCTATGTCCGTGATAAGGATGCGATCATTGGTTCCATGCTGATCTGCGAGATGGCTGCATACTACCGCAGCATCGGTTCCTCCATCAAGCAGCGTCTGGAAGAGATTTACAAGGAGTATGGTCGCTACCTGAACAAGGTCGACAGCTTCGAGTTCCCGGGTCTGACTGGTATGGAAAAGATGGCTTCCATCATGCAGAAGCTGCGTGATAATCCGCCGACGGAGCTGGCTGGCCATAAGGTCGTCAAGGTCACCGACTACAAGAAGCCCGAGGAGACCGGCCTGCCTGCTGCAAATGTTCTGATCTACAATCTGGATAACGGCGCAACCGTCGTTGTTCGTCCCTCCGGTACAGAGCCGAAGATCAAGACTTACTTCACCACGCTGGGCAAAGACCTCGCTGAGGCACAGGCTCAGAAGGATGCTCTGGCTGCTGCTATCGAGCCGATCCTCGCTTAAAAATTTTACAAATTCCCTGTTCTGGAAAAATCTGCCCCTCTGTCGTGCTGCAAAGCTCCGCAGAGGGGCATTTTTTGCGTTTGGCACAGTTGCAGTTTGATGTGCTTTACGTTATAATAGTCAATATATAGGCTTTGCTCTGCGGCATCAGCCGCCGGGCGGAAAAGGGCAGGTGTGGCAAATTGGAAAAGCAGGTAACAGCGGTGCTGGTGGCGGCAGGTTCCTCCACCCGGATGGGCTTCGATAAGCTCAGTTTTGATCTGGGCGGTGAGACGGTGCTTCGCCGGAGTATCCGTGCGTTTGAAAAGTGTCCGCTGGTAGATGAGATCGTTCTGGTGGCCGGGAAAAACCGGGAATATGTCGAGGCACAGGCGAAAGACTGCACAAAACCGGTACAGGTGGTGCAGGGCGGTGCGACCCGTGCGGAGAGCGCGAAGAATGGTGTGCTGGCGGCACACGGCGAGTATGTGGCGGTCCACGATGCCGCCCGTCCCTTTGTCAGTGAAGCGGTCATCGAGGGCGTCATTACAGCGGCAAAGCAGTGCGGTGCGGCGGCTCCGGCGGTTCCGGTCAAGGATACCGTCAAGCAGGCGGTGCGCAGCGACGGCAAGACCGTTCCGACCGAGTGCTGGGTCAGCGATACGCCCGACCGCAGTACCCTGTACGCTGTCCAGACGCCTCAGTGTTTTGACCGGGGGGCGTATCTGACCGCTTTGGAAGAACTGGATGAAGAAAAAGCTCGTCTCGTCACCGACGATTGCAGCCTGTTCGAGCTGACAGGCCGCTCCGTTCAGTTGACGCAGGGCGATTACGCGAACTTGAAAATTACGACCCGGGAGGATCTGCCCCACCCGGAGAAAGAGGAGAATACAATGCGCATTGGTCATGGTTACGATGTTCACCGTCTGGTCGAGGGCCGCAAGCTCATTATGGGCGGCGTGGAGATCCCTTACGAGAAGGGTCTGCTGGGTCACTCGGACGCCGATGTTCTGGCGCACGCCATCATGGACGCTGTGCTGGGCGCAGCCGCTCTGGGTGATATCGGCAAACATTTCCCGGATACCGCTGCGGAGTATGAGGGCGCGGACAGTCTGGTGCTGGCTCGCCGGGTAGCTGAGATCATGCACGAGAACGGCTGGAAGATCGAGAACATCGACTCTACCATCCTCTGCCAGAAACCCAAGCTGGCTCCTTACATCCCGGCTATGCGTGAAAAGCTGGCTGAGGCGTTCGGGATGCCGGTCGATGCTGTGAGCGTCAAGGCGACCACCGAGGAGCATCTGGGCTTTACCGGTGAGGGTCTCGGCATTGCGGCGCACGCTGTCGCACTGATCGAGAAGCTTTAATGGGAGTGTGCGTCGATGACTCTGAATTCCATCATAGCCAATTTTCAGACCTTTAAATTGGTGGATCTGCTGGACATCATCATCATTGCTTTCCTGATCTATCAGCTGCTGGGCATCATCAACCGCACCCGTGCCGGTCAGCTGGCAAAGGGCGCATTGCTGGTGATGGCGGTCTATCTGGTGGCGAATATCCTGAACATGCGCACTGTGACGTGGCTGCTGAACTCGCTGCTTCAGGTCGGCCTGCTGACGCTGGTCGTCCTGTTCCAGCCGGAGATCCGGCGCGGACTCGAGCGGATGGGTCAGACCGACCAGTGGATGTATCGGCTGTTCAACGTGCGAGGGCGGTATTACAACGATTCCAGCCTGAAAGGTGCCTGGCGGAGTGCCATCATTGCTATCTGCGATGCGGCGGAACGCTTCTCAGAGACGAAGACCGGCGCACTTATCGTGCTGGAACGGAATACCAACCTTTCGGAGATCGTCCGCACCGGTACTCCGGTGAACAGCGCGGTCAATCTGGAAGTGCTGGGTACGATTTTCTACGAAGGCACACCGCTGCATGACGGTGCTGCCATCATCGAGAATGGCCGTATCAAGGCGGCTGGCTGTGTGCTGCCCCTGTCCAATAACCTCGACCTCGGCAAAGATATGGGTACCCGTCACCGTGCCTGCCTTGGCATTGCGGAAAACTCGGATGCTATCGCCATCGTCGTCAGTGAGGAGACGGGCATCATTTCGATGGCGAAAAACGGTGTTCTGATCCGGCATTTTGACCGTCAGACCCTGTATACCCGGCTCATCGACGAGATGATCCCCAAGGAGACCGTCAGTGAAAAGAGTACCGCCGACACATGGAAAGAACGGCTCCACAGCCTGCTGAACTGGGTCAACCAGAAAGAGGAGGATGAGCAGCAATGAGCGACCCCAAAAAGACTCAAGGCACCAAGGCTGCCATTGCTCCGACCAAGAGCATACTGAACGACCGCCGCATCCGGCTTCTGCTGGCAGTGGTCGGAGCCATTATTGCGTGGATGGCAGTCACCATCGTCGTTCAGCCCGGCACGACAACGACCATCAGCAATGTGCCGGTGGATTTTACCTATGATTCCTCGGCTTATACTTCCCGTGGCCTGAGCATCGTCAGCGCACCGAAAAAGACGGTGACGCTGAAGCTTTCGGGTGACGGCTATACCATCGGTGGGCTGTCGGCATCGGATTTCGTGGTCTATCCGGACTGGTCGAGCGTCCGTGACAGCGGCGAGAAGACCCTGCGCCTTCAGGTGCGGAGCCAGAGCGCATTGCTGACTGGCGTTACCGTCTCCATCGACGGCAATGATAACACCGTTGATGTGGTCTTCGATGTGGTGGAGGAAAAGACTCTTCCCATTCAGGTCACGACCAATTATCTGACGATTGCCGATGGCTATATCCTGTATGGCACGGATGTCTCCAAAGAAACGGTCACTCTGTCCGGCCCGAGTACCGAACTGAGCGAGGTGGAGAGCTGCACCGCTGAGGTGACCCATAATGGCGAGCTGACCGATTCGGTCACGCTGGATACGCCGCTCCGCTTCTATACCGAGAGCGGCAAGGAAGTCACCTTCGAGTATACGACTCTGGATACCGAAAGTGTTGAAGTAACTTTGCAGGTCTATAAGATCGCGACTCTGCCGGTCTCGGTCAGCTTTATCAATACACCGCATGATTTTGATTCGTCGGTGATGTCGTATTCACTGAGCAAAAAGACGCTGAACGTTGTAGGCCCGGAATCTCAGATCGACCGGCTGTCAAGTCTGTCCATCGGAACCATCGACCTGTCGACTTTTGCGCTGAACAAGGTCTATGAGATGCCCATCGAACTGCCGACCGGCATCCATCTGCTGGATAACCTGTCCAGCATCACGGTCAGCTTTGACAGCTCCCGTCTCGAGACGAAGACTTTGAATCTGCCGGCTGAGTGTGTGCAGATCATCAACCTGCCCTCGACTTATACCCTGACGGTCGAGACGGAGCGTCTGATGAATGTGACCCTCTGCGGTCCGGCTGGTTCGCTGGAAGCACTGACGCCGGAACAGGTAGTCGTTGAAATTGACGCGGATGATTTCTCGATTGCGTTAGGACAGCAGAACATTGCCTGTCACCTCTATGTGCCGTCCAACGGCAAGATTTTTGCCCTCGGCAGCTATGTGGTGCAGTGCAAGATCGAAAGCAACTAAATAACGAAACCGTTATCGTTCTGCCTGCGCAGTGCAGGTAGAACGATAACAATTTTGATAAGATTGGATACACAAAAAGATGATTCTGGTTCGGGATATCCGTCTGCCGCTTTCCGCCGGAGAGCCGCAGGCATTTGAACGGGCACTGCGTCTGGCACGCATCCCTCACGGCAAGGTCACTCACCTCGGCGTGGCGAAACTTTCGGTGGATGCACGCCACGGCCAGCCCAAGCTTGTTTATACCGTTGCGGTAACGCTCAAAGATGAGGGTGAGGAATCTGCATATGCAGGGGGCTCGCCCTGCATTGCGTTGCGCGACAGGACTGATTTCACCGTCGAAAACGGTACCCAGCCTCTGAGCAGCCGCCCGGTGGTCTGCGGTCTTGGCCCGGCCGGTCTGTTTGCCGCATTGCTGTTGGCACGGCAGGGATTCCAGCCCATCGTGCTGGAACGCGGCCCGGCTCTCGAGGAACGTGTCAAAGCCGTGGAGCATTTCTCGGCCACCGGCGAGCTGAACGAGAATGCCAACATTCAGTTCGGCGAGGGCGGCGCAGGCACATTTTCAGATGGCAAGCTGACGACCCGGATCGGAGATGAGCTTTGCGGCTTTGTCACCGAGGTCTTTCTGGAACACGGTGCGCCGAAAGAGATCGCATGGCAGCAGAAACCCCATGTGGGTACTGACCTGCTGCGAGGTGTGATCACTTCCATCCGGAAAGAGATCGAATCTCTGGGCGGTGAAGTGCATTTCAATATGGCGTTGACCGGTTTTGAACAGAAAAACGGACGCCTGACCGGGATCTTTACGACCGACGGGACTTTCCCCTGTGAAGCGTTGGTCTTTGCGGTCGGTCACTCGGCACGGGATACCTTCGGGATGTTGATGGACAGCGGCCTTGTGCTGGAATGCAAGCCTTTCAGCGTCGGCTTCCGGGCGGAACATCTTCAGACGGAGATCGAGAAGAGCCTTTATCATGAGGCCGCCGGACATCCAGCACTGCCCCACGGCGAATATCAGCTCTCTCAGCATGTCGGAGACCGCTGTGTTTATACGTTCTGCATGTGTCC
This sequence comes from Lawsonibacter asaccharolyticus, assembly GCA_963599235.1. Lineage (GTDB taxonomy): Bacteria > Bacillota > Clostridia > Oscillospirales > Ruminococcaceae > Faecalibacterium. Next base: position 36,170 of record CAVBWT010000013.1, on the reverse strand, counting down.
GGGCGGTCAGGTGGTGGCTTCGGCCAGTGAGCGTGAACGGGTCGTCACCAACGGCATGAGTTATCATGCCCGTGATGGCAAAAACGCAAATGCTGCGGTAGTCGTCAGCGTCGGCGGAACGGATTTCGGAAATGACCCGAAAAAGGCCATTGCCTTTCAGCGTGAACTGGAAGCCAAAGCTTACGCTGCCGGACGTAAGGGTGGTGCATATGCAGCCCCGGCGGAGAACATCCAAAGCTTTCTGGAAGGACAGGGACGGTTGAAGATCACCCGGGTCGAGCCGACCTATGACCGTGGTGTGGTTGCGGCCGACCTTGGAGCTTTGCTGCCGGAGGAACTGGCACAGACGCTCCGTGCCGGTCTGCGTGCCTACGAACGGAAAATTGCAGGGTATACCGCCCCCGAAGCCATCCTGACCGGACTGGAGACCCGAACCAGTAGTCCGGTTCGGCTCAAACGAGAAGAAAATTTTGAATGCGCCCAGCTTGCAGGTCTGTATCCCTGCGGAGAGGGTGCAGGATATGCAGGCGGCATCATGAGTGCTGCCGTAGATGGTCTGAGGGTCGCCCGGGCCATCATCAGCCGGTATAGCCCGGCAGAGGGATGAGGACAGAATGAACGAAAACCACTATACAGAGGATGAAAAGACCCGGATGGAGCAGGGGCAGCAGGTGCAGGATGAGCTGGAACGGCAGATCCGTGCCTTTGGCGATACTATGAACGACGCTTTCCGCACCGGCTTTGAAGGCCGTGGAATGGAGATCGGCGACCGTGCGTGGGATATGGGTCGCGCCGCTGTCCATGCTGCCAGCTATGGCATCAACGAGGCAGGCCGGGCGTTTCAGGAAGGGGCGAAGGAATACCGCCGCCGTCAGAAAGAATATGAACGCCAGTCTCAGAGTACAGAACATGGAAAAGAAACGGCAGCCGGAATGCCCCAGTGGGCGAGACAGATCTTTGGTCTGAGCCGGGATATGACTCCGGTCGGCGAGATGCGAGAAAGCGCGAAAAAGCGTCACGATGCAGGCTGCGCGCTGCTGGCCATCGGCGTCACCTTTGCGGTAATCTTCGGCGTCTCCGGTGTGGGCTGTTTGGTTGGACTGCCGTTGTTTTTCGGAACATGGCTTTACGGTGCAGTAGGTGTTACGAGCGGCCTGATGTTCTTGGCAATGGCAGGTTTCCTCTGGATGACCGCCGCCGGTGCTTCCCGGATGAAGGCAGCAAAAGAGCTGAATCTCTATGCGGACACGGCGGAAAACTTCGATTATAAAAAAGGCATCCCGATGGAGATGCTGGCCGACCTGACCCATCAGAAACCGAAAAAGGCCCGGAAACGGCTGCAAAAATTTATCCGGAAGGGCTGGCTCAAGGGTTGGCTGGATGAAAAAACGGACAAGCTTTATCTGACGGTGGAGGATTACCGGGCCGCACAGGAAGCTCCGGCAGAACCTGCGCCGAAAGCAGAACCGAAGACCGAGAAAGATGAGAAGACAGAGGATGTGCCGCAGAATCTTGAGATCGCACGCCGCTTCGGGAAAGTTCTGGGGCAGGAAAAGCAGCTGATGAAGGATGAGCAGGCCGTCGAAGAACTCGACAAGATGCAGAAGACTACGCGGGTCATCTGCGACTGGCTGGAAGCGCATCCCGAAAGCCTGCCGAAGGTACGCCGGTTTGCGGAATATTATATCCCGACCACCCTCAAGCTCCTGCATACCTATAACGATGTGCAGGGGCAGCAGGGCGAAAACGCCGAGAATATCCGCCGGGATATCGCAGGCATCCTGCATACCCTCAATCAGGCGTACAGCAATCTTTATGACAATCTGCTGTCGGATGTTGCGCTGGATGTGTCCAGCGAGATTGCCGCTCTTCAGGGCATGATGGCGAATGACGGCCTGACCGGGGAGGGATTGCGATGACCTGCCGGGCATGGGAACTGAAAGAACTCGACCGGGCGGCGGTACGGGAACTGACCCGGGCCATTGCGGAGCAGAACACGGAAGAGATGGAATACAACTCTGACGAACCGTGGAGCGAGGAAAAATTCAACAGCATCCTTGCGGCTCAGCAGAAAGAGGCCGGGCTGCTGGCTGGCATCCTTGCGGCACGGGGCGTTACCGACCCGACGGAAGCGTTGATGCTGCTGGCCGGTGAGGAAGAGTTGAGCGACCCGATGATGCTGACCGACATGGACAAAGCCTGTCAGCGCATCATGGACGCCATCGACAACGAAGAGACCATCGTCGTTTTCGGCGATTACGACGTAGACGGCGTGACGGCGACGGCACTGCTTTATCAGCATCTCAAAGGGATGGGAGCGAACGTCAAATGTATGCTCCCCAGCCGGGAAGGTGACGGCTACGGCCTGTCCAAGAATGCCATCCAGTCCATCCATGATAAGGGCTATCAGCTCATCGTGACAGTGGATAACGGCATCTCGGCAGTGGAAGAGGCGGCGTTTGCGGCTTCGCTGGGAATCGATTTGGTCATCACCGACCACCACCTTCCGCCGGAAACATTGCCGCAGGCGGTGGCTGTCGTCGACCCTCGCCGGGAAGACGACCACAGTCCGTTCAAGGGATTGTGCGGCGCAGGGGTAGCGTTCAAGCTCTGTGCGGCACTGGATGGCTGTCCGCCGGAAGAGATGCTGGAATACTGCGGCGACTTGGCCGCTGTCGGCACGGTGGCGGATGTCATGCCGCTGACCGGGGAGAACCGCACCCTTGTCAAGGCAGGTTTGCGGCAGCTGCGTCAGACCGACCGGCCGGGTCTTGTGGCCCTGCTGGATGAGGTAGGGCTGACCGGAAAGCCCATTACCGCCGAAAACGTCAGCTACGCCATTGCGCCTCGCATTAATGCGGCAGGCCGGATGGACAGCGCGGTGACGGCGTTGCAGCTCGTTCTCTGCGAGGACGAGGAGCGTGCCGAAGAGCTGGCGCATAAACTGAACGAGATCAATATTGCCCGGCAGGAGACGGAACTGGAGATCGTCAAGGCGGCTCAGGAGCAGCTGGACAAGGAACCATCCATCCTCGAAGACCGGGTCATCTTGCTTTGGGGTCGAGACTGGCACCCGGGCGTCATCGGCATTGTAGCTTCTCGTTTGGTGGAAAAGACGGGGCGTCCGGTCATCGTCGTTTCAGTAGACGAAAATGGCGAGGGCAAAGGCAGCGGCCGAAGTGTACAGGGCTTCAACCTGCACTCCTGCATCGGCTCCTGCGCCGACCTGCTGCTCCGTTTCGGCGGTCACGCAATGGCGGCCGGTTTATCGGTACGGGAGGAAAATCTGCCCGAACTCCGCCGCCGTCTCAACGAGTGGGCGGCACGGGAATGCCCGGTGCTGCATACTCCGCCGCTGACCTGCGATCTATCCATCCATCTTGACCGGGTGACAGTCGAGAGCGTCCGCCGTCTCGAGCAGCTGGCTCCCTATGGAGCGGAGAACCCGACGCCGGTGTTCCTGCTGGAAAAGGCTGTCCTCGAGGGCGTATATCCGGTGTCGGACGGCAAACACAGCCGTCTGCGCCTGCGGCAGGGCAATGCCTGCATTTACGCTGTCTGGTTCGGGATGCGCCCGGAACAACTGCCCTATGCTACCGGCGATGTGGTGGATGCGGCTATGAATCTGTCCGTCTACGATGCTCCCCGTGGGGCGCAGCTGTCGGGCCGTATCATCGAGCTTCACCCGGCCGGATTGGGCAATACGGCGGCACAGCAGGCGGCTCTGGTGCAGGCTCTGCGCCGCGGCACGCCGCTGACCGACGAGCAAAAACATCTGGTCGCACCGGAACGAAGCGATATCATCACGGTGTACCGTGAACTTCAGGCCCGGCGGTGGCATGCGGATGATATGCAGCCGCTTTTCTCGAAGCTGGGCGAGGAAAATACCGGAAAAATTCTGGTGGCAGTCACAGCCTTGGAACAGGTCGGGCTGATCTCTGCCAAAGAGCGTGACGGCGTTCGGTTCTGGGAACTGGTGCCGACAGCAGGAAAGAAAAACCTTGCCGACGCTCCGATTTTGAAATGTTTGGAGGGAATATAAGATGCCAGAGGGAAAGAAGATGACTGCGCCTGCAACGGCAGCGGTGAAAAAAGAGGATTCCTATTCGGCAAAGACCCATCTGCATCAGCCGGTGCAGGAAATGGCGACAGTAGCGGCAACTGCACTGCCGGCAAATGCCCCGGAGGGGACGCTGCCGTCTGAGGTGCGTCCGGAGATCGTCACATACGATAAACTTGTCGAGGCCATCAAAGCCAGCGGCAAGGCGTATAATATGGAGATGATCGACAAAGCGTATAATCTGGCGAACGAAGCCCACAAAGGCGTCTGCCGCCGGAGTGGTGAACCGTATATCTGCCATCCGCTGGCGGTCGCACGTCTGGTGCTGGATCTCGGCATGGATACCGAGAGCATCGCCGCCGCTCTGCTCCACGATGTTGTAGAGGATACGCCCACGACGCTGGACGACCTGAAATCCGCCTTTGGTGAGGAAGTCGCCCTGCTTGTCGACGGCGTTACCAAGCTGACAAAAATTCAGTTCTCGAACATCGAGGAGCTGCAGGCGGAGAACCTCCGCAAGATGCTGCTGGCCATGAGCCGGGATGTCCGAGTGATGATCATCAAGCTCTGCGACCGTCTGCACAATATGCGAACCGGCGACGCATGGCCGGAGCAGAAACGCCGTGACAAGGCTCGTGAAACGATGGAAGTCTACGCGCCTATCGCCAACCGCCTCGGCATCCTGAACGTCAAGGAAGAGCTGGAAGACCGCAGCCTGCATTACCTCGACCCGGTGGGCTATGAGGAGATCAATAAAATGCTCAGCGAGCGTTCCGGTGAGGAGTTCCTCGCCAGTGTGTCCTGCGTCATCGAGCATCGTCTCGAGGAGAGCGGCATCGAGGGCGCGACCATCAAACGCCGTGTCAAGAGCATCTACGGCATCTACCGGAAGACCATCATGCAGAACAAGTCTTTCGATGAAATTTATGATATCTATGCGGTTCGTATCATTCTGGATACGCTGGCGGAGTGTTACAGCACCCTCGGCCTCATCCACGATATGTACCATCCGCTGCCGAACCGGTTCAAGGATTATATCTCGACCCCGAAACCCAACGGCTACCAGAGCCTGCATACCACCGTTATCGGCCATGAGGGAATCCCCTTTGAGGTGCAGATCCGCACCCGGAAGATGGATGAACAGGCGGAATACGGTGTCGCTGCGCACTGGAAATATAAGGAAGGTCTAGACGGACACGACAAACTGGATGAACGTCTGGCATGGGTCAGCCAGCTGCTGGAAAACCAGCGCGTCAGCGAGGATTCCGGAAACCTGCTCCACGACCTCAAGAGCGATCTGCTTCCGGAGGAGGTCTTTGCCTTCACCCCGAAGGGCGATGTCATCAACCTGCCGGCCGGTGCGACCTGTATCGACTTCGCCTATGCCATCCACTCCGCCGTCGGCAACCGGATGGTGGGCTGCAAGGTCAACAACCGGATGGTCCCCATCGAGCATATCGTCTCGACCGGTGAAATCATCGAGGTCATCCTTGGCCCGGCGGACAAGGGTCCCAGCCGCGACTGGTTGAAGATCGTCCGCACCAGCGAGGCGAAGAGCAAGATCCGCAACTGGTTCAAGAAGATGCGCCGGGATGAGAACATCCAGCAGGGCCGTGACGCTCTGGCAAAGGAGCTGCGCCGTGAGATGATCTTTATTCCGGACAATCAGCTGGATGAGTTCGTGAACGGATGCAGCCGCCGTCTGCGCCAGAACAACGCCGAAGACCTGTATGCGGCCATCGGTTACGGCGGTATGACCATCTCTACCTGCCTGCCCAAGCTGAAAGAGGAATACCAGAAGCTCAAGGCCGCTGAGGAAAAGAGCATGGAAGACCTGCCCAAGGTCGACCTGAGCAAAGTCCATGCAACGGACGGTGTTGTAGTCGAGGGCTTCGACAATACGCCCATCAAGTTTGCAAAGTGCTGCTCTCCGCTGCCGGGCGACCCCATCGTGGGCTTCATCACCCGTGGCTTTGGCGTGTCCATCCATAAGCAGAGCTGCGCTAACGCCATTTCCAGCATGAAAGACCCCACCAATGCGCCTCGCTGGGTGAAAGCGTACTGGGCAGACAGCGTGAAGGACAGTTACAAGGCTGGTTTGGAGATCATTGCCCTCAACCGGAACGAGCTGCTGCAGGATGTTCTGGCGGCATTGTCGGATATCCGGGTGCCTATCTACGCTCTGAACGCCCGTCAGGTCGAGAACAACTGCGCCGTCGTCAGCCTGACGATTGGCATCAACAATACAGAGCATCTGAACCGGGTGGTCGCACGTCTGTCCAAGGTCAAGGATGTCCTCAAGGTCACAAGGAGTTAAACTATGCGAGCAGTCATTCAGGCCGTATCTTCGGCCAGCGTCCGGGTCAACGGCGGTGAGCCTCGGCCCATCGGCCCGGGTCTTGTGATCCTGCTGGGCGTCAAGGATACCGATACTATGGACATCGTGCCGAAACTGGCCGAAAAGTGCGCCGGTCTGCGCATTTTTCCGGATGAAGAGGGAAAGCTGAACCTTAGCGCAAAAGACCGCGGCTATTCGGCTCTGGTCGTGTCGCAGTTCACCCTTTACGGCAACACCCGGAAGGGCTACCGGCCCAGCTTTATCAAAGCGGCAAAACCGCCGCTCTCGGTGGACGCTTATGAACTGTTCCTCGCTGAGATGAACAAACAGGGTCTGAAAGACGTCCAGCACGGCGAGTTCGGTGCGGATATGCAGGTGGCACTTGTCAACGAAGGCCCCTGCACCATCGTCATCGACACCGACGAGTGGAAACAGAAGGATTAAAGGAGCGATTTCCATGCAGGCATTTCATCTTCTCGGCCCTGCGCCGTTTTATACCAACAGCTTTATGCTCATCACCGACGCGGGCCATGCGGTCATCATCGACCCGGCGGCGGAAGTGCAGGACTACGATAAAATTTTGAAGGAACACAACGCAGCCCTCACCACCATCTTCTGCACCCACGGTCATTACGACCATGTAGGCAGTGCCGGCGTCCTAAGCCGGGAGTGGAAGGCAAAGCTCTATTGTGAGCCTGCCGACTGCAAGGGCGTGCAGCTTTTTCCGCTCAAGTCGTCGGACGGCGGCTATGCCGAGGGCGAAGAAATTTCGGTCGATGAGCTGACCTTTAAGGTCTGGCATACGCCCGGCCACACCGAGGGCGGCGTGATCCTGCTCTGTGGGGAAGAGTATCTCTTCATGGGCGATACCGTCTTTCAGGGCAGTATCGGCCGCACCGACCTCGAGGGCGGCAACAGCCAAGTGATGGACGAGAGCCTGCGCAAAATTGCGGCTCTTCCCATTCCGCGCAATGCGCAGCTCCTGCCCGGCCACGGAGATTTTTCGACCTTTGGCGAAGAGCTGGACAATAATTTCTATATTCGTCACGCTCTGAAAAACGTATAAGAAAAAGGGAATACCAATGAAGATTTATATCACCGGCCTGCCCTCCGGCTACGAGGTCGAGCATCTTGTCCGGCTCTTCTACCCGATGGCGCCGCTGACCTTGCCCCCTCCCGAGGAGGGCGAGGACTGCGTATGGGCCGAAAAAAAGCCGGACGGCCTGTGGGCAATGGTTCGGCAGAACGGTCAGAGCAAAACGGCATCGGCATCCCTGCCGAAACCGGTCGAGGAGGGCGGCGAAACGCCGGAATTCTCGCTGGCAAGCCTGACCTATGACCTGCTCCGGAGCTGGACGGGAATTCGTCCGCCTTGGGGCAAGATGACCGGCGTCCGTCCGGTGCGTCTCGTCCACGATAAGCGTGCAGCTGGCTGGACGGAAGAACAGATCGAGCGGTTCTTTCTGGAGCGGTTCGACTGCTCGGAACAGAAATACACGATGGTAAAGGAGATCGCCGACCTGCAGGAGCCGATTCTGAAGCGCGGCAGTGCGCCGAACTCGTACAGCCTGTACATCGGCATCCCATTCTGCCCCTCCCGGTGCAGCTATTGCAGCTTTGTCAGCTGCAACCTTGACCGTGACCGGAAGATGGTGCAGCCCTACGTCGATTGTCTCTGCAAAGAGGTCGAGGCCATCCGGCAGCAGGCAGAGAAGGCCGGGCTGGAACTGTGCAGCATCTACATCGGCGGCGGCACGCCCACCAGCCTTTCGGCGCAGCAGCTCCGTCAGCTGATGGGGATCGTCCGGGAGAATTTTGACCTGTCTAAAATCGTGGAGTATACGGTCGAGGCCGGACGCCCGGACTGCACTGACGCCGAAAAGCTGGCCGTCATCAAGGAATACGGTGCAACGCGCATCTCCATCAATCCGCAGACCTTCTCGGACGAGGTGCTGGCGAACATCGGCCGGAAACACTCGGCACAGGACATTCTGGACTGCTATGCCGATGCCCGGCGAGTCGGCCACGATGATATCAACATGGATTTGATCGCCGGTCTGCCCGGCGACACCGTCAAGGGCTTTGAAAAGAGCCTGCGGCAGGCCATCGCCCTTGACCCGGAGAACATCACCGTCCACACCCTGACCCTTAAACGGGCTTCCCGTATCGTCATCGAGGACCAGAAGGAAAACGACTACGCCGACGTTGCGGCCATGCTGGAAAAATGCCATCTGCTGGCGGAGGCAGGCTACCAGCCCTATTATCTCTACCGGCAGAAGAACACCTTGCAGAACCTCGAAAACGTGGGCTGGTGCAAGCCGGGCTACGAGGGATATTACAACATCTATATTATGGAGGAAGTCCAGACCATCCTTTCCGCAGGCGCAGGCGGCAGCACCAAGCTGGTAGCCGACGGCGGAAAGCGGATGCAGCGCATCTTCAACTTTAAATATCCGAACGAGTATATCCAGCGGTTTGCGGAGGTGCTGGAACGGAAAAAAGGAGTGGCTGATTTTTATGATCACGATTTGGGTTCCGAAACGACTGGTTGAGGTCGACCTCTACAACGTTGCGGCAAAAAGCCCGGAGGCTCTGGCGCAGATGTGCGAGAAAAGCTACCGTCAACGGGTGAGCTATGCCGCACAGAAAGTGCGCGATTCCGGTGCAAAGATCGTGATGCTGACCGGCCCGTCTGCCAGCGGCAAAACTACCTCGGCGCATAAACTGGCCGAGGAGCTGGTGCGTCAGGGAACTCCGGCGCAGGTCGTCAGTCTGGATAATTTCTTTAAGGGAGCGCAGTATTATCCGAAAATGCCTGACGGCACGCTGGATTATGAGAATCCGGACACCCTCGACCTGCCGCTCATCCGTCAGTGTCTGCGTGAACTGAACGAGACCGGCAAGACCGAACTGCCCATCTACGATTTCACGGCGGAAGCACGTTCCAGCGAGACGGAAAACATCGACCTGCGAGGCGGTGTCTGCATCGTGGAGGGCATCCATGCCCTGAACCCGGAGCTGACGAGTCTGGTGCCGGACAACGAGATTTATCGTATCTACGCCGGTCTGCGCGAGGAATACTGTGTCGATGGACGCCGCAGCATCAGCACCCGGGATATCCGGCTCTGCCGTCGTACCCTCCGGGATGCTGCCGCCCGTGGACGCAGCCCGGAAAAGACACTTGCCATGTGGGACAGAGTGCTGGACGGCGAGACCCGGTATATCAAGGGATTCAAGACCACGGCGGATTTCCTGCTGGATACCTCTTTCACCTATGAACTGGGTCTCATTGCGCAGCTGCTCCGGAAGGTACGCCAGCAGTTCACGCTGGAAGGCCACTGCGCCGAACTCTGGGATGAGACGGCACGCCGGTTCGAGAACGTTGCGCCGGTGCAGCTGGAACTCCTGCCCGAGGACAGCATGCTCCGGGAATTCTACGCAGGACAGACCAAATAAAAGATCTTCTTGTGCAATTGCGAAAAAACTGTTTCCAAATCCGCACGAAACTGTAAAACTTGCGGCCAATTCGTTGCAATCAGAAGTGGAACGCGTTATAATGAAGCCGTCACCCGACGCACAGGGAAGACACCCGTGTGCAGCAGAGATATTCAGGAGAAAAAGCCCATTCGGGGCATGAATTGAGAGAGGTGTCTTATTATGGATTTCAATAAGCTGAAGGAAATGGGTCTGGAATATGCCGAAAAAGGCAAAAATGCGGCGATGGATCTGGCTGAGCGCGGCAAAACGCAGGCAAAGATCGTCAGCGCACAGACCAAACTCGCAAAGGCACAGCGTCAGCTGGGCGCGCTGGTGTACAGTCTCGCGAAGGGTCATGAGGAAAATCAGCCCCTTGTCGATAAGTACATCGAGATGATCGACTCCATCGAGGAGGAGCTGACTGCCCTGAAAGTGACCGTCGGCTCGACTGCCGTTGAGGTAGAGCCGGAAGCAGAAGTGCAGACCGAAGGCGACGATAATGTGACCATTGAGTTCCCCATCGACAAGGATGAAGACGAGCCGCACAAGACCTGCCCACAGTGCGGCGCACTCGTCTCGGACGACGCGCTGTTCTGCAACAAGTGCGGTGCGCAGCTCTGAGGAGCTTTCCGGAATAAACAGAACTGGGCGGTATCTCTCAGGGATGCCGCTCTTTTTGTGTGAAATTCTTGCGAAATCATTGCATGGAAACTGCAAAATATGCGAAAACCCTTGAAATCAAGCGGATTTTGCGGTACAATCTGAGCCTACCGCAGGACAATAAAGCAGAGAGGAAGATTCGGATGCAGGACTGGCCGGAACGGGAACATTACACAGCGGAAGATCTGCTTGAGATCATCCGCATCCTGCGTGACCCGGAGACGGGCTGCCCGTGGGATAAAGTCCAGACGCACCAGAGCATCCGGAAAAATTTTCTGGAAGAGACCTGCGAGGCGTTGGAGGCCATCGACGCCGATGACCCGGATATGCTTCGGGAGGAGCTGGGCGATGTGCTGATGCAGGTGGCGTTCCATGTCGTCATCGAGGAAGAGCGCGGACGGTTCGATTTTGAGCAGGTCTGCCGGGAAGTGTGCGAGAAGCTGGTCTTCCGGCATCCGAACATCTTTACTTCCTCAGCGGCGGAAAATGCCGGTATAAACAGCTGGGACGCGCTCAAAAATAAGGAAAAGGGTCGCCGGACGCTGGCCGATGAGCTGGACACGGTTCCGCTGACCCTTCCTGCCTTGATGCGTGCGCAAAAGCTGCAGAAACGCGCAGCAGGCCGCGGCCTTGGCACACAGGATAAAGCGCAGGCCGAACAAAGTCTTGCGCAGGCAGAGCAGGCGTGGGCGGAAGTCTCGCCGGAAAACGCACAGGAACGGGCCGGAGAGCTGCTGTTCGCTGCGGCGGATGCCCTGCGGATCGCCGGTGTGGATGCGGAAGAAGCATTGAGCTTCGCATCCAGACGGTTCAGCGAAAGGCTGAAACAGAATGAAATCGAGTCGAACGGGGTCGAGACTGAAGAAACAGCTCCCGGGAGATAAGAGATATTTGACTGAAGAAGAATGAAAATTTGTGGAGGTTTTCTACTATGACTAAGACCGATCTGATCGCACAGGTTGCGGCAAACACCGAGATGAGCAAGAAGAGCGCAGAGGCTGCTGTCAACGCAGTTTTCGAGGCACTGAGCAAGGGCATGGCTGACGGTGAGAAGATCACCATCTCCGGCTTCGGCACCTTCGAGGTTCGTGAGCGCGCAGAGCGTCAGGGTATCAACCCCCGTACCCGTGAGCCCATCACCATCGCAGCTTCCCGTAACATCGTCTTCAAGCCGGGCAAGGCTCTGAAGGACACCCTGTAAAAAATGCTGCTCGCCGCCGGGTCCTCTCTGACAGGGGTTCGGCGGCTTTTTCATAGCCCTCTCAGTCTCGCTCCGCTCGCCAGCTCTCCCAAAGGGAGAGCCATTGGCATGTCGGGCAGATCTGAGAAGAACGAGCAAAGCTTTTGCTTTCGGAAAAGTGATGGCCTTGCTGTGAGACGGAGGAAAACATAAAATGAGATTAGACAAGTATCTGAAAGTTTCGCGGCTCATCAAACGCCGCACTGTGGCAAATGAAGTCGCCGACGCAGGTCGTATCCTCATCAATGGAAAAATCGCAAAGGCGAGTCAGGCCGTCAAGGAAGGCGACATTATTGAGGTTACCTTCGGCAACCGCCCCATTAAGGTGAAAGTCCTGTCGGACATCGAACCCCGTACCAAGGATGTAGCCCGGGAGATGTACGAGATCATCAGCGAGTAAACCTCTCAGTCTGTTTCGCATTGCCGGAGAGGTTATAAAGTTCTCCTCATTGCATACACTCCTAAAAAGGGGTGTGATGGGATGAAAAGCGCGGAGAAGTCAGAGCAGGCGAAGCCCCATGACCTGATCTTGGAAGGGCGAAGCAGGCTGACGGTCACCGGGGTGAAACGGGTGCTGCGATGCGACCCAGACAGTGCCGCTATTGAGACGAGCCGGGGTGTTCTGAACCTTGCCGGTGCAGAGCTGAGCGTGACCGCGCTGGACCTCGATACCGGGGAAGTCAAGCTGACCGGACGGGTCGACCTGCTCGAGTACACTGCAGAGCATACGCCGGGCGGACTGCTCCGCCGGTTATTCCGCTGATGGCTCCGGCGTTGGAACTGCCTCAGGTCGGACAGGAGATGCTGGCCTGCGCCGTGATGGGCGGCGTCCTCGGGATGCTACGGACCATCTTTCCGAAAAAGGGGAGAGCGGCTTTTCTGCCGGACGTGCTGTATGTCGGGGCGATACTGTTCTGTCTGCAGAGCTACACTGCCGCATACAGCGCAGGCGGTGTGCTGCGGTGGTACATGGTCGGCAGCGCGGTGGCGTCCGCCGCCGCTGTGGGCGGTCTGCTGGGGCTTCCGGCACGGTTTTTGAGGGTGCATCGCAAAAAGAGTTTCAAAAAAATACAAAAAGAACTTGCCAAGTGAGCGGCGCGTGTTGTATAATTCTAGCGTATCAAAGTAAGAGTACAGGCACGCAACGCCTGCTGTTTTAACGGGGGCAATGTGGAATGGCAAATCCGAGTCGTAAAAGGCGAAAAAAGAATACAGTGTGGAGAGGAGTTCTCCGGCTGTTTTTTGTGCTGCTGCTCCTCAGTCTGCTGGCCGCATATATCTCCAATCAGGTCGCGATCAGCTCCAAACGCACGGAGCTGGAGACCCTGCGAGAGCAGATCGAGCAGCAGCAGACCCAGAACGAAGAGATGGAGCGCATCCTCAGCGGCGACGCCGATGCGGTGACGGAATGGGTCGCCCGGGATTCTTACGATTATGCCGCGCCCAACGAGCGCATCTTTGTGGATGTGACGGGCAACTGAGCGCGGCGCAGAGAACCGGATTTTTTAGAGAGTACAAGGAGTATTGAGTTTTGGCAATTGAGGTAGGGAACGTTTTCGAGGGTCGTGTGACCGGCGTAAAGCCGTTTGGCGCATTTGTCTCGCTGCCGGAAGGCCGGGTCGGCATGGTCCACATTTCCGAAGTGTCCAATGAGTATGTGCAGGATATTGCAGCTGTTCTGCACGATGGCGATGTTGTCAAGGTGCAGGTCATCAACATAGCACCGGACGGCAAGATCGCACTGTCCATCAAGCGGCTGCTGCCGCCGCCTCCGCGTCCGGCACGCCCGGCGCGTGATAACCGCGGCCCTCGCCCGAATGGGTCGAGAGAGGGCGGCAGAGGCGGATTCCGGTCTGGTTCCCGTGAGGGTGGCCGTCCTCCCCGTGAAGGCGGACGCGGCTCGGCTCGCGACAGCGCACCCCGTGTCTGGCAGCCGAAAGCACCCGTCAAGTCCGACAATATGAGCTTTGAGGACATGATGAGCCGCTTCAAGAGCCAGAGCGAGGAGAAGATGGCTGACCTTGACCACGAGACGAACAATCGTCGTGGCGGCGGTTATGCACCTCGCAGCCGTCGCGGCGGTCGGTAAGAGCTGCTGCACATTTGAATGAGAACCTTCGGGCCTGCCCCAGTGGGGTGGGTCTGTTTTTTAGCTGAACTTTACGGGAAAGGAAAACAAGATGCCTGCAAAATTTGAACTCATCGCACCCTGCTTTTTTGGCTGCGAATCCACCGCGAACTTTGAACTTCGCCGCATTGGTGCCGAGGATATCCGGGTCAGCGATGGCCGTCTGACCTTCAAGGGCGGCGCAGATATGATCGCTGCCGCAAACCTCAATCTGCGCACCGTCGAGCGTGTCATGCTCCTGCTCAACACTTATCCGGCTTCCACCTTCGATGAACTGTTCGATGGCGTGTATGCTATCCCTTGGGAAGAACTTCTCCCGGCGGATGCGGCTTTCCCGGTCACCGGTTCGTCGCTGAACAGCCAGCTGACCAGTGTTCCGGCTTGCCAGAGCATCATCAAAAAGGCAGTCGTCAAGCGTCTGATGTTCAAGCACAAGACCTCCGTTCTGCCCGAGACCGGTGCAGAATATAAAATTCGCTTCATGCTCCGGAAGAATGTCTGTGAGATCATGCTGGATACCACCGGCGACGGTCTGCACAAGCGCGGATACCGCCGGAACGCAATGGAAGCTCCCATCCGTGAGACGCTGGCGGCGACCATCGCTGACCTTGGCCGTGTCCGCCGTGACAGTCTGGTGGAAGACCCCTTCTGCGGCAGCGGCACCCTGCTCATTGAGGCAGCGCAGAAGGCGATGAACATCGCTCCCGGCCTGAAGCGTCGGTTCGCGGCAGAGCGTTACAGCTTTGTTCCGGCTTCGGTCTGGGCAGAGCAGCGGCAGAAAGCTCTGGCAGAGTCCAAGCTGGACGTCGGGTTTGAAGCATTCGGCTATGATATCGACCCGGCAGCAGTGGCTCTGGCAAATGCAAACGCAAAGCTGGCAGGCGTCGAGAAACGCTGTCACTTTGAGGTGGCCGATGTCGCTGATTTCGCAGCGAAAAGTGAGGCCATCGTCCTGACGAATCCGCCGTATGGCGAGCGCATGAGTACCATCGAGGGCGCGGCAAAGCTGGCCCGGACGCTGGGACAGCAGATGGAAGCACACCCCTGTGCAGGCGTTTATGCCATCACCGCTGATATGGACTTTGAGCATCACTACGGCAAGCGTGCCAACAAACGCCGCAAGATGTACAACGGTATGATCCCCTGCCAGCTGTATATGTACTACAACGCACCCAAGTTCGAGAACCGTCCGGCAAAACCCATGCCGAAGAGCGGCTTTGACGGCAAACGCACCACCCCGAACCGTTTTGAGAAAAAGTAAAGCATAACTTATTCACGCATCAGATGAAAAACATCTGGTGCGTTTTTTGTTGAAGAATTTACAAATGGGGAGTTGCAACTCGTGTCGAAATTGATTATACTAGCACTGATATTCAAAAACGGCAAAAGAGCCGAATCGGAACGGGAAGGGAATGAATGTGATGAACGGGCGGATGAAACCGTATCTGCCGGAGCTGACGATTCGCGATTACAACACCTATCTGTGGTATCTGCGCGGTGTCCGGCACCAGCTGGCACTCTCGTATGGGAAATATTCCTGCTGCCGTCTGCGGTACAACGGTGTGCTGTTCGCGCTGTTGGCGGACAGTCTGGCCGGACGTCCGGCGACCTGTAAAAATACCCGTCTGCGTGGTACGCTGGTCTGGCAGAAAATGATGTGTCAGACACAGGGCATCCGTCTGGCGGCGCAGGTCGAAGTCCTGCTGGCGTGGCATCGGCTTCAGGATGCTCAGTGGGGGGCGCTTTCCCTGAAAAAGAAATTGCAGCGTCTCTCGGATGGTCTGTTCCTGTGCGGCGCATATAAAAAGGCTGTGAAAGAAAATCCGGCACTGGAGCGTATTTTTGCACAGGAACTGGATCAGGCGAAAGTCCAGCGACAGCTGTTTACCCAGAATTATAGTCAGGCATCTGAGCCGAAAAGCAATCTGTACGGTGCGCTGTATGGCCTGCTTGCAAACAACGATGATCCCAACCAGCGCAAGAGTATGCACTATATCGGCAGCTGCATCGGCCGGGTGGTTTACCTGATGGACAATGCGGACAGTCTGACCCGAGATAAGGTCAAGCGGCGGTATAATGTCTATCTGGCAAACAATATCGTCAACCGGAATGCTGCCATTGAGAACGCCCGGCGGCAGTCGCTGGCAGCTGCAAACGACCTTGTACGCGCTTACGGGATGCTGGATGTCAAACTGAACCGCTCCCTTATCGACAATATCATGATCTTGGGTCTGCGCCATGCGGTGGAACCGCTGGATGCGGAAAACCAGCCGGTGAGCTGGGAGATGCCTTGAGAGGGCGCAAAAGCTGGGTGATGGCATACTGCGGTATGGCGTCTGCTCTCTGCATCGCCCTGATGCTTCTGGGGGCAGTGATACCGGTGCTGATGTTCATTGCACCGGCAGCGGCAAGCCTGCTCATTGCCACGGTCTGCGTGGAATGCGGAAAGACGATGGCATTCACGGCATATGGGGCGGTCAGCCTGCTCAGTCTGCTTTTTGTGTCGGATAAAGAAGTGGCCTTGACATTTGTGTTCCTTTTGGGGTATTATCCTTTGGTAAAACCGTACTTCGACCGTATCCGTCCGGCTCTGCTGCGCGGTGCGGCGAAACTGCTGCTCTGCAACGGAGCAATTTTGCTGATGTATGGGCTGGTACTGCTGTTGGTTCCGGCTGGCAGTATCTCGCAGGAGCTGAAAACGACGGCTCTCATCGTCTCGCTCTCAACGCTGGCGATGGGCAATGTGGCCTTTCTGCTCTACGACCGCGCCCTGCGCAACCTGTTGCAGGTCTATCGGCTCGTCTGGCAGACACGGCTGCATAAAATGCTGGGAAAATAATAAAAATTTTTATTGAAAGAAGGAATGTGGAACATCAGTTGACGAAAAAGCGCAGGGCCACGCAGGTGACAGCTGTGAGGGTGACGAGGAGAGAAATGATCGAAAGACTCGGCGGATGTTTCTCCGGCTGATTTGGGCTATACCAGCCGCAGAGAAGGGCAAAAAACGGCAGCAATACCGCAACAAATCCCTTCAAAGAAAGCCATACACGAACATAAATTGAATCAGGGGGAAAGTGTTTCTCCGCCTGAACGGAAGCTGACAGTCGGCTGTGCGCATTCTGCGCCGGGCTGTCGGTATGGAGGTGTTTTGTATGTGTGGTATCGTTGGTTATGCCGGAAAGCGCAGTGCGCAGAATGTTCTGCTGGATGGATTGGAAAAGTTGGAATATCGTGGATACGACTCGGCAGGCGTTGCGCTGGCCTATGAGAACAGCATCCGGGTCGTCAAGAGCAAGGGCCGTCTGCAGAAGCTTCGGGAGAAGCTGGCTGTTGAAAATCTGGCAGACAGCTTCTGCGGCATCGGTCATACCCGTTGGGCGACCCACGGCGAACCCAGTGACGTCAACAGCCATCCGCATTCGACGCCGAGAGTGAGCATCGTCCACAACGGCATCATCGAGAACTACGGCGCGCTGAAAGAGCGTCTGGCGGCACATGGTTATACGTTCGAGAGTGAGACAGATACCGAAGTCCTCGTCAAGCTCATCGACAGCTGCTATCAGGGCGAGCCGCTCAAGGCTCTGCACGACGCACTGGCGATGGTGCGCGGCAGTTACGCTCTGGCGGTGCTGTTCCGGGATTTCCCGGACACTATCTTCGCTGTCAAGAAGGAAAGCCCCCTTATCGTGGGCTGGGGCGAGGGTGAGAACTTTGTGGCGTCGGATATCCCGGCACTGCTCAAGTATACCCGGGATTACAGCGTCCTCGAGGAAGGCGATATGGCCGTTGTCAACGCCGAGGGCATCCGGTTCTATGATGCCTTCGGGGAGCCGGTCAACCGGGAAAAGCTGACGGCTGACTGGGATCAGGAGGCAGCTGAGAAGAGCGGCTATCCGCACTTTATGCTGAAAGAGATCAACGAACAGCCTGCGGCCATCACTGCAACCGTCAGCCCTCGTGTGGAAAATGGAATGCCGGAACTGCGCATCCCGGAACTGACGGATGAAAAGCTGCGCAGCATCGGCACGGTGCATCTGGTGGCCTGCGGAACGGCCATGCACGCCGGTATGGTCGGCAAAGCGGCCATTGAGACGCTGGCACGAGTCCCGGCAGAAGTTGATATCGCAAGTGAATTCCGGTATCGTGACCCCATCCTGAACCCGAACGATCTGGTCATCATCATCAGCCAGTCGGGTGAGACGAGCGATACGCTTGCCGCCCTCAAGCTGGCAAAGAGCCGCGGCGTGCCGGTGCTGGCGATCGTCAACGTGGTCGGCAGCTCCATTGCCCGGGCAGCGGATTATGTGATGTACACCTACGCAGGCCCGGAGATCGCAGTCGCGTCCACCAAGGCTTATATGGTGCAGATGTGTGTGCTGTATCTGTTCGCATTCCGTCTGGCCTACGCAAAAGGCAAGCTGGATGAGGCCGAGACGAAACGTCTGACCGCTGAGCTGCTCCGTGCCGGTGAGGTCATCAAACCTCGTCTGGCTGACTGTGAGCAGATCAAGTATCTGGCAAGCCGGTTCGTCAACACCCAGAGCTGTTTCTTCATCGGCCGTGGGTTCGATTATTCGCTTTCGCTGGAAGGCAGCCTGAAACTGAAAGAGATCAGCTACGTCCACTCGGATGCTTATGCAGCCGGTGAGTTGAAGCATGGTACCATCAGCCTGATCACCGACGGCGTGCCGGTCATCGCGCTGGCGACCCAGAAGCAGGTCTATGAAAAGACCATCTCCAACGCCAAGGAGACCAAGAGCCGCGGCGCACGAGTGATCTTGTTCACGACCAAGGACGCCGTTGTGCCGGATGGCGTGGCGGATTATGTGGTGCGTCTGGATGATTACGAGGGTCTGCTGATGCCCTTGCAGCTCATCGTTCCGCTCCAGCTCTTCGCCTATTATATGGCTGTCCTGCGTGGCTGCGATGTCGATAAGCCTCGCAACCTTGCCAAGAGCGTAACGGTGGAATAATCAAAAATAAAAATCAGGGAGAAAAATAAGATGTTCAGACCTATGCGAAGGACGACTCGTGCAATTTCGGACGAAGCTGCAAAAAAGCTGCTGGCGGAATCCCGTCGGGGTATACTGGCCGTCAACGGTGACGATGGCTACCCGTTTGCGATCCCGGTGAATTATTTCTATGAGGAAGCAGAGGGCAAGATCTATTTCCATGGTGCAAAAGCCGGACAGAAAGTGGACTCCCTGAAAAAGAGCGATAAAATCTGCTTTACCGTTTACGGAAATGAACATTTCGAGCCGGGTGACTGGGCTCCGTATGTGCAGAGTACCGTGGTGTTTGGCCGGTGCCATCTGGTCGAGGATGCCGCATTTACCGAAGCAAAGGTGCGTGAGCTGGCGATGAAATATTATCCCAGCAAAGAAGAGGTCGAAGCAGAGGTCAAAAAAGCGATCAAAGGCGTGCAGCTCTATGAGATCACCATCGAGCATCTGACCGGAAAACAGGTGCAGGAAAAGTAATAAAACCAAAAGGCCGTTTCTGGAAAATAGAAACGGCCTTTTAAATTATAGATCTGAAATTATAAGTGCTGTTTACTCCTGCTGTTCCGACGGGTTCTGCATCCGGATGACCTTTGCCGGAACGCCGCCGACCACAGCGTAATCCGGAACGTCCTTTGTGACGACCGCACCGGCACCGACCACGGCATACTTGCCAACGGTGACGCCCGGGCAGATGGTGACGTTCATGCCAAGCCATGCGTTCTTTTTGATGGTGACTTTGCCGTAGGTGTAGATGGTATGGCGGTTGTTCATATCGTGGTTGATGGTTGCAATGCGGACGCCGGGAGCAATCATGACGCCGTCCTCAAACTCGATGCCGCCGGACGCGGACAGGATGGCGGAGTGGTTGATGAACACGCCTTTGCCGAACTTGATCCGGTTGCCGAAATCGCAGATGAAAGGGGTCAGGATGCGGACATCGCTCAGGTCGCGGCCAAACAGCTCTTCAAGATACTTCATGTAGCTGGGGTCGTCGGGCAGAGTGGCATTTGCCTTGGCGCAGAGCGTTCTCGCACGGATCATCTCTTCACCGGCTTCTTTAAAGTAGGATTCCCGAACGTCCGTGGAGCCGCCTTCGTCCATCAGTTTGTAAACATGACCCTTTTCGTATTCCATTTTAGATCCATCCTTTCAGTTTTGCTTCGGCGGTATCGACACTGCTGCCATGGATCGCCAGACCCGGCTTTACGATTGCACCTTTGGCAGTTTTCTCAATGTCTTTGACAGTATTGGAAAGACCGCTGCCCTCATGGGTGCAGAAGGGATGAATGACCTTGCCGGTGAAATCGTAATGCTCGAGGAAGGTGTAGACTGCCATCGGCATCGTGCCCCAATAATTCGGATAGCCGAGATAAATTTCATTGTATTTATCCAGATTTTCCGGCAGTGCTGCCAGTTCCGGACGGGCATTTGCCTGCAGATCATGCTTTGCCTCGGCAATGCACTCCTGATAATTGGCTGAGTAAGGCTTTTTCTGCTCGAGTTTCAGCAGGCTTGCACCGGTCAGCTTTGCCAGCATATAGGCGACTCTTTCGGTGTTGCCGACGGGAATGAACCGGTAGCTGCCGCCGAAATAATTCTCGTCTGCACGGGAATAGAATGCGATCAACTTTGCCATAGTGATTCTCCTTTTCAGTGTTCCTTGTCCGTATCCCAGACCAGTTTTCCGGTCTGGAGAGCGTCTTCGTAATGTTTGATTTTGTAGGAGAGCCGCTTCATCGTGGCTTCCAGCTGCTCTTTCTGGGCGCGGAGAGCCTCCATCTGCTCATTCAGGAGTTCCAGTCGTGCCGGAATGGTGGCGTCGCCCTCCTGAAACAGCCGGAGATATTCGATCATCACCTCGATGGGAAGCCCGGCACTCCGCATACAGATCGCCAGCTCGACCCAGCGCAGGTCTTCCGCCTGATAGTCCCGGATGCCGCCGGAGGTGCGGTGGACTTTCGGGATCATCTGCATCCGCTCATAATAGCGGAGCGTATCCTGCGAGATGTGGTATTTTTCGGATACTTCTTTGATGGTCATATGCGGTGCCTCCTTTGACGGCCTTAGTATAGCACTTGGAGTTTGCTCCAAGTCAAGACTTTTCGGCGAAAAAATTTTTATCGAAGAAAAATTCAAAAATGCCCTTGACCTAAAGTTAAGTTTATGTAGTAGAATGGAACCAGAAACAAAAAGGGAGGCATTCACATGAATACTTTAACTCTGAATAACGGCGTCAAGATCCCACAGCTGGGTCTTGGCACATGGTTCATCGACGACGCAGATGTGGCCGAGGCAGTCCGTCAGGCCGCAAGGCTGGGATACCGTCATTTTGACACGGCGCAGGCTTACGGCAATGAGCGCGGCGTCGGCGAGGGCGTTCGCACCTGCGGCATTCCTCGTGAGGAGCTGTTCGTTGTCTCCAAGGTCGCTGCAGAGCATAAGACCTACGAGAAAGCCAAAAAGGGTATCGACGAGACGCTGAAAAAGCTGGGTCTGGATTATCTGGATATGATGATCATCCACAGCCCTCAGCCGTGGGACAAGGTCAACCAGTGCGATGACCGCTATGTTGAGGGAAACCGTGCGGCATGGCGTGCGCTGGAGGATGCTTATAAAGAAGGAAAACTGCGTGCCATCGGTGTTTCAAACTTCCAAATCGGCGACCTGAACAGCCTGATGGAAGGATGCACCATCAAGCCGATGGTGAACCAGATCCTGCTCCATATCAGCAATACGCCGCTGGAACTGGTCGAGTTCTGCCAGAAAAACGGCATCGTGGTCGAGGCATATTCGCCCATCGCTCATGGCGTGATTCTGAACCAGCCGGAGATCAAGGCGATTGCGGAAAAGTACGGCGTCTCGGTTCCGCAGCTCTGCATCCGCTACACCATGCAGCTGGGTGCGGTGGCTCTGCCTAAGACCGCAAATCCCGACCACATGAAGACCAACGCTGAGGTGGATTTCACCATCAGCAAAGAGGATATGGAGACGCTCAAGCACTTTAAGAAGATCGACAACTACGGCGAGAGCAGCGGCTTCCCGGTGTACGGAGGAAAACTGTAATGAAGAAACCTTATATCATCTGCCACATGATGACATCCATTGACGGCTGCATCGACTGCGCGATGACTTCGCAGCTGCCCGGCGTCGATGATTACTACGCAACGCTGAACGCTCTGAACATTCCTACGACTGTCAGCGGCCGCGTGACTGCCGAACTGGAAATGGCAGAACCGGGCGTCTTTGAGGCAAAGGACAACACGCCCTTCGGCAAAGAAGGCTTCTCCAAAAAGGCAGATGCCGCCGGTTACGAGGTCGTGGTCGATACCCACGGCAAACTTCTCTGGCCGGATGCCGCCGGGATGGAGAAACCGTATCTCATCATTACCAGCGAGCAAGTGCCGCAGGAGTACCTGAACTATCTGGACGGTAAGCACATTTCGTGGATCGCCTGCGGTGCAGAGAAGATCGACCTTGCACGCGCAAGTGAAATTCTCGCCGAGGAATTTGGCGTGGAACGAATGGGCATTGTGGGCGGCCCGGCCATCAATACCGCTTTTCTCGATGCCGGTCTTCTGGATGAGGTCAGTATCCTGATGGGCTGCGGCATTGATGGACGCAAGGAGATGCCCTCGGTCTTTGATGGCCGCTCGATGGAGCATCCGCTGACGCATCTTCACCTGACCGACGTCAAACGCTTTGACAGCGATGCCGTCTGGCTGCGTTATAGCGTGTGATCTGCATATAAGAACACCCTCGAGGAGCTGTGAAAAACCTCTTCGGGGGTGCTTTTGCGTTCAGACTTTTTTAAAAATGGCTTAAATGATAGACATGAACCATTCCACGGTCTTGGGATCATAGTGGGAGAAGAACAGGCTTTCGCCGCCGTCCAGAGCTTGCGCATGGATTCCTCAATGGAAGCCTTGGCCTTTTCGTAACCGGCATTGGTGATCCAGACTTTGGTCGTCAGGAAGAACTCCTCACGGGGCAGACCGCATTCGGCCAGTGCATCGCCCACACCCTGCTCGTTGCCGTAAGCCTGTGCTGGTTTTAGGTGAGATTTGCTTCTGGCTATACTTTACAACGGAACAGCGAAAATGTAAAATATCAATATGAAAAGGTATTAGAAGTCTGGGCGAATGGCGGCTGCGATATTGCCATTCTGCCCTTTCCGCTGGAAACGAAAGAGAGAGAGTTCATGCGAGAAAAGCTGTTTGTCTGCGTGCCGCCGGCCCATGAGCTGGCACAGCATAAGACACTGACCTTTGCGGACATCAACGGTTTTAACTTTCTGCTCCGGACAGAGCTGGGATTCTGGGATACGCTCTGCCGCCAGAAGATGCCGTCTTCCCGGTTTCTGGTGCAGACGGATGAGTTCACTTTCGATGAGCTGGTAGCGTCCTCTTCGCTGCCTTGTTTTACCACGGATTACTTTAAAAATTCGCAGGAGCGTTATCCCGGCCGGGTCTTTCTTCCGCTGACCGACCCGGAAGCGGATGTGACCTTTTATCTGGTGGAACGAAAATGGGGAAAGTGAGCCGTCCGTGAAGGCTGAAAGATAAGGGAAACTGTCCGGCGAAGCTGACGTTTCGATATGATAAAATAACCCAGCCGCACCCGATATCAAATCAGGTGCGGCTGGGTTTTCTTTGTGTGAGAACTTACTTCAGCTTGCTGTACTCTTCGTCGGTGACAGGCTCACACCACTCGTTCGAGGTCTCGACACCGGGAACCTCAACGGCAAGGTGAGAGAACCAGCTATCGGGTGCAGCACCATGCCAGTGCTTGACCTCGGCAGGAATGTTGATGCAGTCGCCGGGGTTCATTTCGACCGGCTCCTTGCCCTCTTCCTGATAGTAACCGCGGCCTGCAACGCAGATGAGGATCTGACCGCCGCCGGATTTTGCGTGGTGGATGTGCCAGTTGTTGCGGCAGCCCGGCTCAAAGGTGACGTTGTGGATGCCGACCTGCTCATTGGAGACCGGTGCAAGGTAGCTCTGGCCGATGAAATACTTTGCATAGGCGACGTTTGGCTCGCCGATGGGGAAGATCATGGAAGCCTGATGCTTTGCCT
The DNA here is from genome assembly GCA_963599235.1 of Lawsonibacter asaccharolyticus. Classification (GTDB taxonomy): domain Bacteria; phylum Bacillota; class Clostridia; order Oscillospirales; family Ruminococcaceae; genus Faecalibacterium. Next base: position 12,190 of record CAVBWT010000013.1, on the reverse strand, counting down.
TTGCGGATTCATCCTCCGGTTCGACATCCCAGACCTCTTTTGCCATGTTGAAGACAGCCCAGCCCTTCGGCCAGCCTGCGTAGAATGCAACGTGGGTGATGATGGCGGCGATCTCTTTCTGAGTCACACCGTGATTTTTTGCGTTCTGAAGATGGAACTTCAGGGAGGAATCGGTGATGCCGGATGCCATCAGAGCGACCACGGTGATGATGCTCCGGGTCTTGAAGTCGATGCCGTCATCATTCCAGTTCTCGCCAAAGAGGACGTCGTCGTTGTAATGAGCGAATGCCGGTGCAAATGTGCCGAGGGCGTTGCGGCCTGCGGTCTGTACAATTTTTTCTTTCATCAGAAAAACCTTCTCTCTTTCTCTGCAATTGCGGCTGAGCCGTTTTGATACTTATACTTTAACACCTGAAGTTGAGTTCAGGTCAAGACCCTTTTTGAAAATTGCAGAAAGAGAGCGGTTTTCAGTCGATCACCGGGATATCCAGACCGAACTCCTGCGGACGGAACCGGGGGCAGACGTTTTCGGTGATGCAGATGACCGAGGCAGCAAGACGGCTGCCGATCTCGCAGGACTCGGCGAGGGTCTTGCCATAGGTCAGGCCAATGACCGTGCCGGCAAAGAAAGAGTCGCCTGCGCCGGTGGTGTCGATGACATCGACTTTCTTGGCAGGAACTACGCCGCATTCACCGTTGGCACGGGCATAAACAGCACCCTGACCGCCCATCGTGACAACCATGCAGGGAATGTTCGCACTCTGAACATTGGCAGCGAGGACTTGGCACATTTCCTCGGGTTTCAAGTGACCGTAATCATCCGAGAAGAGCAGACCGGCTTCCTGCTGGTTGCAGATGAAACAGTCGAGCTGCTGGATAAAGTCCCGGCGTTCCATCGCAATACTCATGTTGGAAACGGCGGCAAAGACCTTTTTGTTGTATTTTTTTGCGTAGCGCAGAGCCTGCTTGACCGTATCTTTTTCGAGGTCGAGTTCCAGAGCGATGGCGTCGCAGTTCGCAAAAATTTCATCACCCTGTTCTTCCAGCAGGCTGATCAGGGGGGTCAGATCCGGGCGTTGGGAGATGGCAGCAGTCACATCACCGTTGTTGTCAAAAATCGCAAGCCATGTTCCCATGCCGTCCGGAACACGTTTGATAAAGCGCGTGTCGACCTTGTGGTTCGCCAGCTTGTCGATCACGTCCTGACCGGTGCCGGTATCATCGACCAGACTAACATAGGTGGGGCGAAGCTCTACGTTTGCGATATCCTCAACAACATTGCGGCTGACGCCGCCGTGTACCTGTTCCATCCGTCCGGCATTGCGGCCTCCGGGAATATAGGTGGAGAGAGGATAACCCTTGATATCCACAAACACTGCGCCGATTACTACGATTCCCATTCAAAAACGTCCTTTCTGATAAAAAGCAATTTGATAAAATCATTATAGCGGTTTTTGGAGGATTAGGCAACAGAAAGTAAAAAACGCAGGCAGTTTTTCGGACTGTCTGCGCTTTCTGTGTAAAGGAACCGTAAAACTCAGAAGGTGCTTACGAGCCGTTTGCCGCTCTCGGCACCGCTGGCATACTGAGTGGTGCGGCTGACCTGATTGTCCAGCGGCTTTCCTGCAGCGTAGAGCTGGAGGTTATGGACAAAGATCTCCGCAATATTTTCGAGAGTCTTCGGCAGGCTGAATTTGCCGGAGACGTGCGGTGTGATGATGACATTCGGTTCTGCCCAGAGCGGATGGTCGGCAGGCAAGGGTTCCGGAGCAGTGACGTCCAGACCGGCACCAAAGAGATGTCCACTGTGGACGGCTTCGGACAGTGCATCGCTGTCGACGCTGGAACCACGGCCAACGTTCAGCAAAATCGCGCCCTTTTTGCAGCGTGCCAGACGCTCGGCATTGAACAGGTTCTCGGTCTCCGGGGTACCGGGCAGGCTCAGGGCGATGAGGTCAGCTTCGGGCAGCTCCTTGTCAAGGTCGGCCTGTGCGACGACACGCAGGCAGTAATCCGGGCAGGGAGTATCCGGGTGAACGGTGCGGCGGACGCCAACGACCTCTGCGCCCAGTGCGTGCGCACGGCGAGCAAAGTTGGAGCCGATATCGCCCATGCCGACACAAAGGACACGGGAACCGTAGACACTCAGCACGGAGTGGCCGGTGGGAGCCCACTTGTGTTCATTCTGGCGGTCACGGTAGAGGAACAGGTCTTTTTGCAGACCCATCCACATGCCCAGCATCCATTCGCTGATGGACAGACCATAAGCACCGGTAGCATTTGTCACGACACACTGCTCGGGCAAGACGCCGGGCTTGAGGTAGTCGTTTGGCCCGGCGGCGTTGGACTGGAACCATTCCACATGGTCGTTCTTGGAGATGAGCGCAACTGGAACATTGCCGAGGATGATGTCCGCCCAGACAGCATCCTCTTCGGTCACGGTGGTGGCGGTGGTAAAGCGGAACTCAGATTCCGGTGCAGCAGCGATAAGCGCGTTGCGCTGTACTTCGGTGGTCGGCAGGCAGACCAGAATGTTTTTACGAAGTGCTTCAGACATAAAGAAACTCCTTTCTGGATAGAAGAGGTCAAATCTCTATTTTAAATAGTATCATAAAGCGGCTTCGATGTAAAATGCGGATTCTGAATAACGAAAATGCAAAAAACCTCTCCGTCATCGCTACGCGATGCCACCTCTCCTATTGAGGAGAGGCTTTGGCAGAAAGGAGAAGTTATCCTTTTCGCCAGAGGCTCCTCTGTTAGGGGAGCTGGCGAGCATGGCTCGACTGAGAGGTTTATACTTTTAGAAGACTTATTCCAGAACCAGCAGCAGGCTCATCTTGAACTTGCCCTGAGCGGTAACGCTGTGCAGACCGTTTTTGTCAAAACGGAAACTCTCGCCTGCGTTCAGCTCGTAGTCCCTGCCCTCGTAGCCGATGATGGCTTTGCCCTCGAGGGCGGTCAGGATGGCGTTGCCGGGTGCGCGGTGAGGAGTCAGGCCGGTGTCCTCGTCAAAGGCCATCAGGACGAATTTCATGTTGTCGGTATGCGCAAGGTCGAGGTTGGAGATGCTGCCCTCTTCGTAAGAGATGAGATCTTTCAGTTCCGTGGGCTGGCCTGCTTTGATGATGCTGTTCATAGTGGGATTCTCCTTTTTTAAAATGATTTCGGTATAAAGCAATCCGCTGTCAGTTTGAGTGCCGCACAGCGTTTTGGGCGGAACGAGAAGCAGCTCGTCCGAATCGACCCGGACAGAGTGACCGTCCTCGCCCAGAAGAAATTCGCCGCTGCCCTCTGCAATGAGATACAGGGTGGTGCAGTCGTAAGATTCCGGTGTGATGGAGGTGCCGGCTCCCAGCGAAAACCACGTTACCGGGACGGTTTTACCCAGACCGGCCGGACGGGAGACCGTCATCTCCGGGCGGATAGGGCGTTTCTGTGAGATGGTGAAGATACGTTCGGACAAATGATACAGCTCCTTTTTGCCGGATTTATTTTAATAGTATATCCAAACGAAGGGCGAGTGTCTGTTGTTATAACCACGTCATGGACACTTTACGGCAGAAAAAACGAAAATTTCTTAAAAGGAACTTGACAAGAAACAAACTTTTATGATACAAATAAACTGGGAAAATTGCCTTTCTTGACCCAGCGGACCGGTAGAGCGTGTGACCGGGATTGTATTATGACGAAAACCTTTCACGAAGGGCTTAAATTTGCGGAATTTGCCGCATCTGGTTTCCGACAAAAGGAGAACGAAAGTTATGGCAAAGGATTTGTATCAGAATGATACCAGCGTATATCAGGCTGTTGTAAAAAAGCTTGCCGAGAGCGGTAGAGCAGCAGTCATCCAACCGGCAGGAACCGGAAAAAGCCGGTTGGCATGGAAATTGCTGGAAGAGCATCCGGATGAGGTGATCTATTGGCTTGTGCCGGGCGAGTGCCGTCTGCGTTTGCGTCAGACCGAGGGAACTCTGCCGGAAAAGGCAAAGCTTTATTCCTGCGAGAAGCTGGCAGCTGCCAGCCCGGAAGAATGGATCGAACTGGCGGCAAAACATCCGGCTTATCTGATTTTGGATATGTATCAGGAGCTGGGCGCGGATGGCTGGAACCGGAGCGTCGGCCGTCTGCTGGGGTTCTGCCCGGATGTGAAACTGCTGGGTCTGGCAGAGCCGAACAGCCCGAACGCTCCCTGTCTCAGCGCGGAAGAGCTGTTTCAGGGTGCAGTGGTGTCCTGCTATAATGTCGGAGAGGCTGTCGCAAATCATGTCCTGCCCTATCCGCAGCCGTTTGCGACGCTGCTGTGGTCGAGCAGGGACGTCATGGCCGGCCTTCGTGCCCGGGTGAAGAATCTTCGCAGCCCGGGCCGTCCGGACCCGAACGAACAGCTTTATACCAATCTGAGCTATGCCGTCCGGGATGCTGAAAAAGCGGCCCACGAGCTGATCCGCCCCTTGGGAATGAACGGCGGCAAGTACCTCGTTCTGGGCGAAAACTACGACTGGACGATGGCCTGCCTGCCGCGGATACAGGAGCTGTTTACCTTTAATGAACAGCCGCCCCGGCTTTACTGCGTCGGCGAAAGTCCGCTGGTCGGCAGTCCGGCTTTGCAGGAATTTCTGGAAGATGATACGTCGCGTGTCCGGTTGCTGGTCTACCAGAACAGACCGGATGCACAGCTCCATATTGATGGGCTGGACGGTGTGATTTTGTTGAGAAGAAGCCCGGATGAGGAGATCTTCCGTCAGATGTTCAGCCGGGCGTTAGCGGCAAGCGGCAAACAGATCCAGATCGTCGATTTTACCAATTCGTTCGAGGGTGTTATGTCGATGCTGGCTGTCCGCCGGGAATATGAGGATGCTGTCCGCAGACAGTGCGGCGTTCCGACGGAGTTCAGGCTCCGCGATCCACTCCGTCAGGCAACGCTCTGCTTTAAGAAGCTCAAGCGTGGACTTGAAAACACATGGGAAGAGTTCTACGAAGCGGCAAAGACCTGCGGAAAGATCAACGCCGAAACGGGAAAGCTGGATGTGCCGCGCGGCTATGTTACCGAAAACGGCCTTGCACTTGGCCGCTGGCTGGAGATTCAGCGTCAGGTGCGTGCCGGACAGCGTGCCGGCCGGCTGACCGATGAGCAGATCAATCGGCTGGATAAGATCGGCATCAGTTGGAAACAGCGTCTTACGCTGGCATGGGAGCGCGGCTGCGCTTCGGCCAAGAAGTATCGGGACGAACACGGTGACCTGCTGGTTCCGGTGCGGTATCATGACAAGAGCGGTTTTGCGCTGGGCGAGTGGATCGTTTATAACCGTCAGCGTTATCTGAGCGGCAGCCTTGACCCACAGCGCATCGAGCGTCTGCAATCTATGGGGATGGTCTGGGATACAGCCAGCAGCCTTTGGGAGCAGAGCTATGCCGCTGCGACACGGTATTATCTCAAGCATGGCAATCTGGAAATACCGGTAAAATATGTGACGCCGGACGGAATGGCACTGGGCGTCTGGCTGGGAAGCCAGCGCGCTGCTTACAAAGATAATGACCTGACTCCGGAGCAGGTCGCCCGGCTGGAAGCAATCGGGGTCGACTGGACAAACCGGAATGACCGCCGCTGGCAGCAGGCGTATGAAGTGGCAGAACGGTATTATCAGGAACACGGCGACCTTGATGTTCCGTCGGAATATGTCTCGCCGGATGGTGTTCTGCTTGGTAAGTGGATCTCCCGGCAGCGGTATGCTTACCAGAACCCGGAGCGGAGCAGCGCACGCGTGACCCCGGAACGCAAGGCTCTGCTGGATAAGATCGGGATGGAGTGGAGCCATAACAACTCGTGGGAATACCGCATTGAGCTGGCAGAAAAGTATAAAAAAGAACATAACGGCGAACCGGTTCCCAGCCTGTATAAGACAGAAGAGGGGATTTGGCTGGGCAGCTGGATCTCCCGTCAGAAGCAGCGGCTCAAGAAAAATGACCCGAGCCTGACCGCGGAACAGCGCAAAGCCCTGAAAAATCTGCTCAAGGATGAGCTGAGCCGTGCGGCTGAGAGCAGTCCGCGGCAGCGTTGTCAGGTGCGTGACCAGAACTGGCAGCGGAATTACAGCCGCGCAAAAGTATATTATAAAAAGTACGGCGACCTGCTGGTTCCGGCCAGTTACACCGACGAGACGAATTTCCGTCTGGGCGTCTGGATCTCGAATCTCCGTGCGGCACGCAAGACCCGTCCGGATTCGTTTCAGGTCACGCCGGAACATATCGCTCTGCTGGATGAGATCGGCATGGAGTGGGATGCCCGGGAAGCCAAGTGGGGCTGCGCACTCCGCTGTGCTGAAAATTACCGCAACGCCAAGGGAAATCTGCGTGTTCCGGTGAATTATAAGACGAAAGACGGCTACTGTCTGGGCGACTGGATCCGCCGGATGCGTGACTGCTATGCCCGGCATGACCCCAAGCTGACCCCGGAACGGATCGAGAAGCTCAATGAGCTGGGCATGGTCTGGGAGCTGGATCTGCGGAAGAGCGGTCACTAAATAGAGACGAATGCTTCGGAGATTGAGCAGCTTTCACAAGAAGGATATCTCGCTTTTGTGGATAACGCAGAAACAAAGAGAGAGTTCTTGACAAATTGTGAAAATTGTAATATTTTTGTGACAACAAGAGCAGAAGTGATTCTGCCAAGGGATTGCAAATGGGTACAATTTGAAAGGAGCTACCAATCATGAAACATTTAAAGAAGTTCCTCGCCCTCGCGCTCGTCTGCGTGATGGCACTCACCGTTCTCACCGGCTGCGGCAAGTCGGCAAAGACCTATTCCAGCGAGGTTGCATCGAAGCTGGGTGCAAACAGTAGTGTGGCAGAAAATGAGACGACCACCAAGAGTGCAGAGAAACTGGTTTCTGGCGTGAAGAAAATTGGTATCCCGGAGCTGGTTAAACTGGCTCAGGATCCTGAAAATGCAGAGGCAATTGCAGAAAAAATTCTGAAGGATGCAGGTCTGAATATGGAGACCGATGAGTTTGCAATTGCGGCTTCCGGTTATGGCCAGAAAGTTATGCTGACCACGATGGGCAGCGAGCCGGTTCAGGAAGGCGATGCTTCGACTTACTTTGCAAATGCAATCAAGAATTACAATGCAAAGGATTATAACGAAAAGAAGCTCACCAAGTATGGCATCGCTACTTACAGTGTCCTCGGTGTTGATATCGTCGTTCTGGTTGCTCAGTACTAATCTGAATCACTAAAAACTAAAACAAAGCAATAAAGCCCCCCGGAAAGCTTGAAACTTTCCGGGGGGCTTTGATGTGTTAGAAATTAGTAATGCACCACATTTCCGGCGTTACGGATACGGGCGAGGACAGGTGCAGCTTCGGGGCTTTGGAAGTAATCCAGCGTCGTTTTGGGAACGAGGGTTTCCAGTGCTGCCCAGTCACCGGACTGGAGACACTGACGGACGGTGGAAGCACTGATGGCTTTGCCGTTTGCCTGTTTGCGAGGGATCACGATGCAGTCAATACCGGCTTTCGGGAGCTGCTCGCACATGATTTTGTTGTATAGGCCGGTCACTTGGCTGGTAGGCTCTTCGCCGACATAGCGAGCGGTGATGTTCAGCGCGGCGGCGATTTTTGTGAAAACAGCCAAGTCCAAACGGGCGTGTCCGTCAATGACGGCGGCCTCATCTTTCAGAAAATAGCTGGGGAAGGTGGCATTCGAAATGATGTAGGGGCCGCTGTCATGCAGGGCAACATTCGGCAGATGGGCGACACCTTCCGCGACCAGCTTTTTCCGGACAGAGAAGGGAACAAGGCTTGAGTCCTCGCTGACAACGAAGAGATGCAGGGTGTCGCAGGCGGCTGCGGCAGTCTCGACAAGATACTGATGGCCGAGGGTGAAAGGGTTCGCATTCATGACGAGTGCGGCAGATTTGCCCTCGGTCTTGGTTTTCTCAAGACGGCGCAGGTAAGAGCCGAAACCATCCCGGCGGTTCTCCATGAAAACCAGCGTGTCTTCGACCCGGGCGATCTCATAAAAGCCCAGATCGCCAAAGAATTTAGAGCTTTTGACTTTCGTATACAGAAAAAGGTGCATGTTGCCGCGTGCGCACTGCACCTCGATGAGGTGGGTGATGATTTGATTGAGCAGTCCCTCGCCCTGATGCGCACTGCTGACCGCAAAACACCGCAAAGTGTTGCCGAAACAGCTGCCCGTGCCGATGACATGGTAATTTTCATCGAACATGGCACAGATATAATCGAGGTTTCCGTCGCGGCGGATGCCCTCCTGATTCAGTAATTCGTCAATTTCAGCCAGCGTCCGCTTGTCGGTGGGGTAGACCTGAGAGATGGAGTATTCAGACATCTTCAATGACCTCCGTTTTGAAAAAATGGAGCAGATAGGTGAGGGCCAGCAGGTCGGCACTGCCGCCCGGCGAGAGGTTTTCGGCAATGAAACGGTCATCCAGTTCCGCCAGCGTCTTTTCGTCCGGATAAGGTGTCTCGGCAAGCAGAGCGTTCAGCTCGTCGACCAGAGCCAGCTGCCGCTTTCGGCTGGAACGGGCGATGATATTGGTGTCAGTGCTGTGCGCCAGAATCGCCAGCAGTGCGCCGCACCCGGCCCGATTGATGTCGTACCCCTGTGCAAGGCCGTTCTCAAGAGCCGGAAGGCCATAGTCCAGCACCGCAGGCAGACCGGCTTCCACCTGTCCGCGGACACCGGTGATGCCGTATTGAACATAGAGCTTCTGCCCTGCAGTGACAGCGTTTTCGGCGGTGACGCCTGCAAAATCCTGTGCGGTCAGCCCGGCGGTCATGGCAGCGGCTTCGGCAAGGACACGAGCCGGGTTGCCCCAGAGTTCCCGGTTCAATCGTCCCAGTGCGGCGCAGACGATGCCAATAGAGAAAATTGCTCCCTTGTGGGTGTTGACCCCGTGGGTCGCAGCCAGCATTTCGCCCTCGGCTTCGCAGCCCAGCGGACGCAGAGCGGCAAAGGTTTCTGCAGCAGGTCGGGCGGCAGTTTCCCGTCCGACCCGGGTGCAGGCTTCAAAATAGGACCCCAGTGAGGCCGCACTGCTCATGAAGGTAAAGGAATCCATATCGTCATGACTGCCGCTGTTCCGCCGGTCAACAAGGCCGGGTTTCGGCGTGGTCGTCACCTCATACAACAGGGCACGGATGGCCTGCTGCGCAGCGGTGTGGATGTCCAGCTCATTCATGGTATCTTCCAGAATGGCAGTCGTTTTTTCCTGTAATTCGGCAACGGTATGGATGCGGCGGCTGCTGCAAACCTTGGCAGGCCCTCCGCAGATAAGACACCGCCGGCCTTCAAGATGCAATTCTTCTCGGTCGACCTTCCGGCCATCCGGACGAAGAACATCCATGTCGAACAACCGGCCCAGCGGACTGGCATCCTCGATTAGAGTCGTGATTTTTTTGATCTCCAATGGGTCAGCATCCAGTACATAAAAGGCTTCGCAACCGGTATTTTCCCGGATAACGTCGACCTGAAGCGGTTTGATTTTACAACGCATCAGCTGGCGTTCCAACAGCTCCCGGCCACGGGCAAAACCGCGCCGGATGAGCGGACTGATCTTGACCGGCCCAGCGATGTTCATGGTAAAGCAGATGAGAGCAGTGTGATATTTTGCCTGCAATTCCTGCTGGTGATGCACCCGGCGTTCCCGGGCGTCCAGCATTTCGAGCAGCGAAACGGTAGTTTCCATGAGAGTCCTCCTTTCTGTTCAGCGGCGTTTTTTGAGCAGATCCATAAACAGCTGCACCTGCGGCAGAGCAGCGGCGTCACGCTGACAGAAGATGGAAGTACGCCGGACGAACGGTTCTCCGTTCTCAAAGGTGCAGGGGTGAATGCAGCCATCGAAATTCCCCAATGCAATCTCTGGCAGCAACGCCCAGCCCAGCCCACGCTGAACCATCTCGAGGCAGGCGGTAATGTTGTCTACGATAAAGCTGCCCGCATCGCTGGTGATGCCGTTTTCGTAACGCCAGCGTGCCATCAATGCACCAAGCGAAACATCAGTGTGGTGGTCGATGTAGAGGTAATCCGACAGCGGAACCCCTTCATATCGAGGTGCATGGATGAGACAGATGTTTTCCTGCGAGAGCAGGAACTGAGTACCATCCCACGGATATTCTCCGCGCAGCACCGCAACATCCAGACTGCCGTCCAGCATCTGCTGATAGAGCTGACGGCTGTGGCCGGTGGCAATGTCCAGCCGGACGTGAGGATATTTGTTGTGGTACTCGGTCAGGATGTCCGGCAGGCGGTAGTAGGAAAAGTTGATGGAGATACCGGCTTTCAATGTGCCGCAGACCTCGCCGCGCATTGCATCCAGACCACGGCGGAGCTTTTCCATCTCACGCAGGGCGGCCCGGCTGTGTTCGAGAACTTTTTCGCCCTCCGGCGTGAACCGGATGCCCTGACGGGAGCGGAGCAGCACCTCGACTCCAAGCTCCTGTTCGATGGATTTGATGCGTTTTGACAACGCGGACTGAGTCATGTACAGCTTGTCCGCCGCGTGGGTGATGTTGCGAGTCTCATCGAGGACTTCAAGCAGCTCAAAATCTTTTTCATCCATAAAAAACGGTTCTCCACCTTTCAGTATTGATGCTCCGCAGTAAAGCGCGAAGAAGGGGTATTTCGTCATTTGTCATTCCATAACTTCATCATACTACAAAATAATCCAAAAGAAAAGACCGGATAAATGATGATTTTTCGGGAAAATCCAGTCCCATATGGAATGAAACTGCATGAAGCACCCGGGAGATGGAATAGCAGTGAGCAATTTGCAAGAAAAAACTCTAATGTATCCAAGATTTCACAGCAAAAGTCCAAGAAAGACTCACAAAACCGAGAATATCAAAACCAATTGGCAGGAATGTAAAATGTATGTAAGATGAGCGTAAACAAAAAGGACTATGGCGTTGAGGAAAACAAAAAAGCCCTGCCCGAAGGCAAGGCTTGGAGCGAGAAATGCTGGAAAACAACGTTACTCCGCACGGTAATAGTTGATGAGACAGCCGGAAGCAAGAATTTCTTTTCTTCTTTTGTCATGCCGCCCAGCGTTGCAGTGTGAGTGCGCTCACCAGCGTCATTCCAGATGCGAAGGGGGATTTCGGTAGATTGTCGGGTCGAAATCGTGTTCACGTTCAATATAGTTCACATCCAGCTCGGTGGCGGCGGTCAGAACACCGCCGTTCCGGACAGTGGCTGCAATCGACCGGGCGTCTATCAAAATCGCCGCTGCCATCTGTCCGTTGCCGGGCAGAGCGCAGCCATCGAGGATGTCCGCCATGGCCGACAGGTTCTCAAACATGCCGCCTGCGCAGCCGGAGACAAGAGCTTGGTCGACATGTAGGCCGTCCGCTTTCAGCTTGTCCATGATGTGGAACGGCTTGCCGTGTTCGCCCTTGATCTTGTTGCCCTCGGCCTCGACAGCGGCGAGATATTTTGCCGGGTCAGCCTTGAATTCCCGAATCGGCAGGGCATTGCTGGGGTGATAGGGCAGAGTCATCATGCACTCGACGGTGCTGAGGTCGATTTTGATCATGCTGTCGTAATAGGTCACGCCGGAAGGAGTCATCGGGTGATATTTTTCCGGATGTCCGTGCTTTTCCAGCCAGACACGGGTCTTATCATCCCGACGGCACCATAACGGGTGTGGGAGTCAGAACCTAAGATCATCTTGCCGCAGCCGGCCATCATCTCACGCATGTACTGGTGGAGGACTGCACGGTAACGGGGAACAGAGATTCCGCCGTATTTCTTGGCGTTGTCCAGACCGAACATGTGGTCGTCCTCGTTGATGGTGCCGCCGACGCCGCAAAGGGTGTTGTGGCAGTTGGAGAGGACATACGGCACCGGGAATTTCTTCATGCCGGAAGCACGAGCTGTCTGCAAAATGCTGACGTAGTTGTTATCGGGTGAGACCAGCGCATCAAACATCAGGCGGAGATGCTCCATGTCGCCGCTGTGGTTGTGGGCTTCAAGGATGCGCCACGCCATCCCGTTTTTCCGGGCCTCGGCCTCAGTCAGGGTAGGATTTTTGCAGATGGTTCCGTCCGGATTCAGGAAAATGCCGTTTTCATGCAATGTTACCATAATAAACCTCAATTTGAGAAAAGCCATGCCGCTTGATATGCTACCCCTAGAGTAGACAGAGTAAAAACAAAAGCTCTGAGTACTCTGG